>NZ_JBTLWN010000002.1:0-670341 GCF_054483635.1 Pseudomonas cistanchae | reverse complement strand
GCCTGTCACAGCAGCGGCAGGGTGTAGCTGACGATCAGACGGTTCTCGTCGATATCGCGACCGAAGTTGTTGCGCATGGTCGCGTTACGCCATTTCAGGCCGAGGTTCTTGAAGGTGCCTTCCTGAACCACATAGGCGATGTCCATGTTGCGTTCCCATTCCTTGCCATCCGCCAGCGCGCCGCGGTCGATGTTGTCGCCCGTCAGGTAGCGGGTCATGAAGGTCAGGCCGGGAATGCCGATGGAGGCGAAGTTGAAGTCGTAACGCGCCTGCCAGGAAGTTTCGTCCTTGGCCGCGAAGTTGCCGATCTGCACGTAGTTGACCAGGAACGGGTCAGTACCGCCGACGTAGGCGAAGCCGGTGTCGCCGCTCATCTTCTGGTAGCCGAGGCCGAGGCTGTGGCCGCTCAGCGCGTAGGTAACCATCGCACCGAAGGCCTTGTTGTCGACATTGCTCACCCCGTCATCGGTGGAGCGGGCGTAGCGCAGGTCGGTTTTCAGCGACTGCTTGTCGCCCAGTGGCAGCACGTGCACCAGGTTGAAGGAATGCTGCTTATACATGTCCTCCAGGTTGCTGTAGTAGTAACCGCCGGTGAGGCTGTCGGTGAGCTTGTAGTTGCCGCCGGCGAAGATGAACTCGTTCGACTGGTTGGGATTGCCGCCGAAGGTAATTCCGCTCAGGGTGAACTGATTCAGCGTCATGTCTTCGTAATCGGCGGAGTTGCGGTTGTTGACCTCGTCGAGGTAACCGGCGTCGAGGGTCAGCCCGGCGATGTCCTTGGAGACGATGTTGCCGCCGCGGAACACCTGCGGCAGCAGGCGGCTGTCGCTGGAACCGATGGCCTGGTTCTTCAGCTGCAGCGAGCCGACTTTGAGCACGCTTTCGGAGATCTTCGCCTTGGCCGTCAGGCCCAGGCCGCCGTAGTAGTCCTGCGAACCGCCGGAGCGATCCGGGTTGAGCAGGCCGCTGCCGGAGGTGCCGTCACCGGAGTCCAGCTTGAAGCCCAGGGTGCCCAGGGCATCGACGCCAAAACCGACGGTGCCTTCGGTGTAGCCGGATTCCAGACGCAGCAGAAAGCCCTGCGCCCATTCTTCCTGCTTGGACTGGCCGGCGTCTTCGCGGAAATCACGGTTGAAATAGAAATTGCGCGCTTCGATGCTCGCTTTGCTGTCCTCAAGGAACGCGGCCTGAGCCACGGCAGGCAGGGCAAGGCTGGCGCCCAGGGTGGCAAGCGCCACGGCACGGGCTAGCGGAGTTTTACTCATTATTGTTGTCTCCTCATTGGTGTGCGGTCCGGTTTGTAACCGGCCTGTTACGGCGCTGTGAAATAAACCATGCGGCACGCAAACAGACCTTTAGACTTTAGTCGGCACGCCAAATCCACCTGTGCTTTATAACTGACTACTCGGTCCACTTCGGGTAATAGCCCAGTTGCTGCTGCACCTGGGCATCGTGCGCCGGGACCACTACCAGTGCCGGTTCGCGCTTGATCAACTGATGGACGTGCTGCAATACCTGACGCGTTTCCTCGCGGTCGTTATCGACCATGTTGCGGCTGATCCAGAACTTCTCCCTGGGTCCGGTGAAGCCTTCGAGTCGCCAGCTGGCGTCGCCGGTGAAGAAAAACCGCCGTCCGTCTTCAAGGGTGATGAACAGCCCGACCGACCCTGGGGTGTGACCGCGCATCGGCACCAACACCAGACTGCCGTCGCCGAACAGATCATGGCTATCGCTGAAGCCCATGAACGGCTGCGCCGCAAATCCGTAAGGCACCCACTTGATCGTGTGGGCGAACTGGCTGGGGAGGATCGCCGGCGGCGTGGCGATATGAATGAACTCGATCTCTTCATAGGGCGCCCACACCGGCACCTCGGCGAAATCGGCCAGCCCTGAAGCATGGTCCCAATGGGCATGGGACAACAGAATGCGGTCGACACGAATGCCGTCGCGGTCCAGCTGGTCGCGCACCGGCTGCACCGCGCCGTATTGCAGCAGCGGCTTGTCATACCAAGGCATTTCGCTGGCGAACTGGCTGTCGACCTGACGCCCCAGGGAGGTGTCGAACAGCAGCGTTGCCGCGTGGTGCTCGATCAGCACGGCCATATGACTGGCGACTGCGGTTTCCGTCCACTTGCCACCGGCCACGGTAAAGGCATCGAGGGTTCTGGTTTCTGCGGTTTTTACCAGGCTGAAGCGCAGCCCGGCGGCTTCGCTACAGAGGCTGGCGAGACTGAGTAGCACGGCCAGCAAGAGTCGAGGTGCAGGCATGGTCAATGTCCTTGCGACGGCAGGAAAGGGGAGGGTTGCGCTTGGCCAAAGGCCAGTGGCAAGCGTGCTTTGCGCAGCAGCCAGTTGCCCGGCGTCAGGGCGACTACCCGCTCGGCGCCGACCGGCAGAACCTGGCCACGGGCGGCGATCTGTTCGGGCCAGAGCAGCTCCGCGCGAGCCTGCAAATGCAGCAGGTCGCCGGTGGTGAAATCGATCAGCAACAGGCTGCAGCGAGGTTCCAGCAGCAGATTGCCAAGGGTGTTGAACATCAGGTTGCCGCTGTAATCGGGCAGCCACAGGCGACCGTCTTCAGCCAGCTCGAGAAAGCCCGGGTTACCGCCGCGGTGGGACATGTCCACGCCGCCATTGGCGGTGCCGGCGTTGTGGCTGGCGATAAATAGGGTATCGGCTTGCTTGAGCAAGGCCCGCCAGCGCTGATCAAGGCCGCTGCCCTGCACCATGCCGGCCGCCTGGCGTGGCACGGCGTGCCAATCGCGTGCCTGGATGTATTTCGGGCAGTTGCCGAAGGATTGACGCACTTGCAGGGTAAAGCCCTGCTCGTCGCGCTGAATGATCTCGCCATTCAGCCGATTGCGCCTGCGCGTCGGCAGCTCCAGCCCGAGCACGCCAAGCAGCGCGCCTTCCTGCACCTGCGTGGTCAGGGGGTCGTCAGCATCAATTACTGCATCGACACGCAATTGATCCGCTTGTGGCGAATAGGCAAAGCCCGGCGCCCCATGCAGAACGGATGCATGGGGCTGACCATCCGCGCCGCGGCTGCCAACCAGCAACCAGGGCTGCGCGGCAAAGAACGTGCGGTGCTGCTCGGGCATATGGTCGCGGATGACCCGTTGGCCGATTTGCTCGAGCTTGTCGCGCACACCCAGGCGCGTCTGGATGGCTTGTTCGCCGGGATGGAAGGGGCTGTTCATGGTTACTCCTTGGCGGTCAAAGCCCAGGCATGCCGATATAGCCGGGAAGGGCGCGGATGCGAGCGAACCAGCCATGGAGATGAGCATAGGGCGCCAGGTCGATGTCGCCATCGCCTGCCAAGGCGACGTAGGGGTAAACGGCGATATCGGCAATGCTCGGCAGCGAGCCCTGGGCCAGCCAGCGGTGCTCCGCCAAATGCTCATCGAGCAAGCGCAAGGCTGCGACCGCTTTGCTGTGGGCGGCATCGTGATCGACGGGTAGCGCAAACAGTTTGCCGAGCCGGGCCGTGGCCGGGCCGTGGTGAATTTCGTTGGCAGCGAAGCTCAGCCAACTGGCGATGCGCGCCTGACTGATCGGGTCTAGCGGGTACCAGCTTTCATCGGCATAGCGGCGCGCCAGGTAAACCAGAATCGCCTGGGAGTCACCCAGTCGCAGTTCGCCATCGACCAGCGCCGGGATCTGCCCGCGTGGATTGATCGCCAGGTAGGCCGCCTGTTTGTGTTCGCCGGCGCGCAGGTCGAGGGAAAGCAGGTCGGCGCGCTGACCAATCAGGCTCAACAGCAGACGGGCTTTGTAGCAGTTGCCAGACAGGTCCAGGTCGTAAAGCTGCATTGTGATGCTCCAGTGCGGTGAAGGTTGTCTGGATAATAGACAGACAGGTCTGTATATTTCAAGCAATGATTTTGTCCTTGCGCTAAAGACCTGCTGATCGACCTTGCGCATAATGGCCGCCCTGGGAGGTTTCACATGGCATCAAATAAACGCGAACAGTTGCTCAATACCGCGCTTGAGCTGTTCTACCGCGAGGGTTATCACAGCACCGGCATCGACCGCATCCTGGCCGAATCGGGAGTCGCGAAGATGACGCTCTACAAGTATTTCAAGTCCAAGGACGAGCTGATTCTCGCGGTCCTGCAGACTCAGCACGAACAGCTCAGCGCCCGTATGCAGCAGGCACTGGCTGGTCTGCAGCCGCGTGCGGCCGTGCTTGCGGTGTTCGATGGTTTGCATCTTTGGCTGAGCGAGCAGGGCTTCTGCGGATGCCTGTTTCTGCACGCGGCGGCGGAGTTCCAGCGGCGCGATCACCCGATCCATCAGCAGGCGGCCGAGCACAAACGCTCGTTGCTGCAGTTCTTCACGGGCGCATTGACGTCCATGCGGGTCGAGCAACCCGAGCAACTGGCGGCGCAGCTGCAATTCCTGTTTGAAGGTGCGCTGAGCATGGCGCACCTGTATGGCCCCGGGCAGCAGGCTGTACAGGCCAAGGCGGCCGTCGAACGTCTGCTCGACGTTGCGATTACCGCACCGGCCTGACGCTGCGGCGCCCAGCACCGTTGGTCGGCGCCGTTGAATTTAGCCTCAAGGTTTGCCTGTTTGGGCCGTCAAAGTGGCAAACGTTCCTTTCAAGGTAACTCGCCATGAATACCCTGCCTTCGTTGACTTCGTCCGCTTCACGCTCCACTCCCGTGAGCAATCATCCGGTCGTGCGCAATGCCGACGATGCGCAAAAATTGCTGGCCAATCGCCTGGCTGAGCGGCTTGGCCTCGAGCCAGGCTCGCTGGACGGTAAAAGCAATGACTACACCCCGGAAAAAGTCGCCGGGCGCATCCTCGATTTTATCGAGCAGCGCCTGGAGACAGAGGCGGCCGGGGGCGCCGATCCGGCCAAACTGCGGAACTTGCTGGGGCAGGCGCGCGAGGGTGTGGAAAAAGGTTTCGCCGAGGCGCGCAAGATCATCGACAGCATGAACGCCTATAAAGGCAAAGTCGCCACTGATATGGACGACACCTACACGCGTCTTCAGGATGGCCTGGCCGCCCTGGATCGAAAATTCAACCCGACCGCTGCCGCCCCCGCCACCAACACCACAGGCATTGCGTCCTACAGCGAGCGCTTTACCGCGCAAGCGGAAACCTTCGAGATGCAGGTCACCACCCGTGACGGTGACCGCTTGAAGATATCGGTTGCCCAGGCGTCGGCCAACTGGTCGAAAACCGGGGTTGCAGCCGCGAGTAATGGCGATTCGTCAGCCGTGGTGGGTAGCAGCCAGAGCGGCAGCATGCAGATTGGCGGCTGGCAGGTCGATGTCGAGGGCGAACTGGATGAACAGGAGCGCGCCGCCCTGGAGAAGCTGTTTGGTCAGGTGCAGGACCTGTCCAACAAATTCTATGCCGGCGACCTGTCCGGCGCGTTCGACCGCGCCATGGCGCTGGACATGGACGGCGAGCAGCTTGCGTCGATGTCGCTGCGCCTGACCCAGACCAGCGTGCGTCAGTCCACGGACGCGTACAGCACCGTGGCGGAGCAGGGTGGCCAGGCTGCCAGTGCAGTGAACAGCTCGCTGCTCGACTACGCCCAAAGCATGCTCGACGCGCTGCGCAACAGCACCAAGCTGCTTGAAGATGGCAAAGGTGGTTTGCAGGAATTGCTCAAAGGCGGCTTCTCCTTGGATGAGCGCTTTGACGCGCCGCGGCTGGACAAGGCCGAACAACTCAACAATCGACTGCTTGATGGTTTGCAAGGCTTGCTCGGTTCCACGCTGGCGCAAAGCGGCGAGGGCCCGGCGACCAGCTGAGCCAGTGCTAAACTGCAGCCTTCACGGTTTATGGAGGCCGGCTCATGCTCCCCGAATGCCAATTGTTCGGCACGCTCGGCTGTCATCTTTGCGAGGTTGCAGAAGCGATTTTAATGCCCATTGTTGAGCATGGGCTCCTGGTCGAGCTGGTTGATATCGCCGAACAGGAAAGTCAGCTCGAAGCCTATGGCTTGCGCATCCCGGTGCTGCGCCGCTGCGACACGGGCGCTGAGCTGGACTGGCCGTTCGATGCCGACCAGGTGGTGAACTTCTTGCGCGAGAGCACGTAGGTTGAGGCGAGCTGATCAAGCATTTTCTCTAGAAGGATTGTGGTCATGGCGTTAGTACAGGGAGATGCGTTGTCGCTGCTGCTGTTCCGGTTGCACAGCGGCAGGCTGTTGGGAATCAACCTGCTTAAGGTCAACGAAATCATTCCTTGCCCGCAGCTGACCAAGCTGCCGAGCAGTCATCCCCATGTGCGGGGAGTGGCCTCACTGCGGGGCATGTCGCTCACGGTGATCGACCTGGCGCGCGCGGTTGGCGAGCCCGCGCGCGATGACAACCGGGATGGCTGCCTGATCGTTACCGAATTAAGCCGTTCCAGGCAGGGGCTGCAGGTGCAGAGCGTGGAGCGGATCGTCCAGTGCTCGACCCGCGACGTTCGCCCGCCACCCGCAGGCTCGGGAATCAAGGCGTTCATCACCGGGGTTACCCAGATCGATGGCGTCATCGTGCAGATTCTCGACATCGAAAAGGTGCTGCACGAAATTGTTCCGGCAGTGCCCGAAGAGCTTGATGAACGCATGCTCAGCGAGGCTGAGCGCAAGCTGTTGATGGGGCGTCGGGTGCTGGTCGTCGACGACTCCCACGTGGCCCTGCAGCAGACTCTCAATACCTTGCGCAAGCTCGACCTTGATTGTCAGGCCGTCAGAAGCGCGGCCGCTGCCCAGGAAATGCTGCTGGGCCAGGCCGAGGCCGGCTACCCGATCGAAGTGCTGGTTTCGGACATCGAAATGCCGGAGATGGACGGCTACGACTTGGTCCGCGAAATTCGCAAAAGCCAGACCATCGGCAACACCTACGTACTGCTACACACCTCGCTGGACAGCACCATGAACACCGAGAAGGCGCGCTTGGTCGGTGCCAACGACGTGTTGACCAAGTTCTCCACGGTGGACCTGAGCAAGGCGTTGGTGCGCGCTTTTCAAAGCTTGGAGTAATCGCCGGAATGCTGGACGTCTGCAGGTCCGTGGTGGCTGCGGTGCCAGCGGCAAGACGGCATGAACGGCCTGGCCAGCAGCAGGTCTCAAGGTTTCTTGCCGCGCAGCCAGTTCGGGCTTCCCGTGGACGGGCCTACAGGACCTTTCGATGAAACCATTGCGTCACGTTGGCGTAGTCGGCCTCGCCGTTGCGATGCTGGCCGGCTGCACCTCGCACCGTTCCCAGAACACACCACCGCCGCGTCCGGCTGAGGTACGCGCCGAGATCGTCCGGCTGATACCAGCAACCGTCGCTGATCGTGCGGGCTGGGCGACCGATATCCAGGTGGCGTTGTTCGCCCAAGATATTGCACCCACCCGCGAAAACATCTGTTCGGTGCTGGCCGTTGTCGAGCAGGAGTCGACCTATCAGGTTGACCCGCCTGTGCCTGGCTTGGCGAAGATTGCGCGACAGGAAATCCAGCGCCGCGCCCGGCAGCTGCATATCCCGGAATTTCTGGTGAGTTCGGCGCTGCGAATCGAATCGCCGAATGGCAAGAGCTACAGCAAGCGCCTGGATGCCGTGCGTACCGAAAGGGATATGGGCGCGATCTTCGACGACTTCATCGGCATGGTCCCGCTCGGCAAACAGCTGTTCGGCAACCACAACCCGGTGCGCACGGGAGGGCCGATGCAGGTCAGCATTGCCTTTGCCGAAGCCAACGCAGAGCGTTATCCCTATCCGGTAAACGAGTCGGTGCGTCAGGAAGTATTCAGCCGCCGGGGCGGTATGTTTTTCGGCATCGCTCACCTGCTGGGTTACCCGGCGAATTACTCGCAACCGCTGTATCGATTCGCCGACTTCAACGCCGGCTGGTATGCCAGCCGCAATGCGGCGTTCCAGCAGGCAGTCAGCCTGGCCTCGGGCATTCCGCTGGCCTTGGATGGCGATCTGATTCGCCATGGCTCACGCACGCCGGGCGCCACTGAACTGGCGGTGCGCACGTTGGGCAAGCAATTGCGCATGAGCGATGCCGCTATCAGGCGCGCATTGGAACAGGGCGAGGGGCTCGCATTCGAGACCAGCAAACTCTACGAGCGGGTATTCGAGCTGAGCGAGACACTCGAAGGCAAACCCTTGCCCCGGGCAGTGTTGCCGCGCATCACCCTGGAAAGTCCGAAGATTACCCGCAAGCTCACCACTGCCTGGTTTGCCAATCGAGTCAACGAACGCCGCCAGCGCTGCATGGCGCGCGGCTAGGGGGAGTGAATTCAACCTGAGAGGCCATTCAGCTAGGCGTTATCAGAAGAAATACCGGCTGAAAAATTCGAAGCTAACCCCTTGTGGAGCAAAACTTTTTCAGTACAATTCGGCCTATTCGGAGTGTAGCGCAGCTTGGTAGCGCGTCTCGTTCGGGACGAGAAGGTCGCAGGTTCGAATCCTGTCTCTCCGACCAATCCTGAGTATCAACCTGATACGCCGTCACAACAAAAAAGCCCGCCTAATCAGGCGGGCTTTTTTGTTGCGTTCATTACAGCTCTTTAACGGTACGCACCTGGTCCTTGTTGACCTTGGAGCGCTTGCCGTCGAGCTGCTCGAACTCATAGAAGCCCGAGTCTTCGTCGAACTCCGGCTGGTCGACGGTTTGAATTTCACGGCCGTCATTCAAGGTGATGACGGTCGGCGACGAGCAGCCCGCCAGAGCAACCATGCCGAAAGCGAGCAGCAGTGCGGAAAGGCTCCGATGATTCATGTTGTATCTCCATGGGTGATTAGCAAAGGTATTAAGCCTGGTTAACGAGTCTGACGCCCGTCCGGCGGCTAAGTTCATGATGTGCTGCCATCCACGCCGTTCGCCAGCAGTTCCGGGGTGTTGAAGTTGGCCAGCCGCGGGTCCGCGGGCTCACAGATCACCTCGCTGGGGTTCAACTGACGCAGCCAGCGCTGCGGACTGCGTTCTCCGGCAAGCCAGGCGCGCTCCAGATGAGCACTTAGCGCAGTGGGCAGCACACAGAACAGCGGCTCCCAGTAGTCCCCTTGGCGCACCACCACCGGCCGCTCCCCCGCTTTGCCAAGTAGTGCATTCAGCAGCGCACCATCAAGCAACGGTGCATCGCATGGCAGCACCAACATCTGACTATGGCGCGCCACGCTCAAGCCGGCGCGTATGCCCGCGAGCGGACCTTGAAAATCGTGTTGCTCGTCCTCAATCAGGCGGTCGGCGAACGCCGCATAGCGCTCCTGGTTACGGTTGCAGGAGATGATCAGGTCATCGGTCAGCGTGCGGGTCATCGCGTGCATCCAGCGAATGAGCGGTTGGCCGCGCCATTTCAGCAATCCTTTGTCTTGGCCGCCCATGCGCTGCCCGCGCCCGCCAGCCAGAAGGAGCACGGAGCAAGGCGGTCGTGGGGTTGCAAGCGGCATGGCAGAGCCTCGAAGGGTGGGGCTGTGATATAACATCGGGCACTCTTCAGAACAACAGGAAGCCTGCCATGAGCCACAAGGCCGAGGCGCAATTCGTGCCGCTCAACATTGCCGTTCTTACCGTCAGCGACACCCGCGCCCTCGATACCGATACTTCCGGCCAGCTGTTCGTCGATCGCCTGCAGGCAGCCGGGCATAACTTGGCAGCGCGGGTTCTGCTCAAGGACGACCTGTACAAGATTCGCGCCCAGGTCGCTACCTGGATTGCCGAAGACCAGGTGCAGGTGGTGCTGGTTACGGGCGGAACCGGGTTTACCGGCCGCGACAGCACACCCGAAGCGGTTACCTGTCTGCTGGATAAGCTGGTCGATGGCTTTGGCGAGCTGTTCCGGCAGGTTTCCGTGGCTGATATCGGCACCTCCACTGTACAGTCCAGGGCACTCGCAGGCATGGCCAATGGCACCCTCGTCTGCTGTCTGCCGGGTTCGACCAATGCCTGCCGCACCGCCTGGGATGGCATTCTTGGCGAGCAGCTGGACGCACGCCATCGCCCCTGCAATTTCGTCCCTCACCTCAAGCAAGCCGACGCCTGCGAGAGTCGTGGATGAGCAGCTGCGACCAGCCAGGACTGATGCCGGTTGAGACCGCGCTTGAGCGCCTCTTTGCGATGGCCGAAGCGGCTCCGATCAACGAAACGGAGCGGGTGAGCCTGGCTGACGGCGAAGGGCGCATACTGGCTCAATCCCTGATTGCCACACTGGATTTACCGCCGTGGGCCAATAGCGCCATGGATGGCTATGCCTTGCGCTTGGCCGACTGGACCGGTGAGCCCCTGGTGATCAGCCAGCGTATTCAAGCCGGTAGTGCACCGCTGCCACTGCAGCCCGGCACCTGTGCGCGGATTTTTACCGGCGCGCCCTTGCCGCTCGGCGCCGACACGGTGGAGATGCAGGAGAACACGACCCTGGCCGACGATGGTCGAGTCGCTTTCAGTGAGCCGCTGAAGCTGGGCCAGAACGTCCGCCTGCAGGGTCAGGAAACCCGCATCGGCGATGAAGTATTGCCCGTCGGTACGCGGATGGGCCCGATCGAACTGGGTCTAGCCGCATCCCTTGGTTGCGCCGATCTGCTGGTACGTCGGCGGCTACGGGTCGCGGTGTTGTCGACCGGTGACGAACTGGTGGAGCCGGGGCAGGCACTGGGCCCAGGGCAGATCTATAACAGTAATCGCCGGCTGTTGATCAGTTGGCTCCACCGCCTCGGTTGTGAGGCAGTCGATGCCGGCATCCTGCCCGATGATCTGCAGCAGACCCGAGCGGCGCTTGCGGCCCTGGCGGATGTCGATCTGATTCTTTCCACCGGCGGTGTATCGGTGGGCGAGGCGGATTTTCTCGGCGTGGTGCTGCGCGAAGAGGGTGAATTGGCACTCTGGAAGCTGGCGATAAAACCGGGAAAACCCTTGACCTGTGGCCACTTTCGCGGGGTTCCGGTCATCGGCCTGCCGGGCAATCCGGCGTCGACTCTGGTGACATTTGCGCTGCTTGCTAGGCCGTATCTGCTGCGCCGGCTTGGTGTGCAACGGGTCGCTCCTTTGGGCTTCAAGGTGCCCGCCGGTTTCGTATGGAGCAAGCCCGGCGCGCGCCGCGAATACCTGCGGGCGCGGCTGGAAAATGGTCAGGTACTGCCTTATCCGAACCAGAGTTCCGGCGTGCTGCGCAGCGCGGCCTGGGCGGAAGGATTTGCCGAGGTGCTGGAAGGCACGACGCTGGCCATCGGCGACAGCCTGCGGTTTATCCCGTTGAGTGAAGTGCTGGGCTAATTAATAGCGCCTATGTGTGCGCTATCAACACTTCACGGCGCTCATCAGGCACGGCTGCCCAGTTTCTGTGCCTTGCGCAGCCAGTCCTGACGCTGGGCTTCTGACGACGGTCGTACGGGTGCGAACTCGCTCAGACGGCGGGTCTTGATGCCGCTGAAGCCGAGTATCGTGCGGGTCATCTGCCGGTGCGCGGGCGCTCCGTAGATCCAGCGGAAATACCAGGGCGGGGTATCCATGGTGACCAGCAGATCGGCCGTTCGCCCACTCAGCAGCTTGTCCCATAGTTGCGAACGGTTGCGGTATTTAAAGGCGAAACCGGGCAGGAAGGTGCGGTCGAAAAAGCCCTTGAGCAGCGCCGGAATACCGCCCCACCAGACCGGGTAGACGAACACCAGGTGCTCGGCCCAGTGGATCTGCCGCTGTGCCTCGAGCAGGTCCGGTTCCAGGGTTTGGCTCTGCTCGTAGCCGTCGCGCAGAATCGGATCGAAGCTCAGCTCCCCCAGTTTCAACTGCCGCACCACGTGGCCCTTTTCCCGCGCGCCCTGGGCGTAGGCTTCAGCCAGGGCGCCGCACAGGCTGGTGCCCTTGGGGTTGCCGAGGATCATCAAAATGCGTTTGCCATCGCCTTCGTTAGGTGTCGCGCCGCTTTTTGCTTCAGTCATGCTTCCTTGCTCCCAGCATGGTTTCCGGACGTACCCAGGTATCGAATTGTTCATCGGTCACATAGCCCAGCGCCAGCGCTGCTTCACGCAGGGTAAGGCCCTCGGCATAGGCTTTCTTGGCGATTTCGGCGGCCTTGTCATAGCCAATGTGCGGGTTCAGCGCGGTCACCAGCATCAGGCCGCGCTCCAGGTGCGCGGCCATCTGCGCGCCGTCGGGTTGCATGCCGGCGATGCAGTGCTGCTGGAAGTTGCGGCAGCCATCGGCCAGCAGGCGGATGGATTGCAGCAGGTTGTAGATGATCACCGGCTTGAACACGTTGAGCTGCAGATGCCCCTGACTTGCGGCAAAGCCGATAGTGACGTCGTTGCCCATGACCTGGCAGGCGAGCATCGACAGCGCTTCGCACTGGGTGGGGTTGACCTTGCCCGGCATGATCGAGCTACCGGGCTCGTTGGCCGGCAGGCGCACTTCGGCAAAGCCTGCGCGCGGGCCTGAGCCAAGCAGGCGCAGGTCGTTGGCGATCTTCATCAAGGCCACGGCCAGGGTTTTCAGCGCACCGGACAGGCTGGTCAGGGGCTCGTGGCCTGCCAGCGCCGCGAACTTGTTCGGCGCGCTGGTCAGTGGTAGACCGCTCAGCGCGGCCAGCTCAGCGGCGATGGCTTCGGCGAAGCCGTTCGGTGCGTTCAATCCGGTTCCAACCGCAGTGCCGCCCTGGGCCAGTTCGCAAACGGCCGGTACGCAGGCGCGAATCGCATGCTCGGCGTGTTCGAGTTGGGCAACGAACGCCGAGAGTTCCTGGCCGAAGGTGATGGGGGTGGCATCCATCATGTGGGTGCGCCCGGTTTTCACCAGATCGGCATGCCGTTCGGCCTGGTCTGCCAAGCCGTCGCGCAGCTCGGCGAGGGCGGGTAGCAGCTCGTGCAGCACGGCTTGTGCGGCGGCGATGTGCATGGCGGTCGGGAAGCAATCGTTGGAGCTTTGCGCGCGATTGACGTGGTCATTCGGGTGCACCGGGCTCTTGCCGCCGCGGGCGCCACCGGCCAGCTCATTGGCACGGCCGGCAATCACTTCGTTGACGTTCATGTTGCTTTGCGTGCCGCTGCCGGTTTGCCAGACGACCAAGGGAAATTGATTGTCGTGCTGGCCGCTGAGCACCTCATCGGCGGCCTGTTCGATCAGGCGGGCGATGTCCGGCGCGAGTTCGCCGATCCGGTCGTTCACCCGCGCCGCGGCTTTCTTGATCAGCGCCAGGGCGTGCAGGACCGCGAGCGGCATGGTTTGGTCGCCGATGGCGAAGTTGATCAGCGAGCGCTGGGTTTGCGCGCCCCAGTAAGCTTCTGCCGGGACGTCGATGGGGCCAAGGCTGTCGGTTTCGATACGGCTCATAGGATTCTCCGGATGCGATTGCGCCAGTTTAGGCTGCCACAGTCGCCTGCAGGTTCAATCGGTCGCCTGGCTCCGAAGGTTTACCAGCGCGAGTGGGTGGTGCCGAGCCAGCCCAACGCCGCTTCGACCGGCACCCGTTCCCCGGCGGGCCCACGCAGCACCCCTGAATAATGACCGAACCATTGCTGGGTGTCGGCATAGAACGGGCCGATGCGGGGATGTACGTGGTGCAATTGACGAGGCGTAAACAGCAGATCGACCTGTTCGTCGGCGCTATGTAGCCGCCAGGGTGCCAGGCCTCCTTGCGGGTTCTGTTCGATGGTCACCGGCTGGTCGAGATGCAGCAGCTCGCCGCCGAACCACAGCGCGTTTTCCGAGAGGCCGCTGTAATCCGTCCAGCCGGAGCCGAAGTTGCCGGCGATGCCGCCTGGAGCGGCGAATGCCGCGCGCGTCCAGTGGCTGTACAAGGGCCAGACGCCACGACCGAAATCCGGCGCAGCAAAGCTATGCCCCACGGGGCAGCTGTAGTGCTGATCGTCCAGCTGGACGCTGCCGCTGACTGGCAGGCCCATCTGCCTGCAGGTAGCGTGGAAGCCGCGCGGGCCCAGCGGCGCAACCAGGTTTACCGATTCGAGGTGGGTAGGCCTCTGAATATCCAGGGCGACCTGCAGATGTTTGCCGCCGATCGACGGTGCCGAAACGGTCAGGCGAGCCCGCCCGGGATGTTCCGCCACGCGCAGTTGCAGCAGCGGGTGTTCGAATTCGTGACTGACTTGCGGCAGGTCGGGCAGGTGGCTGCCGCGTCCCAGCAGGCGCACCTGGCTGTGGGAAACCGCTTCGCCGGTATTCAGATCGAGAAAATAGGCCGCGCCATAGCCCACGTAATCGAGGTCGGCCTGGGTCAGCGAGAGCATCCAGTCCGGCGTGGTGATGCACCAGTGATTCCAGCGCTTACGTCGGCCCCAGTGGGTCGCGATGACGCAGTTCACCTGGGGGCGGGCGGACCAGCCGATCGCCTCCGGATTGAGGCGCCCCTTGGCGTCGCACAGCGCCATTGGTAATGCAGGCTGTGGAAGAGCAAAACTTGTCATTGGACACGTCCATGTGTGGTTATCGCAGGTGGCGGTGGCCCACGACGCAAGACAGAACAGCAGTCAAAGGAGAGTGCCCAGGCATCCGCGAGAGGGCAAGTGCTGGCATTTTGGTCTTTCGGGAGGCAGTGCGCCAGTAGGCAGGGCAAATGTGACACTGCGCACGCCTGCCTGCGCTTGAGTGGCGCGGGGGAAGGGCACAAAATGGCCGGCCAATGGGTCGAACCGACTCACCTCATGCCTTCAGGAGCACCCGATGCCTCGTTTCTCTGCCTATTCCGCCGCACTGTTGTTGGCGTGCAGCCCGCTCGCCTTAGCGGATGCCAGCAGCCATGCGGCCGACGCCGAGCGCTTTCTGCAGCTG
This sequence comes from Pseudomonas cistanchae, assembly GCF_054483635.1. Taxonomy (NCBI): domain Bacteria; kingdom Pseudomonadati; phylum Pseudomonadota; class Gammaproteobacteria; order Pseudomonadales; family Pseudomonadaceae; genus Pseudomonas; species Pseudomonas cistanchae. The sequence goes on along the minus strand of NZ_JBTLWN010000002.1, from coordinate 655,617 downwards.
GCCCATGCAGACAAGCTGGCGGTACCGGTGTTTGCCCAGGTGCAGCAGATGTTCGCCCAGCGCTTCGCCGAAACCAATGCGCCGCAGAGCAAGCAGGCACTGCTGGAGAGCTACCAGGCCAAGGCCAACGTCGCGTTGAACAGCGCGGTCGGCTGGGACAAACTCAAGCCCGACATGGTCAAGCTCTACACCCGCAACTTCAACGAGCAGGAGCTGAAAGACTTGATCGCGTTCTACGAATCGCCACTGGGTCAGAAAGTCCTGCAAAAAATGCCGACCCTGACCGCCGAGTCGGCGCAACTGACCCAGAGCAAGCTGGACAATGCCGTGCCGCAGGTCAATAAACTGCTCGACGACATGACCCGCGAACTGGAAGCGAAGCAGCCCTGAGGAAGCACCGATGTCGAAACTCACCCAACTTCAAGACGCATTTGCCGCATTGCAGCCCGAGCACCTCGAGGTGCTTGATGAAAGCCACATGCACAGCCGCGGCCTGGAAACCCATTACAAGGCGGTTATCGTCAGTGACCAGTTCGCCGGGCTGAACGCGGTCAAGCGTCATCAGAAAGCCTATGCCGCGCTGGGCGACCTGATGGGCCAGCTGCACGCGCTGGCGCTGCACACCTACACTCCGCAGGAATGGACAGAGCAGGGCATCGCGCCGGTTTCACCTACCTGCAAAGGGGGCAGCGCCTGAGCTGAGTGGTTCCGGCTGCCTGAATTTTGCCTGATCGGCGCTGAGACATTTTGACCCTACACGAAGGCGCTCTGGCGCCTTAAACTGCTCGCCCGCCGGCATCCCCGGCGTTTCCCATGCCCAGTCCGCCCTTTACGTGGGCGACTACTGAAGGACATCTCCATGACAGACAAAATCGTTGTGGCGGCGCTGTACAAGTTCGTCTCCCTGCCGGACTTGCACGCGCTGCGCGAACCGCTGCTGAACGCCATGCTGGATAACGGCATCAAGGGCACCCTGTTGCTCGCTGAAGAAGGCATCAACGGCACCGTGTCCGGTAGCCGCGCCGGCGTCGACGGCTTGCTCGCCTGGTTTGCCCTGGACCCGCGCCTTGCCGATATCGATCACAAGGAATCGTACTGCGATGAGCAGCCGTTCTATCGCACCAAGGTCAAGCTGAAGAAGGAAATCGTCACCCTGGGGGTCGACGGGGTGGATCCCAACCAGCGGGTCGGCACTTATGTCGAGCCCAAGGATTGGAACGCGCTGATCAGCGACCCCGAGGTGCTGCTGATCGACACGCGCAACGATTACGAAGTGGCGATCGGTACCTTCGAGGGCGCGGTCGACCCGAAGACCAAGTCATTTCGCGAGTTTCCCGAATACATCAAGGCGCACTTCGACCCAAGCAAACACAAGAAAGTCGCCATGTTCTGTACCGGCGGCATTCGCTGTGAAAAGGCTTCGAGCTATATGCTCGGCGAGGGTTTCGAGGAGGTATTCCACCTCAAGGGCGGCATTCTCAAGTACCTGGAAGAGGTGCCCGAGGAGCAGACCAAATGGCGCGGCGACTGTTTCGTTTTCGATAACCGGGTCACCGTCAGGCATGACCTGAGCGAGGGCGACTACGACCAGTGCCACGCCTGCCGTACCCCGGTTTCGGTGGCGGATCGCCAGTCCGAGTTCTATACCCCAGGTGTCAGCTGCCCGCATTGCTGGGATTCGCTACCGGAAAAAACCCGTGCCGGTGCCCGCGAACGGCAGAAGCAGATCGAGCTGGCCAAGGCCCGCAACCTGCCCCATCCGCTTGGCTACAATCCGCGTCAAACCAACGAGGGCTAGGTATGCAGGCTCGCTTGCGCTACGTGATGGACCCGATGTGTTCCTGGTGCTGGGGTTTCGCCCCGGTGCTCGACGCCCTCGCCAAGCAGGCAGATGCGGCGGGCGTCGGTCTGGATCTGGTAGCCGGCGGTCTGCGCCGCGACAGTGTGGCCATCGACGCAGCGGCGCGAGTGCGTTATCTGGGGTATTGGCAGGCAGTCAACGCCAGCACCGGACAGCTGTTCAACTTTACCGATGGCTTGCCGGTGGGCCTGGTGTACGACACCGAGCCGGCGTGCCGCGCCTTGGTCACGGCACGCAACCTCGACCCTGAGAGCGTCTGGGCATTGACCCAGTTGATCCAGGAGGCCTTTTACACCGAGGGTGTCGATGTCACCCGCGCCAGCGTCCTGGTGGCGCTGGCCGAGCGTGCCGGCATCCCGCGCATCGTGTTTGCCGAGGCCTTCGACAGCGCTGCCCAGCGTGAAGCCACGGCCGAAGATTTTCGCTGGGTTCAGCGCCTGGGGATCGCCGGCTTTCCGACTTTGCTGGCCGAGCACAATGGTCAGTTCGCGCTGCTGACCAATGGGTATCAGCCGCTCGAAGTGCTGGAGCCAATGCTCGCGCGCTGGCTGGAGCGCGCGAGCCATGCCTGACCGCTTGAGCTGGGCAGAAATTCGCCGGCTGGCCTTGCACCACAAGAAAGCATTGATTCTGGCAAACCTGGTCGCCGTTCTGGCGACCTTGTGCAGTGTGCCGATTCCGCTGTTGCTGCCGCTGTTGGTCGACGAAGTGCTGCTGAAGGATGGCGACGCAGCGCTGCAAGTGATGAACAACTTTCTGCCGCCCGAGTGGCAGGTGGCGGCTGGCTACATCGGCCTGATGCTGGTGGTGACCTTGCTGCTGCGCAGCAGTGCACTGATCTTCAATGTGCTGCAAGCCCGGCTGTTTGCCCGCTTGTCCAAGGATATCGTCTACCGCATCCGCATTCGCCTGATCGAGCGGCTCAAGCGTATCTCACTGGGCGAATACGAAAGCCTGGGTGGCGGTACGGTGACCGCCCACCTGGTGACCGATCTGGAAACCCTGGACAAGTTCGTCGGCGAGACCATGAGTCGTTTTCTGGTGGCCATGCTCACTCTGGCCGGCACCTCGGCGATCCTGCTGTGGATGCACTGGCAACTGGCGCTGCTGATTCTGCTGTTCAACCCCTTGGTCATCTACGCCACGGTGCTGCTGGGCAAGCGGGTCAAGCACCTGAAAAAGCTCGAAAACGACAGCACCTCGCACTTCACCCAGGCCCTGACCGAGACCCTGGAAGCGATCCAGGAAATCCGAGCCGGCAATCGCCAGGGCTACTTTCTCGGGCGTCTTGGCGGACGCGCCAAGGAGGTGCGCGACTACGCCGTGGCTTCGCAGTGGAAGACCGACGCGTCCAACCGCGCCAGCGGCCTGTTGTTCCAGTTCGGCATCGATGTATTCCGCGCGGCGGCGATGCTCACGGTGCTGTTCTCCGACCTGTCGATTGGTCAGATGCTCGCGGTGTTCAGCTACCTGTGGTTCATGATCGGCCCGGTCGAGCAACTGCTCAGTCTGCAATACGCCTTCTACGCCGCTGGCGGCGCCTTGACCCGGATCAACCAGTTGCTCGCCCGCGCCGACGAGCCGCAGTACCCCGCTCGGGTTGATCCATTCAAGGGCCGCGATACCGTCGGCATTCAGATCACCGGACTGAGCTTTGCGTACGGCGATGAATGGGTGCTGGATCAACTCAATCTGAACATTGCGCCGGGCGAGAAGGTTGCCGTTGTGGGGGCCAGCGGCGGCGGTAAAAGTACCCTGGTACAACTGCTCCTTGGGCTCTATACGCCGCAGGCCGGGACCATCCGCTTTGGCGGCAGCAGCCAGGAGGAGATCGGCCTGGACTGTGTGCGCGAGAACGTCGCCGTGGTGCTGCAACACCCGGCGCTGTTCAATGACAGTGTGCGCGCGAACCTGTGTATGGGCCGCGAGCGGAGCGACGATGCATGCTGGCGTGCCTTGGAAATCGCCCAGTTGGCGGACACGGTGCGCCTGTTGCCGCAAGGTTTGGACAGTATAGTCGGGCGTTCGGGGGTGCGTTTGTCGGGAGGTCAGCGTCAGCGTCTGGCCATTGCCCGCATGGTATTGGCCGAGCCCAAGGTCGTGATTCTCGACGAAGCCACGTCGGCCCTCGATGCCGCTACTGAATACGCGTTGCACCAAGCGCTCAACCAGTTCTTGCACGGGCGCACCACACTGATCATCGCTCACCGCCTCAGCGCGGTTAAGCAGGCCGACCGGGTGCTGGTATTCGATGGCGGCAGCATTGCCGAAGACGGTGGTCATCAGCAGCTGATCGCCGATGGCGGGCTCTATGCCAAGCTGTACGGGCATTTGCAGCACTGAATGAAGCGCATAAAAAAAAGCGCTTGAGCAGCGCTTTTTTTACGACGGTATCTCGGCATTCCGGCTACTCGCGAGGGGCGAAATTGCCCTGTTGCCACTGCGCTTCGTTATCCGCCAGGGCCTGGGCTATGACGCTCAGCTCGGTCGAGGGCAGCTCGCGGGGGAGCGGGTCGAGGCCGACGCTGGAAAACAGCTGTCCATAGGCGTTACGCATTTCGGCGTAGGAGAGGTCGCGCCGCAGCTCTGCTTGCAGGGCATTCAGCTCGCCCTGTATCAGCTCCAGCTCGCCGATGCCCTGTGCTTGGTAGCGATTGCGCAGTTGCTCGACGATCTGGTTATCCAGTCCCGCCAGTTCCTGGCTGGTCTGGAATTGACGCTGGGACTCGTTGAAGTTGGCGTTGGCGACATAAAGCTGCGCCAGTACCGCGATGGACATGGCCTGGCGGCGTGCATCGGCAACCGCCTGGCCGGCCTTCGCGACATCGATAGCCGCTGGCGCGGACAGCACGTTGAACAGATTCCACGTGACTTTCACGCCGTAGTCGGCCCAGCTCTGGTTGACCAGGAAGGAGTTGCTGTCGTAATGGCCGCCCAGGGAGAACTCGAGGCCTGGCAGCAGGCGCAGCATCGCTTTGCGCGTTTCCGCTGCACTGATGCGTGCCTGGTAGTCCTGTTCGCGTAATTCCGGGCGGCTGGCGAGCGCCTGTTCTTCCAGCGAGGCCATTGCTACGGTCAGTTCCGGTACCTGATAACCCTCGTTGGGTGCCAGGGTAAACGGGGTGCCCATAGGCAGGTTGATCAAGGTCGCCAGCTCGGTCTTGGCCAAGGAGAGGGCGCGCCGCTGTTCTTCCAGCTGCCGGGTCGCTTCGATAAGTGCGCGCTGATAACTGAGCGCCTGAATCGGATCGCCGATCCGTTGTTCGCTCATGCTGCGGCTGTTGTCGCGCGCCTGGCCGACACGGGCCATCAGTGCGTCGATCTTGTCCAGCAGCCGATCCGCGGCTACCGCGCGCCAATAGGCCGAGCGCACGTCCTGGGTGATGGTGTGGATCACCTTGCGCCGGCGTTCCTGCAGGATCAGGCGTTGATCGGCTTGCTGCTTGGCGCTGACGTAACTGACGCCGAAGTCGAGGACATTCCAGACCATGGTCAGGTCCGCCACGTCGCGGTCGCGGTCCTGGGAGGTCGAGGGCTCCAGCGATTGGGTGCCGGTGTCGACGCTCTGGCTGCTGGATGCGCTGACGTTGCTCCGTCCGGCGTAACCCGCCGAAAGGGCCATGCGCGGCAACATGTCGAAGGTGGCCAGGTCGACCTGACGCTCGGCCAGGGCTTCCTCCATCATTTTCAGGCGCGCTTCAAGGTTGTATTTGACGGCGCGCGCCATCGCCTCATGCAGCGTCAGCGTGCCGCTAAGCGGCTCCTGATCCTTGTACATCGCCTGCAGGTCGCTTTCAGCACGTTGCTTGCTGACGCTGCGATCAATCGGTTCGCTTGTAACGGCACAGCCGCTGATGGCCAGCGTGAGCATGCTGACCGCGAACAATTTCTGGCTTTTTCTCATCCTTGTGCCGCCCCCTTTTGTCACGGCGCAGTGTTTCTTTTTTAGTAGTGGTAGTGATTACGCCTGTGGTGCGCCGGGCTCGAACTGACCCAATGCCAGCGCCAGTTCGCGCAGCTGACGCTGCTCGACTTCGCGTATCTCATGCAATTGCTGACCGAGCGTAGGCGCCCCAAAAACGCCACGCAGGCCTTGGCTGGCATCCCCGCTGCCGCGCCATTGTTTGCCATCGAAAACGTCCAGCGGCGCCGACTCGGGCATCGAGTCGCTGCCGAAGATGCTCGACAGCGTGCTGGAACCGAACACGCCGCCATCGCCGCCGCCGAAGCCAAGGAAGCCGACCCCGGAGCCATTGCCGCCGGCATCGATGGAGCTGGCAAATACCTGGGCGATAAAGCTCGGGGCAGTTGCGCCGTTATTGATGAAGATATTGCCCAGTGTCGGAATGCCGCTGCCGAGTGTCGGCTGCTCGAACAATGGCGGGGGCAGCAGGGGCGAATAGTTGGGCGGCGGCGGTAGCGCCGGCGCGGCTGGAGGTGTCAGCGGATTGGAAGAGGGCGGGTTCGGATCAGCAGGGGTCGCGAGAAATTCAGGATCAACGTTGCTGGTTCCCAGCGCGTAGACCTGACTGCTGATATTGGTGGTCAAGCTGTTACCCACTGCGTCGCCGATACCGCTGCCCGCGGCATTCAGGCTTATTCCCAGCGAACCGCTGCCGCTGACGTTAGCGACGGTGATTCGATAGGTGCGAGCGTCCAGTTGCACGACGGACTGCAGCGTGCCGACGGCGCTGCCGCTTCCGACAATCGAGAAGTCACCGACATCGACGCCGGTCACGTCTTCATCGAAAGTCAGGGTGAAGTTCACCGAGGTCGCCGAAGTGGGAGATACTTCGACCCGAACGAAGCTTTCTGCGACAGGCCCTGCGGCGTCGACCCGCACGTTGCTGGTGCTGCCGATGGCATTGAGCGAGGTGCTGGCGTTATTGCCCACCGCATCACGCAAGGTAGCGCCATTGAGGTCGAGGGTGCCGCCCACGCTGATGCCGTTGCTGTCTACCTGGCCACTGGCGACCGTCAGGCGGAATACCAGCGCCGAGGTGCCGGAGCCGGAAATGTAGTCAGCGAATACGGTGCCGCCGGTATCGAGGGTGACGGCGATACGCGGCGTTCCGCCGGCCGTATCGACCACCACGGCCTCGTTCAGGTTGACGGTAAAGTCGAGATTCTGACCGCCGACGTAGGTGCCATTGGCCGGCACGCTGACGCTGGTGATGGTTGGCGCGACACCATCGATGACGATATCGCTCTGCCCGCCGATGGAGCTGGCGCCGCCTACGGTGGGCAGAGTCAGGATTGCTGCGTCATTGCTGACGCTTTGGATGGTGGCGCCATTGAGGGCCAGGGCACCGGTAGACGAGTAATCCAGATCGGCGCTGACGTCGCCAGCTTGCACCGTGTAGGTGAATGTCAGGGTATTGGAGCCGGAGCCCGAAACGTAGCTGGCAACACGATCAGTCGTGCCGGTTTCAAGCAGCAGCGTGGGCACGCCACCGGCTACGGTTACCGCCTGATCAAAAGCCACGGTTATGGTGATGATGTCACCGGTCTTGTAACCACCATCCGGGTTGCTGACCTGAACGCTGGTCACGGTCGGATTGAGTGCAGCCACGTTGATGCTGATGACGTCCGAATCGGTCTGGGTCCCCCCTGAGCCATTTTGGCCAAGGTCGGAGGTGACGATCTGCAGGCTGGCCGCGCCGTTATAGCCGGGGGTAGGAGAGAAGATCAGCCCATTCAGCGCCGTGTTGATGTCGGCAACGCTGCCTTCGAAGGTCATGGTGCCGTCGTTGGCGCCACTGCCAACGATAAAGCTCAAGCCGGTGGTGCCGGGCAGCGTGATCAACCCGTTGCTGCCGGTCAGCGTCACCCGCAGGGTTCCGCTGCCCGCGTCGACATCGCTGATGGTGATCAGGTTGCCGTTGCCGCTGCTGAAGATCAGCGCGGCGTCCTGGTCGACCGCTTGGGCGCCGGGTACGCCGTTGACCGGTGCGTCGTTCACTGCGGTCACGAGCAAGGTCACGGTGGTCGAGCGATCTTCCGAACTGCCGGTGCCTGAGGTGCCCGGGTCGGTGCCGGCGTTGCCGCCATCGTCGATGTGCACGGTCAGGGTAACGTTACTGGTGCTGTTGGTTGCGGTGGTGAATTCGACGCCACTGGCGGCAATGAAGGCATTGATATCCGCCACTGAGCCGGTCAGGGTCAAGCTGGCGCTGCCCGCACCTGCAACGGTTACTCCACTGCCAGATGCTGCGGAAAGGCTGCCGGACAGGGTCGAGAGCGTAACGGTCACCGCGCTCGAGCCCGCATCCAGATCGGCGAAACTGATGCCGGTCAACGCCCCGGCTACGTCTTCAGAGACCGAGATGCTAGCGGGCGCGCTGATGGTGGGACGATCATTCACCGGGGTAACCGCAACGGTGGCCGCTATCGACGTGCTGCTGGTATCGGCACCCGCATTAGCAGTACCGCCGTTGTCGGTGATGCTGGTGAGCGTCACCACGCGGCTGCTGCCGCCGGGCGCGTCACTGTTGTTGCGGTAGCTCATCGCATCGATGACGGCCTGGGCATTGGCCGTGCTTAGACCACCGGCATTGTTCAGGGTGATGGTTGCAGTTGCGCCGGTGACGCTGACGGAGTAACCGACCAGATTGCCGCCGGTGGTGGTGCCGCTGGTGCCGTTGGTCAGCACGATATCCGTGCCATCAATGCTGAGGATTTCATTGGCGCCGTCGGTCAGGTTGGTCACCGTCAGCGTCAGACCGGTGATGGTCTGGCCGGCCTCGACGGTGCCTATTGAAACGCCACTGAACAGATCGACCGCTGTGCCGTTTTCGCTGTAGGTCGGCGTGCCGCCAGTAGCGGCTAGCGTCGGCGCGTCGTTCACTGCAGTCACGCTCACCGTAACGTCGGTGTTGCTACTGGTGCCGCCATCGCCGTCGTTGACCGTAACCCGTACGGTGCGTGTGCTGGTGGATGGGTCGGCTGTGTTGGTGTTGGCATAGGTCAGGTTGCGCACCAACGCCTGGACGGCCGCGGGAGTCGCGTTGCTATTAAGCGTGACCACCAGATCATTGGTACCCGTGCCGCCGCTGAAGGTGCCGATGACGATGCCCGCATAAGTCACATCGGCGCCCGAGACGCCAATCTGCCCGGCACCCGTCCCCTGGTTCTGAATCGCCAGTACATCCTCGCCACTGGCCCGGTTGGCGATGATCGACACGGTGAGATTGCCACCATTGAAGTCGCTCGAATCACTGTCGGTGACGGTAGTATTGTTACCAGAGTCCAGAACGACTGCAGCGCCCCCCTCGGTAACCCCTACGCTATCGCCGTCGAGGTTGCCCACTACCGGCGCGTCATTGATCGGTGCCGTCAGGGTGAAATCATTACCGGTAGCGCCAATATAACTGGCGGTCAGTAGGGTGCCGTTGCCACCTGCGGTGGTGGTGGCGCCTTCGCTCAGGCCGCTGAACGTACCGGTCAGGGCGTCTGCGGCATCGTTGACGATGAGGGTATAGCTGTCGCCATTGCCTGACACATAGCCGTGAGTGGCCGACAAGGTGGCGCCGCTGACATCCACCGTGCCGTTGACGATCACCTGGTCGTACTGGGTGCCTGCGGCGGTGCCATTGATTTCCACAGCGAGGGTGCTGCCAGAGGCCATCGTCAGGTTGCCGTTGACGGTCATGGTGCCCGCGCCGCTGTTGCCGGGTGAAAGCGTGCCGCCACTGTTGATTGTGACATTGCTAGAGATGCTGCCGCTGCCACCCAGGGTGGCGCCGGATCCCACGGTAGTGGTCGAGGTGGCAGATAAGGCACCATTGACGAGCAAGCTACCCGCATTGACGCTGGTTGCGCCGGTGTAACTGTCGGTCCCGCTCAGGGTCAATGTGCTGGTGCCGACCTTGGTCAGGCCGCCAGCACCGCCGATGTTGCCCGATAGCGTGGCATTGGCCGTGGTATTGACGCTGGCGGTGCCGCCACTGAGGGTGACGGCATTGTCGATGGTGGTGGCGCCGGTTACCGCGAGCGTGCTGCCGTTGGCGAGTGTCAGGGCGCCCGCGCCGAGGTTGCTGTCGGAGCCAAGGCTCAGAGTGCCAGCGCTGACGGTGGTGGTGCCCGAGTAGGTGTTGCTGGCGGACAGCGTCAGAGTGGATGCGCCTGACTTGGTCAGGTTGTTGGCACCGCTGATTATTCCGGACAGCGTGGCGTTGGCCGAGGTGCTGACGGTGGCATTGCCAGCCAGCGCTATGGCGTTATCGATATTGGTGGCGCCGGTTACGGCCAGTGTGCTACCGCTGGCCAATGTGAGCGCGCCGCTGCCGAGGTTGCTGTCGCTAGCGACACTTAGCGTGCCTGCGCTGACGGTAGTGGTGCCCGAGTAGGTGTTGCTGCCGGACAGGGTGAGCGTCGAGGCGCCTGCCTTGCTTAGATTGCTGGCGCCGCTGATGATGCCCGACAGGGTGGCGTTGGCCGAGTTGCTGACGGTGGCGTTGCCGTTGAGGACGATGCCGTTGTCGATAGTGGTGGCCCCAGTGACGGCAAGCGTGGTGCCGCTGGCGAGATTCACCGCGCCGCTGCCGAGATTGGCGTCGCTGGCGACACTCAGGGTGCCCGCGCTGACGGTGGTGGTACCCGAATAGGTGTTGCTGCCTGAGAGCGTCAGCGTCGAAGCGCCGGATTTGCTCAGGCCGTTGACGCCACTGATGATGCCGGACAGGGTGGCATCCGCCGAATTGCTGACCGTGGCATCGCCGCTAAGCGCGATGGCGTTGTCGATGGTGGTGGCGCCCGTGATCTCCAGCGTGGAGCCCGCCGCGAGCGTCACGGTGTTGCTGCCAAGGTTGCTGTCGCTGGTGACCGACAGGGTACCGGCCGACACTGTGGTGGTGCCTGAATAGGTGTTGGTGCCGGCAAGCGTCAGGGTGCCGCTGCCCTGTTTCACCAGGTTGCCAGTACCGGCTATGACGCCGGAGACTGTGGTACTCGTATTGTCGCCCCCTGCGCTCAGCGTGAAGCTGCCGAGGTTGACGGTGGCGGTGGCGCTGTTGCTGCCCAGGCTGCCGACAGTCTGGTCCGACTGCAGCGTGATGATGCTGTTGCCATTGGCGCGCAAAGCGCTACTGCTGGAAACCGAGGCGTCGCCGTTCAGTTTCAGCCAGCCGAAATTCAGCGTAGTTGTGTTACCGGTGTAGGTGTTAGTACCCGACAGGGTCAGCGCGAAAGTCGCCGCCCCACTCTGGTTGACACTCAGGCCACCTGTACCGCTGATGCCGCCGGAGAAGGTGGTATCGGTCGTGATGGTGCTGGTGAGCGTATTGCTGCCAAGCGTGACGGCGCCCGCACCGGACAGGTTGCCGATGGTTTCGTTGTTGGACAGTGCGAGCGTCGCACCACCGGCGACCGTGACACTGCTGTTGCTGGAAATGGCATCGCCACCGCTGACGGTCAGAGTGCCGGCGGATACGGTGGTTGCCCCGGAGTAGGTATTGGTGGCTGAAAGGCTGAGTGCTCCTGCACCCGCTTTAGTAAATGCACCGCTACCCGCGATAACACCGGAAAACGTGGCGGTATCGCCTGTGCCGTTGATGAATGTTTGAGTTGTCGCAGCACCGAGGGTGAGTGTGCCACTGGTCAACGACATGCCGTTGGCGGCATCCATGTCAAAGGTCAAGCTCTCATTCAGGCTCACACTGTTGATGGTCAGCGCTGTGCTGGCGAGGGAGCTAGCAAATGCTATGGTCTGACTGCCAGTGGCATCGGCAGCGGCAATCGCCACCGCCTCGCTGAAGCTCACACCGTTGCTCACGTTGATGGTGGCAGTGTCGGTGGTATTGGTGACGTAAATGGTGTCGCTGGTGACCGTCACATCGGCGGTGGTGCTGGCCGTCCCGTCGCTCAGGGTAAAGCGCAGCGTGGCATCGCCAGCAGGGGTGTCGCTGCGGTAGGTGATGCGTTGTGCAATATCGTTGACCAGTGCAGTGGTGGCAGCCGTGGCGCTGCTGGTAAAGCTGATGGTCAGCACACCGCCAGTGTTGGTGAAGGTGGCAAAGGTCTGGCCGCCGGACTGCAGGTTGCTGCCACTGACGCTAAAGAGCGCGCCCGAGAGATTGAAGCCGAAGGTATCTGTACTCACGGCCGTGCCGGGGCGCTGCACCGCCAGGGTTGCACCGCTCCAATTGCCAGCCCCGCCGTTCAAGGCTTCGAGATCGGTATCGCCCAGGTCGGCATTACCACCGGAATCCAGGGTGACTGTGCTGCCTACACCTGCCCAGGCAACGCTGTCGCCATTGAGGCTGCCTATGGTGGGGGTGGCGTTGGGGTTGTAGTTGGTGTCTAGCGTGCCCAGATTATAAATATTGGTATTGCCGCTCCCCGCGGAGCCGTTGCCCTGGCCGGAACCGCCAGAGCCACCCGCTCCCGCATTCGTGGCCAAATTGCTGTTACTGGTACTGTCTAGCTGCAATGTCGCGCCCGCAGCATTCCAGAGACCGCCAACACCGATGCCGCCGTTACCTCCGGCACCGACCTGTCCGCCAACCGCACCTGCGCCACCACCGCCCCCAGCACCGACGTTGTTGGAGACCGTCGAGGTGAGAATAGTCAACGTGCCGGCGTTGTAAACGGCTCCGACGGCATTGCCGCCCTTGCCGCCGGCACTCGCATAGGCCGCGCCGCCACCGCCGCCGCCGATAGACAATGTGCCGTTGCTGGCGGTGCCACCAGCCCCGCCACTGGCGTAACCACCCACCGCACCGCCCGCACCGCCAGTGGTCGAACCGCCGCGGCCACCATGCTTATCGTTGGTTGGCGTGTTGTAGTCGCCTCCGTTACCGCCCGTGCCCCCGCCGCCAGCGCTACCGGCATAGTTGGTGCCGCTCGTGCCACCAGTCCCGCCAGAACCGCCGCCAATGCCGGAAAGGCCGCCGCCGCCGCCACCACCACCACCGGCATACACGCCAGAACCGCCGCCCCCGCCACCACCGGAGGCTCCGCTGGCGGTGACAGTGACTCCGGTGAGGGTAAGGGTACCGGCATTGCGGATCGCACCACCAAGGGCATCGACACCCACAGAACCCTTGTTGCCACCGTTTGCAGAAATCAAGCCTTCGCGGATCGTCAGGTCGGCAATGTCGATGGTTCCAGAGCGAACCTCCAGCACTCGGCCATAGTAGTTGGCATCGAGTGAATAGCCGCCACCGATGATATCGAGCGCTTGGCCGTCGGTAATATTGATATCGACAAAGGTGCGCTGCCCGTCGGTGGCGCTGGCAAGCATGTCCCCGGTTCCAGTCGCACCGATATTGCCGATGAAGGTAATGGTGTCGGCCGCACCGTTGCTGGCCGATGTCGACAGTGCAGTGCGCAGCTCGCCGATGGTACTGACGGAGAACGTAGCGAGGTCGTAGTTGTAGTCCTGCAATTTTCCTACATCGAGCACCGCACTGGCACTGACGTCACCCACGACAATTTCCAGCTCCCAATCGCTACCGCGAGCGCTGCTGCCGGTGGCGTCATTGGAGGCGGCTACATCGGCACCGGTTGCCGTGGCGATGGCCGAAACGAATGCTTCGCCTTTCGCGCCTGCTGCCACATCGCAGCCATACAGCAAAATATCGCCATCGGCCTTTAATGCAGCGCCTATCTCGCTCAGTTGGCTGGTAAAAGCGCTGATATTTCCGCCATGCAGCGCGGCGTTACCCAGTAGGAGTACGCCATCGTCCCCGTGGGAAATGATATGAATCGCATCGATACCGCTGCGAGCCTCCAAGGCATCGGCGATCTGCTGCACGCCATTCTGATCGGTGCTCAACAAGACCACTTCGGCATCCGCTGAGACGGACCCCAGCAGGGCTTGGTAGTCCGGCACGCGTGTATCGACGAAGACGATTTCCTTACGGACGCCATTCTGGGTATCCGCCACCGCACCCGCTTGTGCGTTGTCGCTGGAGGTCTGGTTTGTTTCCGCGTTGGTAGCATTGCCGTGGGCGGCGGCCGCATCAGCGGTCGGAATATCGCTGGCAACAGTGGCAGCCACCGCGCCGTCAAACATCATACGGGGCTCGAGCGCACTGATCAGTGGCCGCCGGCATGACAGCTGATTGGCCTGCGCTGACTCGGACAAGTGAGCGTTCTTGCTTGCATCTGCCTGCTTGGATTTTACCCACCACATAACTCTATCCCTCGACATGGTGCTGTGACCGCGACTCTTAGCTGGTCAAGCGTTCTCGCTATTGATGCTTTGGGCTTCGCGGGAAGTCCTGATTACATGAGCCTCGCTGCTGCGCGAGTCCCTCCAGAAATTGAGCCCGGCGTATTGTTCAAACAGGTCGGGCGGCAGGATGGTGCGACGCGCCTCGACTTCCACCTTGGGCCGCACCTTGTGCAGTCCTTTCAAACCGAGTGCCTGGTCGAATTCGGGGGCGTCGTACTCGATATGCTCGAAATCATGCTCGAACCAGGGCTCTCCAAGGAAATCGTAGACCAGACGCAGCACCTTCTCGGGTGTCGCCGCTAGCAGGTCGTAGTCCACCAGCAGCAGTGACTTGGCGTGTTCACCATAATAGGCGTCCTTCAACGCCGCCCAGGCGAACCCGACCAGCCGGTTGCGCTGGGCCAGGGTATCGACCCGGCTGTATACGGTATTGCGTTCGACGTCGTCGCCGAACAGCTTGGTGTTCTCGTAGGGATTGGCGCGATAGAGCCGCTCGAGGCTGTCCATCACCCAGGCGACATTGCGCACACAGGCGACCACCTTGGCCTGCGGGAACAGATCCATAAGCGCCGGCAGCTTGGCGCACCATTGCCGGTTGGTGTCGAAGACGATGTCTTTACCGGCCTGTTCGGTGTAGTAATTGCTGAACAACCCGGACAGCAAACGCTTGCGCTGCTCCAGAGTGATCGCGGGGCCAAACTCGCTGCCGGCACTGAACTGACCGAGCAGCGCAGAGAACAGGCTGCCCACCGGGCTTGTCATGCCGGCATGGAAACGCGGGTTCTGTCGCAGCAAGGCAGCCAGCAGCGTCGAACCTGAGCGGGGCAAACCCGAGATGAAATGAAACGTCGGCACTACCTGCTCTCTTTTATAGATTCCATTAACCGCTTAATCCTAGTCGCCGTATTAGATTCTTACCAGCGCACAGCGATAAGTTCCGGTGTCTAGAATCCACTGGCGTGCGTGCTCCGCCCCTGGTTGCCGTCAACCCCTTACCCATGCGTGCGACCTTGCTATGTCACGGGACGGATTGCGTACGCCCCCTGATAGTCAACAACGCGAAGCATGCTATGCCAACGCGGGTCGCCATTCTGTTGGCCGGACTGCCCGCCGCCGGCAAGTCGACCTTGGCCGCGCCTTAGAAACGCGGCTTTTCACCCTCGCTGGGCAGTGCCTGGCCGCTAACAATTTAGCTATATCCGAGTATTTACTTACGGGGCTTTTCGACTACAACTTTCCGAGCGGCTCTTCGGCGTGCTCATAAAACCTCCTGCTGTAGAAGCCGCACCTTGATGCGGGTCGACCATACAAGAATCCGGAGTAGCATTCATGGAAGTATTCATCGGCACTATCCAACCCTTCGCCTTCAACTTCTCCCCACGTAACTGGGCGCTGTGCAACGGCCAAATCATGTCCATCGCCCAGAACTCTGCAATGTTCTCGCTGCTGGGCACCACCTATGGCGGCGACGGCCAAAACACCTTCGGCTTGCCCAACCTGCAGGGGCGGATGCCGATCGGTATGGGTCAAGGCCCGGGCTTGCCGAGCCACACCATCGGTGAGGCATCAGGTTCGCCATCGGCAATACTGACCAGCAACCAGATGCCTTCCCACACCCACGCCGTCCAGGTACAAGTGGGTAGCGCACCATCCAGTCCCACTGTCGCCCCCAGTGCAACCAATCAATTTCTCGCCTCTTCCAACCCAAACGGTCCGCTCGCTGCCGCAATCTGGTCGGATGCATTGTCCACACCCGTCAATATGGGCGGCGTACAGGCAGGCGTTGCCGGTGGTAATCAGCCGATGGATATCATGAACCCCTACCTGGCGCTGAACTTCAGCATCGCCATTCAGGGCCTGTTCCCTTCGCGCAACTGACTCAGCCTGGCCGACTCGCTTCCACGTCATACCGGCGGCGCTTTGCGCCGCCTACTACCCAGCCTGAAGGAACAAAAAAGATGCTGAATCTCATCAGCGCGGATCATTTTCGCCAACTGCAAGGCCAGGTCTGTGAGTTCGCCACGGGCACGGGTGAAAAACTCTTGCTACGGGTGGACTCGGTCGACTTGAAACCTAACGCTCGCATGCCCAGCGCCGCCGCGGAAACGCGCGTGCCGTTCTCGGTTGGGCTGACCGCCGTGCAACCGACCGGCTTTATGGATGGCGGCTGCACCGTGGAGCTACCGCAACTGGGCCAGGTATCGCACTTGATGGTGTTGCGTGAAGCGGCGCTGGATCGCGACCCTAGGCAGCACTACTTCCAGATCTTGTTCAACTGAACGCAACCGAGGGATACCACACCAAGCGGTCAGCTACCGGCTGGGTTTCCTCGACGCGGAAGCCCAACTCCAGGTACAGCCGCCTGGCCTGCACATTGTTGCGCCAAACCACAACCGCAACCGGGCTGGCGACTTGTTGCGCCGCGCGCTGCACCCCCTGCAGAACAATCTTGCTGTAACCCCGCCCGCGCGCGGCGGGAATCAGTGCGAGATAGATCAGACGCACCTCGTTATGACCGAAATCGACGGTCACAGCGCCAATCGCCGAGCCGGTTTTCTCGACAATAAAATGCATGGCATTGGGGTATTGGTTGCCCATTCCCGCCTGTTGTACCTGGTATTGGTTGGCGACCACCGTATCGATCAGTTCGGCTTCGCCATCGATCCATTGCAGATCCTCGCGGCTCGATTGATACAGTCCCTGCAGAAAAGGTTCGTCACTTGGCTTGGCCGGCCGCATGCCGATGCCGTCCGCCAGGGATGAAAGATTGCTCATGCAACACTCCTGTAATAGGTGCTACTTAACTCTGCCAGGCGCCGGCCGCAGGGTTTCGAACTGCGTCGCAGCCCAAGGGCAAACGCGAATAGACAGGTCGTGGGCTGGACTGCAGGGAACCGTTCCTTGCTCCAAGTGCTGATGGCAGCAGCGCTGTCATCGCCTTAGAAACCACTTTCCCTTACTCCCAGCGCTGCCACCCGACGCCACATGGCGCCTAAGATGGACTCGCTCTTGCCCTGCAGCACCACCACGCCCACCTGCGGCTGCTGCGGTGCCTGCAGTTCACCCCGCGGTACCAGGCGTACGCCGTATTGCCCCTGCTCGGGCGCGGGTCGTTGCTGCGCGTCGCGGCTCACGGCGATAGGACCGCCTTGATCCGAAGCCAACGCCGGATGATCGAGGTAGGCGGATCCTGCTACATCCACTTCGGTCAGTTGCACGGGTAAGCCAGCCAACCAGGGGTTGGCACTGCCGATAAACAGCCCCTGCGCGCCAACCTTAATGCGCCATAGCGATTCTTCGGACAGGTAACCGCGCAAGCGCGCCTGCTGTGCGACCACTCGCAGTAGCGGCTGTTGCGGCGCCAACCAGCGGCCGGCGGCCAGCTCGGTCGATAGATCGCGCACCACGCCTTTATGTGGCGCGCGCAGTTGCAGGCGCTCCCGTTGCGCGGCCAGGCCGCGGTAGTCAGCCACGGCTTCGGCCAACTGCTGTTCGAGGATGCCGGTATCCGCAACGGTTTCACTGCGCCCGGCGTGGCGCCTCAGCTGCAACTGGATGATCTCGATTTCGCTACGCACGATAGTCATGCGCGAGTCGAGGTCGGGCGACTCCAACTCCAGCAGCAAGGCGTCCTTGGCGACCGTTTGGCCGTCGTGTACATGCAGCTGCTTCAGGCGAGCCGATACCGGTGCATGCAGCGCAGTGGCGCGTGATGCTTCAAGCATCGCAGGCACCTCGACGTTGCTGCGCCAGGGCACCACCGCCAGGGCGATCAGTACCAACAAGCCGGCAGCGAAGCGCATCACCTTGGCCGGGTTGGCCCGTTGGCGACGCTGCCACCATTCACGCCATTCGTTCCAGATGGGCAGGCCGATAAACCACAGCAGTTCCACCAGCATCAGAACGATGCCCAGGGCTTTGAAGAACATGTGGTAGACGACCAGGGCGATACCGATAAACAAGGCCGCCCGCCATAGCCATGCGCTGTAACCCCACAGCAGCAGGCGGCGCTGCATCCCGGGGGACCAGGGTTCCGGCATCGGTTCGGCATAACTGAACAGGGCTTCGCGCAGCCGCCAGCGACACAGCGCGAAGGCGCGCGCTTGCAGGTTGTCCACGGCCCAGAAATCACTGAGCAGAAAATAACCATCGAAGCGCAGAAACGGGTTGAGGTTGATCACCAGGGTGGTGATCCAGGTTGCGCTGGCCAGCATGAAGGCTGCAGTGCGCCAGGGCCCGTCCGGCAGTAGCGACCAGGCCAGCAGGGCGATACAGGCCAGGAGCAGCTCGGCGAGAATGCCGCCGGCGCCGATCAGCAGGCGCGAGCGCTTGTCTTGCACCCGCCAGGCGTCGCTGACGTCGGTGTAGAACAGCGGGAACATCACCATGAACGCCAGGCCCATGCTTTGCACCCGGCAGCCGGCGCGTTTGGCCATGATCGCGTGACCGAATTCGTGGCACAGCTTGGCGAACGTCAGGGCAATGGCAAACGCCAGGGCGCCACCCAGGCTGAACAGGTGCGGGAAGGTCGCGAGAAAACGCTCCCAGTCGCGTGCCACCAGAAACACCCCGAGCACCATGACCAGCGGCAGACCGATGCGCAGCAGACCCGGTCCGAAACGCTCCAGCCACGGCCAGGCGCGATTGAGAAAGCCATCCGGTCGCCACAGCGGCACGCGGAAGAACAGGTACTGGTGCAGCAGGCGCTTCCAGGGTGTCTGCCGCTGCGCTGCGGCCTTGCCGGCGTAGCTGGAACGCTGTTCGGCATCCAGCGCGGCAATCAGGTCGTTGCCCCGTAGGAAGCGCAGCATGTCCTCCAGCTCTTCGCCGCTCAGTGGCGTGCCCGGCTCGCGGTTGGCGGCAGCAAGCACCTGCTGCGGATCGGCCAGCGACCAGTGGCGCAGCAGGCGGATAGCGGCTTCGCCCAGCTTGAAGTAGCGCCCGCGCACCGGGTCGGCCAGCGTCCACTGAGGCGCGCCGTCAAGCGCCGGTGAGGCCGGCGAGAGCTGAAGATCAGGCCGCAGTGCCGGCAGCATCAGAAACCTACGCTTTGCCGCAAGGCGGCGAGGGGGCGACGCAGCACGTACAGCGCCAAGGGTGCGCGCTGACCAAAGAGCTTGGCCGTGCCACGCAGGCCGATACGCGGCGGTGCTTCGACGAACGCGGCATCCAGGCGATAGGCCAATTGCCCAGCCGCGGTGGTTTGCGCTTCATAGGCGGAGCGTTCGAGGGTTGCGGCGTGGCGGTTCAATGGATCGCTGTCGAGAAACAGGGCGATCTGCGCGCCCGGTTGCAGTTCGATGGCATCGCCGACCGGCAGTTCGATGCGCAACTGCGCCTGGCTCGGTTCGGCAATCTCCATCAGCCGTTCACCGGTTTGCACCGGCTTGCCGATCCAGCGCTGGGCATCGGCGAACACCGCGATGCCGTCGCGCTCGGCGCGTACTTCGGTGCGCGCGAGCAAGTTGCGGGCATAATCGCGTTCCGCGCGTTTCTGCTCGACGCGGGCCGCGAACAGGTCGATGCGAGCACTGGACTCGGCGTCGGAAAAGGCGCGCTGGGCGTTGGCCTTGAGTTCCGCCTCCGCCACATCCAGGGTGCGTTCTGCAACATCGGCCTGGGCCTTGATGCTGGTCGCGTCGAAGCGCAGCAGGACGTCGCCCTTGGCGACCTGCTGATTCGGCTTGACCAGAAATTCGGCGATGACCCCGTCCAGCGGCGCCGCGACCACCCGGCCGCCCAGCGGAACCACTTCAGCCGGTGCCAGCACCGACTGGCGCACCGGCAGCAGCAACAGCAGCAGGGCAGCTGCCAGCACGGCAACGATTTTTTTCCGCGGCCAGCGCAGCCGCCAGGGTTTGCGCGGTTGCAGGGCCAGCCAGGCGTGGCTGTAGCAGTCGCCAAGCTGGCTCAGCAGGGGTTGTTCCGCGTCGCTCCAGGGCTGCTCGCGGGCGATCCACAGACCGCCAAACAGCTCGCCCTGGAGATCCAGCAATGGCAGCCAGAACACCGAACCGGCAGACAGGCTGCGCCAGTCTGCGAGGGTTTCCGCATTCATTGAGGCGGCGTCCACCACCTGGGGCTTGTGAGCCAACTGCTGGGCCTGCAGCTGGCCGGCGGCGCTTTCGACGAATGCCACGAACGGAGCATTCGGGTCGACGATGCTGATCCCGCTGACGGCCTTCACGCGGCCGGCAATCAGCAACGCGGCATGGCGAAAGCCGAACAGCGCCTGACTGTCGTTAACAATCGCGTAGGCCAGGCTTTCGATATTCCTGGCTGCCCGCGCTTGTTGCTGCAGGGCGAGGAATTGGGCGAAGACATGCTCGACCGGGCCGGTGACCTGGGCGGTCATGGCGCCACCGCGAATCGTGCGCTGCCGCTCATGCCAGCCAGCAGGCCCTGGCTGTCGGCGGGCAGGGTGCCGATCAGCAGCAGGGTCTGACTGCCTTCGTCGATGCGTGCGCCCAGGCGTTTGATTTCCGCCTGAAGCGGCTGACCGGTTTCGTCTGGGGTGAATTCGAAGGTTTCACCCTGCTTGAGCGAGCCCAGCCAGCTGGACGGAATGAGCAGGTGAATTTCCAGCGTGCGGTTATCGACTATTTCCAGCAGCGGCGTGCCGCTGGCCACGCTCTCGTGGGGTTGCACGCGGCGACTGACCACGCGCCCGTCGAAGGGTGCGGTCACGCTGCAGCGCCGGACCTGTACTTGATAAACCTGGGCCTGAGCCTGGGCTTCCGCCTGGCGGGCCTGCGCCACTGCCACCTGATAGCGGCCGACCGAGTTCAGCGATGCCAGTTGCTGGTTGTGCGCCAGCTCTTCGCGGGCCGCGCGAGCCGCTGCCTGGGCTGCATTCAACTGGGCCTGGTAGGCGCTGCAGTCGAAGCGCACCAGCAGCGCATCCTTCTTGAAGTCGTCGCCGTCCTGGACAGGCATTTCGAGGATTCGCCCGGCCAGTTCGCTGGACATCACGGCCTGGTTGCGGGCACGTAGAACGCCGCGGGCGGTGCGTTCCGCAGGAGCGGTGGTGACCGGGCTGTCGAGCAGCGGGTCAGATTCCTGCGCGGTGGCTGGGGTGGCGCCCAGGCAGAAGAGGCCAAAGGCCAGGGTTATCCAAGGCTCGGTTCGTCGCATGGTTGCGCTCCCTGCAAATTCGGTCCACGCGAGTGTACGGGAGAAGCCTTTAGGCGCGAAACCGAAAGCCAAGCGGGCGAGCGTCAGGGCGTCGTGCTTTTGCCGGAGGCCCATTGTTCGAGTTTTTTCGCCCGTGCCCGGCTTTCCGCCAGAGTTTTGTCGAGTGCTTCGTGGTAATCGTCCAGCCAGCTGCGCGAGCCGGAAATCATCCCCGCCAGGTCGCGCATGCCGGCCTTCAGTGCGGTCAGGCTTTCCTGATAGCTGAGTTCCTGGCTGAGCAGGGTCTTCGCCACCTGCTGGGTCAGCACGCCGTTATCGCTGGTGACCGGCGCGGCCTGCGGCTTGCGGTCCTGCAAAGCGGTGAGCAGTTCCTGCTGTTCGCCGAGGGTCTGTTCCAGCTGGGTCAGCTGCTTTTCCAGGCTCAGGGCCTTGCTCTGCAGCGTTTCGAACTGCTCGGGGGTGACATAGCTCTGGTCGTCGTCAAACAGGTCCATCAAGCCCGCAGTGATCCAGCTCGCGAGCACGATGACCGCCACGACTGCCAGGCCGAACAGCATGATGCGGTCGAGCTTGTGGCTTTTTTCCAGGGCCGCAATCCGTTGTTCGTCGCTCAGCACCTCGGTGCTGGCCTCGGGGCTTTCGGTACTCATGGCGATACTTCCTGGGCGCTGATTCAATTAATGGCATTAGGCTATCAGAGTTTGATTGCCTAGATAGAGAGTGGCACAGGCCATCGATGCATACCGGGACTTTTAGTGTTCGAGGGCGTTTGCCGAGCTGCAAGCTGACTTGAGTCGAGCGGACCTGGCAGGCTATCGGGCCGCGCTGTAAAGCTAGCGTTACGCTATGGCAAGGGTTTCACCGTGCGATCGTCGCCTCGAGGGCTGTCGTCGTGACTGTAAGGTTTTATTGCCACTGGTCGTGTGGCGGCGGGCATTTCCTTGGCTCGTGGCCGCTTGTGAGGTCGGCTTCGCTCAGTTGTGATGGGGTTATTCAGGCTGCTCGCCGTGACAACTACGCGAAGGCAACCACGCCATGACAACTACGCCACGACAACAACAGGAGGCGCAATGAACGCCGTGAACAAGATCGAACAGCACAACCCCATCGGTACCGACGGTTTCGAGTTCGTCGAATACACCGCACCGACGCCCGAAGGCATCCAGCAGTTGCGCCAGCTGTTCACGGCCATGGGCTTTACCGAAACCGCCAAGCATCGCTCCAAGGAAGTCTGGCTGTTCCAGCAGAACGACATCAACTTCGTGCTCAATGGCAGCCCCACCGGGCATGTGCGCGAGTTTGGCCTGAAGCATGGGCCGAGCGCCTGCGCCATGGCGTTCCGGGTCAAGAATGCGGCTCAGGCGGCAGCCTATGTCGAATCCCAGGGCGCCACCCTGGTGGGCAGCCACGCCAATTTCGGCGAGCTGAACATTCCCTGCGTTGAAGGCATCGGCGGTTCCTTGCTCTATCTGGTGGATCGCTACGGCGACAAGAGCATCTATGACGTCGACTTCGAATACATCGAAGGCCGCACACCAAATGACAACGCGGTCGGCCTGAAAGAACTCGATCACCTGACCCACAACGTCAAGCGCGGGCAGATGGATGTGTGGTCCGGCTTCTATGAGCGCATCGCCGGTTTCCGCGAGATTCGCTATTTCGACATCGAAGGCAAGCTCACCGGCCTGTTGTCGCGGGCGATGACCGCGCCGTGCAGCAAGATCCGCATCCCGATCAACGAGTCGGCCGATGACAAGTCGCAGATCGAAGAATTCATCCGCGAATACCAGGGTGAGGGCATCCAGCATATCGCCCTGAGCACCGACGACATCTACGCCACCGTGCGTCAGCTGCGTGCCAATGGCGTGCAGTTCATGGTCACCCCCGGCACCTATTACGACAAGGTCGACACCCGCGTGGCCGGCCATGGCGAACCAACCGATGTGCTGCGTGACCTGAACATTCTGATCGACGGCGCGCCGGGCGATGACGGCATCCTGCTGCAAATATTCACCAACACGGTGATCGGCCCGATCTTCTTCGAGATCATCCAGCGCAAGGGCAACCAGGGTTTTGGCGAGGGCAACTTCAAGGCCCTGTTCGAGTCCATCGAAGAAGACCAGATCAAGCGTGGCGTGATCAAGGCCGAGCAGTGATGCCGCAAGTGCGTAGGGTACGCCGTGCGCGCCAGCATGTTATCCGGTGCGCACGGCCTGGTCGGCCCCGCGACACCCTACAGGGAGTCTCGTTATGAGTCGCAAATGGATCAGCTTCCCCCTGCGTGAAGGCGAGTGCTCGCGTCAGGCGCACTGCGATTTTCCCGAGGGCACCTATGAGCGAGAAATGGGCCGCGAAGGCTTTTTTGGCCCGACCGCCCACCTGCACCACAAGCACCCGCCGACTGGCTGGGTCGATTGGCAAGGGCCGCTGCGCCCGCATGCGTTCGACTTCAACCAGATCGCCAGCGAGCGCGACTGCCCGCTGGAAGCGCCACTGACGCTGCATAACGCCGACATCAAATTGCGCGTATGGAAAACCAATGGCGCCATGCGTCATCTGGTGCGCAACGCCGATGGCGACGACCTGTTGTTCATCCATGACGGGGCCGGGCACTTTTACTGCGACTTCGGCCACCTGGAGTACCGCGATGGCGATTACCTGGTGATTCCGCGCGGCACCGCCTGGCGCATCGAGGCGACCCAGCCGACCTTCATGTTGTTGATCGAGAACACTGACGGCGCCTACCAGCTGCCGGACAAGGGCTTGCTCGGCCCTCAGGCGATTTTCGATGCGGCGGTGCTCGATCATCCGCGCCTGGACGACGCCTTCAAGGCCCAGCAGGATGAAAACACCTGGCAGATCCGCATCAAGCGGCGCAACCAGATCAGCACCGTGACTTACCCGTACAACCCGCTGGATGTGGTCGGCTGGCACGGCGACAACACCGTGGTACGGCTCAACTGGCGCGACATCCGCCCGCTGATGAGTCACCGCTACCACCTGCCGCCGTCGGCGCACACCACCTTCGTGGCCAACGGCTTTGTGATCTGCACCTTCACGCCGCGCCCGGTGGAAAGCGACCCTGGCGCGCTGAAAGTGCCGTTCTATCACAACAATGACGACTACGACGAAGTGCTGTTCTACCACCGCGGCAACTTCTTCAGCCGCGACAATATCGAGGCCGGCATGGTCACGCTGCACCCGTGCGGCTTCCCCCACGGGCCCCATCCCAAAGCGCTGAAAAAGAGCCAGGAAAGCCCGGCGACCTTTGTCGAGGAAGTGGCGGTGATGATCGATACCCGTCGCGGCCTGGAAGTTGGCGACGCCGCGGCTGCGGTGGATGTGCCCGAATACGTGAACTCCTGGCGGGCGCCGGGCAAAGATAAGTGAAGTAGGGGGCGGGGCCGGCCAGGTCGGGTGGACCGCTACCTTGAAGAACAGCTTTGGTGCGCATTGCCTGGGCGGCCCCGCACACCCTACGGATTTGAGTGCGCATCGCACACCCTACGAGGCTAGAGCATGAAACTCGCAACATTGAATCAAGGCCGTGATGGCGTGCTGGTCGTGGTTTCCCGTGACCTTAGTCGCGCGGTGAAGGTCCCGCAGATCGCTGCCACCCTGCAGGTCGCGCTGGACGACTGGGCGATCAAGCGTCCGCACCTGGAAGCCATGTACCAGCGCTTGAATGACGGCCTCTGCGAAGACGCATTCGTCTTCTATCAGGCCGACTGCCACAGCCCGTTGCCCCGGGCCTATCACTGGGCCGATGGCAGCGCCTACGTCAACCACGTTGAACTGGTGCGCAAGGCGCGCGGCGCGGAAATCCCGGAAAGCTTCTGGCACGACCCGCTGATGTACCAGGGTGGCGCTGACAGTTTCATTCCGCCGCACAGTCCCATCCTCATGGCGGACGAAGCCTGGGGCATCGACCTGGAAGCCGAGATCGCGGTGATCACCGACGACGTGCCGATGGGCGTGACGGCGGCCGAAGCGGCTGGCCATATCCAGTTGCTGATGCTGGTCAACGACGTGTCGCTGCGCAACCTGATACCGGGCGAACTGGCCAAGGGCTTCGGCTTTTACCAGAGCAAGCCGTCGTCGAGTTTCTCCCCGGTGGCGATCACCCCGGATGAACTGGGCGACAGCTGGAAGGACGGCAAGGTGCACCGGCCACTGGTGTCGCATATCAACGGCGCGCTGTTCGGCCAGCCGAATGCCGGCGTTGACATGACCTTCAACTTCCCGACCCTGGTGGCACACGCAGCCAAGACCCGGCCGCTGTGCACCGGCACCATCATCGGTTCCGGCACGGTATCCAACTACGACCGCAGTGCCGGCTCATCCTGCCTGGCCGAGAAACGCATGCTTGAAGTAATCGCCGACGGCGAGGCGAAAACACCGTTCCTGGCATTCGGCGACCGGGTGCGCATTGAGATGTTCGATGCCGCCGGGCATAGCCTGTTCGGCGCTATCGACCAGGTGGTGGAAAAATATGAGGGGTAGGGTGGATGTCGCTTTCTACATCCACCCCACAGCCACAGGATGTTCGGCATGTTGAAACTCTATTCC
Organism: Pseudomonas cistanchae; assembly: GCF_054483635.1. NCBI lineage: Bacteria > Pseudomonadati > Pseudomonadota > Gammaproteobacteria > Pseudomonadales > Pseudomonadaceae > Pseudomonas > Pseudomonas cistanchae. Next base: position 629,875 of record NZ_JBTLWN010000002.1, on the reverse strand, counting down.
TACTGGCGCTCCAGCGCCGCCTACCGGGTGCGCATCGCCCTCAACCTCAAGGGGCTGCCTTATCAGCAGGTGCCCGTGCACCTGGTCAAGGACGGCGGTCAGCAACGCTCGGCTGATTACCGGGCGCTCAACCCGCAGCAACTGGTGCCGCTGCTGGTGGATGAAGGCAATGGCGACGCACGCATTGCGCAGTCCCTGGCGATTCTCGAGTACCTGGAGGAGGTTCATCCGACACCCGCATTGCTGCCCGCCGATCCGCTGCAACGCGCGCGGGTACGGGCGCTGGCGCTGCATATCGCCTGCGACGTGCACCCGCTGAACAACCTGCGCGTGCTGCAATACCTGTCTACTGAGCTGAACCTGGGCGAGCAGGCGAAAAACGCCTGGTATCAGCATTGGGTGCACAGCGGGCTGACCGCCGTGGAGCAGGGCCTGAGCGTCTTCGACGGTCGCCTGTCGCTCGGCGAACGGCCGGGCTATCTGGAAGCCTACCTGATTCCGCAGTTGTACAACGCCCGCCGTTTCAATTGTGATCTTGCGGCCTATCCGCGGTTGCTGGCGATGGCCGAGCGTTGTGACAGCCTGGCTGCGTTTCAGCAGGCAGCGCCAGAGGTGCAGCCCGACGCGCAGTAAGCCGGCCGGCTGGCGACGGAAAAGGGCGTACGGCGTGAAGCGTGCGCCTTTTTTATTGGCGTTAAACCGCCGCTTTGCCCTACAGATCGGCGGAAAGATGCCGATAGCCATCTCGATACCGCCGTAAGCGCCGCAGCTGTATGCCAGTCTCACCTGGCCAGAAGCCAGCCCGCCGCAGGGTTGCGGCATGCGGCACAACCGTCGTCTTCGCTAGCTGGCACAGGGGTTGCTCAGGCAAGGCGCGGTCACTTCGATAGGCCGTCAGCGTTGTCGCGGGGATGCGCCCGGCGTGCTGAATAATAAAAATGGAGTCTGCCTATGCTGCCCTCAGCCGCTCGCCTGTTCACCAATCTGTCCGTCAGTAAAAAGCTGTTCTGTGGTTTCGGCCTGGTGCTGTTGCTCACGGTCGCGATGACGGCCATCGGCCTGCTGGCGCTGCAGACCGTGCTGCAGGGGCATGACCAAGCTGGCCAGTTGGCCGCGCTGAATATCGAAATCTCGCAGGCGCGCCGCCTGGAACGCAACTTCGCCGTGGAGCAGACCCCGCAGAGCGCACAGGAGGTGCGCGACAGCCTGGCGAAGGCGCAGCAACTGCTCGGCGAGCTGACCGCGGGCGCGTCGGCGGAAGAAGCCAAGCGCCTGCAGACCATGAGCCAGGCCGTGACCGACTACCTGGGCCAGTTCGACAGCTACGTCGAGCTGCAGGCCAAGTCGAGCGAAGCGCGCAAGGACATGGGTGATGCCGCCGTGCAAACCCGCGAACAGTTCGAGGTGATCGAGCTGGACATGTACGACGCCGTGCGCGAGCTGCGCCTGCAGGGCGACAACCTGCGTGGCAGCGATCCGCTGACCCTGGCAGAGACCGCATCGGGGCTGAGCAAGCGCATGCTCGACCTGCGCGGGCATGAAAGCCGCTACATCATCGACAGCTCCGCCGAAGCCTTGGAAGAGTGGAACTACATCAGCGAAGACCTGCAAACCGTCGCCACCAGCGTGATGGTCTGGCTGAGCGATGAGCAGAAGGCCGCGATCGAAACGGCGTTGCAATCCCTGACCCTCTACCAGCGCTCGTTCGGCTACTACCAGCAGGTGCGCGAGCAGCGCCTAGCCACCGAAAAGGCGATGATCGAACGCGCCCGCGCCGCCCTCGGCCTGGCCGATGCGGCCAAGGCGGGCGCCGAAGAGGACATGCGCGCGGCCAGCGAGCGCACCAGAATCATGCTCGGCGGCATGGGCATTCTGGCCGTGGTGCTCGGTCTGCTTGCCGCGCTGCTAATTTCCCGCTTGATCGTGGTGCCGTTGCGTCAGACCGTCGCCTTCGCCCAGCGCATTGCCGAGGGTGACTTGAGCCAGGACCTGCCGCTCGGTCGCACCGATGAGCTGGGTCAACTGATGAGCGCCATGCAGGGCATGACGGTCAGTCTGCGTACCCTGGTCGGGCGCATTGGCGGCGGGGTCAGCCAGATCGCCGCCGCCGCCGAGCAGTTGTCGGCGATCACCGCACAGACCAGCGCCGGCGTGCAGAACCAGAAGATGGAAACCGAACAAACCGCCACCGCCATGCATGAAATGGCGGCGACCGTGCAGGAGGTCGCGCAGAACGCTGAACAGGCGTCCCAGGCCGCGCGGGCTGCCGATCAGGAAGCCCAGCAGGGCAACCAGGTGGTGCAGCAGGCCATCGGCCAGATTGGCGACCTGGCCACCGAGGTCGAACAATCGGCCGAGGCGATCCAGGCGCTGAATCAGGAAAGCGCGCGCATCGGCAGCGTGCTGGAAGTGATTCGCAGCGTCGCCGAGCAGACCAACCTGCTGGCGCTCAACGCGGCCATCGAGGCGGCCCGTGCCGGCGAGCAGGGCCGTGGCTTCGCGGTGGTGGCCGATGAGGTTCGCGCCCTGGCCAAACGCGCCCAGGAATCGACCCAGGAAATCGAGAAGCTGATCGCCGGCCTGCAGCGCATGGCGCAAGGCGCGGTCAGCAAGATGGAAAGCAGCCGCAGCCTGACCCAGCGCACCGTCGACCTGGCTGGCGAAGCGGGCCACGCCCTGGGGCGCATCACCCTGGCGGTGAGCACCATCGAGCAGATGAACCAGCAGATCGCCGCGGCTGCGGAAGAGCAGAGCGCCGTGGCGGAAACCATCAGCGAAAGCGTGACGCGGGTTCGTGATATCGGCGAACAAAGCGCCAGTGCCAGCGAACAGACCGCTGCTTCCAGCGCCGAGCTGGCGCGCCTGGGGGTGGAATTGCAGGGGCTGGTGCGCGAGTTCCGCACCTAGCGAGCGCTCTACACGGAGCTGAGCGCCACCAGCGATGCGCGGCGGCGCGATCAGCCAATGCGTCCGTCGTCGCAATGCAGGTGGCTAGTCGAGGTTGTCTGGTACCGGCCGTTCAAGCTCACTGGCCCAGGCGGCCAGCGGCACTTCGATGTGCGGTTGCCAGATGCGCGACCACAACAAGCCCAGCCGTTGCCAGTCACCGCGTTGCTCCGGCCACATCTCGATATCGCGTTGCAGCTGCCACTGGCCGTTCTGCCACTGGGCGAAGTCGAAGCGGAACGGGTGAAAGCCGGTCATGCCCAGGCGGATATCAGTCACCACCAGGTGGTCGCCGATACGGTCGTAACGCAGCAGGCCATTGGTGAACCAGGCGAGCCGCGCGTGGGCCGGCGAACCCTGCAGCGCGTCGGCCAGCGCAGTGCCACGCGAGATGCGGCTGAGCTGCGGCGGCTGGCGATCGAACCAGCCGACCAGGCTTTCGTGGTAACTCTCGCCGTCCAGCACGATCACCCGCCAGAGCAGGCTGTTGAACGGCGTCGGCGTGCTGAAGATGGCCTCGGCCTCGATCCCCTGGCTTGCCAGTTGTGCTTCCACCCGTTGCTCGGCCATCAACTTGCCGGTCAGGGTAAAGCCCAGGTACAGGGTCGAGAAGGCCAGCGCCAGTGCCGGCATCTTCGCCGGCTTGCCTCGCAGGCCGAACAGCAGCCCGGCAATCACGGCAAACAGCAGCGGCAGCGTGTAAATCGGGTCGATGATGAAAATGCTCGACCAGGCGGTAGGCGTCGGCATCAGCGGCCAGAACAGCTGGGTGCCGTAGCTGGTGAAGGAATCGAGCAGCGGGTGGGTGATCAACACCAGCCACAAGGTGATGAACAGGCGCTGCGAGGAATAACCAGGGTTGTTGCGAAAACGTCGACATAACCACGCCAGCACCAGGGCGAGGCCCGTAAGTACGAACAGCGAGTGGCTGAAGCCACGGTGGTAGGTCATGTCCGCCACGGCGTCGCCGTAGTCGATCATCACGTCCAGATCGGGCAGCGTGCCGAGCATCGCGCCATATACCAATGCCTTGCGGCCCTGCCAGCGGCCGAGCAATGCGCCTTGAATGCTGGCGCCCAGCACCGCCTGAGTGATCGAGTCCATCGCACCATCTCGTGAAAAACAGGCGGGTAACTTAGCCGAGCCGCTTGGCGAATGCTGCGGCTAAATGTCGAGTAAAGATTTCAACCCGTTGCAGAAGCCTTCGGCACCTGCACGCGCCCGCTGACGATGGACGCCAGGCGCAGCTGCTCCAGCGCCTCGTAAGGTTCACGGGCCCAGCGTTCGACGGCAGCATGAACGTCCGCGCTGGCGGCTTCGCGTTTGCGCGCGCTGTCAGGGGTGAAGTCCATGCTCGGCTGCTTGGCATTGAAGCCGGCGATCCGCTCCAGCTGCGCCACCTCCGATTGGCGTATGCCGAAAATCGGCCCGAGGCGATCCCAGACCGCGCCCGGCAATTCCCGGTAATTCACCAGCACGCCGCCATTCTGCCGGCATTGCTCCAGACCTTGCTGGAGAATGCGGCCGATGCTGCGCACGGCGAATTCCACGGGCGACATCTGCGCGATCTGTTCAGCGGTGAAGGCCAGCGCCGACGGCCCGAGCATGCCGGGCACCATGTGCACGCCGGGTTGGCGCACCTGGGAGACAACGATTTCCAGCGGGTCGCGGTAAAGAAACAGCCAGGGTGTGTGCGGGTAGAGCGCGTGGAGAAAGTCCGCCTCGAAGATGTTCCAGGCATCCAGCTTGATGATCAGGCTTTCTTCCGTGCCGCGCCTGGGCTGGCCGAATGCATGGAGCAGGCCGCGCACCCAGTCGGCTTGCTGCGCGGCCGCTGCGTCATCGAGCAGGTGGGCGCGTAGCAGGCTGTCCAGCGGTGGTGGTTCGGAGAACACGCTGTAGCGGTCGATGCCGGCCAGCAGCTGCGCCATCAGGGTCGAGCCGCAGCGCGAGGCGTGGTGGATAAACATCTGCGGCGCGAGGGCGGGGTGGTTCTGCTGGCAGTCGCGCAGGGCGTCGATGGACGTGTTGCGGCGCATCGCCTGGTTGAACGGCAGGCGCAGGGCCTTCTGCACGCTGTCGCGGTAGAACGGCTCGCGCAGGGGCGTATCGCCGAACCAGCACCAGTCCACCCGCCATTCGCCGTCAACGCGCCAGACGCGGATCGGCAGCCATTGCTGCATGTCGTCGTTCATCGCACCGTCCATTGTTCGCTCCAGTCGGCGCGCCCCTGGCGCATGGCGGCCTGCACATCCTCGATGGCGAAGTGCAGGTCGAGCTGGGCGCCGAGGCTTACCGCGCATTCGGCGAACTGGCGTGCATCGCTGAGGCGCATAAGCGGCTCGGCCAGCTGCGCATCGGCGTGCACGCGCTGGCGAAATGCCTGAAATGCCAGGGTCGAGCGGGCCATCCGGGCGGGCGGCGTGTCGGCCAGGCCGACGTCGATCTGCGCCCGCAGCCAGTCGTTGCGGCGCGCATCGATCACCAGATGGATGCGCGCGTGCTCGCTGCGATTTTCCACCCGGTGCGGCCGCGACAGGTCGAGAAACCAGCATTCGCCGACCGCCATCGGAATCACCTGACCATCGAGCATGAACTCGACGGCGGGGTGGCTGAGGATCGGCACATGCAGGCGCACGTCGCCGTTCGGGTCGCCCAGGTCGGGGTCGCAATGCTCGCGGATGCGCGCGCCAGCGCCGAGGCGCAACAGCCGTGCGCTGCTGATGCGCATGGGAATATGCGCGAGCACTTGCAGCCAGGGTGCGCTGCAACGGGCGGTTGCCTGCGCCTCGTCCTCGCCGCTGCCATGGGCGGCCGCCAGCGGGTCGTTGGCGCTGGCCGGGGCGAGCAGGGCGACGCCGCTCCAGTCGCCGCTGTAATAGTCGAGGTTGAAGTGCGCGCGCCAGGCGTCAGCGGGGATCGCCTGCAGCGCCGCGTGCAGGGCGTCGGCAGCGAAACGCAGCGGCAGGCGGGCATAGGCGGGTAACGCGGGGTGGTTGACCATCGTGCGGGCTCGTCAGTCGCGGCCGCATCCCTTATCGGCCACCGTGCGGCTCATTCTAGGCAAATAAGCCAGGCTGGCCAGTTCCGGCCAAAGGCTGCTACAACGCGCTGTCCCGGTTATGGAATCGCCCTATGAACGACCAGTCCACCGCCACGCCGCAGGCTGTGCACCGCGATGAGCCGCGCACCGCCGTGCTGCTGCTCACCGGCCTGTCCGGCGCCGGCAAAAGCACCCTGGCCCAGGCGCTTGCGGCGCGCCTGGCGCAACTGGGCGTGCGCCCCTATGTGCTGGATGGCGATGCGTTGCGCGCCGGCCTGAACGCTGACCTGGGGTTTACCGCAGCGGATCGCCGCGAGAACCTGCGCCGCACCGCTGAAGTGGCGCGCCTGCTGGCGGACTCCGGCGCCGTGGTGATTGCCGCGCTGATCGCGCCCCTGGCGCAGTCGCGGGCTTACTGGCGGCAGCGCGCCGGAACCTGCTTCTTCGAAGTGTGGTGCAGCGCCGATCTGGCCACCTGCGAAGCACGCGATGTGAAGGGCCTGTATGCCCGCGCCAGGGCAGGCGAGATTGCCGACTTCACCGGCATCTCCGCGCCCTATGAAGCCCCGCAGCACGCCGACCTGGTGATCGACAGCGCCAGCCAGAATCTCGACGAGTCGGTCGAGGCGCTGTTGCACTTGCTGCGCGGCGCGGGCGTGGTGCCGACCTAGCACCCGCCCGCGTCGCGTCGCCATCCTTGCAGGGCTTGGCTTGCGTCGAATCAGAGTTTGAAGAAGCTGACCTTTTCGGTCAGACGGTTGGCCAGGGTCGCCAGCTCGCGGCTGGAACTGGCAACCTGCTCCGAGCCGGCGGAGGTTTCCAGGGTCGCGTTGTGGATGCGGTTGATGTTCTGATTGACCTCTTCGGCCACCGCGCTCTGCTCGTCGGAGGCGCTGGCGATTTGCGCGTTCATGTCGTTGATGGCCGTGACCTCGGTGCGAATCTTGTTCAACGCGCTTTCCGCCAGGCCGGTTTGCTCGACGGTCTGCTGAGCCAGCTGGCGGCTGCTGCGCATCACCTCGGCGGCCTTGCCAGCACCATCCTGCAGCTTGCCAATCATGCCGCGAATTTCCCGGGTGGAATCCTGGGTGCGGGTCGCCAGGGAACGCACCTCGTCAGCCACCACGGCAAAGCCACGGCCATGTTCGCCGGCGCGGGCCGCTTCGATGGCGGCGTTGAGCGCCAGCAAGTTGGTCTGCTCGGCGATGGCGGTAATCACCTCGATGATCTTCTCGATGTTCTCGCTGTCGCTGGACACCTGCTGCACGCTGTCGGCGGCAGTTTCCAAGGTTTTTGCCAGGTGCTGGATGGCGCTTGCGGTTTCGCTGACCACCCGGTTGCCGGTGGCCACTTCGGTGTCCGCCGCACGAGTAGCCGACGCGGCGCGGCTAGCGTAGCTCGCCACTTCGTTGACGGTCGCGGCCATCTGATTGATGGCGGTGGCCATCTGCTCGGCTTCGCTGGATTGCAGGCGAATCTGCTGGTTGTTGCTGGCCGACGTGGTCAGCAACTGGTCCGAGGACAGCGTCAGCTCACCGGCTGCGCCGCGCACCTGGGCGATGGTTTCCGCCAGGTGCTCAATCATGCTCCGAACGGCGCCCATGACGCTGTCCGGGTAATGGGTAACGATGCGCTGGTTGAGCTCGCCATCGGCCAGGCGATGAATCACCTCGGCCACTTCGTGGGGCTCGGCACCGAGGGTGGATTTCAGCTTGTTGATGATCACCAGCGACACCCCCACGCTCAGCAGAATCGCCGCTGCAGTGACCAGCAGAATCAGCAGACGAAAGCCGCCGGCGGTTTCCCGCACCGCGCCAATGTCCTTGCCGATCGCCTCTTCCTGATGGTCGATAAACCCGTTGATGCGCTTGAGCCACGCGCTGTAAGCCGGCGAAGCCTCATTCAGCAGCAACGCCTGTGCAGCGGCGATATCGCCTTGGCGGCGTTGCGCGATCAGCCGTTCGGTAAGCGTCAGCGTGGTGCGCTCGATCTCCTTGATGTCCGCCAGCAAGCGCTGCTCGGTCGGCGTTGGCGCCTGCTCACGGAGCAGGGCGTCCATCGCTCGCGCGGATTCCTGATAGAAGCTGTCCAGCCGCTGGATCTCCGCCAACTGGCTGCCAAGCGCCGCCTCGTTATCCACCAGCACCGCATCGCGGATGGCGATGGCGCGGTCATGCACGCTGCCGCGGAAGTTGATGGCGTAACGCTGCTTGAGCGTGGCGCCCTCGCTGACGTCGGTCAGCGTCTGGTCAATAAAGCCAACTCGCTGCACCCCGATCAGAGTGATCAGAATCATCAGCGACAAAATCAGGCCAAAGCCCAAACCCAGACGTTGCGCAATGCTCAGTTGTGATTGCATGAACTCGACTCCTCTTGCCCAAACGGGCTGCGACGGCTAACTGCGGATCAAGGGGAGGCTCAGCAGGGATGAGTGCTCTCTTGTGCAAATCTTATACAATAATATTGGTTTGTACAATTTTACTTTGCCATTACTGCAGATTCGCCGATGGCCGGTTGCGAGGGGGTGCAGGGGGCCGTGAAGTGGCGTAAATGGCCGCGGTTGAGAGGTTTTTGCGGTGGAATGGGGCAGGAGGAAGTGGGTTTATTTAATCGGCAGGCTAGAGTCGGTGATTAGACTAAAGTTGTACAAGGAGGCTGGGGAGGGTGAGATGGTAGGCGGACGCTACATTTCGCAATTGACTACTGTCTGCTTTCGGCCGATTCTGTTGAAAAAGTAGCGGCCTCCCCATGCCGTTGGCAAAATTGCTCTGTCAGCGAGCGTGGGGGCGAACCGCATGATGGGACAGTTACCGCGAGGACAGCAGCGCCTGTTCTACTCGTTCAACCTGGAAGATCACGTCCCGGCCCAACATCTACTGCGCAGCATCGACCAGTGCCTGGATCTCAGTGATCTGCGCGCCTACCTGGCGGATTTCTATAGCCCCATCGGGCGTCCCTCGATTGATCCGGAATTGATGGTGCGCATGCTGGTCGTCGGCTACTGCTATGGCATCCGTTCCGAGCGGCGATTGTGCGAAGAGGTGCACCTGAACCTGGCCTATCGCTGGTTCTGCCGGCTGGGTCTGGAAGACGAAGTACCCAACCATTCGACCTTCTCAAAGAATCGCCATGGCCGTTTCCGTGACAGCGATCTGTTTCGCTGGTTGTTCAATGAAGTGCTGCGGCGCTGCATGGCAGCCGGCCTAGTCAAGGGCGAAGGTTTCGCCGTCGACGCCAGCATCATCAAGGCGGATGCCAGCCGGCAACGTGGGGTAGCGGGAGATGAAGTCGATTGGAGCGATCCAGCACTCAGCAGCCGCGCCGTGCGCGAGTACCTCGAAGCCCTTGATGAAGAGGCACTGGCTGAGGCACTTCCCAAGAAAATTTCGCTCACAGATCCTCAATCCCGTTGGACAGCAGCGCCAGGTGGCCCGGCCTTTTTTGCTTACTCCACGAATTATCTGATCGACACTGAGCACGGTGTGATCATGGACGTGGAAGCTACCCCGGCGCACCGTACCGCCGAAGTCGATTCGACCAGGACGATGGTCGAGCGTGTCGAAGCGCAGTTCGATCTCACACCGGAACGCCTTATCGGCGATACCGCCTATGGCACTGCACCGATGCTGGCCTGGATGGTCGAAGAAAAGGACATCGAGCCGCATGTGCCGGTGTGGGACAAGACCGAGCGCAAGGACGACCGCCTCTCCAGTAACGACTTTCACTGGAATCAGGACGCCAATGAATATCGCTGCCCAGCCGGCAAACCGCTACGCAGTGAATGGCGCTCCTTCACCCAGCAAAGATCGCGGGTAACCAAGGCCAACACCATCATTTACCGCTCCAGCCAAACCGACTGCGCCACCTGCCTGTTGAAAGCGAAATGCTGCCCCAACACGCCGAATCGGAAGATCGTCCGCAGCATCCATGAGGCTGCCCGCGACGTGGCCAGGCGCATCGCCAAGACACCGGAATACCTCGTCTCTCGCTGCGAACGAAAGAAGGTGGAGATGCTTTTCGCCCACCTCAAACGGATCATGAAACTCGACCGTTTACGACTGCGTGGCCTAACGGGTGCCACTGACGAATTCACCTTGGCTGCGATGGTGCAGAACCTGCGCCGCATGGCCAAGCTTTTGCCTCAAGGGCCACCGCTGACGGGATAGGTACGCCTGCTACGAGCAGAAACCCTTCAAATTAGCCCTTAACCCTGAGCAAGGACGCTCAGTGAAACGCCGAAAGGCAACTTGAAGTGGCTTGCAGCCACTTCGAAAGCAGATGCACCTGGCTGAGTAGCTGCCGCAAAACCGACTTTTTCAACAGAATCGGCCAATAGCAGACCTTCCCTAGCTCCTTTTCGTGCCAAAAAACTTGAACAAGCAGGTCGCACTCCTTTGCTTGTGCAGCCTTTGTTAGCGAGTTCAACAAAGGCGAGACCGCGTCGGTCATCCGTTAGCTCGGGCGATGAGCTGACACATAGGGCTTTTTCCATGTGAAGCATTGGATATCACCTGCCGGCTGATGAAATACCAACCACTTGCCTTTTACATCGATGTTGCTAGCAATGGTCCCTGCAGACGCCTGCCAAACTTCTTCGCCGGTGTATTTATCCCAGGCGCGAGGTCGGCGTTCCTCAAGTCCGAACACAAGGTCGCCATCCGTATCGACAGCTCGCATTTCCCAATTACTTTTACGTGCCCATAGCACATGCCCGCTGTTGGTCGACAAGCACACGACATAACCGATGCTGCCGCTATTGCTCAGTACCAGAGTTTCGCGTGAGGCACTTATAAACTGTGGAAAGGCGAGGTTTTTGTACTTCAAGCCAGTCAGCAGGGCCTGCATAAAATCGCTATTGAAGTAAGGAAACTCGGCCGCCACCGTGAACGTGTTCAGGTCGATGACCAGCACATGGTTGCCCGCCAGCACGTAGAGTCGATCACCCACCCGTGAGACCGCAGTCTTGGGCTCTCCATTGGCAAACTCGAAGTGCTGCAGAGGCACTTCAAGCTTCACCGTTTTTTCGCTGAGTGAATACACGCAAAACGTAGGAGTTGAAAGGCGCACGCCATAAATTAGGGAGTCACTAGAAGGCATAAAATATTGGATGTCGATATCGGCGTTATCCACGACCTTGTTGCTCTCGACGATATCCAGGCCTTTGGTGTAATCGTTCCAGCCAAAGGCCCGGTAGATCCGCGTACCGTCGTAGGCGAAGCGGCCGTCTAGCGCCCAATTTGGATTGGCCCGGCCCTGGTACTCGTTGTATTTCGGTTGCCATTGGCTGACATCAATCAGCTCCGGCTCGTCGCCGTATACGTAAAGCAGATCGTCCTCAAGAAACATGGGGCGCCAACGGGCTTCGGCTTCGCGATTCAGATAGCTCGGCACATCGCTTTCGACTCCATCGTAATGGCTCAAGTCGAAATCTTTGAAAAAGCGCTTACCAGTTCCCTCATCGGAGCTGTACAGAACATAGAGTCGGTCACTGCCCAAAGCCACTGAAACCACGCCGTTAAATTTTTGCGCAAAGCGGAAGGTCGCTTTTTTTGCGGGAATACCAACAGCCATGTCATGTGCTCCTTATGGTCAAAGTATCGACAGTTTGAGAGTCGGTGAAGGCGGCGTTTCGACGGTAACAGCCCCTTCTACAGGGCAACAATCGGCCAGAAGCAGTCATCTGAGGACGATCACGCTTACGCTCCAAGCGATTTTGGAATGCCTAGAAAAGTATAGGCGATTCACTATCCCCTTCAGCCAAGATCAGACGTTGACCCAGGATGACTTGTCCCTATCGATTGACGGATTTGTCTAGGAAGCCAGGGACGATCCAAGCAGCCCCATCCGGCTGCGATCAACTGCGACATGAAGTCAACCAACACGCTGGTGCCGCTAGTAACTAATCATTAGGCTAAGACACATTTGGGAGGGGCCTGGTCGTGCTCCCTCACCCTGCACAGGGAAGTAAACAGCATGAATGCAGTACTGCGGGAAATCGATGGCCTGACCCCACTGCCTTACCAACGCGATTTGGTGGCATACCTAAAGAGCATGGAGCCTGAGGTGTGGGCCTGGGCTTCGTCGCTCAGTGTGCAGGAACAGCACAGCAATGACGTCCGCGCACAGCTGCTGCGCGACACTTACCGCCTAACGCACGCCACCCATCCGCAGCTGTATGCCCTGTGCGAGCAAGCGCTGCAGCGCCTGCAAATCGACGCCCCCATTACGGTGTACCAGGCCAACGGCCAAAGCATGAACGCCACGCTTTTTTACCTGCCGGGCGAGGTGCATGTGGTGCTGCAGGGCCCGGTGCTCGAACGCCTACAGGAGAATGAGCTGCTAGCTTTGTTGGGCCATGAGTTGGCGCACTACTGCTTGTGGTCGTCACATGACAGCGATTACCTCGTTGCCGACCGCGTGCTGAACCACAGTGCATCCGCCCACATCAGCAGCTCCAGCTACGCCGAGAGCGCGCGGTTGTATGGCCTGCATATGGAACTATATGCCGACCGTGGCGCCGCGCTAGTGGCGCAGTCTTCAGCCGTGGCGATCGCCATGCTGGTGAAGGTACACACGGGTATCGCCGAGGTTAACGCCGAGGCTTATCTGCAACAGGCGTTGGAGCTAGATGAAAAGGCCGGGCAACTGTCCCAAGGCACCTCGCACCCCGAGTCGTTTCTGCGCTCCCAGGCCATTGATATGTGGTGGCGCCAAGACCCGCAGCTGGACAGCTGGCTGGAACGCCGATTGCGCGGCCCGCTAAGTCTGACCAGCCTGGATCTTCCCGGCCAAGTGGCACTGACCACCATCACCCGCGGGTTTATCGCCCGCTACCTGCAATGCCCCGAGCTGCATTCAGAAAAGGTCACCACCCAGGCGCAGCAGTTTTTCCCGGACTGGCAAGCTGACTTTCCCCCGGTGGATTTAGCCACCCTGACCACCGAACACCTCGACGACAGCGTGCAGGAGTACCTGCATTACGTGCTGTTGGATCTGGCTTTGGCCGATGAGGATTTGCGCGAACCGGCGCTGGAGCAGGCTGCGCGCATTGCCCACACGCTGGGCAGCCAGGAGGGCTTTTTGAAGATTCTTAAACGCGACATCAAGCTAGGCAAACGTGAGCTGACCAACCTGACCCGCCGTGCGGCCGGAGGCCTCAGCCAATGAACGACCTGTCCCCCACCCAAACATTCGCGCAATTGCTTGCGGCGCAACCCGACACCCCGCGCCCCATCGACGATGTGCTGTTTCTGATGCTGCCGCTGCTGCGCCAAGTGGCGCAGTTGCATGCCTACGATCTAGTGGCGCCGTTAGACGCCAGCAGCGTAGTGCAAGGGCCGAACGGTGCGCTGCAGTTGCGGGCACCCGGCGGCCAGGCGGCGAGCCAAGCGTCGGCTCGGCTGCGAGCCGTGCAACCTGCTCAGGGTTCAGCGCTGAATATCATTGGCGAGGTGCGCGTGACTCGCGACTCTGAGCGTGGTGTGGCGGTGGACAACCTGCAGGTGCAGGACGACCTGCTCACTCCCATTGAAAAACCAGTGTTTGTGCCGGGCTTTACATCCTGGGAATTGCTGATCGGGCACCACGATCAGATAAGCGATATCTTCCAACTTGGTCAGATGATGGCCTGTCTGTCTTTGGGACTGAACTTCAAAGACGCCGAGGACGTGCATCAGTTTGCCGACCATCGTCGCAACCTGTTTCTGCTCGCCGCCCGTTTGAATCCGGTGTTGGCCAGCGTAATTGTCGAAATGACCGAGCTGAACCGCCATCAGCGCGCCACCGACCTGCCGTCGATTATTCAACGCCTGGAACACTGGCGCGATCAACCCGCCGGGCTGGATGTAGAGCGCGTACTGGCCGACGCCAAGGGCCCCGGCTCGCGGCGCGCCGCCGTGCTGGAGCATTTGCGTGACCGGCTGTTTGATTTGTCTCGGCGCAACCGCCTGCTGCATTTCCGCCCCACCCAAGCCAACGTCAATTTGACCATTGCAAGCGTTCCTCTGGTGATGCACGTCGAAAGTATCCAAGCCAATGAGCTGTGTACCTGGGGCGGCAGTTTTGCCGAACAGGTGCTGAGCGGCAAACCACTCAGCCTGCATAAGTGGTTGCGCTTCGATGACCAGCCGTACCTACCGGCATCGCTGGACAAACTGATTCAGGAAACCCGCCGCGACCGTTCCGAGTTTGGTTTTAGCAACCTGCGCTTAGTGGTGGCGTTTATGCGCTGGCACAACCTCAAGGAAACACCGGAAGAACGCATTCTCTCGCCGCTGCTGTGGCTGCCGGTTGAGCTGGTGAAGAAAAAAGGCGTGCGCGACCAGTACGTGTTGCAGTGCGACGAAAGCCAGGCGGAATTCAACCCTGTGCTGCGTCACCAACTGCGCCAGCTGTATGACATTCAGCTGCCGGAAACCATCGACCTGAGCAACACCTCGCTGGCCGAAGTACATGCAGATATCACTAGGCAGATTCGCCAAACCGAACCCGGTGTGGAAGTTCGTCTGCAAAGCAAACCTGCCATCGAATTGATCCACCAGAAGGCCGTGCAGCGCCTGCAACAGTTCCAGCGCAAACGCGGCTACCAACGCACATCAGCCATTGCCAGGCGCCCGGACTTCAGCTACGAGCGCGACGACTACCGCCCCTTGGGCCTGGCGCTGTTCCATAAATGGGTTTGGCCCACCGCCTCGCCGCTACGCGGTGCCGTGGGTGCACTGCCTGACGCCAGCCTGAACCAGCGTCATGCCGTGGCCGAAGAAAACAGCAAGCAAAGCAAAACCTACCACCTGCCTGAAGACCAAGGGCACCAGTACGCCTGGGACATCGACCTGACCCAAGTGACCTTGGCCAACTTCAACTACAAGAAAATGTCCTTGGTACGCGACTACGCCCAGCTGATTGATGAGCCGGCCGCCAACGCCGGTTTTGATCGGATGTTTTCCATTGAGCCCCGCGAAGTGGAAGTGGACGTGCCGCCCGCTATCCCCCTGCCCGAGCAGTGGAACGTAGTGCCCGGCGACGCCACGCAAAACGCCGCCGTCAGCCTCGCGCGCACCGGGCGCAACTTCATCATTCAAGGGCCGCCCGGCACCGGCAAATCGCAGACCATCACCAACCTGATTGCCGACTACGCCGGGCAAGGCTTGCGGGTGTTGTTTGTCTGCGAAAAACGTGCGGCGCTGGATGTGGTATTTCACCGCTTGCAACAGAGTGGCCTGGATGAGCTCTGCTGCCTGATTCACGACTCGCAAACCGACAAAAAAGCCTTCGTCAGCAACCTGCGCGAATGCTACGAAGCCTGGGTGGCCAAGCCACAAGTGTGGGACGCCAGCATGGCGCGCCGCACCCAGGCGCTGCAGCGCATGAGCACGCACCTGCAGAAGATTGAGCGTTTCGACCAAGCCATGGCGGCCGTGCCTGCAGCACTGGCCAGCAGCGTGCGGCAGCTGGTGCAGCGTTTGATCGAGCTGCCAGCACCAACCCACGAGGTGGGCGCAGAGGTTCGTGAGCGCTTACCAAGCTGGGCGGCTTGGCAGGCAAAACGCGAGCTCAGCGAACGCATGTACGCCATGCTGCGCGAGAGGTTTGGTGTGGCCTATTTTGCGGCGCACCCTTTTAGCCGGCTATCTGCGCAGGTGTTGAACAGCGAGCAGGTATATGGCCAGGTCAAAGCCTTTATCAGTGAGGCCACCAAACTATTGGAAGCCCTCGAGGCCAGCCTAGAACAACCCACCAGCTTGCTCACTGGCGACACCTCGGTGGCTGATGGCCAAACACTGTCCCGCGCCGTGCGCCATGTGCTGGACTTTAACTTGGCCGCACACCTCGACCTGCTGGACGAACATTCCAGCGCCGCCCGCGCTCTGGCCGAACAACGCAAAGCCCTGCACAGCCTGAACCAGCAGTATCAAGACAGCCTGCCAGACACCCTGAACTGGCGCGACAAACTCAGCCCGCAAGACACCCTGGCCGCGCAGGAGCTGGACGCCAAGCTAGGCGACTCGGTGCTGCGCTGGTTTAACCCGTCGTGGTGGCGCCTGCGCGGTGAGATGCGCAAGCGCTACGACTTCAGCAAACACGCGGTGCAACCCCAACACCGCAGCCTGCTGCAAAGCCTGGCTGCCGAGCACGCAGCCCAAGCGGCGCTGCTGGCCGCCGACAAAGCCATGGCAACGCAATACGGCGTCAGCGACAGCAGCCAGTTTGTCCAGGCCTTAGAAAGCGTCGCGCACACTGCCAACGATTCCCCTGTGCTGCGCCTATGGCTGCAAAGGCTGGAAGGCGCCAGCGACGCCGCCCGGCAAAGCAAAGACGCCGCCCGTGCTGCCGAAGTATTTGCCGCCCTGGAAACCCAACTGCTGAGCACCTTGGGCCCGGTCAACCTTAGCCTTAACGCGTTGGGCGAGTTTCTGCGCGACCTGCAAGAAGATCTGGAAGACCTCCCCGACTGCGTACCGCTGCTGCGTGAGCTGCACAGCAGTGACGCTGCCTACGTGGCCGCCCTGCAGCACCACAAACTCAGCCTGCTGGAACTGGAAGCGCTAATCGCTGGCGAAGCCTTGGCGCGGCTGTATCGTAACGACCCTGAACTGGCCAAGTTCGACGAACGCGAACTGACAACCGCCGTCAGCCAAGTCAGCAGCGCCGAGCGCGACATTCTGCAACTGAACGCCAAGGTGATCGACGCCACCCTGCACCGCAATTTCTTGGAGCGGGTGAAGAAATCCGCGCTGTCCGCCACCCAGCTCGATGAAGAGGGCAAGCTCTTCAAAAAGAATTACGCCAAAGGCCGTCGCGAGCTGGAGCACGAGTTCGGCAAAAGCATGCGTTACCGCGCCATCCGCGAACTGGCCAGTGGCGACACCGGGCTGGTGATCAATGACATCAAACCGATCTGGCTGATGAGCCCCTTGTCGGTTTCGGACACCTTGCCCCTGCAGTCGGATTTGTTCGATGTAGTGATCTTTGACGAAGCCAGCCAGATCCCCAGCGAAGAAGCCATTCCGGCGCTGAGCCGCGCCCAGCAAGTGATAGTGGTGGGCGATGAAATGCAGCTGCCACCATCGAGCTTTTTCGCCACCAGCGGTGACGAGGAAGATGACCAGGTACTGGCCACCGAAGACGGTGAATTGGTGGCTATCAACTTGGACGCAGACAGCCTGCTCAGCCAGGCCGCGCGCAACCTACCAGCCACCCTGCTGGCCTGGCACTACCGCAGTCGCCACGAGGCGCTGATCAGCTTTTCCAACGCGGCATTTTATGACGGTCGCCTGATTACTATTCCCGACCGGCAAATCAACCAACGCGCCGACAGCCCCGCCGCCCTTGACGCCAACGACCCGCAGGCGCCGCAATACGCCAGCGATGCTCTGCTGGCCAGCCCGATCAGCTTTATCAAAGTCGCCAACGGCGTCTACGAAAACCGCTGCAACCTCGCCGAAGCCCAGGTGATCGCCGGCACCGTGCGCGAACTACTCAACCGTGAAACCGGGTTAAGTATCGGCATCGTCGCCTTTTCCGAAGCCCAGCAAACCGAAATTGAAACCGCCCTGGAAAGCCTGGCCGCCGAAGATCCGCAATTCGCCACGCTGCTGGAGCGCGAATACCTGCGTGAAGACAACGGCCAGTTTAACGGCCTGTTTGTGAAAAACCTGGAAAACGTCCAAGGCGACGAGCGCGACATCATCTTGTTGAGCATCTGCTACGCCCCCGGCCCGACCGGAAAAATGCTGATGAACTTCGGTCCCATCAACCAACGTGGCGGCGAAAAACGCCTGAACGTAATTTTTAGCCGCGCCCGTCAGCGTATGGCCATCGTCACCAGCATCCATGCCGACGCCATCACCAACACCCACAACGACGGAGCTTCGGCGCTGAAAGCCTTCCTGCAATTCGCCGAAGCCAGCTCCCGCGGCGAAAGCGTGCGCGCACAAAGCATCCTCAGCACCCTTAATCCCGGAGCACAACGCTCATTCACCACCGCCGCACCTTACGACGCCCTACGCACCGCACTGGCCAACGCCCTGCGTGCCAAAGGCCATGTGGTTCATGAGCACGTCGGCAGCTCGCAATTTCGCTGCGACTTGGCCATCGTCGACGAAGCCGCTAGCGCCTACCGGCTCGGCATTCAACTGGACAGCAGCCGCGATGGCAGCACCGTCTCAGTGCGCGACCGCTACGTCTTCCAACCCACCGTACTGCGCAGCTTTGGCTGGAAAATCATCGACGTGCCCGGCAAACAATGGCTCGCCGACCCCGCCGGCCTGCTCGCCCGCATCGAAGCTGCCCTGCACGGCGACAGCCCGGCGGTGGTTGAGCCGGAATCGATGGTTGAGGAGATTACCGACGTCCACATCCCCGAACCGGAGGTCTCGCTCATCGTTACGGACCTGCAGGAGTTCCGCTTTGAACAAGGCGGTTCGGCGAAATTCTGGAAGATCGGCGTGGCGGGCGGTGAGCTCACCGTGACCTTCGGGCGCCTGGGCAGCAAAGGGCAGACCCTGATCAAAAACTTCGACAACAACGAAAAAGCAGAGCGTGAAGCTCGCAAGCTGATCGACGAGAAAGTTCGTAAGGGATACATAGAGTGGTTGGAGTAGAACCGGCGGGTGCTGCGACGCAATGAACTGAGGCTAAGTAGCATCGAGTAGAGACCGAGCTATCTGCAAAACCATTCACTTTTGGCGGATTTCTGCCGATTCCTATCGTCAGCTTTGGACCGGAAGAAGCCTTTTGTGGATGACTGCTTCTGGCCGAAAGCAGCCGATATAAAATGTCGACTCTGCCGCGCCTTAGGAATAGCCAACCTCTGACACGTCCCTCAAACACTGCATCTGTTCATCGCGCCAACCTGACCGGGCAGCCGCGATCTGTTCGCGTTATCCTGACCGCCCCTTATTTGTACCGAAGCCCGCCATGCTGGTTATTTCCAACAGCGTTCATCTGCCTGACGACGAAATCGAGTTGACCGCCATTCGCGCCCAGGGCGCGGGTGGGCAGAACGTCAATAAGGTGTCCAGTGCGATCCATCTGCGCTTCGATATCCAGGCGTCCAGCTTGCCGCCGTTCTACAAGGAACGCCTGTCGGCGCTGCGCGACAGCCGGATCACCGCCGACGGGGTGGTGGTCATCAAGGCCCAGCAGTACCGCACTCAGGAGCAGAACCGCGCCGATGCGCTGGAACGCCTGGCCGCGTTGATTCGCCTTGCCGGCAAGGCCGAAAAAGCCCGCCGCCCGACCAAGCCGACCCTGGGTTCGAAAAAGCGCCGCCTGGAAGGCAAGAGCATTCGTGGCACGATCAAGGCCGGGCGCGGCAAGGTCGATTTTTAGGCGCTGTTGATGCGCTGCTGGGCATTGGTCGCTCTCGGCAAACCTCTATCCGCCCGCCATGATTTGCGCGCTCGCTGCCATCCTGCCGCACCCGAATTAAGGGTGCAGGCGTTGCGCATGTTTATGCGCCTGTCGCGCCGCTATTGCCGGCACGAAATCCAGGGAATTGCGAGGCAGTTCGGGGCGCGGGTTGCCCATGGAGCTGAAAGGAGTAGCATGACGGTCGACATATTAACTATCGAGGCGTCCATGCGGTATTCCGGAGATCACAAGGCTCAGACGCGCCAGCGCATCGTTGAAGAGGCCGCGCGGCGTTTTCGTCGCGATGGCGTGAGCGCGACCGGCTTGCAGGTATTGATGAAGGCGCTGGACCTGACCCACGGTGGCTTCTATGCCCACTTCAAATCCAAGGATGAGCTGGTCGAGGAGGCGCTGCGCCATTGCGCGAAGGAGGTCGACGAGGTCACCAGCGATAGCCTGTCCGGTGACCAGCCTCTAGCGACCTTCATCCGCCGTTACCTGTCGAAGGCTCACCGCGCCGAGCCAGCGCAGGGCTGTCCGCTGCCGACCTTATCCGCCGAACTGGGCCAGCGTGGCCAGGCCAGCGTTGTTACGGACGAGGTAGTGAGCACCCGATTGGCGCAGATTGGTTCGCATCTGGCTGACGAAAAGCATGCGGCGCTGGCGCTCAGCGCCATGGTCGGCGCGTTGATGCTTTCGCGTAGCGTGGCGGACCCGCAATTGTCTGATCGCCTGCTCGATGAAACCCGCGCAAGCCTGTTGGAGCTGGCGGGCGCGGATCTGCCGGAGTCCTAGGCTTCGGTTCGATAGCGGGGTGCCGGCTGGCTGAGCGACAGATTGGGCCCAAGTGCCGCGCGCGCTGCCAGCAGGCGGTTCCAGTCTTCGGCATCCGGCAATGAGGGCAGGGTGACCGTTTCGCCCTGGTCGAAGCCGCGCAGCGCGGCATCTACCATCGCTTCAGCCTCCATCACCATGTGTGCTGGCAACTGGTCCAGGCCGGCGCCGCTGCGCTCCCATATCTCGGTACGGGTAATACCAGGCAGCACCGCCTGCACCCGCACGCCAGCTGGCGCCAATTCTGCCTGCAGCGCTTCTGACAGGCTGAGGATGTAGCCCTTGCTCGCGGTGTAGGCCACGTTGAACAGGCCCGGAGCCAGCGCCACCACCGAGCCCAGGTTGATAATGGCGCCGCGCCCGGCGGCGGTAAAATTGGCGGCCGCGGCCTGGGCAAGTCGGGTTGGCGCGGTAACGTTAAGCGCAACCATCTGCAGCAGCGCTGCCGGGTCGGAGCCCGCCAGGCTGCCCTGCATTGCCACGCCTGCATTGTTGACGAGCACACTGATGGTGGTATCGCCTCGCAGGTGCTCGGCGAGCGCGTCGAGGGCCTGCCCATTGGTCAAGTCGGCTACCTGGATCTGCACCTTCACGTGATGGCTGTCTTGCAGGCGCTGGGCCTGCGCCTCCAGACGCGTACGATCACGCGCGACGAGGATCAGGTCGTGGCCGCGGGCGGCCAGGCGGTCGGCATAGACCGCACCGATGCCGCTTGAGGCGCCGGTAATCAGCGCTGTTCCTTCGGGGGTGGCTACGTGCATGGAGTTTCTCCTGGGCATTGCCGATCACTCGGCACGGGCGCTGGCCAGCCGGCTGGCAGACCTTGCGTTTAGTAGATGAAAAGCAATGAAGCCAGCCACTGCGAACAGCAGCTGAACCAGCATCAGCGGCCAGGCGCTGCCATCGCTCAGCGCGCCTAGGACTAATCCACTGCTGGTCGCCCCGGCCATCTGCGCGAAGCCCATGAAACCTGCGGCCAGGCCTGCTCGATGGGCGTTGGGAATCACCGCGCCGGCCACCGCGGCGGGCAGCACCATGCCGCCTCCCAGGGTGACCAGCAGCTGAGGCGCCGAGAGGCCGATGACGCTCAGCCCGAACAGGCTGGTGATCACTACGGTGAGAATAGCCCCGCTGGCCACCAGCGCGATGCCGATGCCCACCAGCCGCTGCGGCCGGAGCGCATGATGTAGCGCTGGGTGATAGTCGCCCCGACGATCAGCCCCGAGACGATGGTGCCGAAGGTCAGGCCGTACTCGGCGGGCGTCAGCTGCAGCAGCCCGATATATACCGCGGAGGAGCCGGCAATCATGGCGAACATGGCGCCGTAGGTCCCGGCGATGGTCAGCGCCAGGGCGCAGAAGGCGAGGCTGGTGAGCAGATCGGCGTATTGCCGTGCCAGGCCCAGCAGACGGCCCGCCGAGGGATCGGGATCGTGATTGGTTTCCTCGCTGAATAGCAGCACCGCCAGCAGCGTGGCGATGCCAAGTATCAGCGAGGCGAGCAGCGGGGCCTTCCAGCCGCCATAGGTGTTGAGCAGGCCGCCAATCATCAGCGCGAGCATGATGGTCGCGAGCATGCCGATTACGGTTTTCGCTAATGCCGGGCCGGCTTGCGCTTTCCAGATGTCACGCACCATGGTGCGTGCCAGCACCAGGCAGGCGCAGGCGCCGAAGCCTTGCAGCACGCGGGCCAGGGTGAATTCGACCATGCTTGTCGCCACAAGCATCCACAGCGTGGCAACGATGTAGGCAAGCAGCCCGGCGATCAGCACCGGCCGACGGCCGATGCGGTCGGACAACGGGCCGAGTACCAGCTGCCCGAGACCGAATGCGGCGACAAAGGCGGACAACGCATGCACACCGCTACCCGGCGCGGATTCGAGTGCCTGTTCCAGCGCACCGAGGCTTGGAATGATCAATTGCGTAGAGGCCTCGCCCAATGCCGTCAACAGCATCAGAAGAGGCAGCAAGGCGCGTGATGGCAGCTGCGATTGGGACATGGAGAGAGCCTCGGTAAGTTATTGCTCGATTAGATGATGATCGTAATATATTATATGTTGATCGTAATTTAATGAGCCTGCAACCACTAATTACCGAGGATTGGCGATGAACCAAGCAAAAAATAACGAGCGCTTAACCGCCTGGCTGAACACCGAAGAGGCCATGCGTACCCGGTTGGGGCCGGTCGGAAGCGTGCCGCTCGCCGAGGCCATGGCGATGTCACCAGCGGAATTTTTCGACGCAATTGGCCGGGGCGAGCTGCCGCGACCACCCATCGGTGAGCTGATGGGGTTTGTGCCGGTGGAATGGGCGCCGGGCTACTTCGTCTTCCAGGGCACGCCGGATGAGCGGCATTACAACCCGCTTGGGAGCGTGCATGGAGGTTATGCCGCCACCTTGCTGGATTCCTGCATGGGCTGCGCGGTGCATACCCGGCTGGAGGCGGGGCAGGGCTACACCACGACCGATCTGCGCGTCACCTATATCCGTGCGCTACGTGCCGGCGTTGGACCGGTGCGTGCCGAGGGCAGGCTGGTGCATCTCGGTCGATCGACTGCGGTGGCTGAGGGGCGCCTTTACGACGTGAACGATCGCCTCTATGCCATTGGCTCGACCAGTTGCCTGATCCTTGGGCCGAGCTGATTCGCCGCTAGAACTACAACTGTCTGACCAAGCCGGCCCTGGGTTGAAGCAAGGTGCCGGCTAGTGCGTCAGTGGCTTCCCGCGCTGGCTAATCCCACTGCGGCGCGAAGCCTGGGTTGGCCAGGCGTTCACCGGTTTCCAGTTCCGCTATCGCGGCCATTTCCGCCTCGCTCAGGTGCAGTTCAGCGGCCGCCAGGTTGCTCTGCAGGTTGGCGCGTTTGGTCGAGGAGGGGATGACCGCAAAGCCCTGTTGCAGCAGCCAGGCCAGGGTGACTTGCGCGGCGCTCGCGTTGTGGGCGCTGGCGATGGCCTGGATTGCCGGGTTGTCCAGCACCTTGCCGTAGGCCAGCGGCATGTAGGCGGTCAGGTGAATGCCGTGTTGCTGGGCAAAGGCGATCACCTTGCGGTTCTGCAGGAACGGGTGGATTTCCACCTGGTGGGTGGCGATCTCCGCGGTGCCCACGGTGTCGATGGCCTGTTGCAGGTGCGCGTTGGTGAAGTTGGATACGCCGATCTGCCGGGTCAGGCCCTGGCGCTTGGCCTCCAGCAGGGTGGCCATGTAGTCGCTGACGGCGATGGCGTTCTGCGGGAGGGCCAGTGGATCAGGGTCAGGTCCAGTTGTTCCAGGCGCAGTTTGCTTAGGCTTTCCCTGATGCTGGGGATCAGCGAGTCGCGGGCAAGATTGGCGGTCCAGACCTTGGTGGTGACGAACAGCTCGTCACGCGCTACGCCGCTTTCGGCGATGGCCTGGCCGACTTCGGCTTCGTTGCCGTAGATCTGCGCGGTATCGATATGCCGGTAGCCAAGCTCCAGGCCGGTGCGGACCGAGTCGATGACCTGCTGGTCCTTGAGGCGGAAGGTGCCGAGGCCGATAGGGGGAATGCGGTGCATGGGCGAACTCCTAAACGGTGATGGGTCAATGGCCGGCGGCGACCGCGGCGCTGCCGCTGCTCGGTTGCGACAAGGGATGCTTGCGGTCCAGATGGCCGCTCCAGGTGGTTAGGGCATAAGCCACCAGCACCACCAGCGCGCCAATCCAGGCGGTATGGATCAGGCCCAGGTGCGCCACGATCAGGCCGCCACCCCAGGCGCCGCCAGCGATGCCGAGGTTGAAGGCAGCGATATTCAGGCCCGACGCTACATCGACTGCGTGGGGCGTGTGATGTTCAGCCTGGCGCACCACGTACACCTGCAGGCCCGGCACGTTGCCGAAGGCCACCGCGCCCCAGAGCAAGACGGTCAGCACGGCCAGCCACGGGTTGTGGGCGGTGAAGCTGAGCAGGAACAGCACGGCGGCGAGCAGTAGAAAGATGATTTTCAGCGCGCTGATCGGCCCGCGCTTATCCGCCAGCTTGCCGCCCCAGATATTGCCGAAGGCCACGGACACGCCATACACCAGCAGCACCAGGCTGACGCTGCCGGCGCTGAAGCCGGCGAGGTCCTGCAGAATCGGCGCGAGGAAAGTAAAGGCAGTAAAGGAGCCGCCGTAGCCGATGGCAGTCATCGCATACACCAGCAGCAGGCGCGGCTGCTTGAGCACCTGCAGTTGCTGCAGCAGCGAGGCCGGCTTGTTGTGCTGAATGTTCCGGGGCACGTACAGCAGACTGCCGATAAAGGCGATCACGCCCAGTGCAGACACCGCAAGGAAGGTTTCGCGCCAGCCAAAATGCTGACCGATAAAGGTGCCCAGCGGCACGCCGGTGACCAGCGCCACGGTCAGGCCGGTGAACATGATGGCAATCGCGCTGGCGGCTTTCTCCTTTGCCACCAGGCTGGTGGCGATGGTCGATCCAATCGAGAAGAACACGCCGTGGGCAAGGCCGGTGACGATGCGCGCGACGATCAGCGATTCATAACCCGGCGCCTGCCAGGCCAGCAGGTTGCCGGCGGTAAACAGCACCATCAGGCCGAGCAGCAGGGCCTTGCGTGGCACCTTGCCGGTGAGCGCCGTGAGCAAGGGCGCGCCGACGGCGACACCCAATGCATACAGACTGACCAGCAGGCCGGCCGAAGGAACACTGACGCCAAGGTCGGCGGCGATTGTGGGGATCAGACCAACGATAACGAACTCGGTGGTGCCGATGGCAAAGGCGCTCAGGGTGAGGGCCAGCAGGGCGATGGGCATGAGGGGCTTCCGCGAGAACTGAGAGGCGCGCAGTCTGCGGTTTCTCACTCATGCGGAAAAAGCCGGTTTCACGCACAAGATATTTGATTAATATTCACGAATGAAAACGACCCTCGATGAACTGCTGGCCTTTGTCAGCGTGGTGGACAGCGGCTCGATCAGCGCTGCCGCCGAGCAGCTTGGACAAACGGCCTCCGGTGTCAGCCGGGCGCTCAGTCGCCTGGAAGAAAAGCTCGACGTGACCCTGTTACGCCGCACCACCCGGCGCCTGGAGCTGACGGAAGAGGGCCAGGCCTTCGTCGCCCAGGCCCGCAAGATTCTCGATGCGGTGGAAGACGCCGAAGAGCAGATCAAGCTGCGCCGGCAGAAACCGGCCGGGCGTTTGCGGATCAATGCCGCAGCGCCCTTTATGCTGCATGCGGTGGTGCCGCTGGTGGCCGGTTTTCGCGCGCTGTACCCGGATATCCAGCTGGAGCTGCACAGCAGCGACCAGATCATCGACCTGATCGAGCAGCGCACTGACGTCGCCATCCGCATCGGCCCGCTGCGCGACTCGACCCTGCATGCACGGCCGCTGGGCAGCAATCGCCTGCGCATTCTCGCCAGCCCGGGTTACCTCGCCGCCCACAGCACGCCGAAGAGCGTGGCCGATCTGGCGCGGCACAGCCTGCTCGGGTTTACCCAGCCGGAAAGCCTCAACCAGTGGCCGCTGCGTCATCCCCTGGGCGACTCGCTGAGCATCACCCCCAGCCTGTCGGCCTCCAGCGGCGAAACGTTGCGTCAACTGGCGCTGAGTGGCGCCGGCATCGTTTGCCTGGCGGATTTCATGACCCAGGGCGACCGTGCGCGCGGCGAGCTGGTGCAGCTGCTGCAGCGCGACACGGTCGATGTACGCCAGCCGATTCACGCGGTGTACTACCGCAACACCGCGCTGGCCTCGCGCATCGGCTGTTTTCTCGACTACCTGAGCAGCCAGCTGGCGGACGGCCGCTAGGCCGTTGAAAAACTACCTACGTTGGCAATACTGCGTTAAAACAGGCTCGGAATGCTCATTTACAGCCGTAAACTCCGCTTCCTCGCCTGTTTTTGCCTTGTCTTGCCTGCCTCGCCTACGTTTTTCAACGGCCTGCTGCGGCACGCTATCCAGGCTTGTGTGCGCCGCCGTGGGCAAGTTCCTGGCGTGCCTGGCGCATCACCTGATACGCCGCGGTAATCGCCAGGCTGGCCATGATCACCGCAACCAGCAGGTCGGGCCAGGCGCTGCCGGTACCGAACACCCCGAGTGCGGCGAACAGCACGGCGAGGTTGCCGAGGGCATCGTTACGCGTGCACAGCCAGACGCTGCGCATATTGCTGTCGCCTTCGCGGTACGCGAACAGCAGCAGCGCAACGCCGACGTTAGCCAGCAGCGCCAGAGTGCCGACCACGCCCATGGTCGGCGCATCAGGAATTTGCCCGCTGAGCAGATGCCAGATCGCCACGGCCAGCACGCCGATGCCGAACGTCAGCATGGAAGCAGCTTTGAACAGCGACGCCTTGGCCCGCACCGTCACGGCCATGCCGAGCACCCACAGGCTGATGCCGTAGTTGGCGGCGTCGCCGAGA
Source organism: Pseudomonas cistanchae (assembly GCF_054483635.1). Lineage (NCBI taxonomy): Bacteria > Pseudomonadati > Pseudomonadota > Gammaproteobacteria > Pseudomonadales > Pseudomonadaceae > Pseudomonas > Pseudomonas cistanchae. The sequence continues at coordinate 603,327 of NZ_JBTLWN010000002.1, read as the reverse complement.
AAATCCAGCGAGTCGGCCAGCAGCGAGACCGAGCTGGCGCCAAGCCCAGCGACCATTTCAACGATAAACATGCCCAGGTTGACCACCAGCGCCACCCAGAGAATTTTGCGGTAGCGCGGGTTCGGTGGGGTGGCCGCTTCGGTCGAGTGATCACAACAATTGCCCATCAAGCTTCTCCTGTAAGGGGTATGCGCAGTACGCTAAACCCTGTAGCCGCTACGGAGTCAAGCCATGGGCAGGCCACTCACCATCAGCGCACTGAGCCGCGAAAGCGGTGTCCATCTAGAAACCATTCGCTTCTATGAGCGTAGCGAGTTGTTGCCGGTCCCCAAGCGCAGTGCGTCCGGTTACCGCCATTACGACCAGGGCGACATCCGCCGGGTGCGCTTTATCCGGCGCGGGCGCGAACTGGGTTTTAGCCTCGACGAGATACGCGACCTGATGGCGCTGGCCAGTCGCCCGCAGAGTTCCTGCGCCCAGGCCGATCAGCTGGTTCAGGAGCATCTGCTGACCATCGATGCGCGCATTCGCGATCTGCAGATGATGCGCGTCGAGCTGGAGAAGATCGCCGGCTGCAACAGCGATCAGGCCGCGCATTGTCGCTTGCTGGAGGTGCTCGACAGCCGTAGCTGTTGCGTACCTGACGAAGCGAATTGAATGGAAAACGGACATTTGTTGTTTTTATTACAATATTTTCGTCATTTGAGTAGAAGTTAATTTAGCCAAGTGGCAGTATTTTTGTTTTAAGTATAAAAATCCTGCTTCTTCAGCCTGGAGTCGACACCATGCACCCCCGCGTCCAAGAGGTAACTGACCGCCTGATCGCCCGTAGCCGCGCCACCCGCGAGCGCTACCTGGCGCAGATGGGCGCCGCCGCCAGCGACGGTCCGCACCGTAGCAGCCTGCAGTGCGCCAACTTCGCCCACGGCGTGGCCGGCTGCGGTTCGCCCAGTGACAAGCAGCGCCTGAGGCTGATGGATGAGGCCAACGTCGGCATCGTCTCGGCGTATAACGACATGCTCTCGGCGCATCAGCCGTACGAGCACTTCCCTGAAATGATCAAGCAGGCGCTGCGCGAAATCGGCTCGATCGGCCAGTTCGCCGGTGGCGTGCCGGCCATGTGCGATGGCGTTACCCAGGGCGAGCCGGGCATGGAGCTGAGCCTGGCAAGCCGCGAGGTGATCGCGATGTCCACTGCCGTGGCGCTGTCGCACAACATGTTCGATGCCGCGTTGCTGTTGGGCATCTGCGACAAGATCGTGCCCGGCCTGATGATCGGCGCGCTGCGCTTCGGCCACCTGCCGATGATTTTCGTCCCCGGCGGACCGATGCCCTCGGGCATTCCCAACAAGCAGAAGGCCGAGGTTCGCCAGCGCTATGCCGAAGGCAAGGCCAGCCGCGAAGAGCTGCTCGAATCCGAGATGCAGTCGTACCACAGCCCCGGCACCTGCACCTTCTACGGCACCGCCAACACCAACCAGGTGGTGATGGAGATCATGGGCCTGCACCTGCCGGGCTCCTCGTTCGTCAACCCGTATACACCGCTGCGCGACGAGCTGACCCGCGAAGCCGCGCGCCAGGTCACCCGCCTGACCAAGCAGAGCGGCAACTACCTGCCGCTGAGTCAGATCGTCGACGAGAAGGCCATCGTCAATTCCGTGGTGGCGCTGAATGCCACGGGCGGCTCGACCAACCACACCCTGCATATCCCCGCGTTCGCCCGCGCCGCCGGCATCCAGCTGACCTGGGAGGATATGGCCGACCTGTCCGAAGTGACGCCGACCCTGGCCAAGGTCTACCCCAATGGTCAGGCCGACGTGAACCATTTCCACGCCTGTGGCGGCGTACCTTTCATGGTGCGCACCCTGCTCGAAGCCGGCCTGCTGCACGAAGACGTGTACACCGTCATGGGCCAGGGCCTGCAGCGCTACACCCAGGAGCCATTCCTTGAAGAAGGCGTGCTGACCTGGCGCGAAGGCCCGAGCGAGAGCCTCGACAGCAATATTCTGCGCTCGGTTTCTCAGGCGTTTTCCCCGGAAGGCGGTCTGCGCGCGCTGGCTGGTAACCTCGGCCGCGGCGTGACCAAGGTGTCGGCCGTGGCGCTCGAGCACCGCATCGTCGAAGCGCCGGCGCGGGTGTTTCAGGATCAGCTCGAGCTGGCCGACGCGTTCAAGGCCGGCGAGCTGGAGCGGGATTTCGTCGCCGTGGTGCGCTTCCAGGGGCCCAAGGCCAACGGCATGCCCGAGCTGCACAAACTCACCCCGTACCTTGGCGTTTTGCAGGACCGCGGCTTCAAGGTCGCGCTGGTTACCGACGGGCGCATGTCCGGCGCGTCGGGCAAGGTTCCGGCGGCGATTCACCTCAGTCCCGAAGCCTGGGACGGCGGGCCGTTGGCCAAGGTGCGCGACGGCGACATCATTCGTGTCGACGGCGTTGCGGGCACCCTGGAAGTGCTGGTGGACTCTAGCGAGTGGGCAGCCCGTGAGGTGGCGCCGCGGCCGAAGGACACCGGCATCGGCTGCGGGCGCGAGCTGTTCGGCTTCATGCGCGCCGCGTTCAGCCCGGCCGAGCAGGGCGCCAGCGTATTCAGCGCGGACCTGGAGGCGTTGCAGTGAAGTTGGCACTGGTCGGTGATATCGGCGGTACCAATGCACGCTTCGCCCTGTGGCGTGACCAGCAGCTGGAGTCGGTGCGGGTGTTGGCGGTCGCCGACTACCCGGGGCCGGAGCAGGCGATTGTTGCCTACCTGACCGAACTGGAGCTTCCCCTCGGTGCCGTGGATTCGGTCTGCCTGGCGTGCGCCGGGCCGGTCAGCGGCGATCTGTTTCGGTTTACCAATAATCACTGGCGCATCAGCCGCACGGCCTTTTGCGCCGAGTTGCAGGTTCGCGAGCTGCTGCTGATCAACGATTTCTCCGCCATGGCCCTGGGTATGACTCGCGTTGAGGCGCACGAGCGGCTCAGCGTCTGTCCGGGTGAGGCCGAGCGCGACCGGCCGTGCGTGGTGATCGGGCCAGGCACTGGTCTGGGTGTCGGCACCTTGCTGGCGTTGGCCGATGGCAACTGGCTGGCGTTGCCGGGCGAGGGCGGTCATGTCGACCTGCCGATCGGCAGTCCGCGCGAGGCGGCGCTGTGGCAGCAACTGCACCGTCAGCTTGGCCATGTACGCGCGGAGGACGTACTCAGTGGCGGTGGGTTGCTGAATCTCTATCACGCGATCTGCGCGCTGGATGCACGCGAGCCGCGCCTGCATTCGCCGGCTGCCGTCACCGCCGCGGCGCTGGCCGGTGACCAGGTTGCGGTCGAGGTGCTGGAGCAGTTCTGCTGCTGGCTCGGCCGCGCCGCCGGCAACAACGTGCTGACGCTCGGTGCGCGCGGCGGTGTGTATATCGTCGGCGGCGTGGTGCCGCGCTTCGCCGAATTCTTCCTCGCCAGCGGTTTTGCCAAGAGCTTCAGCGACAAAGGCTGCATGAGCGGTTATTTTGCCGGCGTTCCGGTGTGGCTGGTCACAGCGGAGTACCCTGGCCTGATGGGCGCGGGCGTGGCGCTGCAACAGGCTATGGCGCGAACCGAGTAGGGTGAACATGGCGCAGCCATGTCCACCGTTGGTCCCCATGGAGGACAAGCTTGCGGCATGCCCGCCCTACGCTCTGGGATGATGGTGCGCGCGGCGCGCCTTACGGGTTGGATGCGTATACCCAATGACAATAAGGAAGGCGGACAGTGAGCCAGCCCGGTAAATCGATTCTACTGGTCGATGACGATCAGGAAATCCGCGAATTGCTGCACACCTACCTGAGCCGTGCGGGCTTTCAGGTGCGCACCGTTGGCGACGGCGCGGGCTTTCGCCAGGGCCTGTGCGCCGAGCCAGCCGACCTGGTGATTCTCGATGTGATGCTGCCAGACGAGGACGGCTTCAGCTTGTGCCGCTGGGTGCGCGAGCATCAGCGTTTCGCCCAGGTGCCGGTGATCATGCTGACTGCCAGCTCGGACGAAACCGACCGGGTCATCGGCCTGGAACTGGGCGCCGACGATTACCTCGGCAAACCCTTCAGCCCACGCGAACTGCTGGCGCGGATCAAGGCGCTGTTGCGCCGCGCGCACTTCAGCCAGGAGCGCGGCAGCGATGTGCTGCTGTTCGACGAGTGGCGGCTGGATATGGTCAGCCACCGGCTGTTCCATGCCGACGGCGAAGAGGTGATTCTGTCCGGCGCCGATTTCGCGCTGCTCAAGCTGTTTCTCGACCATCCGCAGCAGATTCTCGACCGCGACACCATCGGCAACGCCACCCGCGGCCGCGAAGTCATGCCACTGGAGCGCATCGTCGACATGGCGGTCAGTCGCCTGCGCCAGCGACTGCGCGATACCGGCAAGCCCGCGCGGCTGATTCGCACGGTGCGCGGCAGCGGTTACCAACTGGCCGCCACCGTGACGCCGCACAACCATGGTTGAGTTGCGCAAGCTGTTGCCGGTGCCGCGTTCGCTGCTCGGGCGCATGCTGTTACTGACCCTGCTGGTGGTGCTGCTGGCCCAGGCGCTGTCCAGCGTGATCTGGGTATCGCAGCTGCGCGCCAGCCAGATGGAAGGCCTGCTCACCAGCGCGCGCAGCCTGGCGCAGTCGATGGCGGCCAGCGTCAGCTATTTTCGTTCGCTGCCGATTGGCTACCGGCCGATGGTCCTCGATCAGTTGCGCAACATGGGCGGCACGCGCTTCTTCGTTTCGCTCAATGACAAGCCGCTGACCATGCAGGTGCTGCCGGAAACCCCGCGCAAGCGCGCGGTGCTCGACGCGGTGGATGCGACCTTGCGCGAGCGGCTTGGCAGCAACCTGGATGTCTCCGCGCAGTTCGTCAGCCCGGACGACCTGCGCATCTTCAACAGCGCGCTGAAGCTCGACGAGCTGCCGCGCTCCTGGGCCCATTACGCCCTCAGTCTGGAACCGCTGAATCCGCCAGTGCTGGTGACGCAGATCCAGATCGCGCCCAACGAATGGCTGTACCTCGCCTCCCTGATGCCCGAACCCTATGTCGGCCTGGAGCAACAGGGCCTGCCGGCCCAGCAGCTGTGGTTCATCATCCTCACCAGCAGTTTTCTGCTGCTGTTTATCGGCATTCTGGTGCACTGGCAGAGCCGGCCGCTCAAGCGCCTGGCCGTGGCGGCGCGGGAGATGTCGCTGGGCAGCGATGTCGAACCGCTGACCGAGGCGGGCGGCAGCGAGGTGATCGAGGTCAGCCGCGCGTTCAACAGCATGCGCGAGCGCATCGGCCGTTACCTGCGTGAGCGCAGCCAGTTGTTCAGCGCGATTTCCCATGACCTGCGCACGCCCATCACACGCTTGCGCCTGCGCGTCGAACTGCTGGAAGACGAAGCCGTGCAGGCCAAGTTCAGCCGCGATCTGGACGAGCTGGAGATGCTGGTGAAGGGCGCGCTGCAGTGTGTGAAAGACACCGATATCCACGAGAACATCGAGCCGGTCGACCTCAACCAGTTGCTCAACTGCGTGGTCGAGCCCTACCTGGCGCCGCTCGGCAACGGCCGCGTGACCGTGGACGGGCAGGCGCTGCACGCCTACGCGGGCAAGCCCCTGGCGCTCAAGCGCTGCATCGGCAATCTGGTGGATAACGCCTTGAAGTACGGCGAACGCGCGCACCTGCATATCGAGGATGACGACGGCGCCTTTGTCCTGCATGTCGATGACGAAGGGCCGGGCGTGCCGGAGCAGCGGTTGGAGCAGGTGTTCGAGCCGCATTTCCGTCTGGCCGGGCAGCAGCAGGGGTACGGGTTGGGGCTGGGCATTGCGCGCAACATCGCCCACAGCCACGGCGGCGAGCTGAGCCTGCGCAACCTGCGCGAAGGCGGCCTGCGCGTGACCCTGAGTTTGCCGCGTTGATGCAGGCACGGTGGTGCTGGAGTGTCGGGTTAAATGGTGCGCACGGCGCACCCTACGGTTTTTGCACCCATCCGAATTTGCCGCGTTGACATAGGGTGCGCCGCGCGCACCGCGATTGCTGCAGTGTCGCGTTCGATGGTGCGCATGGCGCACCCTACGTTTGTAACCGGCCAGTGACATTTACGCATCCCTTCGTTACCCGCCGCATTGGCAGGCGTGGTTAGACTCGATTCCAGCGCAAGCACCGACTTGCCTGTGAATAACAACAAGAAAGGTACCCTTCATGAATGCGATTTCTCGCCTGGCAACCGCTGTATCCCTCGTTTCCCTGATGCCACTGGCCGTGCACGCCGGTGAAGTCGAAGTGCTGCACTGGTGGACGTCCGGTGGCGAAAAGCGCGCCGCCGACACTCTGCAAAAACTGGTCGAAGAAAAAGGTCACACCTGGAAGGATTTCGCCGTAGCCGGCGGCGGTGGTGAAGCCGCCATGACCGTGCTGAAAACCCGCGCCGTTTCCGGCAACCCGCCTGCCGCCGCGCAGATCAAGGGGCCGGATATCCAGGAGTGGGGCGAGCTGGGCCTGCTCACCGACCTCAACGGTGTTGCCGCCGAGCAGAAGTGGGACAGCCTGCTGCCCAAGCAGGTGGCCAATGTCATGAAATACGATGGCGACTACGTGGCTGTGCCGATCAACGTGCATCGGGTCAACTGGCTGTGGATCAACCCCGAGGTGTTCGCCAAGGCCGGCGCCACGCCGCCAACCACCCTCGATGAATTCTTCGCCGCCGCCGAAAAACTCAAGGCCGCCGGGTTTATCCCGATTGCCCACGGCGGCCAGCCCTGGCAGGACGGCACCGTGTTCGAAGACCTGGCGTTCAGCATCCTCGGCGCCGACGGTTATGCCAAAGCCTTCGTCGAGCAGGACAAGGCCACCCTCACGGGCGACAAGATGGTCGAAGTCTTCGCCGCCCTGCAGAAGCTGCGCGGCTACATCGATGCCGACGCTGCCGGTCGTGACTGGAACACCGCCGCGGGCCTGGTGATCAACGGCAAGGCTGGCATGCAGGTGATGGGCGACTGGGCCAAGAGCGAATGGACCGCTGCCGGCAAAGTCGCCGGCAAGGATTACCAGTGCCTGCCATTCCCCGGCACCCAGGGCAGCTTCGCCTACAACATCGATTCCCTGGCCATGTTCAAGCTGAGCAACGAAGAAAACCGCAAAGCCCAGGAAGACCTGGCGCGGACCATCATGGAGCCGGAGTTCCAGCAGTTCTTCAACCAGAACAAGGGCTCCATTCCGGTTCGGCTGGATCAGGACATGAGCACCTTCGATTCCTGCGCCCAGGCATCCATGAAGGACTTCAAGGAAGCGGCCGCCAGCGGCGGACTGCAGCCGAGCCTGGCCCATGGCATGGCGGCGTCCAGCTACGTGCAGGGCGCGGTGTTCGATGTGGTGACCAACTTCTTCAACGACCCGAGTGCAGACCCGAAAAAGGCTGCCCAGCAACTCGCGGCAGCTATCGAAGCCGTGCAGTAGGTCGCGTCTGACCGCCGGTTCGCCGGCGGTTTCCCCAGGTGGTACGAACGGGCGTGGTCGCTGACCTCGTCCAGCGGTTTCGTGCGGCCTGAATTTGTTCCTTATCTGGCAACGATGGACTGTTTTATGAGCTCAACCGCCGTCTTTATGAAGGCTTCGCCGCTGGATGCGCTGCAACGCTGGCTACCCAAACTGGTGCTGGCGCCGAGCATGCTGATCGTCCTGGTTGGCTTCTACGGCTACATCCTCTGGACCTTTGCGCTGTCGTTCACCAACTCGCGCTTCATGCCGAGTTACAAGTGGGTCGGCCTGCAGCAGTACGAGCGACTGCTAGACAACGATCGCTGGTGGGTGGCGAGCAAGAACCTGATGATGTTCGGCGGGCTGTTCATCGGCATCAGCCTGGTGATCGGCGTGCTGCTGGCGGTGCTGCTCGATCAGCGCATTCGCCGCGAAGGCTTTATCCGCACGATTTTTCTCTATCCCATGGCGCTGTCGATGATCGTCACCGGCACCGCCTGGAAGTGGCTGCTCAACCCGGGCCTGGGCATCGACAAGATGCTCCGTGACTGGGGCTGGGAAGGTTTCCGTTTCGACTGGCTGGTGGACCCCGACCGGGTCGTCTACTGCCTGGTGATCGCCGCCGTCTGGCAAGCCTCGGGCTTCGTCATGGCGCTGTTTCTCGCCGGTTTGCGCGGGGTCGATCAGTCGATCATTCGCGCCGCCCAGGTCGATGGCGCGAGCCTGCCAAACATCTACCTGCGCATCGTCCTGCCGAGTCTGGGCCCGGTGTTCTTCAGCTCGCTGATGATCCTCGCCCACATCGCGATCAAGAGCTTCGACCTGGTCGCGTCGATGACCGCAGGCGGCCCCGGTTACGCCTCGGACCTGCCGGCGATGTTCATGTATGCCCACACCTTCACCCGCGGCCAGATGGGCCTCGGCGCGGCGAGCGCAATCATGATGCTCGGCGCGGTGCTGGCGATCCTGGTGCCTTATCTGTATTCCGAATTGCGAGGCAAACGCCATGACTAGCCGTTTCCCGCTCAGCTTCAGCCGGATGGCGATCTACGCCACGCTGCTGACCGCCTGTGCGGTCTACCTGATTCCGCTGGTGATTATGCTGCTGACCAGCTTCAAAAGCCCGGAAGACATCCGCACTGGCAACCTGCTCTCCAGGCCGGAGGTGTTCACCGCCATTGGCTGGCTCAAGGCCTGGGACGGGGTCGGCGGCTTCTTCTGGAACTCGGTGAAGATCACCATTCCGGCGGTGCTGATTTCAACCTTGCTCGGCGCCCTGAATGGCTACGTGCTGGCGATGTGGCGCTTCCGTGGTTCGCAGCTGTTCTTCGGTCTGCTGCTGTTCGGCTGCTTCCTGCCGTTTCAGGTGGTGCTGCTGCCGGCCTCGTTCACCCTCGGCCAGCTCGGCCTGGCCAATACCACCAGCGGTCTGGTGCTGGTGCACGTGGTCTACGGCCTGGCATTCACCACGCTGTTCTTCCGCAACTACTACGTGAGCATTCCGGACGCCTTGGTGCGGGCTGCGCGCCTTGATGGCGCGGGCTTCTTCACCATCTTCGGGCGGATTCTGCTGCCGATGTCGATCCCGATCATCATGGTCTGCCTGATCTGGCAGTTCACCCAGATCTGGAACGACTTCCTCTTCGGCGTGGTGTTCGCCAGCGGCGATACCCAGCCGGTCACCGTGGCACTGAACAACCTGGTCAACACCAGCACTGGGGCCAAGGAATACAACGTCGACATGGCGGCGGCGATGATCGCCGGCCTGCCCACGCTGGTGGTGTACATCCTCGCCGGCAAGTATTTCCTGCGCGGGCTCACAGCCGGCGCCGTCAAGGGTTAATCGGATCGTTGTGATTGTGCTGCAACGATTCTGGAGAGATTTATGGCAACGCTCGAACTGCGCAACGTGAACAAAAGCTACGGCAACGGCCTGGCTGACACCCTGAAAAACATCGAGATCAAGATCGACTCTGGGGAGTTTCTGATTCTGGTCGGCCCGTCGGGCTGCGGTAAGTCCACGCTGATGAACTGCATAGCCGGCCTGGAGGAAATCAGCGGCGGGGCGATTCTGGTCGATGACGCCGACATCAGCGGCATGAGCCCGAAGGATCGCGACATCGCCATGGTCTTTCAGTCCTACGCGCTGTACCCGACCATGACCGTGCGCGACAACATCGCCTTCGGCCTGAAGATGCGCAAGATGGCCCCCGCGGCCATCGAAGAGGAAGTGGCGCGGGTCGCCAAGCTGCTGCAGATCGAACATTTGCTGGCACGCAAGCCGGGGCAGCTTTCCGGTGGCCAGCAGCAGCGCGTGGCCATGGGTCGGGCGCTGGCACGGCGGCCGAAGATCTACCTGTTCGACGAGCCGCTGTCGAACCTCGACGCCAAGCTGCGCGTGGAAATGCGCACCGAAATCAAGCTGATGCACCAGCGCCTGAAGACCACCACGGTCTATGTCACCCACGATCAGATCGAGGCGATGACCCTGGGCGACAAGGTAGCGGTGATGAAGGACGGCATCATCCAGCAGTTCGGCACCCCGCAGCAGATCTACAACGACCCGGCCAATCTGTTCGTGGCCAGCTTTATCGGTTCGCCGCCAATGAACTTCATTCCCCTGCGCCTGCAACGTCGTGACGGTCAACTGCTGGCGCTGCTCGACGGGGCGGCCGGTGCGGCGGGGCAGGCCCGTTGCGAGCTGCCGCTGGGCTCGATGGGCGAAGGTTTCGAGAACCGTGACGTGATTCTCGGTATCCGGCCCGAACAGATCCAGCTCGCATCGGTCGGAACCTCCAGCCTGACCACGGTGCGCGCCGAGGTCGAAGTCACCGAGCCAACCGGGCCGGACACCCTGGTGTTCGTGACCCTGAACCAGACCAAGGTGTGCTGCCGTCTGACCCCGGACCAGGCACCCCAGGTCGGGCAGACCCTGGAGCTGCAATTCGATCCGAGCAAGCTGCTGCTGTTCGATGCGAAAAGCGGCGAGCGCCTGTTACCCGAAGCGCGCAGCCCTGAGCAGGCTGTATCCAAGGTCGCCCAGTTCAAGGCACGTTGAGCGGAGCAATCACACGCCTGGGGGTGCGTCTGTCGTATCCGTGCCCCGGGGTTTATGCAGCGAGCGGTAAACAATAAAAACAAGAAGGAGTGAATATGAGAGCAGCAACGAGTTTAGGCATGGTGTTGACCATGGGCTACCTGGCATTACCGCAAGCGGCAAGCGCGCTGGAGTTCAGCGGTTACGGCCGTGTTGGCGCAGGCACGGCAGACGGCAATGGCAGTCAATCTTGCTTCCAGTTGCCCGGCGCGCAATCGAAGTACCGCCTGGGTAACGAATGCGAGCAGTACATCGAGCTGGACCTGCGTCAGGACCTGCTCACCCTCGACGACGGATCGGTCGTCAGCCTCGAGGGCATGGCCCAGCTGTACAACCAATACGGCCATACCCCGAAATTCACCGGCGACTACGGCTTTGCACGGATGAACCAGATGTTCGCCGAGTGGAGCAACGTGCCCGCCCTGAACGGCGGTTCGCTGTGGGCCGGGCGGCGCTTCTACAAGCGCAACGACATTCACATCAGCGACTTCTACTACTGGAACCAGACCGCCACCGGCGCCGGCATCGAGGATTACGAGCTGGGCGGGTTGAAGTACAGCTACGCCTTCTCGCGCAAGGACAGCGTATTCCAGGACCCCTACATCAACCGCCACGACTTCAACGTCGGCGGCTTCGACACCAACCCAGGCGGCGAACTGGAGTTCGGTCTGAGCTACATCGACAAGCCTGACAGCACCGGTGCCAACAGCGGCTGGGCGATTACCGCGCAACACAAACAGGCGGATTTTCTCGGCGGTAAGAACACCTTCGCTCTGCAATACGGCCGCGGCCCTGGCACCGGCCTGGGTTACACCGGCGACGTCGGCCTGGACCGCGACAACAAGAGCTATCGCCTGGTCGAATTCTTCGACTGGCAAATGACCCCGCGCCTTGGCGGCCAGGTACAGTTCGTCTATCAGAAGGACGTGCGTCCGGACGGCGACGATCAGGACTGGGTGTCGGTCGGCGGGCGTACTACCTACGCCTTCACCGAGCAGTTCAAGCTGATCGGCGAGCTCGGCCACGATCAGGTCGATGCCAGCGATGGCACCCGCAAGCTGACCAAGTTCACCGTCGCGCCGACCTGGTCGCCGTCGGGCCCTGGGTTCTGGGCGCGGCCCGAGGTGCGCCTGTACTACACCTATGCCAGCTGGAACGACGCGGCGCAGCGCGCGGCCAACCTGGTGGCGGCTGGCTCGGCGTTGTCCGACAGCGGCGCGTTCGGTAGCGCGCAGCATGGCTCGAACTTCGGCGTGCAGGTCGAGTACTGGTGGGACTGAACCCATGTCGTTGAGCGCCTCGCGCCGAGCCTTGCATGATTCCGGCTAAGCCCAGGCGCTCGTCCGCTGTAACCGTTCAGCCAAGTGATGCCGCAGGGCATCCCTTGGCTGCGCTGTTTCTGCAGGGCGACGGCTCGACGTTGCGCTGGGTGATGCAGCAGGGGCGCGAGTTGCTGCTGATCGAGCATCCGGCGTTTCAGGCGGCGTTCAGTCGGCAGGGCGCGCAGCTCCTGCATTTTCAGCCGCGCGGTCAACGGCCGTGGCTGTGGTGCGCCAGTCGCTGGCCCCAGGGGGCGGCAATCCGTGGCGGTGTGCCGGTGTGCTGGCCTTGGTACGGGCGTCATCCCGGCGAAAGTGGCTGGCCGTCCCACGGCTGGGCGCGGCTGATGGATTGGGAGCTGCTCGACAGCCGGGTGGACGAGCAGTCGGTGCACCTGCGCTGGCAGTTGGAGCTGTGCGACTGGCAGGTGATTCTAGAAGCCGAGCTGGGTGCGCATATGAAATTGCGCCTGCGTACCCGTCACCAGGACAGCGAGCCGTGTCAGCTCAGCCACGCGTTGCACGCCTATTGGCGGATCAGCGACGTGGTGCGGGTGGCGCTGCTGGGTCTGGATGGCGCCAGCGGCCAGGACCTGCTCAAGCGCGAAGGCTGCGTGCAGCAGGGCGCGCTGCGGATCGAAGACGGCTGTCACCGGATCTTCCAGCGTGGCGCCCAGTTGCAGCTGCAGGACTTGTCCTGGCAGCGGCGGCTGCTGATCGATACCCGTGGCGGTGCCAACAGCGTGGTCTGGCATCCGGGTAGCCGGCCGCTGACCGACGTCAGCTGGAGCGAAGCCCTGGGTTTTCTCAGCGTCCAGGCCGCCAGTTGCGCGGCCGACAGCCTGAGCCTGAAACCCGGTGAGGAGGCGGTGCTGGCGTTGAAAGCGCGTCTAGGGTGATCTGCCCGGCGCGAGTTCGCGAAGTGCCTCAGTAGCCCGGACTGCAACCAACTAAGAGCTGACCCGTAGGGTGCGCCATGCGCACCAACAATCTACGTTGACGCTGACCCTGGTGCGCACGGCGCACCCTACCCGAGTGGCGCCGTTTACATCGGTTCTTCGTCGACCGGATAGCGGCTGGCGTTGAGGCTTTCCTTGATCTTGCGCAGGTGCGGCTGGAAATCCACGCCGCGGCGCAGAGTCATGCCGGTCGCCAGCACATCGAGCACGGTGAGCTGGATGATCCGCGAGGTCATCGGCATGTAGATGTCGGTGTCTTCCGGCAGCGGAATATTCAGGCTCAGGGTGCTGGCCTGCGCCAATGGCGAACCGGCGGCGGTCAGGCCGATTACTGAGGCGCCGCTTTCCCGCACCAGGCGCGCGACTTCGACCAGCTCGCGGGTACGGCCGGTGTAGGAAATGATCACGAACAGGTCGCCGGTGTGCGCGACCGAGGCGAGCATGCGCTGCATCAGCACGTCGGCGTGGGCGGATACCGCCAGGTTGAAGCGGAAGAACTTGTGCTGCGCATCCAGCGCTACCGGGGCCGAGGCGCCGAGGCCGAAAAAGTGGATCTGCCTGGCCTGGATCAGCAGGTCGACGGCGCGGCTGACCAGCTGCGGATCGAGTGACTGGCAGGCGCTGTCCAATGAAGCGATGGCGCTGCCGAAAATCTTGCGGGTGTAGGCTTCGGGGCCGTCATCGGCTTCCACCGCGCGGCTGACGTAGGCGGCGCCGCTGGCCAGGCTTTGCGCGAGCTGCATTTTCAGCTCGGGGTAGCCGCTGACGCCGAACGAACGGCAGAAGCGGTTTACCGTGGGTTCACTGACCAGTGCAGCCTGGGCGAGGGCGGCAATACTGAAACGGGTGGCGACCTGTGGATTGCGCAAAATCACTTCGGCGACTTTGCGTTCGGCTTTGTTCAGGCTGTCGAGGCGGCCCTGAATCTGTTCGAGAAGGTTGCGCACGCGGTCCATGTTTTTTCCTTGGCGGGCAGCTTGAACGGGTGATGAAAATGCCGGCCTATCGTACTGATGGCCTGTAAACGTCACCACTCTAAAGTAGGATTTGGCTAAATGTTGTTTTTATTACAACATTTAGCCTTGATAAATCCCCGATATCCGGGTATTTCTAGCGCAACTTGATAAAAGAACAAACATTATGACGACCTTGAATCTTGAGTCCTGCACATTCGCCCTGTTTGGCGCGCTCGGTGATCTGGCCCTGCGCAAGCTGTTTCCGGCGCTCTATCAGCTCGACCGCGCCGGCCTCTTGCATGCCGATACGCGCATCCTCGCGCTGGCCCGGGAAACCGGTGACGCCCAGCAGCACCTGAGTTTTATCGGCGAGCACCTGCGCCGCTACGTGCCGGCCAGCGAGATCGACGCCGAAACCCTGCAGCGCTTCCAGGCGCGCCTCGATTACCTGACCATGGATTTCCTGCAGGCTGACGACTACACCGCGCTGGCGGAGCGGGTTGGCGATGCCGAGCGGCTGATCGCCTACTTCGCCACACCGGCGTCGGTGTACGGCGGCATCTGCGCCAATCTGGCCCAGGTCGGCCTGGCCGAACGCACCCGCGCCGTACTGGAAAAGCCGATCGGTCACGACCTGGCATCCTCACGTCAGGTCAATGATGCGGTGGCGCAGTTCTTCCCGGAAACCCGCATCTACCGCATCGACCATTACCTGGGCAAGGAGACGGTGCAGAACCTGATCGCCCTGCGTTTTGCCAACAGCCTGTTCGCGACCCAGTGGAACCAGAACTACATCTCCCACGTTGAAATCACCGTGGCGGAGAAGGTCGGCATCGAAGGCCGCTGGGGCTATTTCGACCAGGCCGGGCAGTTGCGCGACATGATTCAGAACCACCTGTTGCAGCTGCTCTGCCTGATCGCCATGGACCCGCCCTCGGACCTCTCGGCCGACAGCATCCGCGACGAGAAGGTCAAGGTGCTCAAGGCATTGGCGCCCATCACCGCCGAGCAGCTCAGCGGCCAGGTGGTGCGCGGCCAGTATGTGGCCGGCAGCAGCGACGGCAAGGCGGTGCCGGGCTACCTCGAGGAAGAGAATTCCAACACCCGCAGCGACACCGAAACCTTTGTCGCGCTGCGGGCCGACATCCGCAACTGGCGCTGGGCCGGCGTGCCGTTCTACCTGCGCACCGGCAAGCGCATGCCACAGAAGCTGTCGCAGATCGTCATCCATTTCAAAGAGCCGCCGCACTACATCTTTGCCCCCGAGCAGCGCCAGTTGATTGGCAACAAGCTGATCATCCGCCTGCAGCCCGATGAAGGCATCGCCCTGCAGGTGATGACCAAGGACCAGGGCCTGGACAAGGGCATGCAGCTGCGCAGCGGCCCGCTGCAGCTGAATTTCTCCGACACCTACCGCAGCGCGCGGGTGCCCGACGCCTACGAACGGCTACTGCTCGAAGTGATGCGCGGCAACCAGAACCTGTTCGTGCGCAAGGACGAAATCGAGCATGCCTGGCAGTGGTGCGATCAGTTGATTGCCGGCTGGAAGCGCCTCGGCGATGCGCCGAAACCCTATGCCGCCGGCAGCTGGGGGCCGATGAGCTCGATTGCATTAATCACCCGTGACGGGAGGTCCTGGTATGGCGATCTCTAAACTCGATCTGCCGATCGGCGTGGTTGCGCGCAGCCACAGCGGCGCGCAACACCTGGCCGAGGACCTGGCCAAAGCCGTAGCCGAGGCCTTGCGCGCCGCGGTCGACAGCCATGGCAGCGCCACCCTGGTGGTATCTGGCGGGCGCAGCCCGGTGGCTTTCTTCAACAGCCTGGCCGCGCAGGAACTGCCCTGGGCGCAGGTGGTGATCAGCCTGGCGGACGAGCGCTGGGTACCGGTCAGCCACCCCGACAGCAATGAAGGCCTGGTGCGTCGTCATCTGTTGCGCGGGCCAGCCGCGGCGGCACGCTTTATCGGCCTGTATCAGCCGGCTGCCAGCCTCGAAGAAGCCGCGTTGAAAGCCGACGAAGCCCTGAGTGCGTTGCCCGCCATCGACGTGCTGGTACTCGGCATGGGCGACGACGGGCATACCGCTTCACTGTTCCCCCACAGCCCGAACCTCGACGCCGCGCTGCAGGCCAATTGCCCGCGACGCTGCCTGCCGATGCTGGCGCCCAGCGTACCGCATCAGCGGCTGACGCTGACCCTGCCGACCCTGGCCGCCGCGCACATGCCGCTGCTGGCCATTCAAGGCATGGGCAAGCTCGACACCTTGAGCCAAGCCCTGCGCACGGATGACGTGCCAGGCATGCCGATACGCGCCTTTCTGCGTTCTCCTCTTGAGATTTACTGGTGCCCCTAGGCCCGAAGGACCAGCCCTATGACGACTCACGCTAACTCGACCGACCCGCAAGCCCGCATGGCGGAAAAGATCGCCCAGATCGATGCGCTCTGCGCCCGCGCACGGATCATGCCGGTGATCACCATCAACCGCGAAGAGGACATCCTGCCGCTGGCCGATGCCCTGGCCGCCGGCGGCCTGACGGTGCTGGAAATCACCCTGCGCTCGGCCCATGGCCTGACCGCCATCCGCCAGCTGCGCGAGGCCCGGCCCGAGCTGTGCGTCGGCGCCGGCACGGTGCTGGATCGGCAGATGCTGCAGGCGGCCATCGACGCCGGTGCGCAGTTCATCGTCTCGCCCGGCTCGACCCCTGAGCTGCTCCAGGCCAGCCTGGAAAGTGCGGTGCCGCTGTTGCCGGGCGTCAGCAGCGCCTCGGAAATCATGCTTGGTTACGCCCTCGGTTACCGGCGCTTCAAGCTGTTTCCAGCGGAAGTCTGCGGCGGCGTCGCGGCGCTCAAGGCGCTCGGTGGGCCGTTCGCCGGGGTGAAATTCTGCCCGACCGGCGGCATCAGTCCGGACAACCTGCTGCGCTACATGGCGCTGCCCAACGTGATGTGCGTTGGCGGTACCTGGATGTTCGACAGCGAGTGGGTCAAACAGGGCGATTGGGCGCGCATCCAGCAGTGCAGCAGCGACGCCTTGCGTTTGCTCGATTGATTGGCGGCCGGCCCGGGCGCCGGCAGTTCAAGGCATCGCCATTCAGGCAACCATTCAGGTAAAACAACAAGGGATTACCCATGCACACCGACAATCGCCTCGACACCCTGTTTCCCACCGTCGCCGAGATTCCCGAGCGCTACCGCGCCGATGCGCCCGTGGAGCAGCGCGAGTATTTGGTCAACGGCGAGTTGGTGCGCTGGGACGGCCCGCTGGCCGAGGTCCGCAGCCCGGTATTTCTGAGCAGCGCGCAGGGCGATCAGCAGGTGGTCCTTGGTAGCACGCCGCTGCTGGACGCCGAGGCTGCACTGGTGGCGCTGGATGCCGCGGTTACCGCCTACGATCACGGCCAGGGGCAGTGGCCAACGATGCGCGTGGTCGAACGCATCCAGCATGTCGAAGCCTTTCTCGCCCGCATGCGCGAACAGCGCGAGGCAGTGGTCAAGCTGCTGATGTGGGAGATCGGCAAAAACCTCAAGGACTCGGAAAAGGAGTTCGACCGCACCTGCGATTACATCGTCGACACCATCGAGGCGCTCAAGGCCTTGGATCGTCGCTCCAGCCGCTTCGAGCTGGAGCAGGGCACCCTCGGCCAGATTCGCCGCGTGCCGCTGGGCGTCGCCCTGTGCATGGGGCCGTTCAATTACCCGCTGAACGAAACTTTCACCACGTTGATTCCGGCGCTGATCATGGGCAACACCGTGGTGTTCAAGCCCGCCAAGTTCGGCGTGCTGCTGATTCGCCCGTTGCTCGAGGCGTTTCGCAGCAGCTTTCCACCGGGTGTCATCAACATCATTTACGGCCGCGGTCGCGACACCGTCAGTGCGCTGATGGCCAGCGGGAAGATCGACGTGTTCGCCTTTATCGGCACCAACAAGGGTGCCAGCGACCTGAAGAAACTCCACCCGCGCCCGCACCGCCTGCGCGCTGCCCTGGGCCTGGATGCAAAAAACCCCGGCATCGTGCTGCCCGATGTCGACCTCGACAATGCGGTCAGCGAAGCCCTTACCGGCTCGCTGTCATTCAACGGCCAGCGTTGCACGGCGCTGAAGATCCTGTTCGTGCATGAGGACGTGCTACAGCCGTTTCTCGACAAGTTCTGCGCCAAGCTCGCCGCGCTCAAGCCAGGCATGCCTTGGGAGGATGGGGTGGCGCTGACCCCGCTGCCCGAGTCGGGCAAGGTGGCGTTTCTCAACAGCCTGCTTGATGACGCCGTGGCGAAGGGCGCACGGGTGATCAACCCAGGCGGCGGTGCCCATCGGCAGAGCTTCTTCTACCCGGCGCTGCTCAGCCCGGTCACGTCGCAGATGCGCCTGTACCACGAAGAACAGTTCGGCCCGCTGATCCCGGTGGTGCCATACCGCGATGTGCAGGAGGTGATCGATTACGTCCTGCATTCGGATTTCGGTCAGCAGCTGAGCCTGTTCGGCAACGACTCGGCGCAGATCGGTCGTCTGGTGGATGCGTTCGCCAATCAGGTCGGCCGGATCAATATCAACGCCCAGTGCCAGCGCGGCCCCGACAGCTTCCCGTTTAACGGCCGCAAGAACTCGGCCGAAGGCACCCTGTCGGTGCACGATGCGCTGCGCACTTTCTCGATCCGCACCCTGGTGGCGACCAAGTTCCAGGACGGCAACAAGCAACTGATCAGCGACATCATCCGCAATCGGGAATCGAGCTTCCTGACCACCGATTACATCTTCTGAAACATTCCTGCTGCGACGAGAAACCCGCCAATTGGCGGGTTTTTCTTTGGCTCTGTTACCGGCGCCTGGGTTTAAAGACCTGACTTTGTAGGGTGCGCCATGGCGTAGGTGAGCGTTAGGGTGCGCTATGCGCAGCACCGAGACAGCAATGGTGCGCACGGCCTGGGCGGCCCCGCGCACCCTAGCTACGCCGAAGGCCTGCAGCGCCTTGCTGCGCTGGACCGGTAGGGCCGAGCAGCATCTGGATATGGCGCAGCTGCGCCAGCCGTGCGCCATGCAACACGCTATTGGGACACAGCCCTTTATTTGAGTACGAGGCGCCTGCGACGATAACGGGCGGGTGTCAGGGCGGGCTTCTGCGGTACCCTCGGGCAATCGCAGATGAGATCGGGTAGGCGAATGTTGATCGTCGAAGATGTGCATAAATCCTTCGTCACGGCCCAGGGGGCGCTGCCGGTATTGCGCGGCGTCGGCCTGCAACTGGCGCGCGCCTCCAGCCTGGCACTGATGGGCGAATCGGGCAGTGGCAAAAGCACCTTGCTGCATGTGGTCGCCGGCCTCGAGCGGCCTGATAGCGGGCGCATCCTGATCGACGGGCAGCCGTTGCACGGGCGCAGCGAAGCCGAGCTGGCACGCTGGCGGCGCGAGGGTATCGGCCTGGTGTTCCAGCAATACAACCTGATCAGCAGCCTGACGGTGGCGGGCAACCTGGCCTTCCAGGCGCGTCTGGCCGGGCGTCACGATCCCGCCTGGGTCACGCAGCTGGCCGAGCGTCTGGGTTTGGCTGAGCTGCTGCAGCGTTATCCCGAGCAGCTGTCCGGCGGTCAGCAACAGCGCGTGGCGATTGGCCGAGCGCTGGCCGGGCGGCCAGCGTTGGTATTGGCGGACGAGCCGACCGGCAGCCTCGACGAGGCCAGCAGCGAAGCGGTGTTGACCTTGCTGCTGGAGCTGGTGGGCGAAGCGGGCAGCAGCCTGCTGATGGTCACCCACAGCGCTCGGCTGGCGGCGCGGCTCGACCACTGCCTGTGCCTGCAACACGGCCGCGTACAAGGGTGAATGGCATGCTCCGAATGACTCTGCTGGCACTGCTCAGTCACTGGCGACGGCACCCGCTGCAGTTCTTCAGTATCCTCACCGGGCTGTGGCTGGCGACCACCCTGTGGACTGGCGTACAGGCCCTTAACAGCCAGGCACGCGCCGATTATGCGCGCGCCAGCGCAGTGATTGCCGGCGCGGAACAGGCGTACATCGGTGCCCGCCACGGCGAGCGCTTCAGCCAGGCCAGCTACATCAGTTTGCGGCGCGCCGGCTGGCCGGTATCGCCCATGCTCCAGGGCCGGCTGCGGTTCGAAGGCGAGCAGCCGATCAGCGTGCAGGTGATCGGCATCGAGCCGTTGACCCTACCCGCCGGGTTGACGGTGGCCGGCCAGGCGAGCCAGGACGACGACCTGCTGGGCTTTCTGACGCCGCCGGGGCAGGCCTGGATAGCCCCCGACACCTTGCGCCGCATGGGCCTGGAGCCGGGCGCGCAACCGCTGACCGCGGACGGCCGTCGCCTGCCGCCGTTACAGCTGCAGGCGCAGCTGGCGCCGGGGGTGATCATCGTCGACATCGGCCACGCGCAGCGGCTGCTCGACGCACCGGGGCAACTGTCGCGGCTGTTGTTGCCTGCCGCATTCGCCGAGCAGGCGCCGGCATTGCCTGCCGCCGTCGCCGCCGAACTGCAGGTGCAACTTGCCGCGCCAAGCGATGGCGATGACCTGCAGCGCCTAACCGACAGCTTCCACCTCAACCTCACCGCCCTGGGCATGCTGGCGTTTATCGTCGGCCTGTTTATCGTCCACGCCGCCATCGGCCTGGCCCTGGAGCAGCGCCGCGGGCTGTTGCGCACCTTGCGCGCGTGCGGCGTCAGTTTGGCGGGTTTGCTACTGGCACTTGGCATTGAGTTGGGGCTGCTGGCGACCCTCGGCGGGTTGGCCGGCGTTGCCAGCGGCTACCTGTTGGCCAGCGCGCTGCTGCCGGACATCGCCGCCAGTTTGCGCGGCCTATACGGCGCTGAGGTGACCGGCCAATTGCAGCTGTCGCCGCAGTGGTGGCTGGCCGGATTGGCGATCAGCTTGCTGGGCGCCGTCATCGCTGGCGCGAGCAGCCTGTTGCGTGCCGCGCGCCTGCCATTGCTGGCCTTGGCGCAACCCCATGCCTGGCGAGTCGCCCAGGGCGTGTGGTTGAAACGCCAGGTGGTGCTGGCGCTGGTTTTGTTGCTGGTGGCCGTGCTGGCCTGGGCCTACGGCGAAAGCCTGTTGGCGGGCTTCCTTCTGCTGGCGAGCCTGTTGCTGGCGGCGGCGTTGCTGCTGCCGGCTTTGCTCGACCTGGCGTTGGCCGGCCTGGCGAGGCTGTGCCGAGGGCCACTGGCCGAGTGGTTCGTCGCCGACAGCCGCCAGCAGTTGCCGGCCCTGGCCCTGGCATTGATGGCGCTGCTGCTGGCGTTGGCCGCCAGCGTCGGGGTCGGCAGCATGACCGAAGGCTTTCGCCAGACGTTCAGCGGCTGGCTCGATCAGCGCCTGGCCGCCGAACTTTACCTGGCGCCGCGCGATACCGAGCAGGGCCAGCAGATGCTCGCCTGGCTGCAGCAACAACCGAACGTCACGGCGACGTTGCCGCAATGGCGGGTCGAGATGCGTCTGCAAGGCTGGCCGGCGCAGCTGCAAGGTATCACCGCGCAGCCCACCTATGCCCAGGACTGGCCGCTGCTCGAGGCGTCGCCTTCCGCGTGGTCGCAGCTGGCGCAGGGCAAGGGGGTGATGCTCAGCGAGCAACTGGCGCGGCGACTCGATCTGCAACTCGGCGATAGCCTGGTGCTGCCCGCTGCGCAGGGTGAACAGACGTTGCCGGTGCTGGGGCTGTATGCCGATTACGGCAACCCCAAAGGCCAGGTACTGGTCGATGCGCAGTGGCTGCAGCGCCACTGGCCCGAGGCGGCGCTGGCCTCGATCAGCCTGCATATGCCGGCCGCCAAGGTCGAGGCACTGAAGACGCAGCTGGAGCAGCGTTTTGCCCTGAGCTCGGCCCAGTCGATCGATCAGGCGGCATTGAAACGCTGGTCCAACCAGATCTTCGAGCGCACCTTTTCCGCCACCGCCGCGCTGAACAGCCTGACCCTGGCGGTGGCCGGGGTGGCGCTGTTCATCAGCCTGCTGACCCTCGGCCAGAGCCGACTCAGCCAGCTGGCGCCGCTGTGGGCGCTGGGCGTCAATCGCGGCCGGCTGGCCTGGTTGAGCCTTGGCCAGACCCTGCTGCTGGCCAGCCTTACTGTGCTGGTGGCGATGCCCCTGGGCCTGCTGCTTGCCTGGTGCCTGGTTGCGGTGGTGAATGTACAGGCGTTCGGCTGGCGCCTGCCCTTGCATGTATTCCCCGGGCAATTGCTGCAGCTCGGCCTGTTGGGGCTGGTTACCAGCCTGGCAGCGGCAGCTGGGCCGGTCTGGCAACTGGCGCGGCGGTCCCCGGCCGATCTCTTGAGGCAATTTGCCGATGAAGGCTAAACCCTGGTGTGTCGCCGTACTGGCGTGGTTGTTGAGTGCATGCGAGCAGCCGGTCGAACCGGCCGCCGGCTTCGCGGGCCTGGGTCAGAGTGCCGAGGCATTCGCGCCGGTGCAGACGGGGCGCACGCTGCAGTTTCCCGCGGACCACGGCGCCCACAATGGCTATCGCATCGAATGGTGGTACGTCACGGCGAACCTGACCGATGGCGAAGGGCGCGACTGGGGCGTGCAGTGGACGCTGTTCCGGTCCGGGCTGCGTTCGGGCGCCGAGCAGGCTGGCTGGAACAGCCCGAATCTGTGGATGGGCCACGCCGGCCTGAGCGGCCCGTTCGGCCATGCGTCCGCTGAAACCCTGGCGCGGGGCGGCGTTGGCCAGGCGGGCGTCGAGGCGGAGCCATTCCGCGCTTGGATTGATGACTGGTCGCTTCAAAGTAATAGCGGCGAAGGCCTGCAGCACCTGAGCATGCAGGCCCGGGGCGAGAGTTTCGCCTATCGCCTGCAGCTCGACAGCCAGGGCCCGCTGGTGCTGCACGGCAAGCAGGGTTACAGCGAGAAATCCGGCAAGGGCCAGGCGTCCTACTACTACAGCCAGCCGTTCTATCAGGTCAGCGGCGAAATCGAACATGCCGGCAAGCGCGTGGCGGTCACCGGTCAGGCCTGGCTCGACCGCGAGTGGAGCAGCCAGCCGCTGGCGCCGGAGCAGCAGGGGTGGGACTGGTTTTCCCTGCACCTGCAAAACGGCGCCAAGGTGATGCTGTTCCAGGTGCGCCAGGCCGACGGCGAGCACTACCGCGCCGGCACCTGGATCGCGGCGGACGGCCAGAGCCGCGCGCTGAAAGGCGCCGAGATCAGGCTGACACCGCTGCAGCAAACCACCCTGGCCAATGGCCGACGGGTACCGACTTCCTGGCGAGTCGAGTTGCCGGAGGAGCGACTTGATCTCGAGGTGCAGGCCATTCAGCCCCAGGCCTGGATGGGCACGCGCTTTCCCTACTGGGAGGGGCCGGTGCGCTTGCGCGGGAGTCAGGGTGGGCGTGGTTACCTGGAAATGACCGGTTACTGAACAGGCGCGCCCGCTGCGCCATGCCTCGGTAGCCCTAGAGATATCAGCGCGGCGAGCAGCACGAATGCCGAGGAGATCCACAGGCATGCCTGCAGGCCGTAAACCTGATACACCCAGCCCGACAGCAGCGTGCCGATAAGACGCCCCAGGGCGTTGGACATGTAGTAGAAGCCCACGTCCAGTGATACGCCGTCGGCCTTGGCGTAGCTGACGATCAGGTAGCTGTGCAGCGACGAGTTCACCGCAAACAGCGCGCCGAACAGCATCAATCCGCCAAGCAGCACCCAATGCGCTGAGAGTTCGCTGCCCGAGCTTAGCTCTAGGCCTAGCGCGATGGCGGCTGGCAAGCCGGCCAGCACCGCGGCCCAGGCGAAGGCGGCGCGGCCATCCGGTACCTGGCCGCTGGCCTTGCCGGTGATGGCTGGGGTGAAGGACTGGACGATGCCGTAGCCGATCACCCAAGCGGCGAGAAAGCCGCCGACCATCCAGACATCCCAGCCGAACACGCTGGACAGGTACACCGGCAGCGCGACCACGAACCACACATCGCGGGCGCCGAAGAGAAACAGCCGCGCGGCCGACAGAATATTGATCGCCCGGCTTTTCGACAGGATGTCGCGAAATTTCGGCTTGGCCTTGGCCTTGCCTAGGTCCTTTTTCAGCAGCAACATGCTGGCCAGCCAGATCGCCCCCAGCACGGTCGCCATCGCCAGCACCGCGCCGGCAAAGCCAAGCAGGGCGAGGAGGGCGCCGCCCATAAAGAAGCCGACGCCCTTGAGCGCGTTTTTCGAGCCGGTCAGGATTGCCACCCACTTGTACAGCGTGCCCTGCTGGCTATCCGGCACCAGCAGCTTGATCGAGCTTTTTGCGCTCATCTTGTTCAGATCTTTGGCGATCCCCGACAGCGCCTGGGCACCCATCACCCAGGGGATGGTCAGCCAAGCTGCCGGCACGGTGAGCATCAGCAGGGCGACGACTTGCAGCGCCAGGCCGATATTCATGGTGCGATTTAAGCCCAGCCGCGCGCCCAGGTAGCCGCCGACCAGATTAGTGACCACACCAAAAATCTCATAGAACAGAAACAGCGCGGCGATCTGCAGCGGCGTGTAGCCCAGGCTGTGGAAATGCAGCACCACCAGCATGCGCAGCGCGCCATCGGTGAGGGTAAAAGCCCAATAGTTGCCGGTGATCAGCAGGTATTGGCGTACATCCGGGGCGAGGCGGGAGAGGGCGTGCATGGGGACATCCAGTGACGATTGGACAACGGTCGTAGTGTGCGCCGTGCGCACCATGTTGGAGTGGTTGGTGCGCGCGGCGCACCCTACGGGTCTGCTGCGCCGACCGTAGCCGGGTTGAGCGCAGCGATACCCGGGATTTATCAGCCCGCCGCCCCGACCATACGCGCCAATTCCACGGTGCGGTTTGCGTAGCCCCATTCGTTGTCGTACCAGGCGTAGAGCTTCACCTGGGTGCCATTGACCACCATGGTCGAGAGCGCGTCGATGATCGAGGAGCGCGGATCGGTGCGGTAGTCGATGGACACCAGCGGACGCTCCTCATAACCGAGGATGTCCTTCAGCGGGCCAGCGGCGGCGTCCTTGAGCAGCGCATTGACCTCATCGACCGTGGTTGCGCGTTCCACTTCGAACACGCAGTCGGTCAGCGAGGCGTTGGCCAGTGGTACGCGCACGGCGTGACCATTCAGCTTGCCGCGCAGCTCAGGGAAAATCTCGGCGATCGCCGTGGCCGAACCGGTGGTGGTGGGGATCAGGCTCATGCCCGAAGCCCGGGCGCGGCGCAGGTCCTTGTGCGGCTGGTCGAGGATGCTCTGGGTGTTGGTCAGGTCGTGGATGGTGGTGATCGAACCGTGGCGAATGCCGAGGTTCTCGTGGATCACCTTGACCACCGGCGCCAGGCAGTTGGTGGTGCAGGACGCCGCGGTGACGATGCGATGCTGCGCCGGGTCGAACAGCTGCTGGTTGACGCCCATCACCACATTCAGCGCCCCAGCTTCCTTGACTGGCGCGCTGACGACTACGCGCTTGACGCCCTGGTCCAGATAGCCCTGCAGCACCGCGACGGTCTTCATCTTGCCGCTGGCTTCGATCACCAGGTCGCAACCGCTCCAGTCGGTATCCGCGATCGCCTTGTTGGCGGTAACCTTGACCCGCTTGCCGCCGATCACAATGCAATCGCGGTCGCTGCCCGCTTCATGCTGCCAGCGGCCATGCACAGAATCGAAGTTCAGCAGATGGGCATGGGTTGCGGCATCGCCGGCCGGGTCGTTTATCTGTACGAATTCCAGCTCCGGCCAGCCCCAGGCGGCGCGTAGCGCCAGGCGACCGATGCGGCCAAAACCGTTGATACCTACCTTGATAGCCATGTTCAAACTCCTCTCGAAATAGTCAGCAGACCGCCTAACCGGGCGCAGTAGTTTTGCCGTAACCCGCTAGGCGCCACGCGGCGCAAACATGATGATCGCCATGCCGAGCACGGCCACAGCGGCGCCCAGCAGGTCCCACTGGGTTGGGCGAATGCCATCCACCAGCCACAGCCAGAGAATCGCCATCGCTACATACACGCCACCGTAGGCGGCATACACCCGCCCGGCCGCGGTCGGGTGCAGCGTCAGCAGCCAGGCAAACAACGCCAGTGAGGCCGCCGCCGGCAGCAGCAACCAGATGCTCTTGCCCTGCTTGAGCCACAGATATGGCAGGTAGCAGCCGATGATTTCGGCCAGCGCCGTCAGCGCAAACAGGCCCAGGGTGTTTAGCATCACAGATGATCCAGAGGTCAGATGGAGGGCTGATTGACGCGCTTGGACAATTGCTCGGCCGACTCCTTGCGCTCGGAATAGCGGTCCACCAGGTAGTCCGAGCGCTCGCGCAGCAGCAGGGTGAACTTGACCAACTCTTCCATGACATCCACCAGTCGATCATAGAAAGACGACGGCTTCATGCGTCCCTGGGCGTCGAACTCAAGGAACGCCTTGGGCACCGAGGACTGGTTGGGGATGGTGAACATGCGCATCCAGCGGCCGAGTACGCGCAGCTGGTTGACCACGTTGAACGACTGCGAGCCGCCACACACCTGCATCACGGCCAGCGTTTTGCCCTGCGTCGGGCGGATGGCGCCAAGGGCCAGCGGCACCCAGTCGATCTGCGCCTTGAACACCGCGCTCATCGAACCGTGGCGCTCTGGCGAACACCAGACCTGGCCTTCCGACCACTGCATCAGTCCGCGCAGCTCCTGCACCTTGGGATGGCTGTCGGGCGCGTCGTCCGGGAGGGGCAGCCCCGAGGGATTGAATATCCGGGTTTCAGCACCGAAACGCTCAAGCAGGCGAGCCGCTTCCTCGACCATCAAGCGGCTGAAGGAGCGCTCACGGTTGGAGCCATACAGCAGCAGAATGCGTGGCTTGTGGCCAAGGGGCTGCGCCGCGTCGAGCTTGTCCAGCGTCGGCAGGTCGAGCTGTTCGGCATCCAGGTTGGGCAGCTGCTCATCGTTCATCGGTGACTCCACTGTCAGGCAGGTAGCAATTCGGTGGCGGGATACAGCGTGTTGTTGGCGTTGGGGCGCATCAACAGCAAACGGCCAGGCGTTCGGGACGTTCACCCATATCGCCAAGGCGCTTGGCATCCGGGCTCAGCCAGTGCTTGTTGGCGTCAAGGGTGGCGTGAAGCACGCTGATGACCCAGTCCGGCAGGTTGGGGTGCAGGCGGTAGTACACCCATTGCCCCTGGCGACGGTCGGCCAGCAAGCCACAGGTGCGCAATTGCGCCAGGTGGCGGGAGACCTTTGGCTGGCTTTCAGCGAGTGCGCAGGTCAGCTCGCATACGCACAGCTCCTGCTCGCGAGCGATCAGCAGCAGGGTGCGAATGCGGGTTTCGTCAGCCAGGCATTTGAAGACGGTGGTTGGGGTCAGCAGCTCGGCCATGGCGCTCTCGGTGGGTATGACTGAACACGACCGGCACTGAAGCCGATGTAGAGGGCAGAATATATGGATTTTCGAATATAAAAGAAACTGAAAATTTTTTTGGATGAGCTTGCTTAAGGCGGCACTAGGGTAGTAGGACCATCCAGCGATACAAATTACATATATGTCTTATGCAATGTCCGCTATGCCAGTAAGCGCAATGTCGGCGTTTTCAGATCGACAAGCTGAACGGGCGCAGCAGCACGTTACTGAGCGAGCAGGGAGGAAGGAGGGGGAATAGCTTAGATCGCGGGACCGATCAGCTCTTTGACCTTGGCGATGACGTCGACGATATCGAACGGTTTGTCAAATACCGCGGCGAACAGATCGGGGCTTTCCCTGCCCACGCTGCCCTGGGCACCGCTCATCAGGATGATGGGCAGCATCGCAGGTTGCTGCCGTGCATGAACTGCTCGAGCAAACTCGAGGCCATCCATCAGCGGCATCATGAAGTCGGTGATGACCAGGCAGGGGCGTTCACGGTCGAGGACTTCGAGGCCTTTGCGACCATTGCTGGCCTTGACCACCATGTAGCCTTCGTCTTCCAACGCATAGCCGAGAATATCCGCGATCAGATATTCGTCATCTACCACCAGAATCGTCGTCATTGGAGGGCGACCTGCTCTAGCGGATCAAGCGGTTGGCTTAGCGGAACCGGATAAAACTGCCGCTGCATGTTTAAAGGCCTTGTTGAGGTTGATGCCGTGATCGGAGATGACCACTTCGAGCAGCGAGGAGTCGTAATCGGTGTCTCTCATTTTAAGGATGGACAAGACTCGCTTTAGTTCAGAGTCCATCTCTACGTAGCGCATCAGCAGCAGGTTATCGACGATGCTCGACAACTCCGGTGCTGGCGCGTTGATCTCCGAGCCGAACAGATCGCGCATCTCCCAGGTAGCAAATACTGTCACGTCCATGGCGCGCAGTTCGTTCATCAGTGCGCTGAAAAATTCGACCAGGCGCGCGTGATTGGTGGTGACCCTGGCCATGCCGCCGAGGCTGTCGATCAGGACGCGCTTGATGCCGTGCGCCTTGACGGTGTCCAGCAGCTTCGCACCAAGGGCATCAAGCAATCCGAAGGTGGTGGGCTGCCAGACGATATGCATGGCGCCGCTGGCTTCCATTGCTTCGAAATCCAGACCGATTGCCCGCGCCTTGCTCCGAACATGCCGAGGAGTTTCATAGAAGCCGAAATGCAGGCCCGGTTCATCGGGTGTCGACTGCGACAGAAAGCAGAGACCGAGGCTGGTTTTACCCACCCCCGAGGGGCCCATGACCAGGCTTACGGAAGAGTGCGGCAGGCCATCGCCGATCAGTTGGTCGAGGTTGCCAATCCCGCTTTTTACCCGACCCAGGTCCACGTCTGCGGGCTGCGAGGGGATGCTGTAAAGGCTTTCCAGGCGCGGATAGACCACCAGGCCCTTATCGGTGATCTCGCAGTCGTGCATCCCAGACAGCGCACCGCTGCCGCGGGTCTTGCGCAACTGGATGCGGCGCACCGAGCGAATGCCGACCAGCTCTTCACCCAGCTCGATGATGCCGTCGACCATAGTGTGTTCCGGGCTGCCGTCGTCGAGGCGCGAGCTGGTGAGAAACAACACCGTGCAGCCGGCGAACGCTGCGTGGCCCTGCAGCTCGGAAATGAATTTCTTGGTGTCCAGCTGGGTGTCGGCTTTGGTGCGGGCGTTGAGCAGGCCATCGACGATCAGCACCGTGGCCTTCTGGCGGCTGATCTCGCGCCGCAGCAGTTTGACCACCTCGTCCAGGCCCTCGTTTTCGAGGGTATCGAAGGCGCTGACGAACTGGATTTCCGCGCCGACTTTGCTTTTGTCGAAGAACGTCAGCGTGGAGAGAAACTGAAATAGTCGTTCATGGGTTTCGGACAGCAAGGTCGCAACCAGCACCCGGCCACCGTTACGCACGTGATTGAACGCGATCTGGTTGGCAAGAATGGTTTTACCCGAGCCAGGACGGCCTTGAACGATGTAAGACGCACCCGCTACCAACCCCCCCTTCAGTAGCGCGTCGAGACCCTCTATTCCGCTCTGAAGGCGTTTTAGCTGTTCCAATTTCTGGCCTGCCTTATAAAAGTGCGCCTAGTAGCCTGAGATGCGCCGCCTCGAACGGCGCTAGATAACCAATCTGTCAGTCTTTTAATGCGCTAAACAATAGAAGTTAGAGTAAGTAGTGGTGGCCATGGAATCATAGCCCGGTTGATCGCATAGTCCCAGACTGTCGCTAAAGCCTACCTGCAAAGTCTGGCGAAAAACCAGCCGTTGGGGGCCGCCTTATGTCGCCTTGTCACCGATAACGGGTACATACAGGGTAATGCGGGTGCCGCGTCCGAGCTCACTGTCCACCTTGATGGAACCCTTGAGGTTCTTGATGAAGCCATACACCTGGCTGAGGCCAAGGCCAGTGCCCTGGCCGAAATCCTTGGTCGTGAAAAACGGCTCGAAAATGCGCGTGAGCACGTCCGGGGCGATCCCCATGCCGTCATCGCTGACCGTTATCAACACGAACTCGCCATGCAGGTTGTCCCATTCGCCCTGCATATGCCGAACGCAGGCGTGCAGGCCGATTTCACCGCTGCCGTTCAACGCATCACGGGCATTGAAGACCAGGTTGAGCAGGGTCATCTCCAACTGACTGGCATCCAGTTCGACCTCGACGGCCTTGAGGTCATCCTCGATCACCAGCTTCAGCGTCATCGCCTTCGGCAGCGCCTGAGCCAGCAGCGACTGCGCGGCTTGCAGCACTTCATGCAGGTTGACGACCTCTGACTGCAAGCTCTTGCGGCGGGCAAAGGTCAGCAAGTGCTGGGTTAGGCGACTGCCGCGCAAGCCCGCCTGTTGAATGTTTTCCAGCAGTTCGGCAAGGCGCTGCGGGTCTTTGGTGCGGGCCGCCAGCCTGGCCGCGCCAATGATGATGGTCAGCAGGTTGTTGAAGTCGTGGGCCATGCCGCCGGTAAGTTGGCCTAGGGCTTCGAGCTTCTGCGCCTGAAACAGCTGGGCGCGCATGGTTTCGATGTGCTGGGCGGCTTCATGGCTCTGGGTCATGTCGCGGGTGATCTTGGCGAAGCCGATCAGTTCGCCGTTGGCGTCGCGCACCACTTCGACCACCACCTGAGCCCAGAAGCGTGTGCCGTCCTTGCGCAGGCGCCAGCCCTCGTCATAGGCACGGCCTTCGCTGCGCACGGTATCCAGGAGCTTTTGCGGCTTGCCGAGCGAGCGGTCTTCGGGGGTGTAGAACAGCGACAGGGGCTGGTTGATCGCCTCGCTGGCACTGTAACCCTTGATCTGATGCGCGCCGGTATTCCACGACGCGATGCGGCCGTTGAGGTCGACCATGTAGATGGCGTAGTCGCCGACCGCCTGCACCAGCATTTCGGATAACTGGGCGGTGGCGGTAGAAGTCGTCGAGTCCATATCGCCCTCAAGCGCGGAGTAATGAGTCGCTGCAGCGATGGGTAACAGTGTAAAGCCATACGCGCGCCGATGGTCACCGGCGTCGGCAAAAGTCTGACGTGTGCACGACGGATGGGACACAGGGCACGCGACGGTGAATAAAAATTTGAGCGTTGTCGATTTTTGCTTGGCGGTTTCGACTATGAATTAACCAGCACGGCAAACGGCTGGATTCGATAGGAGAGTGCGCAATGCGATTTATGGTGATTATAAAAGCGAGCAAGGAATCCGAGGCGGGCGAGATGCCGAGTGAGGAGCTGCTGACCGCCATGGGCCAGTACAACGAAACCCTGGTGAAAGCCGGCGTTCTATTGGCTGGCGAAGGCCTGCAGCCAAGTGCCAAGGGCGCCCGGGTGAAGTTCAATGGCAGTCAGCGCTCTGTCGTTGACGGGCCTTTCGCCGAAACCAAGGAGCTGATCGCCGGCTTCTGGATGTTCAACGTGGCCTCGTTGCAGGAGGCCATCGAGTGGGTCAAGCGCTGCCCGAACCCGATGCCCGGCGAGTGCGAAATCGAAATCCGCCAGGTTTTCGAAATGGAGGATTTCGGCGACGAGCTCACTCCAGAACTGCGCGAGCAGGAGCAACGCATGCGCGCCCAGATCGACAACGCCTGAGGCTCAGGGCTGGCGGATGGACGCCTTCTGCTTAGCCGAAACGCTCAATTGCGCAAAAGTTGGGCAGCGGGTATGAAGGCGCTGTAGTCATCCAGTCGGCCCGCGCTTTATGTAGGGCTGGGTCGTTAAACCTTTGCAGGGAAGCCTCCATGCCTCCAGTGGTATTCATTCACGGTCTGATCGGTTCGTTGCGCGTGCCCGACATGACCGCTTTCTTCGCACCAGGCAAGGCCCTCGCGCCTGACCTGCTGGGCTACGGCGAACTGAGCGCGACCCCGCCCGCGCAGATCACCATGGCTGCCCAGGTCGAGCACCTGAGTGAAACCCTGCGCCGTCATTTCGGCGACCAGCCGGTGCACCTCGTCGGTCATTCCGTGGGGGGCGTGGTGGCGGCGCTGTTCGCCGAGCGCCATGGCGAGCGCGTGGCGAGCCTGGTCAGCGTGGAAGGCAACTTCACCCTGCGCGATGCGTTCTGGTCATCGTCGGTCGCCCGCATGTCGGCGGCGCAGGCAAACGCGCTACTCGATGGCTTGCGCGACGATCCTGCGACCTGGCTTGCGGGCGCCGGGGTTGCGGCATCATCCTGGTCGCTGGCCGTGGCCGAACGGTGGCTGGCGCAACAGCCAGGTTCGACGGTGCGAGCGATGGCGCAGGCGGTGGTCAGTGAGACGGGCGCAGCAGATTATCTGCCGCGGCTGCGGCGGATCTTTGCCCGTCATCCAGTGCACTTGCTGGCCGGAGAGCGTTCCCGTGAGGGTTGGGACGTGCCGCCCTGGGCGCAGGAAGAGGCCGCTAGCCAACAGCTGCTGGCCGGCTGTGGTCATCTGATGATGCTGGAGGATTGCCAGGCATTTGTCGGCGCCATCAGCTCGGCGCTTTGCGCACCGCTGGTGCTCAACCCAGCGACAACAGCTTCAACTCCATAGTCGAGTCGTCCAGCGTACGGTTGATACGGACGATAAAGGTGTTTATTTCCTCACGGTCGCGGGTGTCGGCAAGCGCCCGATCGGCGGCGTCGATCACGCAGCCGGCATGGCGCAGCAGTGCCTCGCGCTGGTCGCTGCGCGGCCGCTGATGGAGCAGGTTCTTGAAGGCCTGGAGCAGGCAGACCAGCACGCCGGTATCGCTGGCGCCGTAGGTGCGGATGGGCCCGAACAGCTGCAGCAACAGCGGGTCCAGCGCCAGCTCCGCATGGTGCAAACGCGGCGGCTGATCAGCCAGTGGCGAAAAGTCCAGGTCGGCGAGTTGCATGCGCTTGCTGATCAGCACACTGAGCAGGTCGATCGCCTTGATAGCGGTCGCCGGATCGTTGATGCCCGGGCTTAGGGCCTTGACCGCGATTTCCGAAATCTGCTTGCAGCCGAAGTAATAGTGCGAACTGGCGAACTCTTCGATAAAGAAATCGAAGCAGTCGAGCAACTGCCCGGTCACTGCCTCGTCCGTCTCGCGGTCCAGCTTGAACAATGGCTGGCCGGCCATCACGAAAAAGCCGCGGTGTACCAGCAGTGTCATTCGCAGGCGGTGTTCGCAGAGCAGGGCGTTGACGGCCGTAATATTGAGTGCCTTGAAATAGCCGCTGCGTTGCGTCATGACCCTGTGCCAGCGGCTGTCGTCCGGCCAGACGGGCGGATGTTCGAGTTGTTCAAGTTTGTCAGCACGTTGCTCGAGGTCCGCCAGGGTGGTGCGGTACAACCGGTTGAGGATGAATTCGACCTGAATCGATTGGGAAATCGAGCGGATGAAGTGGACGAACATGGCCAGGCAGCCGATGCCGAGCAGCAGGGAAATCAGCACGCCTAGGCTGGGTACCCGCTCGCTTTCGCCGCGCTCGATGGTTGTGATGAGCAGCAGCGCGTAGAGGATGGTGCCCAGGTACAGGCCCAGGGTTTTCTGATGCCCCTTGCTGCTGATCAGCCCCGGCAAAACCCGCGGCGACAGCGCTGCGGCGGCGTTGTTGAGGACCACCATGACCATGGAAAAACTGAACACCATCAGCGAAATGATGCCAGCCACCAGGGTGCCGAGAATCAGCCGGGCGTTTTCCGCATTACGCACCAGGCCGATATCCACCTGCTGCTTGATCTCCATGACCCACGGTTGATATTCCATCGCCATGCTCAGCACGCAGAGGCCGAAGAAAGCGAAGGCGATCAGCGTCGGGTAGAACGCCAGACTGTGGATGACACGTTGATAAGCGCGAAAGGCAATGTTGGATGCAGTGGCCACGGGACTTCCAGCTGGAGGAGGTGAGCGCACTATAACCAATTGGTCGAGAACCCACCGACCGGGTCGGCGTGCAGCGTGCCGACCGGGCGATGAATGGAGTGGCTGCGCGTCGCCTAGCGGCGGGTGCAGAGCTGCGCGAAGGCCAGGGCCAAGTCGTCGAGCCGTTCGGCATCAACGCCGGCGATATTGGCGCGACCGGAACCGACCATGTAGACGCTGAACTCGTCACGCAGACGCTGGACCTGCTGGGGCGAGAGGCCGGTGTAGGAAAACATTCCGCGTTGCACGCCAATGTGGGCGAAGCGCTCCGCCAGGTCGTAAGGGCGGAGCGCCTCGACCAGTCCAGTGCGCAGGCTGGCGATGCGCTGGCGCATGGTGTCCAGTTCATGGCTCCAGCGCAGCCTCAACTCGGCGTCGGCGAGAATGGTTGCAACCACTGCGGCGCCATGGGCCGGCGGGGTGGACCACAGGTTGCGGGCGAGGGCCGCGAGTTGGCTGCGCACATCCGCGAGTTTCTGCGAGTTGGCGGCGCATGCCAGCAGGGCGCCGGTGCGTTCGCGGTACAGGCCGAAGTTCTTCGAGCAGGAGCTGGTGATCAACAGTTCCGGCAGCTCGGCGGCGAACAGGCGCACGGCCCAGGCGTCCTGCTCCAGCCCGTCGCCAAAGCCCTGGTAGGCGAAGTCGATCAGCGGCAACAGCTCGCGCGCCTTGACCACTTCCAGCACGCGCTTCCAGTCCCGCGGGGCGAGGTCGAACCCGGTGGGGTTGTGGCAACAGGCGTGCAGCAGCACCACATCGCCCAGCGGTATTTGCTGCAATGCGGCGATCATCGCCTCGACATCCAGCCGGTTATCCGCGCCGACATAGGGATAATGGCCGACGCGCAGGCCCGCTGCGGCAAAGATGCTTTCATGGATCGGCCAGGTCGGGTCGCTCAACCAGATGCCGCGGCCGGGCAGGCAGTGCGCAACGAACTCCGCAGCCAGACGCAGCGCGCCCGTGCCGCCGGGCGTCTGGCTGGCCGCGGCGCGTTGCTGGTGCAGCAGCGGGTTGTCTGCGCCGAGCACCAGTTGGCTGAGATGGCTGCAAAACAGCGCGTCACCATGACCACCAATGTAGCTCTTGCTGGTTTCGTCTTCGACCAGCCGCTGCTCGGCCAGCTTGACCGCCCAGGGTATCGGTGTCAGGCCCTGGGCATCCTTGTACACGCCCACTCCGAGGTCGAGCTTGGCCGGGTTGGGATCGGCGCGGTACGCATCCATCAGGCCCAGTATCGGGTCGCCCGGCACGCCCGCTATCGAGGCGAAGTGGCTCACTTGCGGCCCTCGGCGGTTTTCGCCACCTCGTCGGTACGGGCGGCCATGATGAAGTCGTTGCGGTGCAGCCCGCGCATTTCATGGCTCCACCAGGTGACGGTGACCTTGCCCCATTCGGTGAGCAGTGCCGGATGATGGCCGACTTCCTCGGCAATGGCGCCGACCGCATTGGTAAATGCCAGGGCGTGACGAAAGGTGCGAAACACGAAGACTTTCTCCAGCTCCATGTGATCGTCGCGGGTTTCGATATTCCAGTCCGGGATTTCGCGGATCAGTTCAGCCAGTTCATCGTCCGAGACTTTCGGCGCATCGGCGCGGCAGGCTTCGCATTGGGCTTGGGCGAGGGTGGTCATATCGGGGCTCCAGAGTATATGGGCTTTACAGGTCAGGCCGCTCTCGGCGGAAATTGTGCGCGTGCTGTTTTGTAGGGTGGACATGCGCAGCTTGTCCACCATCGGTATACGCCACGGTGGACAAACCTGCGGCATTCCGCCCTACAGGTTCAACCGCAACCTACAACGGTCAGGCCGCTTTCGGCGGAAACTTCGGCGCATGCAGGCCGAGCTGCATCGCCTGGTGCACCATGCCCATGATGTCTTCGTGGGCCAGGTCGAACAGGCGCTTGAGTTCGGGAAGGACAAAATACAACGGCTGCAGGATGTCGATGCGGTAGGGCGTGCGCATCGCTTCCATGGGTGCGAAGGCCTGGTGCTCCGGCTCGCCGGACAGGCTGTAAACGGTTTCCTTCGGCGAGGAGAGAATGCCGCCACCGTAGATTCTGCGGCCTTGCGGGGTATCGACCAGGCCGAACTCGATGGTCATCCAGTACAGCCGCGCCAGGTACACACGCTCTTCCTTGGTCGCCTTGAGCCCGAGCTTGCCGTAGGTGTGGGTGAATTCGGCAAACCAGGGGTTGGTCAGCAGCGGGCAGTGGCCGAAGATCTCGTGGAAAATGTCGGGCTCCTGCAGGTAGTCCAGTTCTTCGGGCGTGCGGATAAAGGTCGCCACCGGGAAGCGTTGGCTGGCCAGCAGCTCAAAGAAGGTCTGGAACGGGATCAGCGCCGGCACCCGCGCCACCTGCCAGCCGGTGGCCGCTTGCAGCACCGTGTTCACTTCGCTCAGTTGCGGAATGCGGTCGTGGGGCAGGCCGAGCTGCTCGATGCCGTCCAGGTATTCCTGGCAGGCGCGGCCTTCGATCACCTTGAGCTGGCGGGTGATCAGGGTGTTCCATACCTGGTGCTCGGCGTCGCTGTAGTGGATAACGCCGTGTTCATCGGGTTCGCGCGCCACGTACTGGGTGTTCTTCATCGCGCCTCCTGCGGGCCGGTTATTGTTGTAGTGATGAGAGATTCAGATGCAGTAGAGATAACCCAATCCTGATGGCGGAGCAGCAGCTGCAGATGAAGGCAATACCGCGCACCGCTGCGGTTTCGTAAAGAAATGGTTACGCGGCTGGCGGCGCTGGCAAGAATCGCCTTGCTGATTCGTCAAGCTGTCACATATTCTTGACGAAAATTCCGCTGCGTTGGTCGATTTCTACCCGACGTAGCCCAGAAAAACGCCTGATCAGAGCCCCGCCATGCGTATCAAAGTCCACTGCCAGAACCGGATCGGCATCCTGCGCGACATCCTCAACCTGCTGGTCGATTACGGCATCAACGTCGCCCGTGGCGAGGTCGGCGGCGAGCAGGGCAATGCCATCTACCTGCACTGCCCGAACCTGATCAACCTGCAGTTCCAATCGCTGCGACCGAAGTTCGAGGCGATCGCCGGCGTGTTCGGCGTCAAGCGTGTCGGCCTGATGCCCAGCGAGCGCCGCCACCTGGAGCTGAACGCGCTGCTCGGGGCGCTGGAGTTTCCGGTGCTGTCGATCGACATGGGCGGCTCCATCGTCGCGGCCAACCGCGCCGCCGCCCAGCTGCTCGGCGTGCGGGTAGACGAGGTGCCGGGCATTCCGCTGTCGCGTTACGCCGAGGATTTCGACCTGCCGGAGCTGGTGCGCGCCAACAAGTCGCGGATCAACGGCCTGCGGGTGAAGGTGAAGGGCGATGTGTTTCTCGCCGACATCGCGCCGCTGCAGACCGAGCACGACGAAAGCGACGCCCTGGCCGGTGCGGTGCTCACATTGCATCGCGCCGACCGCGTTGGCGAGCGCATTTACAACGTGCGCAAGCAGGAACTGCGCGGCTTCGACAGCATCTTCCAGAGTTCGAAAGTCATGGCGGCGGTGGTCCGTGAAGCCCGACGCATGGCGCCGCTGGATGCGCCGCTGTTGATCGAAGGCGAGACCGGAACCGGCAAGGAACTGCTCGCCCGTGCCTGCCACCTGGCCAGCCCGCGTGGGCAGTCGCCATTCATGGCGCTCAATTGCGCAGGCTTGCCGGAATCCATGGCCGAAACCGAGCTGTTCGGCTACGGCCCCGGCGCCTTCGAAGGTGCGCGCCCGGAAGGTAAGCTCGGCCTACTTGAACTCACCGCCGGCGGCACGCTGTTTCTCGACGGCGTCGGCGAGATGAGCCCGCGTCTGCAGGCCAAGCTGTTGCGCTTCTTGCAGGACGGCTGCTTTCGCCGCGTGGGCAGTGACGAGGAGGTGTACCTGGATGTGCGGGTGATCTGCGCGACCCAGGTCGACCTGTCCGAACTGTGCGCAAAAGGCGAGTTTCGTCAGGACCTCTACCATCGCCTCAACGTGCTCAGCCTGCATATTCCGCCGCTGCGTGAATGCCTCGATGGTCTGGAACCGCTGGTCGAGCATTTTCTCGATCAGGCCAGCCGGCAGATCGGCTGCCCGCTGCCCAAGCTGGTGCCCGCGGTGCTGGACAAACTCGCCCATTACCACTGGCCGGGCAACGTCCGTCAGCTGGAAAACGTGCTGTTTCAGGCGGTCTCGCTGTGCGAGGGCGGCACCGTCAAGCTCGATCATATCCGCCTGCCGGATTACGGCGCGCCACAACCTTTGGGTGAGTTCTCGGTGGAAGGCGGGCTGGACGCCATCCTTGGCCGCTTCGAAAAGGCTGTGCTCGAGCGCCTGTACCACGACCACCCGAGTAGCCGGCAGCTGGGCAAGCGCCTTGGCGTTTCGCACACCACCATCGCCAACAAACTGCGCCAGCATGGCGTGGGCAAGGAGTAGGGCGTCTACGACCTTGGTGCAATGGTGAACACTTGCACGGACGGCGGACACTGGGTTCGTCCGAATCCTGCGTGATTTGGGTGCAAGCGTTTCTCCATTCCCTGACTGGTTAGGCGGCCCTTGATAGGCCGCCTTTTTTTCGCCCGCGGTTTACCAATTAGCCTTGGTTCGCAGTGCTGCAATAGGCTTCTGCAGATGGTCGGGGTCGTGCTGGCGGGCGCCACCAGACCATTGTCGTAGCGCGGTAATACGATGGTCGAATGGCCTCGGCGGGCGACGCTGGCTACAAAATGGACCATAGAACTATAACTACCCACAGAGGTATTACCGATGAGTGCTGCGTCCCTGTATCCCGTGCGTCCGGAGGTGGCGGCCACGTCGCTGACCGACGAAACCACCTATAAAGCCATGTACCAGCAGTCGGTGATCAACCCCGACGGCTTCTGGCGCGAGCAGGCCCAGCGCATCGACTGGATCAGGCCATTCACCAAGGTCAAGCAGACCTCCTTCGACGACCACCACGTCGACATCAAGTGGTTCGCCGACGGCACCCTTAACGTCTCCTACAACTGCCTGGACCGCCACCTCGAAGAGCGCGGTGACCAGATCGCGATCATCTGGGAAGGCGACGATCCGTCCGAGCACCGCACCATCACCTACCGTGAACTGCACGAGCAGGTCTGCAAGTTTGCTAACGCCCTGCGTGGTCAGGACGTGCACCGTGGCGACGTGGTGACCATCTACATGCCGATGATTCCCGAAGCCGTGGTGGCGATGCTCGCCTGCACGCGGATCGGCGCGATCCACTCGGTGGTGTTTGGCGGCTTCTCGCCGGAGGCGCTGGCGGGGCGGATCATCGACTGCTGCTCGAAGGTGGTGATCACCGCGGACGAGGGTCTGCGTGCCGGCAAGAAGACGCCGCTGAAAGCCAACGTCGACGAGGCGTTGACCAACCCGGCGACCCACTGCGTGCAGAAGATCATCGTCTGCAAACGCACCGGCTCCGAGATCAAATGGCACCCGCACCGCGACATCTGGTACGAAGACCTGATGGCCGTGGCGTCCAGCCATTGCGCACCCAAGGAAATGGGCGCCGAGGAAGCACTGTTCATCTTGTACACCTCCGGTTCCACCGGCAAGCCGAAGGGCGTGCAGCACACCACCGGCGGCTACCTGGTGTACGCTGCGCTGACCCATGAGCGGGTGTTCGACTACAAGCCGGGTGACATCTACTGGTGCACCGCCGACGTCGGCTGGGTCACCGGTCACAGCTACATCGTCTATGGCCCGCTGGCGAACGGCGCAACAACGCTGCTGTTCGAGGGCGTGCCGAACTACCCGGACATCACCCGCGTGTCGAAGATCATCGACAAGCACAAGGTCAATATCCTCTACACCGCGCCCACTGCGATCCGCGCCATGATGGCTCAGGGCGATGCGGCGGTGCAGGGCGCCGATGGCAGCAGCCTGCGTCTGCTCGGTTCGGTCGGCGAGCCGATCAACCCGGAAGCCTGGAACTGGTATTACAAGACCGTCGGCCAGGAACGTTGCCCGATCGTCGACACCTGGTGGCAGACCGAGACCGGCGGCATCCTGATCAGCCCGCTGCCAGGTGCCACCGCGCTCAAGCCCGGTTCGGCGACCCGACCGTTCTTCGGCGTGCAGCCCGCGCTGGTGGATAACCTCGGCAACCTGGTTGAAGGTGCGGCCGAAGGCAATCTGGTGATCATCGATTCCTGGCCAGGCCAGGCGCGGACTCTGTATGGCGATCACGACCGCTTCGTCGACACTTACTTCAAGACTTTCAAGGGCATGTACTTCACCGGCGACGGTGCGCGCCGCGACGAGGACGGCTACTACTGGATCACCGGCCGGGTGGACGACGTATTGAACGTCTCGGGGCATCGCATGGGCACCGCCGAGATCGAGAGCGCGATGGTCGCCCACCCGAAAGTCGCGGAGGCCGCGGTGGTCGGCGTACCGCACGACATCAAGGGGCAGGGCATTTACGTGTACGTCACCTTGAATGGCGGTGAAGAGCCGTCCGAGCAGTTGCGTCAGGAATTGAAGAACTGGGTGCGCAAGGAAATTGGCCCGATTGCCTCGCCGGATGTTATCCAGTGGGCGCCCGGTTTGCCGAAAACCCGCTCGGGAAAGATCATGCGCCGCATCCTGCGCAAGATCGCCACCGCCGAGTACGATGCGCTCGGCGACATCTCCACCCTGGCAGACCCTGGCGTGGTTCAGCACCTGGTCGATACGCATCGCAGCATGCAGGCAGCCTGACCGCTCGCTTAGGCTGAAAGTAACGACGCCCCGTTTCGGTCAAACCGACGCGGGGCGTTGTCGTTTCAGCTTACTGATCCCATCACCTGCAGGCCGAGCACGGCGTGACGGCAGGTAACGTTCGTGGCACGGTTTGGGGCGCGCGGAAACGCGCTGGGTCGATTTGGTGCAAACATTGAGACGAGAGTGGCAGACGAACCAGCGCCAAAGCCCGTAAATGCTGGGTCTAGTGAAGGCGGCGCGCTTATTGCTTTAATCCTGGGTTGGCCTTTCATGCCTCTTCTTTCAGGTTTTCCTGAGCCTGTCAATCGCCTCCCTGTGCTCGTCTAGGTCTTGTGTAATTACTTGTCGCATTGAAGAAATATCGACTTTCGACCTGTCGCTAGAATGCCGCACACCCAGCCAAAGCCGCCTGCACCTGTAAATGCAGTAAACCCGGCCACCTTTTCTACAATCATAAACAGCTGGATGCACGCTCACCGATTCGTTGCCAACCGATGCCATTCCCATTCGAAGGAGTCACAAGATGAAGAAGATTGCACTTCTCGGCGCACTGGCGCTGTCCATGCTATCGCCGCTGGCCATGGCTGACGATGCCAAGCCTCTGCGTATCGGTATTGAAGCCGCCTACCCACCGTTCGCGTTCAAGACCCCGGACGGCCAAATCAGCGGGTTCGACTATGACATCGGCATCGCCCTGTGTGAGGAGATGAAGGTCGAGTGCAAGTGGGTCGAGCAGGAATTCGATGGCCTGATCCCCGCGCTGAAAGTACGCAAGGTCGACGCGATTCTGTCGTCGATGTCGATCACCGAAGACCGCCTGAAGTCGGTCGACTTCTCCAACAAGTACTACCAGACCCCAGGCAAGCTGGCGATGAAGGCCGGCACTGTGATGAACGACCCGCTGGTCGACCTCAAGGGCAAGAAAGTCGGCGTACAGCGCGCTTCTACCTACGATCGTTATGCAACCGACATCTTCGCCCCGGCCGGTATCGAAATCGTCCGTTACAGCTCGCAGAACGAAGCTTTTCTCGACCTGACCTCCGGTCGTCTGGATGCCACCTTTGCTGACGTCGTCAACATCGACGATGGCTTCATCAAGACCGACGCCGGCAAAGGCTTCGCCCTGGTCGGCCCGGACTTCAGCGACGAGAAATACATCGGCATGGGCGCCGGTATCGCCGTGCGCAAGGGCGACAAAGCCTTGGCCGAGAAGATCAACAAGGCCATCGCCGCGATCCGTGCCAACGGCAAGTACAAGGAAGTGCAGGACAAGTATTTCGACTTCAACGTCTACGGCGAGTAATCGCACGACGCGTCATTGCTTTACCGAAAGTGGCGTCATTCCGGCCTAAGGTCTGCGCCACTTTCGCTGTACGTTCCCGCTTGTATTTCCCTGTCGTACTTCCCGTCGTTTGCCGACGCCCTTATGAGGTAACCAGAGCATGTTGAACGGCTACGGCTCGACCATTCTCGAAGGTGCCTGGCTTACCCTGATTCTGGCGCTGACCTCGATGGCCGTGGCGGTTGTCCTGGGCCTGCTCGGTGCGGCGTTTCGCCTGTCGCCGATCAAGTGGCTGGCCATTCTGGGCGAAACCTACGCCACCGTAATTCGTGGTATCCCCGATCTGGTCCTGATTCTGCTGATTTTTTATGGCGGTCAGGATCTGGTTAATCGCGTCGCACCGATGCTCGGTTATGACGAATACATCGATATTAATCCGTTTATTGCCGGTGTTTTCACCATGGGCTTCATCTTCGGCGCCTACCTGTCGGAGACTTTCCGTGGTGCGTTCATGGCCATTCCGAAAGGGCAGAGCGAGGCGGGTGCCGCCTATGGCATGAGCGGCATCAAGGTGTTCTTCCGCATTCTGGTCCCGCAGATGATCCGCTTCGCCATACCGGGCTTCACCAACAACTGGCTGGTGCTGACCAAGGCGACCGCGTTGATTTCGGTGGTGGGCCTGCAGGACATGATGTTCAAGGCGAAAAGCGCTGCGGATGCGACCCGCGAGCCGTTCACCTTCTACCTGGCTGTCGCGGCGCTTTACCTGGTGCTGACCAGCGTGTCGCTGCTGGCCCTGCGCTTTCTCGAAAAACGCTACTCGGTCGGCACCAAAGCCGCCGATCTATAAGGGAGCGTTGCGATGATCTTTGACTACAACGTGATCTGGGAAAACCTGCCGCTCTACTTCGGTGGCGTGCTGGTGACCCTGAAGGTCCTGCTGATTTCCCTGGCATTCGGCCTGGCGCTGGCGATTCCCCTCGGCCTGATGCGGGTTTCCAAGTCGCCCTTGGTCAACTTTCCGGCGTGGCTGTATACCTACGTGATTCGCGGCACGCCGATGCTGGTGCAGCTGTTTCTCATCTATTACGGGCTGGCCCAGTTCGAAGCGGTGCGCGACAGCGCGCTCTGGCCATACCTGTCGGATGCGACCTTCTGCGCCTGCCTGGCATTTGCCATCAACACCAGCGCCTACAGCGCGGAAATCCTCGCTGGCAGCCTGAAGTCCACGCCCCATGGCGAGATAGAAGCGGCCAAGGCGATGGGCATGTCGCGCGCCAAGCTGTACCGCCGGATCCTGCTGCCATCGGCGTTGCGCCGTGCGTTGCCGCAGTACAGCAACGAGGTGATCATGATGTTGCACACCACCAGCCTGGCCTCGATCGTTACCCTGATCGACATTACCGGAGCGGCGCGCACTGTCAGCTCGCAGCACTATCTACCGTTTGAAGCGTTCATCACCGCGGGGCTGTTCTACCTGGTGCTGACCTTTATTCTGGTGCGTCTGTTCAAAGTGGCCGAGCGCCGCTGGCTGGCCTACCTGGCCCCGCGCAAGGCTTGAGGAGACCGGCATGCAGAGAATCGATCATCCATTGCCCTGGGGCACTCCCGGCACCGCGCGCCAACTGAGCGTGTTCCGTTTCGGCAGCGGCCCCTGCAAGGCCTATATCCAGGCCTCGATGCATGCCGATGAGCTGCCGGGCATGCGCGTGGCCGTGGAGCTCAAGCGCCGCCTGCGCGAACTGGAAGAGCAGGGGCGCCTGACCGGTGTGGTGGAGCTGGTGCCGGTGGCCAACCCCATCGGCCTTGGCCAATTGGTACAAGGGTGTCACCAGGGGCGCTTCGAGATCGGCAGCGGCAAGAATTTCAACCGCGGTTTCTTCGACCTGGCCGAGGCCATCGCGCCGGCGCTGGATGGCTGCCTGGGGGGCGACGGCCCGAGCAACGTGCGCCTGATCCGCGCCGCCATGCAGGAAGCGCTGAATTCCCTCGCACCGCCTGCCTCCGAGCTGCAAGCCCTGCAGCG
Organism: Pseudomonas cistanchae; assembly: GCF_054483635.1. Classification (NCBI taxonomy): domain Bacteria; kingdom Pseudomonadati; phylum Pseudomonadota; class Gammaproteobacteria; order Pseudomonadales; family Pseudomonadaceae; genus Pseudomonas; species Pseudomonas cistanchae. The sequence goes on along the minus strand of NZ_JBTLWN010000002.1, from coordinate 559,861 downwards.
CCTGCTGCTGAGTCACGCGTTCGACGCCGATGTGGTGCTCGACCTGCACTGTGACTTCGAGGCGGTGGTGCACCTGTACGGTGTGCCGCAGCAGTGGCCGCAATTGCGTTCGCTGGCCGCGCGGCTCGGCGCCGGCACGGTGTTGTTGGCCGAAGAATCCGGCGGTTCGTCCTTCGATGAAGCCTGCTCGTCGCCATGGCTGCGCCTTGCCGAGCGTTTCCCGGAAGCCACCATCGACCCCGTTTGCCTGGCCACCACGGTGGAACTCGGCGGCATGGACAATACCGCGCCGAACCAGGCGCGCAGCTATGCCGAGGCGATTCTTGCCTACCTCGCCGAGCAGGGCCTGATCGCCGGTGATTGGCCCCCCGCGCCGGCCGAGTGCTGTGAAGGCGTGCCGTTCGCCGGTACCGAGCTGCTCTATGCGCCCTACAGTGGCGTGGTCAGCTTCCTGCAGCCGGTGGGCGCCTGGGTCGAGGTCGGCACACCGGTGTTCGAAGTACATGATCCCCTGGACGACCGCCACAGCGTTGTCTGTGCCGGCACCTCCGGTGTGCTGTTCGCCATTGAGCGCATGCGCTTTGCCTTGCCTGATCGCTGGTTGGCCAAGATCGCCGGCCCCACCCCCATTCGCCAGGGTCGCCTGCTGAGCGACTGAATCAGAGAGTGAAATCCATGTACAAACTTGAAGTTCGGGATCTGCACAAGCGCTATGGCAGCCACGAGGTGCTCAAGGGTGTATCCCTGGCGGCCAAGGCGGGCGATGTAATCAGCATCATCGGCTCCAGCGGTTCGGGCAAAAGTACCTTTCTGCGTTGCATCAATCTGCTGGAGCAGCCCCACGCCGGCAAGATTCTGCTCAACGACGAAGAGCTGAAACTGGTAGCGAACAAGGACGGCGCGCTTAAGGCGGCCGATCCGAAACAGCTGCAGCGCATGCGCTCGCGACTAGCCATGGTGTTCCAGCATTTCAACCTGTGGTCGCACATGAGCGCCCTGGAAAACGTCATCGAGGCGCCGGTGCAGGTGCTCGGCATGAGCAAGAAGGAAGCCCTGGAAAAAGCCGAGTACTACCTGAACAAGGTTGGCGTGGCTCACCGTAAAGACGCCTATCCCGCGCACATGAGTGGCGGCGAGCAGCAGCGCGTGGCGATTGCCCGTGCCCTGGCCATGGAGCCTGAGGTGATGCTGTTCGACGAACCGACCTCGGCGCTCGACCCGGAGCTGGTCGGCGAAGTCTTGAAGGTCATGCAGGACCTGGCCCAGGAAGGCCGCACCATGGTCGTGGTCACCCATGAAATGGGCTTTGCCCGCGAGGTGTCCAACCAGTTGGTGTTCCTCCACAAGGGTGTGGTGGAAGAGCGTGGCTGCCCCAAGGAGGTGCTGGTCAATCCGCAATCCGAGCGGCTGCAACAGTTCCTCTCTGGTAGCCTTAAATAAGCAGCCTGCCCATCCTCGACAGAGCCTAGACTCCCCCACATGAATGCCCACCGAATCGGCTTCCTGCTTTGGCCCAACAGCAAACCCCTGACCGTTGCACTGGCAGAGGAAGCCCTGGTCGTCGCTCAACGCGTGCATCCCGAGGTGGTTTACGAGGTCACCTTCCTCCAGGCGGAAGCGCCGGTCGAAGGTAGCTGGCGTCTGCCGGGGGAGTCCTGGGTGGGCAAGCTTGAGGGCTATCAAAAGCTGTTTCTGATCGCCGACGAGCCGCCGGCGATGGTTCCGGCCGCACTGGCCAGCGCACTCAAGCATTTGGTGCGTGCCGGCTGCGTGTTTGGCGGCATTTCTGCCGGCGTCTATCCGCTGGCGCAACTGGGCCTGCTCGACGGCTACCGCGCTTCGGTGCACTGGCGCTGGCAGGACGACTTCACCGAGCGCTTCCCCAAAGTCATCGCCACCAGTCACTTGTTCGACTGGGACCGTGATCGCCTGACCGCCTGTGGCGGCATGGCGGTCATGGACCTGTTGCTGGCACTGCTCGCCCGCGACCACGGCGCCGAACTCGCCGGTGCGGTGTCCGAGGAGTTGGTGGTCGAGCGCATTCGCGAAGGCGGCGAGCGTCAGCGCATCCCGCTGCAGAACCGCCTGGGTTCGAGCCATCCGAAATTGACCCAGGCCGTGCTGCTCATGGAAGCGAACATTGAAGAGCCGCTGACCACCGACGAAATCGCCCAGCACGTGTGCGTATCCCGCCGCCAGCTGGAACGCATCTTCAAGCAATACCTCAACCGCGTGCCGAGCCAGTACTACCTCGAACTGCGCTTGAACAAGGCTCGCCAGCTATTGATGCAGACCAGCAAATCGATCATCCAGATCGGCCTCTCCTGCGGATTTTCCTCCGGCCCGCACTTCTCCAGCGCCTACCGCAACTTCTTCGGCGCCACGCCGCGGGAAGACCGCAACCAGCGCCGCAGCAACAGCCCCTTCGAACTGACCTCGGCACCGGTCGAGCGCGGATAGGCTTATTTGCCATCGCTAACAACTTTCGTTCCTACGCGGCAGTTTTCTACGCTGTACCCCCGGCCGGACGTGATTGCGATCATGTCCGGCCCTTCGCGTTTTGCGCTTTGCAGGTCGGAACGGGACTCACCCATTTGCGCTTGTCGTAAGGGCACTCACGGGTCTTTTGTGGGGCTATGCTTGAGTCACCCGGTCGATATGCGTGGGTCCGAGCCGCTATGACTATTCTGCGTTTCTTGCTTGTGTTAGCACTGGGCTGTGCGCCGCTGGCGGTTCTGGCCGAGCCGGTGATTGCCGTCGACAACGCCAACCCGCCTTTCATGTACCGCAAGGACGGCCGTCCCCATGGGCTCTATCCGGTGCTGCTAGACGCCGTGTTCAAACGCGCCGAAATCGATGTGGTGATTCGCACCATGCCCTGGAAGCGTGCCCTGAGAAGTGGCGAGAACGGTAAGGTAGGAATCGGCGGCATCTACAAGAATGCCCAGCGCCTGGAGATATTCGATTATTCGCGGCCGCTGTTCGACGAGAAACTGCTCGTCTACGTGCCCGACGACAAGGTATTCGTGTTCAACGATATCGCCGATCTGTACGGCAAGAAGGTCGGCGTGATCCGCGGCTGGAGCTACACCGAGGCGCTCGACCAGGCGATCAGCGATGGCCGGATCGAGGCGCTGGAAAACAGCTCGGATGAGGCGAACTTCAAGATGCTTGCCTCCGGCCGGCTGGATGCGGTGATCGCGATCGAGCTGGCGGGGCAGAAGCTGATCAAGCAATTGCGGCTGAACGATACCGTCGCGCTGTCGCGGCCGCTGAGCATCAACCCGACTTACCTGGTGTTCGCCAAGAAGGCCAAGCAGCAGGCGCTGCTGCGCCAGTTCGACGAGACGCTGAAAGCGATGGAGGCCGATGGCTCCCTCGATGCGCTGGTGCAGCAAGTCATCGGCGAACCGTAAAGCTCAGCGTCAGCCATCCTCGTGCAGTTGTGGCGCAACACCTTGGCGGCGCCAGATGCGTTTCAGCCAACGCCAGGTGATCCAGCCCGCGCCCGCCAGGTACACCAGCCCGCCCGGTACCCACATCAACAGGCCGGCCAGTTGCTGGTCCGCCAACTCCCGCGATGCGCCGTAGAACGATCGGTTGCCGAAGGTCAGCAACGCACCGAGCAGGCCGGTGTGCATCAGTGTCAGCAGCATCGCCATCAGCGCGTGCGGCACCTGGGGCGGGGTGGCGCGCAGGCAGGCCCACCAGAACAACCAGGCGCTGAGCAGAAAGCAGGCATGCTCGACCACATGCCACCAGACGTTTTCCAGTGCGAGCAGGTAGAGACTCGGCGTGTGCCAGATCCAGATCAGCGCGCCATGCAGCAGCGCCAGGGGCACCGGGTGCCGACCGCTGCGCAATATGCCGCGCCACAGCGGTTGCAGTGCCGGCCCGCAGGCGGCGCGCCATTGCGGCAGCGGTCGCGCCAACGCCCAGAGCGGCGCGATCACCACCATGAACAGCATGTGCTGGAGCATGTGCCAGCTGGTGCTGGTTTCGGCCCATTCGTCGAAGGGGCCGAATACCGCCAGTACCGCTATCGCCATCGCCGTATGCAGCCAGAGCGCTTCTCGCCCATGGGGGCGGACCTTGCGGGCGCCTGCGATGTACAGCAGCCAGGCGGCAGCGATCAGAATGGCGCTAAGGATGAGCGGTACGCGCTCTTCAAAATGACCACCCAACAGGCCATGGGCCGAAGCCGCGGGGGCGACTGACAGGAGCGCCAGCGTGGCGATCACACGCACGGCGGCAGGGCCAGGACGGGCAGGGTGATGAACAAGGTCGCCACTGCCGCCACCGCATGGGTGCCGGCGCTGAGCAGGGCAACGAAGCGCTCGCGCGGGCGCAACGTCAACAGCTGCCCGGCACGCCAACACCACCAGGCCAGTGCCCCCAGTACCAGCAGGGTCAGCAGCGAGAAAAGCACGAGCAGGCCGTTGATCCAGGTCCAGGCGCCATGTTGCGGTTCTGGCGGCGCCAGCGAGCAGGCGACGGACAAGCCACCGTAAATAGCGACGAACCAGAGGCTCCAGAGCACCAGGCCAAGTGCGATATGAACCGGATGGTAAGGCGACAGCAGCGCTTTCATCAGCTGCCTCCCCAGGTCGGCGGGAACAGCACCAGGGCAAAATAGCTGCTCCAGAGTACGCCGAGGTTGTAGTACCAGAGCTGGCCTACCACCAGCGGCTCATACGGCGACTTGGCACTGACGTAGCCATAACTGACGCGCCAGCTCTGCAATGCGCTGAGCACTGTGGCCAGGGTGCAATGCACCAGGTTATAGACCAGCAGCACGCCGATCACCGCGTCGTGCGCGGTGGCGCGCGGGTTCAGCTCGCTGTCGAGCAACGCCCACAGCAGCAGGCCGGACAATACCGCGCCAATGGCGGCCACTATTGCCATGTGGCCGCCCAGGCTGCGGTCGTCGCTGCGGCGCAGGCGTTGCACCGCCCGCCGCTGCCACAGGGTGGCGATGCTCAGCAGCACCGCGCTGGCGAGCAGCAACCAGTGGTTGAACACCGGGTGCTCCGGCACCTGCCAATTCGGTGCGACCGTCCACAGGTAGAACCAGCCAAACAGCAGTGCCAGATAGAGCGCCCCGTTCGCCAGCAAGGTCACGCCCATGCCCCACAGGCCGGGGCCGTCGAACGTGCGCGAATGCAGCGGCGGTTCATGGGGCTGGGTGCGCGCGTCAGGCGCTGCGTTGGCGTGCGCGCCGTTCTCCCAACTCCAGCGCAGCAGCACCAGGATCGAGGCGACCGTGGCAATCGCTGCCAGCCAGTAGGTCTTGGTCAGCAGGCTGATGCACACCACGGCGATGCACAGGGAGGCGATCAGCGGCAGCCAGCTGTTGCCGGGCAGGTGAATGATCTCGCGGACCTTGCCGGTCAGCGGGTCGGTGCCCCAGGTTTCCCGGCGGCCATGATCGATCACCGTCAGCGCATGCTCGCCGCGGGCGATGCTGTTGGGCAGGTCCGGGTCCTCCCATAACGGATGGCGCGTGTGGATCGCCGGCAGGCTGACGAAGTTGTATGCGCTCGGCGGCAGGCAGGTGGCCCACTCCAGGGTATCGGCGTTCCACGGGTTGGTCTTGGCCGGCTGGCCGAAGCGGAAGTGCAGGAGGATATCCAGCAGGATGGTGGCGATACCGATGGCCATGATGAAGCTGCCCACCGACGAAATCAGGTTGGGCATGTCCCAGCCGAGGCCCGTCTGGTAGGTGTAGATGCGCCGCGGCATGCCGATCAGGCCGGTCCAGTGCATGATCAGGAAGGTGATGTTGAAACCGATGAACACCAGCCAGAACCCCCACTTGCCCAGACGCACCGAGGGCATTCGTCCGGAGAAGTGCGGCAGCCAGTAATAGATGCCCGCCATCATCGGGAAGAACATCCCGCCGACCAGCACGTAGTGCATATGGGCGACCACGAAGTGGGTGTCGTGCACCTGCCAGTCGAAGGGCACGAGGGCCAGCATCACCCCAGTCAACCCGCCGCAGACGAACACGATCAGAAAGCCCACCAGCCACAGCATCGGCACGTGGTACACCGGCTTGCCCAGCCACAGCGTCGCCAGCCAGGCGAACACCTGCACCCCGGTAGGAATCGCCACCAGCATGCTCGCGGCGGAAAAGAATGCCTGGGCCAGCTGCGGAATGCCGACCGTGAACATGTGATGGACCCACAGGCCGAAGCTGATGAAGCCGGTGGTCAGCACGCCGAGCACCACCCAGCGGTAGCCCACCAAGGGACGCTGGGCGAACACCGGCAGCAGGGTCGAGACGATGCCTGCCGCGGGCAGGAAGATGATGTACACCTCGGGATGGCCGAACAGCCAGAACAGGTGCTGCCAAAGGATCGGGTCGCCGCCGCGGGTGATGTCGAAGAACGGCATGCCCGCAGCGCGTTCGAGCTCCAGCAGGATCGAGCCGAGGATCAGCGGCGGAAAGCCGACCACGATCATCATCGCCATCACCAGGATGTACCAGGCGTAGATCGGCATCTTGTGCAGCGCCATGCCGCTGGCGCGGGTGCGCAGGATCGACACCACCAGCTCGACCCCGGCGCTGACCGCGGAGATCTCGACGAAGGTGATGCCGAGCAGCCAGAAGTCGGAGTTCGGTCCCGGCGTGTGCACGGCGCTGGACAGCGGCGTGTACATGAACCAGCCAGCCTTGGGCGCGATATCGAGGAACAGGCTCGACACCAGAATGATGCCGCCGAACAGGTAGCAGTAATAGCCGAGGGCGGACAGCCGCGGGAATACCAGATCGCGGGCGCCGATCATCTTGGGAATCAGGTAGACCGCCAGGCCTTCCATCATCGGTACCGCGAACAGGAACATCATCACCGTGCCGTGCATGGTGAAGACCTGGTTGTAGACGTCCGGCTCCATGAACTCGTGGCTCGGCAGCGCCAGCTGGGTGCGGATCAGCATGGCCAGCAGCCCGCCGAGCAGGAAGAACACCGCCCCGGTGACCATGAAGCGCAAGCCGATGGTGGTGTGGTTGACGATCGTCAGCGCACGCCAGCCGCGCGGGTTGCCCCACACCGCGTTGAAATCGTCATGCAACTGATCCGGATCGGTTGCGGGTGTGTGTCGGTTGCTCACGGGGCGAGGGTCTCCAGCCAGCTAGCGATGGCGTCCAGGTGCTCGGGGTCGATGTCGTCATGCAGCGGCATGGCGTTGCCAGGCTTGAGTTTCTGGTGGTTGCGCAGCCACTTGAGGATCGCGCCGCGGTCGTTGACCAGCACGCCGCTGCCCAGGGTCGGCCGCGAACCAAGGTCGGTAAGGTCCGGGGCGCGCTGGCCTTCGCTAATGCCAGCAACCCGATGGCAGGCGCCGCAGCGTTCGACGAACGTGGTACCGGCGGGCCCCGCCAATGCCTCGATCTGCGGAGCCTGGCGGGCAGCGAGCCAGGCGGCGAAATCCGCTTCGGCGTGGGCCTCCACATGCAGGATCATGTGGCTGTGCTGGGTGCCGCAGAATTCCGAACACTGGCCGCGGTGCATGCCGGGCTCGTCGGCCTGCAGGCGAATTTCGTTGTGGCGGCCGGGGATCATGTCGATCTTGCCGCCCAGGCGCGGCACCCAGAACGAGTGGATCACGTCGGCGCTGCTGACGCGCAGGTCCACCGGCCGACCCGCGGGGATGTGCAGCTGGTTGGCGGTGACCACGCCGCTGTCCGGGTAGCGCACTTCCCACCACCACTGGTGGCCGATGATTTCGATGCGCAACGGCTGCTCGCCGATCAATGGCAGCGGCAGCATGCGATGGCCGATGGGAATGCCGAAGATCAGCAACAACACGATGCTCACGGTCGGCAGGATGATCCCGCCGCCGATTATCCAGCGCCGATTGATGCGCGCAGCCTGCTCGGGCGTGGTATCGCGCGGCGTGCGGCGCATCGCATAGATCCACAGCGCGCTGACCACCACCAGCACCAGGGTGGCGAACCCGCACATCACCCACCACAGCAGGGCCACCTCGCGCGCCATGGGCCCGGCCGGGTCCAGCGCCGACTGCGGCCCGCCGCAGGCAGAAAGAAAAGGAACTGCCAGCGCCAGAATGGTCAATTGCACAGAGCCGCCGCTGCGTTTGCGGCGCGGCGTTGCATCAGTCCCATTACCGAGGAAGCCCGGATGGCCCAGGACCACGAATCCATCGTCAGCCGCGCGGCCATTGCCGGCCACCCGTTGCACCCGATGATGATCCACTTTCCGGTGGCAGCCTTGCTTGGCTTGGTCGGCAGCGACTTCGCCTACTTCTGGACCGGTGACCAGTTCTGGGTGCGCGCCAGTCTCTGGCTGGCCGGCATCGGCTCCCTGGGCGGCTGGGTGGCGAGCCTCGCCGGCCTGGTTGATCTGCTTTCGGTGGAACGCATCCGCCTGAAGATCACCGCCTGGTGTCACGCCATCATCGCCGTGATGATGCTGTCGCTGGCCTCGCTGAACTGGCTGCTGCGCTACCAGGGACCGGAGCAGGGCATGGAGCGCTGGTGCTTTTACTTGTCGTTGCTGACCGCCGGGCTGATCGGCCTCGCCGCATACCTGGGCGGGCGGCTGGTTTACGAACAAGCGGTCGGCGTGGACCTGGACGTCTGAGCCAGACCGGGCGGCGCTGAGGTGGCGAACTTTCATGGGCAGCGTCGATTTCCTTGTCAGAACGAGGGCTTGGCGAGAACCAGCCAGAGCGTGGCGGTGATCAACGCAACCGTGAGCACGCTGATCAGCACGCATTGGCGGGTCAGGGAGCGTTCCGGGTAGCGTTCGATGCGCAGGACCAGCACCCCGCACAGGGCGTGGCACATCACCATGCCCGCGACCGCCGTGAGCTTGACGATCAGCCAGGGATCGAAAATCAGGTCGCGCATGAACAGTGCGGTGCCGGAACCAATGGCCACCAGCGCCGAGGGCGTGGCGATCAGCGTGAAGACCATGCGGGTCAGGTGGGCGTGGTCGCGGTAGAACAGTGTTTCGCTGCTGCGGGTACCCGCGGCAATCAGGGCCGGCAGGTAAAGCAGGGTGCCGCACCAGCAGATCAGCGCGGTGAAATGCAGCAGTTTCAGTAGAGGCATGCGCGCTCTCCATGGCCGGCACGCATGCGCACCGAAGTTCCTGGGCCAGGGCCCGTCCTCAGTGTGTGACTGCCGAATCGCCGCTGGGGTTCGACCGCTTTTTTGCCGGGGTTGGGGTAAGGCGAGGGCGTTTGCGAGGTGAGGGCGGCAGAACGGGTTGCATCCGAGCCACGCAGCGAGCGTCGGGTGGACATTGCGAAGCGTTGTCCGCCAATGACGGCGCAGACGGCGGACAAGCCTTCGGCATGTTCGCCCTACATTTCGCCGATCTTGCAGATAAACCTAGGTTCTGACCTGCTGTACGCGTAAGCGTCAGGACGGCGCTTTGTCATCTGCCGGTGCTGGCTTGGCCGCGAACAGCGCACGGCCACAGCGGTTGCAGAACGCTGCAGCGACTTCATGGGGGCTTTTATTGCAGTTGGGGCAGGCGTGGCTGGTTTGCCCTTCGCTGCGCATGGCGTTGGCCAGCTCTGCGGTGAAGATGCCGGTGGGTACCGCGATGATCGAATAGCCGGTGATCATCACCAGGGTCGACACCAGCTGGCCCAGTGGGGTACTGGGCACCATATCGCCGTAGCCGACCGTGGTCAGCGTCACCACTGCCCAGTAGATGCTTTTCGGGATGCTGGTAAAGCCGTGCTGCGGGCCCTCGATCACGTACATCAAGGTGCCGTAGACCACCACCATGGTGCTGACACTGAGCAGGAAGACCACGATCTTCTGCTTGCTGCCACGCAGCGCCACCAGCAGGAAATTCGCCTGACTGAGGTAAGGGGTGAGCTTGAGCACGCGGAAGATGCGCAGCATGCGGATCACCCGCACGATCAGCAGATAACCCGCCTCGGGGAACAACAGCGCAAGAAATGCGGGCAACACCGCGAGCAGGTCGATAAGGCCGTAGAAGCTGAAGGCATAGCGCAGCGGTTTTGGCGCGCAATACAGGCGTACCAGGTATTCGACGGCGAACAGCAGGGTGAAGCCCCACTCCAAGATGTTCAGCAGCTCGCCGTACTGGCTGTTCACGCTGCTTACGCTTTCCAGCATCACCACTATCAGGCTGGCCATGATCACCAGCAGCAGGTAGCGATCGAAGCGCTGGCCGGCCGGAGTGTTGGTGTAGAAGATGATGATGTAGAGGCGTTCGCGCCAGCTGGCTGGGTTATCCATATGGCTCTGGGGTTCCTGTTCTGCGAGGTGGGCGCAACGGCCCGTTTGCCCGACAGCCTAGGAAGTTTTGCCGCACGGACGCAAGCGCTTGTGCGCCTGCGCCGCGCCCGGCGCGCACTGAGCGGCGGCGTGCACCAGCAGGGTATGGCTGGCTTTGACCAGCCAACAGGCGAGGATAAAGGGCATGGTCAGTGCCGGCAGGCCGACGGCGGCGAAACCTGGCTGCAACAGCACCGCCAGGCTGGCACCGAGCAGTGGTGCCCAGGGCTTGCGGTAGGTCTGGCTCAAAGCGATGGCGGCCAATACCGCGTTGTAGCCATACAGGCCAAGCGCCGCCTGTGGGCTGGAGCCGTACTGATGCAGTGCCAGTAACAACCCGAGCGCCGAGCCAAGAATCGCCCAGCACGCCGCGCGGCGATCGGCGAGCAGCAGGCCGAGCGCCACGCACAGGCCAGGCAGCGGGCCGGGCAGAAACACCACCTGGCCCAGCCCGCTCAGCGTCGCGCTCAGCAAGCCGATTCCGTCCAGACCACTCGACAGCGCAGCGGTTGGCGCTGATAGCGGCGCCAGCCAGTACGCCAGCAGCCAGCTCGACAGCACGAAGGGTGTAGTGAAAGCTGGCAGCCACTGATGGCTGCGCATTCGCTGCATCCAGCAGCCCACCAACGGCGTCGAAAGGCCCGCGGTGCTGGCGACCAGCAGCGGCGTCCAGGCCGTCCAGCCAAACCACGCCGGCATCAGCAATCCCAGCAGGATGCCGTTGTAGCTATACAGCCCGGCCGCGATGTCGTCATCGACATAACCGCAGCACCGGGCAACGCCAATCGCGGCCAGGCCGCCGAGCAGACCGCCGGCCAGCAGTGACGGCGCGCCGAGCGCGATGGCCAGCAGCACCAGCAACCCGCAACCGCGATGGCGTTGCAGGAATATCTGGCTGACGCCGTTCAGCAGCGCGGTAAGCGTCGGCAACGAGGGCAACCGCATGCAACTGATCCTGAATAAAAATAGACGCCCACTAGGGGTTTAGTGGACGCCCAAACGCTGGGCACCGGCTGCGTGATGCAGCCGGCCCCGGTTATCGGTTGCACACGGTCAGTGCAGCATTTCGATGCGCAGGCTGTTGGTGCTGCCGGACTGGCCGAGCGGTACGCCGGCGGTAATCACCAGGGTATCGCCGCGTTTGGCCATACCCTGGTCCTGGGCGATCTGCACGGCGGTGCTGGTGATTTCCTCGACCTTGGTCAGCGGCGCATTGATCACTGAATAGACGCCCCAGGCCACGCTCAGGCCGCGCGCAGTGCGCAGGCTCGGCGTCAGGCTGAGGATCGGCGCTTTCGGCCGTTCACGCGATGCGCGCAGGCTGGAGGCGCCGGACTCGGTGTAGTTGACCAGCACCGCCACCGGCAGGATCGAGCTGATGCGGCGAATCGCGCAGCTGATCGCGTCGGACGCGGTGGCTTCGGCCTGCGGGCGGCTGACGTTCAGCTGCGCCTGGAAGTCCGGGCCGTTTTCCACCTGACGGATGATCTTGCTCATCATCTGCACGGCTTCCAGCGGGTAGTCGCCCGAGGCCGTCTCGGCCGACAGCATTACCGCGTCGGCGCCTTCGGCCACGGCGTTGGCCACGTCGGTAACCTCGGCGCGGGTCGGTGCCGGGGAGAAGCGCATGGATTCGAGCATCTGCGTCGCCACCACCACCGGCCGGCCCAGCTGGCGGCAGGTGCGGATGATGTCCTTCTGGATGCGCGGCACGTTTTCCGCCGGCACTTCTACGCCCAGGTCGCCACGAGCGACCATGATCGCGTCGCACAGGCGGGCGATTTCTTCCAGGTGCTGCAACGCCGAAGGCTTCTCGATCTTGGCCATCAGCAAGGCCTTGCCCTGGATCAGTTCGCGCGCCTCAATGATGTCCTCAGGGCGCTGGACGAACGACAGCGCCACCCAATCCACGCCCAGCTCCAGGCCGAAGCTCAGGTCGCGGCGATCCTTCTCCGTCAGCGGCGACAGTTGCAGTACCGCTTCTGGCACGTTGACGCCCTTGCGGTCGGACAGCTCGCCGCCCGCGATCACCTCCGTGATCACCGCGTCCGCCTGCTTGCTGAGCACTTGCAGGCGCAGGCGACCATCGTCGAGCAAGAGGCTCATGCCGGGCTGCAGCGCTTCGATGATTTCCGGGTGCGGCAGGTTGACCCGCTGCGCATCGCCCGGCGTGCTGTCCAGGTCCAGACGCAGCTGCTGGCCACGCTGCAGGTTGACCTTGCCCTCGGCAAAACGGCCGACTCGCAGTTTCGGCCCTTGCAGGTCCGTGAGGATGCCGATCGGGGTGTTCAGCTGCTTTTCCACTTCACGCACCCAGGTGTAGCGCTGGGCGTGGTCGGCATGCTCGCCGTGGCTGAAATTGAGGCGGAACAGGTTGACCCCAGCCTCGACCAACTGGCGAATGTCATCGACGGTTTTGATCGCCGGGCCGAGGGTGGCGAGAATCTTCACTTTCTTGTCAGGGGTCATTTGGCAGAACCTTCGAGAATCAAAATGGCGCGGAAATCGTTGACGTTGGTACGGGTCGGGCCGGTGACGATCAAGTCGTCCAGCGCCGCGAAGTAGCCATAGCCGTTGTTGTTGTCCAGCTCGTCGCTGCTGCTCAGGCCCTTGGCGCTGGCGCGGGCATAGCTGTCCGGGGTCATCAGAGCGCCGGCGTTGTCTTCCGAGCCGTCGATGCCATCGGTGTCGCCGGCCAGGGCATAAACGCCCGCCAGGCCCTTGAGGCTGTCGGTCAGGCTCAGCAGGAACTCGGCGTTGCGCCCGCCGCGGCCGTTGCCGCGTACGGTGACCGTGGTTTCGCCGCCGGAGAGGATCACGCAGGGTGGTTTGATCGGCTGACCGTGCAGCACGACCTGCCGAGCGATGCCGGCGTGGACCTTGGCCACTTCCCGGGATTCGCCTTCCAGGTCGCCGAGGATCAACGTGGCGAAGCCGGCCGCTTCAGCCTTGTCGGCCGCGGCCTGCAGCGACTGCTGCGGCGTGGCGATCAACTGGAAATGGCTGCGGGTCAGGCAGGGGTCGCCCGGCTTGACCGTTTCCGAGGCGGGGTTCTGCAGCCAGGCGCGTACGTTGGCCGGCGTCTCGATCTGGTAGCGGGCGAGGATCGCCAGGGCCTGAGCAGAGGTAGTGGGGTCCGCGACGGTCGGACCGGAGGCGATCACCGTGGCCTCGTCGCCCGGTACGTCGGAGATCGCGTAGGTGTAGACGCTGGCCGGCCAGCTGGCCTTGGCCAGGCGGCCGCCCTTGATCGCCGACAGGTGCTTGCGCACGCAATTCATTTCGCCAATGGTCGCGCCGGATTTCAGCAACGCCTTGTTGACCGCCTGCTTGTCCTTGAGGCTGATGCCTTCGGCGGGCAGGGCGAGCAGCGACGAACCGCCGCCCGAGAGCAGAAAGATCACCCGGTCGCTTTCGCTCAGGTTGCTGACCAGCTCCAGCACGCGGCGGGCGACCCGCTCGCCGGCGTCGTCCGGCACCGGATGGGCGGCTTCGACTACTTCGATCTTCTGGCAGTTGGCGCCGTGTTCGTAACGGGTTACCACCAGGCCGGAGACGTCGCCTTGCCATTCCTGCTCGATCACTTCGGCCATGGCCGCAGCAGCCTTGCCGGCACCGATGACGATGACCCGGCCGCTGCGATCGGCCGGCAGGTAATCGGCCAGCACCTGGCGCGGATGGGCGGCGTCGATGGCGCTGGCGAACAGTTCGCGCAGCAGAGACGTTGGGTCGAAAGACGGCTCGATGGACATGGTGATCTCTCTTGGTCTGGATCAACTTCGATTCTAGTGCGCAGCATCCTGAGACAGGACGCTGCGCACTAGAATCGACCCACCCGGCCTGCAGGCCGTGACACCGCCTGCCGGGCAGATCGAAAGGGTTCCATGCCGGGGCATGGAGCGTGATGCTTGGTGCTTGTTGCGCACCCTCGGGTTGAGCGTGATTGGTGGTGCGCGCGGCGCACCCTACGGTATTGCGATCCGTAGGGTGCGCCATGCACACCGCGGTAATTACTCGCCGCGGATGTTGAAGTTGGCCATGTGCTCCAGGCCCTTGATCAGCGCCGAGTGGTCCCAGTTGCTGCCACCGATGGCCGCGCAGGTGCTGAACACCTGCTGGGCATTGGCGGTGTTGGGCAGGTTGAGGCCCAGCTCCTTGGCGCCAGCGAGGGCCAGATTGAGGTCCTTCTGGTGCAGGCTGATGCGGAAGCCAGGATCGAAGGTGCCCTTGATCATGCGCTCGCCGTGCACTTCGAGAATCTTCGAGCCGGCGAAGCCGCCCATCAGCGCTTCACGCACCTTGGCTGGATCGGCGCCATTCTTGGCGGCGAACAGCAGCGCTTCGGCCACTGCCTGGATGTTCAGCGCAACGATGATCTGGTTGGCCACCTTGGCCGTCTGTCCGTCACCGTTACCGCCGACGCGGGTGATGTTCTTGCCCATCGCCTGGAACAGCGGCAGCGCGCGTTCGAAGGCATTCGGGCAGCCGCCGATCATGATCGACAGGGTCGCCGCTTTGGCACCGACTTCACCACCAGACACCGGGGCGTCCAGGTAGGCAGCACCGGTCGCCTTGATCTTCTCGGCAAAGACCTTGGTGGCGGTAGGGGAGATCGAGCTCATGTCGATGACGACTTTGCCGGCGCCAACGCCTTCGGCGACGCCGTCCTTGCGGAACAGCACGTCTTCAACCTGTGGGGTATCCGGCACCATGACGATGATGAACTCGGCTTCCTGCGCCACCTCGCGCGGGTTGGCCAGGCCGATGCCGTTGTCGCCGATCAGCTCGGCCGGAGCCTTCTCGAAGTGCTCGGAGAAGAACAGGGTGTGCCCGGCTTTCTGCAGGTTCTGCGCCATGGGCTTGCCCATGATGCCGGTGCCGATAAATCCGATTTTAGCCATGAGTAGAGTCTCCTCAGATTGCGTTGTGCGCTTTCATCCAGCCAAGGCCGGCAGCGGTGGTGGTGGCGGGCTTGTATTCGCAGCCGATCCAGCCCTGGTAGCCGATGCGGTCCAGGTGTGCGAACAGGAAGCGGTAGTTGATCTCGCCGGTGCCCGGCTCGTTGCGGCCCGGGTTGTCAGCGAGTTGCACGTGGTTGATCACGGCCAGGTTGGCTTCGACGGTGCGGGCGAGATCGCCCTCCATGATTTGCATGTGGTAGATGTCGTATTGCAGGTACAGATTGCTGCTACCGACTTTCTCGCGGATATCCAGCGCCTGCTGGGTGGTGTTCAGGTAGAAGCCGGGAATGTCGCGGGTGTTGATCATTTCCATGACCAGCTTGATGCCGGCGGCTTCGAGTTTGCCGGCGGCAAACTTGAGGTTGTCGACGAAGGTTTGCTCGACGGTCGCGCAATCCAGGCCCTGCGGGCGGATACCGGCCAGGCAGTTGATCTGGGTGTTGCCCAGAATCTTGGCGTAAGCGATGGCGGTGTCGACCCCGGCGCGAAATTCCTCGACCCGGTCCGGGTGGCAGGCGATACCGCGTTCACCCTTGGCCCAGTCGCCGGCGGGCAGGTTGAACAGCACCTGCTCGAGCTTGTTGAGTTGCAGGCGAGCCTTGATGTCCTCGGCCGCGAAGTCGTAGGGGAACAGGTACTCGACACCAGTGAAGCCTGCGTCGGCAGCGGCGGCGAAGCGGTCCATGAAATCCACTTCGGTGAACAGCATGGACAGGTTGGCGGCAAAACGGGGCATAAAGCATTCCTCGGTTGCGTAAAGAAGTGGGCGTTGTGGTGCGCATGGCACACACTACGTAGGGTGCGCGTTTAGCGTTGTGGCATGCGCACCCTTCGGTTCAATCCAGCGGCATGATGGCGGTCGGGGCATCCTCGCGGATGGTGGCCAGCGCCTCGAATTCGTTGATGGCGTCGATCTCGGTACCCATGGCGATGTTGGTCACCCGCTCCAGGATGATTTCGATCACCACCGGAACCTGGTGCTCGGCCATCCAGGCCTCCGCCTGATCGATGGCCGGACGCAATTCCGCCTGGCTGCGAACGCGGATGGCCTTGCAGCCCAGGCCCTCGACCACGGCGATGTGGTCGACACCGTAGTTCGCGATTTCCTCCGAGTTGATGTTGTCGAAGGCCAGCTGTACGCAGTAATCCATGTCGAAACCGCGCTGGCTCTGACGAATCAGGCCCAGGTAGGCGTTGTTCACCAGGATGTGGATGTACGGCAGCTTGAACTGCGCGCCCACCGCCAGTTCCTCAATCATGAACTGGAAGTCGTAGTCGCCGGACAGCGCAACGATCTTGCGCGTCGGATCGGCAACCCGTACGCCCAGCGCGGCGGGAATGGTCCAGCCAAGCGGGCCGGCCTGGCCGCAGTTGATCCAGTGGCGCGGCTTGTACACGTGCAGGAACTGCGCGCCGGCGATCTGCGACAGACCAATGGTGCTGACGTAGCAGGCATCCTGGCCAAACGCGTTGTTCATGCACTGGTAAACGCGCTGCGGCTTCATCGGCACGTCTTCGAAATTGGTCTTGCGCAGCAGGGTGCGCTTGCGCTCCTGGCAGTCGGCGACCCAGGCGCTGCGGTCCTTCAGGCGGCCCGCGGCTTTCCACTCGCTGGCCACTTCGACGAACAGCGCAAGGGCAGCGCCAGCATCGGAAACGATGCCGAAATCCGGCGAGAAAACGCGACCGATCTGGGTGGGTTCGATATCGACGTGGACAAATTTACGATCTTTTGTGTACACCTCGACCGACCCGGTGTGCCGGTTGGCCCAGCGGTTACCCACGCCCAGAACGAAGTCTGAAGCCAGCATGGTGGCGTTGCCGTAGCGGTGGCTGGTCTGCAAGCCGACCATGCCAGCCATCAGCGGGTGATCGTCGGGGATGCAGCCCCAGCCCATCAGCGTCGGCACCACGGGTACGCCCACCAGCTCGGCGAATTGCAGCATCAGCGCCTCGGCGCCTGCGTTGTAGATACCGCCACCTGCCACCAGCAACGGGCGCTCGGCCACGTTGAGCATGTGCAGGGCTTTTTCGATCTGCGCACGGCTAGCCGCCGGCTTGTACGGCTGCAGCGGCTGGTAAGTTTCGACGTCGAATTCGATCTCACCCATCTGCACGTCGAACGGCAGGTCGATCAGAACCGGCCCGGGACGGCCGGAGCGCATGACATGGAATGCTTGCTGGAACACGCGTGGCACCAGCGCTGGTTCGCGAACGGTAACCGCCCACTTGGTCACCGGCTTGGCGATCGACTCGATGTCCACCGCCTGGAAATCTTCCTTGTACAGCCGAGCGCGCGGCGCCTGACCGGTGATGCAGAGAATCGGAATGGAATCGGCGGAAGCCGAATACAAGCCGGTGATCATGTCGGTACCGGCCGGGCCGGAGGTGCCGATGCACACGCCGATGTTACCGGCCTTGGCGCGGGTATAACCCTCGGCCATGTGCGAGGCACCCTCGACGTGACGGGCCAGGATGTGGCGAATGCTGCCGTCCGCTTTCAGCGCGGAATACATCGGGTTGATCGCCGCACCCGGTACCCCGAACGCCACTTCAACGCCTTCCTTGCGCATTACTGCCACTGCCGCATCAATTGCTCTCATACGCGCCATGAAAAATTCCTCCAGGCTTTAGTCGATATTTTTTCTACATGGCCAAAGCATGAGGGCAGTGACTTGTTGGGGTAAATTGCTGCATTCTTCAGTTCTGTCGATATCAGGAGTATCGAATGGACCGCTACACCGCACTGCACAGTTTTGTTCTGGTGGCCGATCACGGCAGTTTTGCTGCGGCTGCTTTGGTCGAGGGCGTGACTCCGGTGGTCATGGGGCGGCGGCTGGACATGCTCGAGCGACACCTCGGCGTGAAGCTGATGCACCGCTCGACGCGAGGCCTGTCGCTGACCGATCTGGGTGACCAGTACCTTGAGCGGGCACGCGGCCTGCTGCGTGATTTCGAAGAAGCCGATGCGAGCATCACCCAGGGCGGCCACTCGGTGCGCGGGCACCTGGTGGTGTCGGCGCCAGCGGCGTTCGGCCGACGCCATATCGCGCCCCATGCGCCGGCTTTTCAGGCGCGTTTTCCCGACCTCAAGCTGTCGTTCAACCTCACTGACAGCGTCGTCGACCTGGTGCGTCAGGGCTATGACATGGGCATCCGTATTGGCGAGGTCACCGACCCCAACTACGTGGCGCTCAAGCTGTTCCCTAACCGCCGGGTGGTCTGTGGCTCGCCGGCTTACTTCAAGCAGCATGGGGCACCCGTCAGTCTGGAGGACCTGGCCCAGCACAACTGTCTGGCGTTCAACCTGCAGGGCGGCCAGCAGCGGGGCTGGACCTTCCTGCGCGACGGCAAGCAGGTTGCGGTCAAGGTTTCCGGCAATCTCGATTGCAATGACGGCGAACTCCTCTTTGACTGGGTCAAGCAGGGCCTGGGAATCGGCTGGCGCTCCACGTGGGAGATCCAGGCGGAACTCAAACGTGGCCAACTGGTGACCGTGCTCGATGAATTCGCCTTGCCTGCCTACGACATCCAGGCGGTGTATCCGCAACAACGCTACCTGCCCGCCAAGGTGCGGTTCTTCATCGATTACCTGAAGGCCATCTACAACACGCCCGGCTATTGGGAAGGTGGTTGAGTTGTTTGTATACAAAATACAAAATAAATGTACTAAATAATAAATTTATTGTGTACTTTAATTTGCGTGGGCTTTCCCCGCGCCATTTTTGAGTCATGACGCGTCGCTGGCCCTGTTTTTTCTACGGACCTGGAGGAGGGCTACGCATGAGCGTCTTGAACCTGAACACCTTGAGCTCGAACACCTTGAATCTGGACACCGCGACGCGGATCAGCAGCCACGTACTGTCTATCGGCCGGGAGCTGTCAGCCTCCCCCTTGACCGTTGCGGTGCTGGATAGCGGCGGTCACCTGATCAGCCTGCAGCGCGAGGACGGCGCCAGCCTGCTGCGCCCGCAAATCGCGATTGGCAAGGCATGGGGCGCGCTGGCGCTGGGCAAGGGGTCGCGGGCCATTGCTGCCGATGCGCAACAACGGCCGGCGTTTATCGGTGCGGTGAATAACCTCGCCAACGGGCAGTTGATACCGGCGCCAGGCGGCGTGCTGATTCGCGATGGGCAGGGTAATGTGGTCGGCGCGGTGGGCATTACCGGCGACACGTCGGACATCGATGAGCAGTGTGCGGTCGGTGCGTTGCAGGCCCTGGGCATGACTGCCGATGCCGGGGTTGCGCCTTAGCGGTTGTTGCAGTAACGGCGGCTTGGCGGTACCGCTCAGGCGTTGGTGACCTGTTCTGACGGGCTGGGGTGGGTCTCTTCGATCTCGCAGCCCTTAATGACCAGCCGAATGATGGTTTGTGCGGCGGCTTCGTAATCGTCGTCGCTGAGGCTGGCCTTACCGGTGACGGTGGCGATCTGCCAGTCGAAGTCGGCGTAGGTTTGCGTGGCAGCCCAGATGCTGAACATCAGATGGTGCGGGTCGACCTTGGCGATCAGGCCCTGATCGATCCAGCGCTGGATGCAGGAAATGTTGTGCTTGGCCTGGGCGTTCAGTTGCTCGGTCTGGTCGCTGGAAAGGTGCGGCGCGCCGTGCATGATTTCACTGGCGAAAACCTTGGAGGCGAAAGGCAGGTCGCGGGAGATGCGGATCTTCGAGCGGATGTAGGCGCGCAGTACATCGGCCGGGTGGCCGGGCTGGTTGAACGGTGCGGATGCTGCGAGCAGTGGCTCGATGATGCTCTCCAGCACCTCGCGATAAAGATTCTCTTTTGATTTGAAGTAGTAGTAGACGTTAGGCTTGGGCAGCCCCGCCTTGGCGGCAATGTCACTGGTTTTGCTCGCGGCGAAGCCCTTGTCGGCGAACTCTTCGCTTGCCGCCCGCAGGATCAGCTCTTTGTTGCGCTCGCGAATACTGCTCATAAGCCTCGACACATCGTTATGCCACCCGTCCAGGGCGGCGGTGGGGCATGGTAGCACCGGCTTCGCAAACCGCTCAACCTGCCGGTTTGCAAGGCCTGGCGGTTCTACCTGACTCAGGGGTCAAGCGGTCGTATACATGGTTTGGTTTTTCTGTTTCTATCCGAACGTGCCGGTTTCACCCTGAACGTCTCGGCTCGCGGAGCATCTGGAGACCTGTTGTGCAAAGTACCCAACTGGTCGACCCCTTCGGTCGGCGCATTACCTACCTGAGGTTATCGGTCACCGATAGGTGCGACTTCCGTTGCACCTATTGCATGACCGAGGACATGGTATTTGCGCCGCGCGAGCAGATTCTCAGCCTCGAAGAGCTCTATACCGTGGCGGATGCGTTCATTGGCCTGGGGGTCAAGCGCATCCGCATCACCGGCGGCGAGCCGCTGGTACGCAAGAATCTATTGAGCCTGCTCGAACGCCTCGGGGCCCGCAGCGAGCTGGAAGACCTGGCGATCACCACCAACGGCTCGCAGTTGGCCGAGCTGGCGCCACAGTTGCGCGCGGCTGGGGTCAAGCGTCTGAATGTCAGCCTCGATTCCCTGCAGCGCGAGCGCTTTGCCGCGTTCACTCGCCGCGACAAGCTCGATCAGGTCCTGGCTGGCATCGATGCCGCGCGGGCTGCGGGTTTCCGCCGGATCAAGCTCAACACCGTGGTGCAGAAAGGCCGCAACGATGACGAGGTCATCGACCTGGTCGACTTTGCCATGGCGCGTGATCTCGATATCAGCTTTATCGAAGAAATGCCCCTGGGCAGCATCTCCAGCCACCAGCGCGAGCAGACCTTCTGCTCCAGCGATGAGGTGCGCGAGCGTATCGAACAGCGTCACCCATTGGTGCGCAGCAGCAAGCACACTGGGGGGCCGTCGCGTTACTGGCAGGTGCAAGGCAGCGCGACCCAGATCGGTTTCATCTCGCCCCACAGCCATAACTTCTGCGGCGACTGCAACCGCGTGCGGGTGACCGCCGAAGGCAAGCTGGTGCTGTGCCTAGGCCACGAAAATGCCCTGGACCTGAAAGGCTTGATGCGTGCCCATCCGGGCGATACGCAGCGGTTGCGCGATGCCTTGCTGGACGCGCTGCAACTGAAGCCGGAGCGTCATCACTTCGAAACTGACGAGCAGGTGCAAGTCGTGAGGTTCATGAGCATGACCGGCGGTTAATCCGACACCTAGCTCGCTACGCCCCTAAATCCTGATTCCACATCACCCGGAGGTTTGCTGTGAAGTACTCACACGCCTGCAGTTTGCTTGCCCTTGCCTGTTCCACCAGTGTTTGCGCCGAAAGCTATGTGATCGGCGTCGAGCGGCTGGATTTCGCACCCCATTACAGCATTGACAAGCAAGGCCAGTACCAGGGCTTTGCCCGCGAGGTGTTCGACCTGTTTGCCGCTACCACCGGAGTAGAGCTGAGCTACAAGATCATGCCGGTGGACCAGCTGCTGCCCGCATTGCTTGATGGCGCGGTCGACTTCAAATACCCGGACAGCGACACCTGGTCGAAGGAGCAGAAAGTCGGCGCCACGCTCAGTTACAGCCGCGGCATCGTCGACTATGTCGATGGCGTGCTGGTCGCGCCGCAGCGCCAGGGTCAGCCGATCGACCAGCTCAAGCGCCTGGCGCTGGTGAACGGCTGGACCCCCTGGGGTTATCAGGAGCGTATCGATGCCAAACAGATCCAGCTTTCCTACAGCGACGACCTGCGCCAGATGATCCGCCTGGCCTTGAAGAAGGACACCGATGGCGCTTACTTCAACGTGGTGGTCGCGACCCATTACCTCGACAACATCCGCGCACGGCCCGGTGCGCTGGTGTTTGACGCCAATCTGCCGCACAGCCGAGGCAGCTTTCATCTGTCGACGCTCAAGCATGCGCAGTTTCTGCAGCGCTTCGATCGCTTCCTGATCGAACAGCAGAGCCAGATCGCCGCGCTGAAAGACAAGTACCAAGTCGAAGCGAATCTGGATTCACAGTACATGGGCATGGAGCAGTGGAAGGTCGATTCGCTCAAGCGTCGCCAGCAAAAAGATGCCAGTGGCGGCTAAGGCCACGGCTCATCGGCGCTACGGCCGAGGTGGCAGCGCCGCCGTGCGCTGATTCGGCCTGCATCTCGGCAGATTCTCTGAACCTTCGCGCAAAGCGGTGAGTCAACTTCTTGGAGCGGGCCAGGCTGACCCTTGGCCTTGAGATGGACTGAGAAGAGGAAAACGAGATGGATAACAAAGACGTAGTTTCGGTACTCAACGATTTGATCGAAACCAGCAAAGACGGCGAGAAAGGTTTCCGTGAATGCGCTGAAGACATCAAAAGTGTTCAGCTCAAAACCCTGTTCAACCAGCGCGCCCAGGAATGCGCCGCCGCTGCCAGTGAGCTGCAGCAGCTGGTGCGCAACCTTGGTGGCGATCCGGAGACCTCTACCAGCGTCGCCGGCGACATGCACCGTCGTTGGATTGACCTGAAGAGCATGATCACCGGCAAGGACGACGAAGCCATTCTCAATGAGTGCGAGCGCGGCGAAGACGTAGCGCTGAAGAGCTACAAGAAGGCACTGGAAAAGGACCTGCCTGCTTCGGTACGCATGGTCGTCGAGAAGCAGCTGCAAGGCGTGCAACGCAACCATGACCAGGTTAAATCCCTGCGTAACATGGCTCGCGCCAGCTGATCGGCTTGATCGCTGTTACGACAACGCCAGCGAAAGCTGGCGTTGTCGTGTATGGGCTTTAAGCACGCTTAGCCCTGAAAAAGGGATAAGCCAGGCAAAGAAAAGGGGGATGACGCCAGGCGCCATCCCCCTTTTTGTTTTAGCCAGCAGCGCCGACACGCTGCCAGCCAAACCTGGTTGTCAGCGCTTTTATCAGAAGTGCACTTTCACCAGCAGGCTGGCGGTGTTCTGATCGGTGCCATCGAGGATTTCGTCGCCCAGGAAGCTGTCGTCGTCGATGCCGTATTTGTCCTTCCAGTAGTCGTATTCGATGCCTACATAGAGCTGCTTTTCGCCCCAGTTCAGCGCTTTGCCGAGGTCGTACTTGATCTGCGGGTTGAAGTGCAGGTTAGCGTGATAGGTATCGTCGTTGTCGACCACCCAATCCATGAAACCGTCGATGACGATATCGGATTTGCCCACCGGAATGGTGTAGCTCCACGCCGGGGTGATCTGCCAGACGCCGTCACCGTCGCGGTCGCCATCGGTCTGGCGATGGTAGAAATTCAGGGAGAAGAAATCGAAGCCGGGAATAGCCAGGTCGAAGCCCGGGCCGATCAGGTAGGACTCGACATCGT
Organism: Pseudomonas cistanchae; assembly: GCF_054483635.1. NCBI lineage: Bacteria > Pseudomonadati > Pseudomonadota > Gammaproteobacteria > Pseudomonadales > Pseudomonadaceae > Pseudomonas > Pseudomonas cistanchae. The sequence continues at coordinate 536,352 of NZ_JBTLWN010000002.1, read as the reverse complement.
CTTCGCCGAACTCGTAGGTCATCGCCAACAGCACGTCCTTGATCGGGCCGACTTCCAGTTTGCTGTCGAACAGCTTGCCGAAGCTCAACCGCGGCGAAATTTCGCCGTAGAAGGTATGGCTGTCGCCGGCGCCGTTGGTGGCGTCGCCGTTGTACTTGATGCCGTCGACGAACACGAACAGGTCACCGGCGCTCCAGCCGCTGACGTGCTCGAAGGTCAGGGTCTGCTGGATTTCCGGGTCGACCTTGAAGTTCTGGCCATACAGGTAGGTCAGGCTGTTGTTCTGCCAGTGCAGCAAATCGCCGGCGGCGGCCTGTTGGCTGGCAAGCACGCCGGCAGTCAGGGCGATGCAGTGAGGTAGGTGCTTAAGCTTCATCGGGTTTTCCTTATTGTTAGGGCTTACAAGGTGCGGCAAAAGGGGGGGGCATGGGCGCTAGTTGGTTCGCGGGGCCGGATTCAGCGCGCCGTTCAGGGGCTCGAGCGCCTGGAGCTCGCTTTCGTCCTTGGGGGTCTGCAGCACGGTGTGCAGGTGCGCTTCAGGGTCGTAGTCGTTTTCTTCGAGTTCCAGATGCTCTTCCGGCAGGAAAATATTCAGCAAAATCGCGCTGAAGGCCCCGATGGTGATGGGCGACCCGAAGATGTTCTTCAGTGCATCGGGCATCTGCGAGAGCACTTCCGGTACGGCGGCAACACCCAGGCCCAGGCCGAGGGAGATGGCCACGATCAACACATTGCGACGGTGCAGGCCGGCTTCGGTAAGGATCTTGATGCCCGCCACGGCCACAGTGCCGAACATGATCAGGGTGGCGCCGCCGAGTACCGGTTTCGGCATCAGCTGCAGCACCGCGCCCACCGCCGGGAACAGGCCCAGCAACACCAGAATGCCGGCGATATAGAAGGCCACGTGGCGGCTGGCCACGCCGGTCAGCTGGATCACGCCGTTGTTCTGGCTGAAGGTGGTCATCGGCAGGCTGTTGAACATCGCCGCTATTGCCGAGTTGCAGCCATCGGCGAGCACCCCGGATTTGATCCGACGCATGTACAGCGGGCCCTTGACCGGCTGCTTGGAAATGATCGAGTTGGCCGTCAGGTCGCCGGCGGTTTCCAGCGGGGTGATCAGGAAGATCACCGCGATGGGCACAAAGGCCACCCAGTCGAAGTTGAAGCCGTATTTGAACGGCACCGGCACGCTGATCAGCGGCACCTGGGCCATGTTGGCGAAATCCACCTTGCCGGTGAACCAGGCCACCGCAAAACCCAGTGCCAGGCCGATGATCACAGCCGACAGCCGTACCACCTGGGACGAGAAGCGGTTGAGGATGACAATGGTGACCAGCACCAAACCGCCAAGGCCCAAGTGGTGCAGGGCGCCCAGGTCCGCCGCGCCGTAACCGCCGGCAATATCGGTCATGGCCACCTTGATCAGCGACAAGCCCATCAGGCAGATGATGGTGCCGGTAACGACCGGGGTGATCACCCGGCGCAGCTTGTTGATGAACTGGCTGAAGGCGATCTCGACGAAGGCTGCGCAGAAGCACACGCCAAAGATCGTCGAGAGGATTTCCTCCTCGCTGCCGCCACGGCCCTTGACGATAAACCCGGCGCTGAGAATCACGCTGAGAAAACCGAAGCTGGTGCCCTGCAGGCACAGCAGGCCGGAGCCGACCGGGCCAATGCGCTTGGCCTGAACAAAGGTGCCGAGGCCGGATACGAACAGCGCCATGCTGACCAGATAGGGCACATAGTCGCCGAGGCCGAGGACGCCGCCGACAATCAGGGTAGGGGTGATGATGCCAACGAAACTGGCCAGTACGTGTTGCAACGCGGCGAAGATCGCCGGAGCAAAGGCGGGGGTGTCGTGCAGTTGGTAGATGAGGTCGTTGTTTGCCACAGGCGGAGCCGTGGTGTCTGTGCTGCGGGTCGTGGTCATATCAGAGCCTGCCATTTGTTTTTATACGGTCATGGGCTTGCACGGGGCTTCACGGCGCCTCGTTCTGATCAGCAGAAAGAAACTGTCTGCTCGGTCAGAATAGATCGACTATAGCAAGTTGTTTACAGCCTTAAAAACAATTTATTTGTGGATTGTGTACAAATGTTCGACCGCTAGTCCGATGGCGAGCAGCGAGACTGTGAGCGGGCGAGAGAGCGCGCAAAGGGCGAAGCGGAGAGGGCGGAATAGCCGATAGAAAGGTTATGTACCTATCTGCAAGGGCCGCCTGAGCCGCAATCGGTAGGGTGCGCTGTGCGCACCGGCGGCTGCGGCGGTGCTTGTGTTGATGTTGATGCTGGTGCGCATGGCGCACCCTACGAAGGCAGATCTCCATGAGGCCGGCGCCTGAACAGACCGCCTAACGGACATAATCCATAGAAAAGCGCCGCACCCGGTTAAGGTGCGGCGCTTGGATGGATCAGTTGAGTTGTGCGCCCTGGTCGATCCAGGCACCGATCAGCTCGCGTTCTTCAGGCGTCATCTGGGTGATGTTGCCCAACGGCATGATTTGCGAAGCGACGCTTTGCGCGTGGATCTTCGCGGCCTGCGCCTGGATCTGCTCAGGCGTGTCGAGGATGAACCCGGCCGGTGCGGTCGTGAACATCGGGCTGCTCGGCTTGGCGGAGTGGCACACGCTGCAGCGCTCCTGAATCACGCTGTTGACCTTGGCAAAGTCGCCACCGCCAGTTGCTGGCTGAGCAGGCGCGCTGGGCTCGGCGGCGGGTGCGGTCTCGGCTTGCTTCGCCTGCTGTTCGGCAGCTTTGGCGATTTCCGGGTGACCACTGACGCCCGTTGCAGGAACCGGCGCGTATTTGATCGCGGCGGCTTTCGGTTCTTGCGGTGTAGCGGCCTTCATGCTCGGGCCGGTGACGAACGCCAGGCAGATCATGCCCAGGGCAGCGGCAGGCAGGGTCCAGACGTACTTGTTGCTGTCGTGGCGGGTGTTGAAGTAATGGCGTACCAGTACTGCCAGCACCGCGATACCGGCGAGGATCAACCAGTTGTACTGGCTGCCGTAGGTGCTCGGGAAGTGGTTGCTGATCATGATGAACAGCACTGGCAGGGTGAAGTAGTTGTTGTGGCGCGAACGCAGCAGGCCTTTGGCCGGCAGGGTCGGGTCCGGCGTGGTGTTGTCTTCGATTGCCTTAACCAGCGCACGCTGGGCCGGCATGATGGTGAAGAACACGTTGCCGACCATGATGGTGCCGATGATGGCGCCGACATGGATGTAAGCGGCGCGGCCGCTGAAGATCAGATTGAAGCCATAGGCCGCGGCGATCAGCAGCACGAAAATCACTGCACCGAGCAGGGCCGGGCGCTTGCCCAGCGGCGAATCGCAGAGGAAGTGATAGGCCACATAGCCCGCAATCATCGAGCCGAAGCCGATGGCAATGGCCAATGCCGGGTCCAGATCGACGCCGGGCTTGACCAGGTACAGGCTCGGGTTGAGGTAGTAGACCACCAGCATCAGGGCGATGCCCGACAACCAGGTGAAATAGGCTTCCCATTTGAACCAGTGCAGGTTCTCCGGCATTTTCGGTGGGGCCAGCTTGTATTTTTCCAGGTGGTAGATGCCGCCACCGTGAATCGCCCACAGGTCGCCGGATAGGCCATCGCGCGGGTTGGCCCGGTTGAGGTTGTTTTCCAGCCAGACGAAATAGAAGGATGCGCCGATCCAGGCGATGCCGGTGATCATATGGATCCAGCGGATGCCCAGGTTTAGCCACTCAGTCAGATGTGCTTCCACAATCAGTACCTCTTTCCCATAGCCGGCAAACCGGCGCTGGGCTTCTCTTATTGGTGGGGGGCGAGGAGCAGCTGCTCGTCGTCACTAAAGAAATGCTCATCGCAGTTGTTGCCAGAACCGCTGCGATCAACCACCAGGAAGTCATCCCGCTTTTCGATCGTCAGCACCGGGTGGTGCCAGACGCCGCGATGGTAATTAATGCCCTGCCTGCCATTGCTGCGGAAGGCGCGGACCAACTCTGATTCAGGTGCATCGCCAAGTGGCGCGACCACGATCAGAAAGGGGTTGCCGAGCAGCGGAATGAACGCCTGGCTGCCCAGCGGATGACGCTCCAGCATGCGCACGGTCAGCGGCATCTGCAGGGCCTCGACACTGAAGATGCTGATGATCGCCGTATCCTCTGGCCGCGCGGTCTCGACCGTGGCCAGCTTGTGATAGCGACGGGTGGAGCCGTTATTGATCATGAAAAACTCGCTGCCTTCGGTTTCGATAACGTCGCCGAAGGGGGCGAAGGCTTCCTTGGTCAGAGGCTCGATGATCAATGTGCGCATGTCGGTCTTCTTGTTTGTTCGTCTTATGCCCCTCTGCGGGAGAGGGCTGGATGGGTTACTTGGCGACTTTGCCGAACAGGCGCAGCCGGCTGATACCACCGTCCGGGAACACGTTTACCCGTACGTGGGTGATCGGGCCCAGCGCGTTGATCTGCTCGGCGAACTCGTGCTCGGCGTGCATTTGCAGCTTCTGGCTTGGCAGCAGGTCGCGCCAGAACAGGCTCTGGGTTTCGATCTGGCTGTCGGTGCCGCCTTTGACGAAGGCCGCCTGGATCGAGCAGCTGTCCGGGTAGTTGCCCTTGAAGTGCAGGGTATCGACGACGATGCGTTCGATCTCGCCGGGATGGCCGAGGGCGATGATGACCCAGTCGTTACCTGGCATACGGCGACGCGCGGTTTCCCAGCCATCGCCCATGTTGATGCCGCGGCCCGGGTTGAGGATGTTGCTCATGCGGCCGAAGTGCTCGTCCGAGCAGGCCAGGGCGCGACCGCCATTCAGCGCGGCAGCCAGGTCGATCTGCTCGTTGTCGCAGACCGTGCTCCAGTCGCGGAACGGCATGCCGTATACGCGCAGACGGGCAACGCCGCCGTCCGGGTAGATGTTAAAGCGCAGGTGGGTGAAGGCCTGGCTGTTGGCGACCTCATGGTAGTGGTGGCTGTTGCCCTGCAATTCGACTGCGCCCAGCACTTCGGTCCACTCGGTGGCTTCGGTCGGGTCGCCTTCAGCGACAAAGCAGCCTTCCAGGGATGCCGACGGCGGGAAGTTGCCGGTGAAGAAGCTGGTGTCGATGTCCACGCCCTTGATCGAACCGGCAACGCCCAGGCGGATCACCGCGCTGTCGTAACCCTCGAAGCGCTTGCGGCGCGATTCCCAGCCATCCATCCACTTGCCGTTGTCGTCGAAAACGCCTTCCTTCCATACCGCCGGGGTTGGCTGGAACAGGCGGTTGACGTCGGCGAACCAGTCGTCGGTGACCGAAATGGCTTTGGTGCCGAGGCGGGCGTCGGCCAGGTTGACGTATTTCTCGAAGGGTACGGCGTAAGCTTTCATGTCGTGTCTGCCTTAACAGTGAGGGCGTGGGGGTGGCGGCTACAGGGCCCGCAAACGGAACAGGGCGATCTTGTTGATTTCGGCCAGGGCGCAGGCGAATTCCTGTTCCGGGGCGTTGTGGATGCGCGCCTCGAAGGCGGCGAGGATCTGGTGTCGATTGCTGCCCTTCACCGCCATGATGAAGGGGAAGCCGAACTTGGCTTTGTAGGCGTCGTTCAGTTCGGTAAAGCGAGCGAACTCTTCGGCAGTGCATTCATGAATGCCGGCGCCTGCCTGTTCCGAGGTCGACGACTCGGTCAGCTCGCCGCGCACGGCGGCCTTGCCGGCGAGATCCGGGTGAGCGTTGATCAGTGCCAGCTGGGTCGCGTGATCGGCACTGAGCAGCAGGTCGGCCATCCGTTGATGCAGGCCATCGACGTCGTCCAGGCTCGCATCCACGCCGCGGTCGAACGCTTGCTCGGCGACCCAAGGCGAGTGTTCATAAATGTCGGCGAAGACTTTGACGAAATCTTCACGGCTTAGGCGCGATGGGGTCAGGGTCTGAAAGCGGCTCATTTGCTGATCTCGTGTTGCTGATTCAAGGAGAAGGGGTGGGTGGCGTGCCAGTGGCGGGCGATGTCGACGCGGCGGGTACACCAGACCTTCTCGTGGCTTTTCACGTACTCGATAAAGCGCGCCAGGGAGGCGAGGCGGGCGGGGCGCCCGAGCAGGCGGCAGTGCATGCCGATCGACAGCATCTTCGGCGCGCCGGCTGCGCCTTCGGCATAGAGCACGTCGAAAGCGTCCTTCAGGTATTGGTAGAAATCGTCGCCGGTGTTGAAGCCCTGCACCTGGGTGAAACGCATGTCGTTAGTGTCGAGGGTGTAAGGGATCACCAAATGCGGTTTGGCTGCGGTGCTGGCGGCGTCCCAATAAGGCAGGTCGTCGTCGTAGGTGTCGGAGTCGTAGAGAAAACCACCTTCCTCCATCACCAGGCGCCGGGTATTCGGCCCGGTACGGCCGGTGTACCAACCCAGTGGGCGCTCGCCGGTGATGTCAGTGAGGATGCGGATGGCTTCGAGCATGTGCTCGCGCTCTTCGGCTTCGCTCATGTACTGATAGTCGATCCAGCGGTAGCCGTGGCTGCAGATCTCATGGCCGGCGGCGACCATTGCCTTGATCACGTCCGGGTGACGCTGTGCGGCCATGGCCACGGCGAAGATGGTCAGCGGAATGTCGTGTTGCTGAAACAGCCTGAGCAGGCGCCACACCCCGGCGCGGCTGCCGTATTCATACAGCGACTCCATGCTCATGTTGCGCGCGCCCTGCAGCGGTTGGGCGGAGACCATTTCGGAGAGAAACGCTTCGGATTCCTTGTCGCCGTGCAGCACGTTGCGCTCGCCACCTTCCTCGTAGTTGAGCACGAAGGAAATAGCGATGCGGGCGTTGTTCGGCCAGTGCGGGTGCGGCGGGTTGTTGGCGTAACCGATCAGGTCGCGTGGGTAGTCAGCGCTCACTGCAGTCTTCCTTCTAAGCGTGGTTACGGTCAGCGCATCATTCTGCGAATCAGCTTGATACGTCCGTGATGAGCTAATTGTATACAAAATGATTTATGATTTGTAAATATAAAATTTCCTGTTTTCACCCGATTGTCACTGATAGCTTATTGAAGAGAACGCTCAAGGGTGCCCTATCAGCCCAGTGCTAAGCTGCTTTTCAAGGCTGAGGCCTTTATTGAGTGGTGCCTGGTGCGAGGGTTGAGAGATAATTATTGTGTACAAAAAAATATAAAAGTGTCTGATATTTTGTTTTTCGCGTGCTATGCTTCAGCAAGTCTAGGCTGACACAGCCTGAGTGTTGCTGAATTCACACGTAGAGGAGGTGCGGCATCTGCCCGACGTTAGGTCGCTCAGATGCCCATACAGGATGGGACGACTGACTACACATGTTCTGGATGCTGCGCACGGCTGCCCCGGTAGCGCGCTGAAAATCGAGTTGTACCGCGTCGAGGGCAATCAGATGGAATTGCTCACGACCGTCTCGACCAACCATGATGGCCGTTGTGATGCCCCGGTTTTGCAGGGCGAGGACTATCGCAGCGGCGTTTATCAGCTGCACTTCCATGCCGGCGACTATTACCGCGCCCGTGGCGTGACGCTGCCCGAGCCGGCGTTTCTGGATGTCGTGGTGCTGCGCTTCGGCATTGATGCCGGGCAGGACCACTACCATGTTCCTCTGCTGATTTCCCCTTACAGCTACTCCACCTACCGCGGTAGCTGATACGAATGCTTGTAACCGTCTGACTCAAAGCGAGTCCTTGGCCCGTCCACACTGCGGGCTTTTTTTTGCTTGCAATTTGCACAATGGCGTGACTATCGGTGCGCGGGGCGCACCCTACGGGGCCTGCCTTGTTAGGGTGCGCCGCGCGCACCAACATTGGCTGAACGACTGCGTGTGACCGGTTGGACTCAAGGCGAGTTTTGGGGTCGGTCCCCGTTGCGGGTTTCTTGCCTGTGATGTGCCGGGGCGGAGATGTGATCGGTGCGCATGGCGCACCCTACGGTGTATGCCTGGCTTGGTAGGGTCCGCCGCGCGCACCGGCTCTTAGGCAATGCCTCAACGACTCAGCAGCGACGCCGCCCCTGCGCCGCCAAACAACCCTGCGCTGATTCGGTTGAACCACACCTGCCCCTTGCCGGAGCGCAAATAACGCGCGGCACCCTGGGCGCTGAGGCCGTAGAACAGCTTGCAGCTCAGGTCGAGCACTGCCCAGGTCGCGATCATCACCAGCAACTGCCCAAGCATGGGCCGCTCGGCGCTGATGAACTGCGGTAGAAAAGCAGCGAAGAACAGGATGTCCTTGGGATTGCTGGCGCCAAGGCCGAAAGCTTTCCAGAACATGCTGCGAAAGCCCGGATTGACCGGCTGTTCCTCGGCACTCATCGGCTGCGCTGCCTGTCGCGAGGCCTGCCAGCTCTGCCAGGCGAGGTGGAACAGGTACAGCGCGCCGACGATCTTGAGCAGGCTGAACAGCTGTTCGGACGCCAGCAGCAGGGCTCCCAGGCCCAATGCCGATGCGCTGAGCAGGCAGATCGATGCCGACACGCCGCCGATAAACGCTGGTGCCGAGCGGCGCAAGCCGTAGTTCAGGCTGTTGCTGACCATCAGCAGCGACAGGGGGCCGGGGATAAGGATCACCACCAGGGCGGCGCTGCTGAACAGCAGCCAGGTTTCCAGATTCATTACGGATTCTCCAGATGTGGAAAGCCCCGACATGCTGCGCCGGGGCTAGGTGCTGCTTAAGCCATCTTCATTGCGCTTTGAAAGCGGAGCGAGTCGAAAGGCGCAGTGTACGACTGTACGTGAGCATTTGACTCGCTCCGCTCGCCCTTGCGGAGCGAGCTAAAGGACGTTCAGCTGCGTGAACCCGATGTCAGGGCCGCACAGCCGAACAAAGCGGCGTCCAGTTAGAGGAAGGCAAACTTGGCAATGAAAATGATGCACAGCACATAGAGGCTGAGCGACACCTTGTCGCGCTGGCCGGTCAGCAGCTTGAGCGTGGCGTAGGTTAGGAAGCCCAGTGCAATGCCGTTGGCGATCGAGAAGGTCAGCGGCATCATCACCACGGTGACGATCGCCGGGATGGTGTCGGTCAGGTCGTCCCAGTCGATATGGGCCATGCCGCTCATCATCAGCATTGCCACGTAGATCAACGCGCCTGCTGTGGCGTAGGCAGGAATCATCCCGGCCAGCGGGGCGAAGAACATCGCCGCGAGAAACAGCACGCCCACAGTGATCGCGGTCAGGCCGGTCCGGCCACCGGCGGCTACCCCAGAAGCGCTTTCAACGTAGCTGGTGACGGGCGGGCAGCCGACCATGGCACCGATGACGCTGGAGGTACTGTCGGCCTTGAGCGCCCTGGACAGGTTCTGGATCTTGCCTTCTTCGTCCACCAGGTTGGCGCGGTGTGCCACGCCCATCAGGGTGCCGGCGGTGTCGAACATGTTCACGAACAGGAACGCCAGGATCACGCTGACCATCGCAATGTTGAAGGCGCCGGCGATATCCATCGCCATAAAGGTCGGTGCCAGGCTTGGCGGCATGGAAACCAGGCCGTTGTATTCGACCAGGCCCAGGGCCCAGCCAATGGCGGTTACGCCAAGCATGCTGAACAGGATGGCGCCGAACACGTTGCGGTGGCTGAGCACGGCGATCAGCAGAAAGCAGATTGCCGCCAGCAGCGCGGTGGGTTCACCGAAGGAACCCATGGTCAGCAGCGTGGCCGGGCTGTCGACGACGATGCCGGCGGTTTTCAGGCCGATAAGCCCGAGGAAAAGACCAACCCCGGCGCCCATGGCGAAGCGCAGGCTCATGGGAATGCTGTTCAGCAGCCACTCGCGAATCCGCGACAGGCTCATCAGCATGAACAGAATGCCGGAGATGAACACCGCGCCCAGGGCGATCTGCCAGCTGTAACCCATCTCGCCGACCACGGTGTAGGTAAAGAACGCATTCAGGCCCATGCCCGGCGCCAGACCGACCGGCCAGTTAGCGTAGAGACCCATCAGGAAGCAGCCAAGCGCAGCGCCGATGCAGGTCGCAACGAAGGCCGCGCCGTGGTCGACACCGGCTGTGGCCATGATGTTGGGGTTGACGAAGATGATGTAGGCCATGGTGACGAAGGTCGTCAGGCCAGCCAGCATTTCGGTTTTGATGCTGGTGCGGTGCTCGGCAAGTTTGAAGAATCGGTCGAGCAAGCCTCTCCGTGCCAGTCCTTGGGTGTGAGTCGCCAATTGTTCTTGTTTAGCGCTTTCCACAGCAGGTACTCCTCTTTCTCTTGTTGTGTACCACCCAAACTGGTGCCCAAGGGCCCCTGGTTCTGTGCGAGGCGGGTGGTGTATGGGGTGTGCCTACTGGCTGGTTAGTTGACCGAGCGGTCAGAAAGCTACACTGTCGCGATTATGCGTTTGTATACAAAAAAAGCAAATAATGTTTTTCATGTTGGTGCAATAAATTGAGCTGGATTGTTGCTGTGCTAGTGATCAGCGTTTTTTTGCGAGCAACTTCTGGCTTGGTTATTTAAGTCTTTAAAATCAATAGTTTAAAATTATTCCGAGCAGCACGTCACGTTGGGCGCCTGCCTCTCGGCCGCTAGATTGAATCGTTATCGACTCAATCTCAGGCTTTATAGAAGGAATAAGTCCATCGATTTCGGGAGCCAATGGGCTGAGGTTGTGACGCATTACGGTGGGGTATTGAGAGAGCGCGGGTTAACTGCAGAACCTGCGCTACGCTGGCAGCGCTGTGGTGATTGTGTACAATGCCGCGGCTTTCCCTCTGTTTTAACCGCAACGCTTACCAGCCTGCGGGTAAACGCAGTAAAGTCGTGCAGCCATGCTTCACGCCGCAGCATTACCGCTGCCTGAATTAGCCGAACCTTTGATACGAGCCCAATGAACGAACAATTGCAGCCCCTCAAGAAGCAGCCGCGCGCCGCCAAGAGCAGTCGCAGCGGGACTCAGGACGATGTCGTGTACGCCCATATCTTCGACGCCATCCTCGAGCAGCGCCTGGCTCCGGGCACCAAGCTCAGCGAAGAGGCGTTGGGTGAAATCTTCGGCGTCAGTCGTACCATCATTCGCCGCGCTTTATCGCGCCTGGCCTATGAAGGTGTGGTGCTGTTGCGGCCAAACCGCGGTGCGGTGGTCGCCAGCCCCAGCGTCGAGGAGGCGCGGCAGATTTTCTACGCACGTCGCATGGTCGAGCGCGCCATCACTGAGCTGGCGGTCGAACATGCCACGGCCGAGCAGCTCGCCGAGTTGCGCCAGATGGTTGAGGACGAGCAGAGTAGCTTCTCCCGCGGCGACCGCGGCGCCGGCATTCGACTTTCTGGGGAGTTCCACCTGAAGCTGGCCGAGGCGTCGAAGAACGCACCGCTGGTCAGCTTTCAGCGCAGCCTGGTGTCGCAGACCTCGCTAATCATCGCCCAGTATGAAAGCGGCAATCGCTCGCACTGCTCCTACGATGAGCACAATCAGCTGATCGACGCCATCGAGGCGCGCGATTCGGCCAAGGCGGTCAGCCTGATGATGCATCACATGGACCACATCGACAGCAAGCTCAACCTCGACGAGGAGAGCGCTTCCGATGATCTGCACGCTGTGTTCTCGCACCTGCTGCAAACCAAGAAAAAGTCGGGACGCAACGCCGCCAATCGCTGATCCCTGCGCTGCAAAACAAAGCCCCGATGCGCGAGCCTCGGGGCTTTTTTGTTGGCGGCGAGTGGATGCCGGTAGCCGGGTGAACTCAGGGGGTGATCTGCTTGTAGGGTGCGCCGCGCGCACCAATGCGGCGGTGGATGGCTGGTGCGCACGGCGCACCCTACGTAGGCTCGCACCTTACGACTAGGCTTCGCGCTTGTGGACAGACTGACCGGCGGCGAAGGTTTCTTTCACGGCGCGGTCGCCGCCGAGCATGGTCAGGGCGAAGAGTCGTTCGTCCAGGGTCTTGGCCTGCTGCATGCGGTAGCTGATCAGCGGCGTGGCGTTGTAGTCGAGCACCACGAAGTCGGCATCTTTGCCACTCTCGAAATTGCCGATCATGTCATCCAGGTACAGCGCATTGGCGCCGCCGAGGGTGGCCAGGTACAGCGACTTGAACGGGTCGAGCTTCTTGCCCTGCAGTTGCATGACCTTGTACGCCTCGTTTAGCGATTGCAGCTGGCTGAAGCTGGTGCCGGCACCCACGTCGGTGCCAAGGCCGACGCGCACGCCGTACTCTTCCAGCTTGTTCAGGTCGAACAGGCCGCTGCCGAGGAACAGGTTGGAGGTCGGGCAGAAGGCCACCGCCGAGCCGGTTTCGGCCAGGCGTTTGCACTCGTCGTCGCACAGGTGCACGCCATGGGCGAACACCGAGCGTGCGCCGATCAACTTGTAGTGGTCGTACACATCCAGATAGCCGCTGCGCTCAGGGAACAGTGCTTTTACCCATTCGATTTCCTTGCGGTTCTCGGACAGGTGAGTGTGCATATACAGGTCCGGGTACTCTTGATAAAGCTTGCCGGCCAGGGTCAGTTGCTCCGGCGTGCTGGTCGGCGCGAAACGTGGAGTGACGGCGTAATGCAGGCGGCCTTTGCCATGCCAGCGCTCGACCAGTTCCTTGCTGTCGGCATAGCCCGAATCGGCGGTGTCGGTGAGCGCGTCCGGCGCATTACGGTCCATCAGCACCTTGCCGGCGATCATGCGCAGGTTCAGCGCTTCGGCGGCTTCGAAGAAGGCGTCCACCGATTGCTTGTGCACCGTGCCGAATACCAGCGCGGTGGTGGTGCCGTTGCGCAGCAGCTCTTTCAGGAAGATGCCCGCCACGTCACTTGCATGGGCTTTGTCGGCAAACTGCTGCTCGGTGGGGAAGGTGTAGGTGTTCAGCCAATCCAGCAATTGCTCGCCGTAGGAGGCGATCATCCCGGTTTGCGGGTAGTGAATATGGGTGTCGATAAAACCGGGGGTGATCAGCGCGTCGCGGTACTCGGTGATTTCCACGCCCTTGAGGCTGGGCAGCAGGTCGGCGGCGTGGCCGACTTTGGCCACCAGACCGTTCTCGATAACCAGCACACCGTCTTCGAAATATTCATAGGACTGCTCGACGCCGACTACGGCAGGGTCGGCAATGCTGTGCAGGATGGCGGCGCGGTAGGCTTTGATAGTGGTAGTCATCTAGTGCATCTCAATCATGCGTAGGGTGCGCCGTGCGCACCGAGGGGATAGGGTGGTGCGCATGGCCTAGGCGGCCCCGCGCACCCTACGAGCCGCAGCTCGTATCAAGACCGCCGCGAGGCGGGGATTAGCTTGGCGACGCTGCTTTCGCCTTTTTTCACGTCCTGGCCAAAGGCTGCGTTGTAGGTGGCGATCACCTCGCCGGCGATGGACACGGCGATTTCGACGGGCAGCTTGCCTTTGACGTCCGCCAGTCCCATGGGGCAGCGCATCCGTGCGACCAGTGCGGGGTCGAAGCCGCGATCCCGCAGGCGGTGTTCGAACTTGACGCGCTTGGTCTGCGAACCGATCAGGCCGTAATAGGCGAAATCGTTGCGCTTGAGAATCGCCGCGGTCAGTTCCAGGTCGAGCTGGTGATTGTGGGTCATGACGATGAAGTAACTGCCAGACGGCATGCGCTCGACTTCGTCGATCACGTCCTCGTTAATTATCTTTTCCACCCCGGCAGGCATCTGCTCGGGAAATTCGTTCTCCCGCGAATCGATCCACCGGACCTTGCACGGCAGGCTGGCGAGCAGCGGCACCAGGGCTCGGCCGACGTGGCCAGCGCCGAACACGGCGATGTGCGCCTGCGGTTGGCCCATGGGTTCGAACAGCAAAACGGTGGCACCGCCACAGCATTGGCCCAGGCTTGCGCCCAGGCTGAAACGCTCAAGACGGGTATCCTGGCTGCGGCTGCTGAGCATCTCGCGGGCCAGCTCCATCGCCCTGTATTCCAGATGACCGCCACCGATGGTTTCGAAAATGCGCTCGGCGGTGACCACCATTTTCGAGCCAGCATTGCGCGGGGTTGAGCCGCGTTCTTCGATGATGGTCACCAGCACGCACGGCTGACCTTGCTGCTGCAGTTCGGCGAGGGCGCTGATCCAGCTCATTTGCTCAGCCTCCAGGTAGGTGGCAGCTGTCCGGGGCGCGGCAGGCGCCAGTTGCTCGGCGACGGGTCCAGTATCGGGACCGGAATTGGTCTCGGTGTTTGCGGTTTCGTTTCGGTGTGTTTTGTCATTGTTGTACACCTGCTTTGTTCTTCATTCGCGCCTCTGGTGGACAACGCGTCGCGGTTGTCCACCCTACGAAACTTCGTAGGGTGGATCGGGCGCGTAGCTGTCGTGCAGCACATTCACCAAGGTGGTTGGCGTTACGCCGGTTCAACTTCTGCAGCGGCAGCCGACTTGGCGGTTTGCTGGAGTTTCTTCATCTGTTCCACACCCCAGAGCACGCGCTCCGGGGTTGCCGGTGCGTCGATATTCGGCTGTACGCGGTAGTCAGCCAGGCTGGCGACCGCATCCTTGATCGCACACCAGACCGCGATGCCGAGCATGAATGGTGGCTCACCCACGGCTTTGGAATGGAACACCGTGTCTTCCGGGTTCTTGCGGTTTTCCACCAGCTTGACCCGCAGGTCGAGCGGCATGTCGGCGATGGCCGGGATCTTGTAGCTGGCCGGGCCGTTGGTCATCAGCTTGCCTTTGGCGTTCCACACCAGCTCTTCCATGGTCAGCCAGCCCATGCCCTGAACGAAGGCGCCTTCCACCTGGCCGATATCGATGGCCGGGTTAAGCGAGGCACCGACGTCGTGCAGGATGTCGGTGCGCAGCATCTTGTATTCGCCGGTCAGGGTGTCGACCAGCACCTCCGCGCAGGCAGCGCCGTAGGCGAAGTAGTAGAACGGCCGGCCGGCAGCCTTGGAGCGGTCATAGAAAATCTTCGGCGTGCGGTAGAAGCCGGTGCTGGAGAGCGACACCTGATTGAAATAGGCCTGCTGGATCACCTCTTCGAAGGAGAAGAAGTGCTCGCGCACCCGCACCTGGCCGTTGCGGAACTCGACATCTTCCGGAGTGACCTTGTGCTCGCGCACCAGGAAATCAACCAGGCGCTGCTTGAGGGTTTCGGCAGCATTCTGCGCGGCCTTGCCGTTCAGGTCGGCACCTGAGGACGCGGCGGTCGGCGAGGTATTCGGCACCTTGTCGGTATTGGTCGCGGTGATCTGGATGCGCGAAATGTCGACCTGCAGCACCTCGGCGACGATCTGCGCCACCTTGGTGTTGAGGCCCTGACCCATCTCCGTGCCGCCATGGTTCAGGTGGATCGAGCCGTCGGTGTAGATATGGATCAGCGCACCGGCCTGGTTGAGGAAAGTGGCGGTAAAGCTGATGCCGAATTTCACCGGCGTCAGCGCCAGGCCTTTCTTCAACACTGGGCTTTTACTGTTGAAATCAATAATTTCACGGCGGCGCTTGGCGTACTCGCTGCTGGCTTCCAGTTCGGCGGTCATCTCGTGGATGACGTTGTGCTCGACGGTCTGGTGGTAGTGGGTGACGTTGCGCTCGGTCTTGCCGTAATAGTTGCGCTTGCGTACGTCCAGCGGGTCCTTGCCCAGGGTGCGGGCGACGTGGTCCATCACTTGTTCGATGGCAACCATTCCCTGCGGGCCGCCGAAACCGCGGTAGGCGGTGTTGGATGCGGTGTTGGTCTTGCAGCGATGACCATTGATGGTGGCATTGCCGAGGAAGTAGGCGTTGTCGGAGTGGAACATCGCCCGGTCGACGATCGAGCCGGACAGGTCCGGCGAGTAGCCACAGTTGCCGGCCAGTTCCATCTGGATACCGTGCAGCAGACCATCGTCGTCGAAGCCGACATCGTATTCGACGAAGAACGGATGGCGCTTGCCGGTCATCTGCATGTCTTCGACGCGCGGCAGGCGCATCTTGGTCGGCCGGCCGGTGAGGTGTGCGATTACCGCGCACAGGCAAGCCGGGCCCGCCGCCTGGGTTTCTTTGCCGCCAAAACCGCCACCCATGCGGCGCATGTCGATGACGATCTTGTGCATCGGTACGCCAAGTACTTCGGCCACCAGTTTCTGCACTTCGGTGGCGTTCTGTGTCGAGGTGTAAACGAGCATGCCGCCGTCTTCAGTCGGCATCACCGAGGAGATCTGCGTCTCCAGGTAGAAATGCTCCTGGCCGCCGATGTGCAGCTTGCCCTGCAGGCGACGCGGTGCGGTGGCCAGCGCTGCATCGGAATCGCCGATCTTGTGCTGGTGGCTGTCGAGCACGAAATGCTTCTTGCGCAGCGCGTCTTCGACGTCCAGCACCGGCTCCAGGTCTTCATATTCGATGACCGCTGCCATGGCCGCCTTGCGCGCGGTTTCCAGGCTGTCGGCGCCGACCGCGATCACTACCTGGCCGACGTATTCGACCTTGCCATCCGCCAGCAATGGGTCGCCCGCAACTACCGGGCCGATGTCCAGCTGGCCGGGTACGTCCTTGCTGGTAATGGCAATGGCCACGCCCGGGATGGCGTAGCAGGGCGCGGTGTCGATGCTGACGATGCGTGCATGGGCGCGGTCGCTCATGCGGGCATAGACGTGCAGCTGATTGGGAAACTCGAGGCGATCGTCCACATAAGTGGCTTCGCCAGAAACATGTTTATCGGCACTGTCGTGCTTGACGCTACGGCCTACACCCGTGGTGATTTCGGCACGGAACAGTGCGGCCAGTTCGGCCTGGGTTTTCTGCAGTTTGGGATGGCTAGACATACGCGGTCACCCGTGTTTCGACTTCGGGAGCTTGCAGCTCGAGGAAGAATTTACGCAGGAGGTTCTGCGCGATGAGCAGGCGGTATTCCTTGCTGGCGCGGAAATCGCTAAGCGGTGTGAAATCCTCGGCCAGCGCGGCGCAGGCGCGTTCGATCACCCCTGGATACCAGGCGGCGCCGTTCAGCGCGGCTTCGCAGGCTGCGGCACGTTTCGGGATGGCGGCCATACCGCCGAAGGCGATGCGTGCGCTTTGCACCACGCCGTCTTCTACCACCAGGTTGAACGCGGCGCAGACGGCGGAAATATCATCGTCCAGGCGTTTAGACACCTTGTAAGCGCGGAACGCCTGGTTGCCTTTAGGGCGCGGCACGATGATTTTCTCGATGAACTCGGCTTCCTGGCGGGCAGTTACCTTGTAATCGAGGAAATAGTCTTCGAGTGGCAGGGTGCGGCTGGTGGCGCCTTTGCGCAGCACGATCTGTGCGCCGAGGGCGATCAGCAGCGGCGGGGCGTCGCCAATCGGCGAGGCGTTGCCGATATTGCCACCCAGGGTGCCCTGGTTGCGGATCTGCAGGGAAGCAAAGCGGTGCAACAGCTCGCCGAAATCCGCGTAGTCGTTGGCCAGCGCCGTGTAGCAGTCGGTCAGCGAGGTGGCCGCGCCGATTTCGATAGTGTCGGCGGTGACCTCCACGCGCTTCATGGATTCGATATGGCCGACATAGATCATCACCGGCAGTTCGCGGTGGAACTGGGTGACTTCCAGGGCCAGGTCGGTACCGCCAGCGAGCAGGCGTGCTTCGGGATTGGCCGCGTAGATATCGGCCAGGTCGGCGACGGTCAGTGGCAGCAGGCAGCGCTTGTCACCGCTGTTCAGCTCGGCAGTTTCACGCGGCACCATGGTTTTCAGCAGGGCGACGGTTTCGGCTTCGGCGGCGTCGAACTGGTCGGGTTGCTGCTGGCAGCAGGCTTGTTCGGCGGCATCGATGATCGGACGGTAACCGGTGCAGCGGCAGAGGTTGCCGGCAAGGGCTTCTAGGGTGTCAGCCTTGTCGAAACCGCTGTTGCCCGGCGCGGCCTGGCCTTTCTGCAGGGCGAACAGCGACATGACGAAGCCGGGCGTGCAGAAGCCGCATTGCGAGCCATGGCAGTCGACCATGGCCTGTTGCACGCTGTGCAGCTTGCCCTGATGCTTGAGGTCTTCAACAGTGATCAGCTGTTTGCCGTGCAGGGAGGAGACGAAGGTCAGGCATGAGTTGAGCGTACGGTAGCGGATGCGCTCGCCATCCAGTTCGCCGACCACCACGGTGCAGGCACCACAGTCACCCGAGGCGCAGCCTTCTTTGGTTCCGGTTTTGCCAACATGCTCACGCAAGTAATTGAGCACGGTGACATTAGGGTCGAGTCGCTGCTCAGTGCGCAGCTCCCGGTTGAGTAAAAACTGGATCAAGGACGACCTCCAGGCATTTTATTGTTCTTACGAGAGGCTCGTATCAGGCGCTGTTGAACAACGGCACATTAAGTGCGGCGCTTTGGCACGGCTCGGCATGGAGCAAATCTAGAGTTTTCTGACTTTAGGGTCAACAAATATTTGACTCGCTGGTCAGACGTTTGTCATGCGATTCGGTTATGAGCGCAAAAAACACCTGGGACTTGGCTAAACGCTAGCTGCTTTTAGGCTTCGCGCTTCTCTATTGCGGCCGTCGGGTTAAGTGATTCAGCGTTAATACAGCGCGGGTTCGGGAGCCCGCTGTCGATGATGCGCTGACGCGCGCCATCTTCCTGGCCAGGGCTGGCCCTGTGCTACACTCGCGCCCCCCGCGTTCTGCACGATTCGAAGGAAAACCATGACGTTCCAGGTCCCTGGCAGCCTCGCTGAGCAGATCGCTCATCACCTCGCTGAACGCATCATCCGTGGGGAACTGAAGGAACGTGAGCGCATCCAGGAGCAGAAAGTCACCCAGTCGCTGAATGTCAGCCGTGGCTCGGTGCGCGAGGCTTTGCTGATTCTCGAACGCCGCCACCTGATCGTCATTCCGCCGCGCCGCGGAGCCCAGGTTGCCGAGTTGACCGCCCACAACGTGAAAAGCCTGTATGCCTTGGTGGTCGAGCTGTACATCCTGCTCGGCAAATCGGTAGCCGACGGTTGGCGCATCGAGGCCGACCTGGCGCCCTTTGTGGCAATCCAGGCGCGTCTGCAGGACAGCCTGCAGCAGGATGACATCAACGCCTTCGTCGAAAACACCTTTGACATCATGCGAGCCGCTTTTCCGTTCTCCAACAATCCGTACCTGCACGAAACCGTCGAGAACCTGCTGCCGGCCATCAGCCGCACCTATCACCTGGCGCTGGAGCGGCGCAGAAGCGAGATGGGTCAGTTCATCAATACCTTTGCCGAACTGCTGCAGGCGATCATCGCCCGCGATCATCCCGGTATTCGCCGAGTCCTTCTTGGCTATGGCGACCACAATTGCCAGTTGGTACTTGCGGCGTTGGCCGAACGCTAAGGAAGGCTGTCCATGCGGCTCAAGTGCATCAAGCTTGCCGGTTTCAAATCATTCGTCGATCCAACCACGGTCAATTTTCCGAGCAACATGGCAGCAGTGGTCGGGCCCAATGGCTGCGGCAAGTCGAACATCATCGACGCCGTGCGCTGGGTGATGGGCGAGAGCTCGGCGAAGAACCTGCGCGGCGAGTCGATGACCGATGTCATCTTCAATGGCTCCAATACGCGCAAGCCGGTGACCCAAGCCAGCATTGAGCTGATCTTCGACAACTCCGACGGCACCCTGACTGGCGAGTACGCCGGCTACAACGAGATTTCCATTCGCCGCCGGGTCACCCGCGACAGTCAGAACACCTATTTCCTTAACGGCACCAAGTGCCGCCGCCGCGACATCACCGATATCTTCCTAGGCACCGGCCTGGGCCCGCGCAGCTACTCGATCATCGAGCAGGGCATGATCAGCAAGCTGATCGAAGCCAAACCCGAAGACCTGCGCAACTTTATCGAGGAGGCGGCGGGCATCTCCAAATACAAGGAGCGCCGTCGCGAGACCGAGAACCGCATCCGCCGGACCCACGAGAACCTGGCGCGCTTGAGCGATCTGCGCGAAGAGCTAGAGCGCCAGCTGGAACGCCTGCATCGCCAGGCTCAGGCGGCGGAGAAGTATCAGGAATACAAGGCCGAGGAGCGTCAGCTCAAGGCGCAGCTCACCGCACTGCGCTGGCAGGCGCTGAACGAGCAGGTCGGCCAGCGCGAAGCGGTTATCGGCAACCAGGAGATCAGCTTCGAAGCGCTGGTAGCCGAGCAGCGCAACGCCGATGCCAGCATCGAGCGCCTGCGCGACGGCCATCACGAGTTGTCCGAACGCTTCAACCTGGTGCAGGGCCGCTTCTATTCGGTGGGTGGCGACATTGCCCGGGTCGAACAGAGCATCCAGCACGGCCAGCAGCGCTTGCGTCAGTTGCAGGACGATTTGCGTGAAGCCGAACGCGCGCGCCTGGAAACCGAGTCGCACCTGGGCCACGACCGCACGTTGCTGGTGACCCTGGGCGAAGAACTGGCCATGCTCGAACCCGAGCAGGAGCTTTCCGCGGCCGCGGCGGAGGAGTCGGCTGCCGGGCTGGAGGAATCTGAAACCGCCATGCATGGCTGGCAGGAACAGTGGGATGGCTTCAACCAACGCAGCGCCGAGCCGCGGCGTCAGGCTGAGGTGCAGCAATCGCGGATCGCCCAGTTGGAGCAGAGCCTGGAACGCCTGGCCGAGCGCCAGCGCCGCCTGACGGATGAGCTGCAGCAATTGGCGGCCGATCCGGAAGACGCCGCGATTCTCGAACTGGGCGAGCAGATCGCCGCGACCGAATTGAGCCTCGATGATCAGCAGCTCGCTGAAGAACAACAGGCCGAGCGTTTGCAGCAGCTGCGCAACGATCTGCAGCACGCCGGCCAGGCCCAGCAACAGGCGCAGGGCGAGCTGCAACGCCTGAATGGTCGCCTGGCCTCGCTCGAAGCGTTACAGCAGGCCGCGCTCGATCCGGGCAAGGGCGCGGGCGACTGGCTGCGCGAACAACGACTCAGCGAGCGCCCGCGCCTGGCCGAAGGCCTGCGGGTCGAGGCGGGGTGGGAGTTGGCGGTGGAAGCCGTGCTGGGTGCCGATCTGCAGGCGGTGTTGCTGGATGATTTTGCGGGCCTCGATTTTGCCAGCCTGGGCCAGGGTGAACTGCGTCTGGCCAGTGCAGGCAGGAGTGGCGTGCGCAGCGCCGGCAGTTTGCTGGACAAGGTCGAATCGAGCGTCGACCTGGCGCCCTGGCTGGCCAAGGTCAAGCCAGTGGACACACTGGATGACGCCCTGGCGGTGCGGTCGTCTCTGGCAGACGGGGAAAGCCTGATCAGCCGAGACGGCTATTGGGTCGGCCGGCATTTTCTGCGGGTGCGTCGCGCCAGTGAAGCGGAAAACGGCGTTCTGGCCCGCGGTCAGGAGCTGGAGCGTCTGGGGCTGGAGCGCGAGGAGCGCGAGGCAGCCTTGGCGCTGCTCGACGAGCGCCTGCTGACGCTGCGCGAAACCCAGCGGCAGCAGGAAGAATTGCGCGAACAACAGCGGCGTCAGTCGCAGGACCTTGCGCGGCGCCTGGGCGAGCTGAAGGCGCAACTGTCCGCGGGGCAAGCCAAGGTCGAACAGCTGACCCTGCGCCGGCATCGTCTGGATAGCGAACTGCTGGAGCTGAACGATCAACGCGAACTCGAACGCGAACAGCTCGGCGAGTCGCGCTTGCAGCTGCAGGATGCCGTGGACGCCATGGCACTGGATAACGAACAGCGCGAAAGCCTGCTGGCGGCCCGAGACGCCCTGCGTGAACGGCTCGACCGGGTGCGCCAGGAGGCACGTCAGCACAAGGACCACGCTCACCAGCTGGCGGTGCGCATGGGCTCGCTGAGGGCGCAGCATGACTCCACCCGTCAGGCCCTTGAGCGCCTGGAACTGCAGGCCGAACGCCTGCACGAAAAGCGCGAGCAACTCGACCTCAACCTGGAGGAAGGTGAGGCACCGCTGGAGGAGTTGCGTCTCAAGCTGGAGGAGCTGCTCGACAAGCGCATGGGCGTGGAAGACGAGCTCAAGCTCGCGCGCCTGGCCCTGGAAGACGCCGACCGCGAATTGCGCGACGCGGAAAAACGCCGTACCCAGGCCGAGCAGCAGGCACAGCTGTTGCGCGGTCAGCTTGAGCAGCAGCGCATGGAGTGGCAGTCGCTGACCGTTCGCCGTAAAGCTCTGCAGGATCAGTTGCTCGAAGACAACTATGACCTGCACGGCGTGCTCGCCACGCTGCCGGGCGAGTCCAGCGAACGTGCCTGGGAGGAAGAACTGGAGCGCCTGGCGGCGCGGATCCAGCGCCTGGGCCCGATCAACCTGGCGGCCATCGATGAATACCAGCAGCAATCCGAGCGCAAGCGCTACCTGGATGCGCAGAACGCCGACTTGGTCGAGGCGCTGGATACCCTGGAAAACGTGATACGCAAGATCGACAAGGAAACCCGCAACCGTTTCAAGGAAACCTTCGATCAGATCAACGGCGGATTGCAGGCCCTGTTTCCAAAAGTATTCGGTGGTGGCAACGCTTATTTGGAACTCACCGGCGAAGATCTACTCGATACCGGTGTAACTATCATGGCGCGGCCACCGGGCAAGAAGAACAGCACCATCCATTTGCTCTCGGGCGGGGAAAAAGCATTGACCGCCCTGGCGCTGGTATTTGCGATTTTCCAGCTCAATCCGGCGCCGTTCTGCATGCTCGATGAGGTCGATGCGCCGTTGGATGACGCGAACGTCGGTCGCTATGCGCGACTGGTGAAAGAAATGTCGGAAAAGGTCCAGTTCATCTACATCACCCATAACAAGATCGCCATGGAAATGGCCGATCAGCTGATGGGGGTCACCATGCACGAACCCGGTTGTTCCCGTTTGGTTGCAGTTGACGTGGAAGAGGCGCTGGCGCTGGTTGAATCATGATGAGCGGGACTGTGTAAAGTTGCCTTTCGTCGTGCTAGCTTAATGCCCACTGTTTATGGACGTGGCGCTTAATCTGGGGAAATACCAGTCAGAACATAGAGTTGGCGACACGTTAAAGAATTAGCGAAGCATGGGCAGGATGCCCTGAGTTCATACAATTTATTAGGGGTTAAGGTATTTCATGGAATTCGGTCTGCGTGAGTGGCTGATCGTCATCGGCATTATTGTGATCGCTGGCATCCTGTTCGATGGCTGGCGGCGAATGCGAGGCGGTAAAGGCAAACTCAAGTTCAAACTTGATCGCAGTTTCGCCAATTTGCCGGACGATGACAGCGATCCCGATCTGCTCAGCCAGCCGCGGGTTATCGACCGCAGTCACGAGCCGTCGCTGGATGAAGAAGACCTGCCATCGATGAGCGCCCGCGAGCTGAACCGTCGCCGCTCGGGCGAGCCGCAGCAGGGCGACCTGAATCTGGGCCTCGATGAACCGGTGCCGACCTTGCTCAACCCGGTCGACGAAGGCAATTCGGATACCGCTGAAAACACCGGCAAAGCCAGCAGCAAAGAGCTGCCTCCTGTCGAAGAAGTACTGGTGATCAACGTAATCGCCCGCGACGGTGAAGGCTTC
The DNA here is from genome assembly GCF_054483635.1 of Pseudomonas cistanchae. NCBI lineage: Bacteria > Pseudomonadati > Pseudomonadota > Gammaproteobacteria > Pseudomonadales > Pseudomonadaceae > Pseudomonas > Pseudomonas cistanchae. Next base: position 513,094 of record NZ_JBTLWN010000002.1, on the reverse strand, counting down.
AAGGGTCCGGCACTGCTGCAGAACATTCTGGAAAGCGGCCTGCGCTTCGGCGAGATGGACATCTTCCACCGGCACGAGAGCATGGCCGGCAATGGCGAAGTGTTGTTTTCGATGGCCAATGCGCTCAAGCCAGGCACCTTCGATCTGGACGATATCGAGGGTTTCAGCACCCGCGCGGTGAGTTTCTTCCTCGGCTTGCCGGGGCCGCGTCATCCCAAGCAGGCGTTCGATGTGATGGTGGCTGCCGCACGCAAATTGGCCCACGAGCTCAATGGCGAATTGAAGGATGACCAGCGCAGCGTGATGACGGCACAAACTATTGAGCATTACCGTCAGCGCATCGTTGAATACGAGCGCAAGCAGCTGACCAACAAGCGCTGAATCAATAGGTGAAAGAAAGAGCAGCTGAGGCTGCTCTTTTCGTTTGAGAGAGTCCCGCAATGACCGACAGCACCATCGCCGCCCAACGCATCCTTGAGCTGCGCGCCGAACTGGACGTGCACAATTACCGGTATCACGTGCTCGATGAACCGAGCATTCCGGACGTTGAATACGACCGCCTGTTCCATGAGCTCAAGGGGCTGGAAAGCGAAAATCCCCACTTGGTGACGCCGGATTCACCGACCCAGCGGGTAGGCAACCTGGCGCTTTCGGCATTCGGCGAGGTCAAGCATGAAGTGCCAATGCTCAGCCTGGGCAACGCCTTCGAAGAAAGCGACCTGCTGGATTTCGACCGCCGGGTGCGCGAAGGCCTGGATCTGCCGGCCGGCGATCTGTTTGGCGACGGCGCCGAAGTCGAGTACAGCTGCGAGCCCAAGCTCGATGGCCTGGCAGTCAGCCTGCTGTACCGCGGCGGATTGCTGGTGCGCGGCGCGACCCGGGGTGATGGCAGCACCGGTGAAGACATCAGCGTCAACGTGCGCACCATTCGCAACGTACCGCTTAAGTTGCAGGGCACCGGCTGGCCTGGCGTGCTGGAAGTACGAGGCGAAGTCTTTATCTCCAAGGCCGGCTTCGAGGCGCTGAATGCGCGGCAACTGGAGAACGGTGGGAAAACCTTTGCCAACCCGCGCAACGCCGCAGCGGGAAGCCTGCGCCAGCTGGACTCTAGGATCACCGCGAGCCGCCCACTGGAGTTCTGCTGTTACGGCATTGGCCAGGTGCAGGGTGAATTGCCGCCTACCCATACCGGCATTCTGGAGGCGCTGAAAGCCTGGGGTATGCCGATCAGTCGCGAGTTGAAACTGGCAAAGGGCGCGGCCGAATGCCTGGATTATTACCGCAGCATCGGCGAGCGCCGCGCAGCGCTTGCTTATGAGATCGACGGCGTGGTGTTCAAGGTCAACAACCTGGCCTCGCAGCGTGAGCTGGGGTTCCGCGCCCGCGAGCCGCGCTGGGCGATTGCCCATAAGTTTCCGGCGATGGAGGAGCTGACCGAACTGCTTGATGTCGAATTTCAGGTCGGCCGCACGGGCGCTGTCACACCGGTGGCACGGTTGAAGCCGGTCAAGGTGGCGGGTGTCACCGTTGCCAACGCGACCTTGCACAACATGGACGAGGTCGCCCGTCTGGGCCTGATGATCGGTGATACGGTGATCATCAGGCGTGCAGGCGACGTAATTCCGCAGGTGGTACAAGTCGTCACCGAGCGCCGTCCGACCGATGCGCGGGCAGTTCAGGTTCCCGAAAGCTGCCCAGTATGCGGCTCGCATGTCGAGCGCACGCAGTTGGTCAAGCGCAGCAAGGGGCGGGAATCCTTCAGCGAGGGCTCCATCTATCGCTGCGTAGGCCGCCTGGCCTGCGCAGCGCAGCTCAAGCAGGCGATCATTCATTTCGTCTCGCGCCGGGCTATGGATATCGAGGGGCTGGGGGAGAAGAGCGTCGAGCAACTGGTCGACGAAGGGTTGGTAAATTCGCCTGCCGATCTCTATCTGCTTACCTTCGAACAGATTGTTGGCCTTGAAGGCTTTGCCGAGCTTTCGACCAGGAATCTGTTGGCCGCCATCGCCGACAGCCGTCAACCAAGCCTGGCGCGCTTTATCTATGCCCTCGGCATCCCGGATGTTGGCGAGGAAACGGCCAAGCTCTTGGCGCGCGCGCTCGGTTCGCTCAAGCGTATCGAACAGGCATTGCCGCAAGTCTTGATCTACCTGCCCGATGTGGGCCTGGAAGTCGCCCACGAGATCCACAGTTTTTTCGAAGACGCGCACAACCGCACGGTGATCGCCCAGTTGTTGCAGCGTGGCCTGGTGCTGCAGGAAGAAGGCGAAGTGCACGCGGAGTTTGCGGCCTGCGCCAGCCTGGCCGGTTTTATCGACCAGCTAAACATTGCCGGTATCGCCAGTACCGGTGCGAAGAAGCTTGCGGAAAAGGTCGACAGTCTCGATGGCCTGATCGCACTGAGCCAGGACTGGCTCGAACTCAGCGTGATGAAGGGTCTTAACGAGCGCGCCAAGCAGGCACTGCGCGAATTCTTCGCGGTACAGGAAAACATCGACCTCGCCCGTGCCGTCGAAGCGCAGCTGCGCGAGTTCGGCATGCACTGGCAGAGCGAGAAGAAAGCTGTAGCGGGCCTGCCGCTGGCTGGGCAAACCTGGGTGCTGACTGGCAGCCTGGAGGTCATGAGCCGCGATCAGGCCAAGGACTATCTGGAGGGCTTGGGTGCGAAGGTGGCGGGCTCAGTGTCGGCCAAGACCAGTTGCGTGGTGGCTGGCCCTGGGGCCGGTTCGAAGCTGAGCAAGGCCGGCGAGCTGGGCGTTCGGGTCATGGATGAGGCGGAGTTTCTGGCGGCCCTTGCGGGCTATGGCGTGCAGCTGAACAGCTAGGTGGGGCAAAGCGCATGGACTGGCCCGGGCTGCGCCGGGACCAGTCGATCAGGCGCGGTAACTTAGTTGCCGGTTACGCTCACGCAGGTCTCGCCGAAGAACGGGTAGAAGCCTTTGGTGTGGTAATCGGCGGAGGCCACGGTGGAGATGCCGCCGTTTGCCTTGGCAGCTTCGATCGAGGCGTCGCCTTTGTTGATCAGGCCGATGATGGTGGTGGCGCACGAAGTGCCAGTCTTATTGCCTTGAGCGGTGGTGGCGGTGATCGGACCTTTAACGTCGGTGATCAAGCCAACGCCAACTGGGGACAGACCAGTGGCGCAACCAGTCAGCAGGGCAACCAGGCCAGCAGCAACAGCAATTTTCTTCAACATGATGCATTCCTTTTATGGGCTTATCCGTAAGCAGCTTCGCCAACCTAGGCAAAGCGCGCGCTCAAACTAAAGCAGCGCTCAACCAATGGCAAACCCGCTTGCTGATTCTTCAACCTGTTTCAAATTTATGACATGTCGCACTGGCAATTTGTGGAAATGCGCTTGTGCATGCCTCGGATAGAAGAGCCTGCGCGCCGGCATGCTAAGAGCGAAGCCGGCGCATTGCTTCAATTGACTGCGTCGGTCAGCGCTTTGGCGGGTACATATTTGACGACTTTCTTCGCCGCGATTTCGATGGCCTTGCCGGTCTGCGGATTGCGGCCGGTGCGGGCGGTGCGGTCAGTGATCTTCAGCTTGCCAATGCCCGGCAGGGTGATTTCATCACCATTTTCCAAGGCGTCGCTGACGATTTCGCTGAGTTGCTCAAGCGCTGCGCGAATGGTGCTTTTCGGTGCGTCGATAGCTTCGGCGATGTCGCTGATCAGTTGGTCTTTAGTCATTGCCATTCTGTTGCTCCTTCAAAGGATGAGAGGCGAGAGGTTGCCTGCGCAGAGTGCTGCCACTGTGAATCGCAGCCATTGCAACAGAGCGGGTGCAGGAAAGTCGAGCCAGGTTTCTGACTCATTGTGATGAACAAAATTCCACGGTGGCGGACGGCCGGAGCAGTAGGCCGTGGGCGCTCGGGCTTCAGACTCTCGCAAGGATGGCCGCGAGCCCAGGCTCGATGGCCAAAGGCGACTATGCTTTGAGGTACGGCCGCGCGCCGCTACATCAAGGAGTTCAACATGTTGCGCCTATTCGCAGACCTTGGTTTTCGCTGGAAAATCGCCTTACCGATTCTGTTGCTGGCCATCCTGATGGTGCTGATGGGCACACTGGGCATTCAGAGCCTGGGCCAGGTTGCTGACTCCAGTACCCGCCTGACCAATCGTTATCTGCCGGCCATCAGCCTTTTGCTCAACGCCGACCGCGATCTCTATCAAGCCTTTGTTGCCGAGCGCAGCGCGCTCGATGAGGCGGCCGGCGATTATTACGCCACGCTCCAGGCGAGCCATGCAGAGAATGTTCAGCAGGCCTATGAGCGGGTACACAAGTACGCGGACATGCAACCCGAGCCTCGCGCACTTGAGCTTGTAGCGGCTTTTGACCGGGGCTTCGCGCAGTGGAAGGCCACTTCCACAAGGGTGCTGGAACTGGCTGACAGTGACCCGGCCGCTGCATCCGAGCTCAGCTTTGCAGAGAGCGAGGCACAGTTCGATGCCATGCGTGATGCCATCGACAAGCTGGGCGAACTGGAAGACAACGCCGCTAGCGTCGAGGGTCATGCGGCAATCACCACGGGCAACGAGCGCGGTGTTCAGCAGAGCGTGATCATGGCAATCGGGCTGCTGATCTGTGTGGTGCTGGTGATGGGTTTCCCATTGCTCATTACCCGGCCGTTGCATGACCTGTTGCACCGCATCGAGCAGATAGCTGATGGCGACGGGGACCTGCGGGTTAGACTGGATGTGCGTTCCAAGGATGAACTGGGCAAGCTCAGCCATGCCTTCAACCGTTTTCTCGACAAGCTGCAGCCGCTGATCAAAGAGGTCGGGCGGGTAACGGGTGAAGTCGCCGACTCTGCGCAAAGCCTGGCGGGAATGGCCGAGACCAATGATCGCCTGATCAGCCGCGAGCATGCTGCGGTCGATCAGGTCAGCACGGCGGCAACCCAGATGAGCGCGGCGGTGCATGAGGTTGCGCTCAATGCGCAAAACGCGGCGCAAGCGGCGCGACATGCCGAGGCTCAGTCCAATCAGGTCGCGAAAGTGGTTGGTGCGACTATTCAATCGATTCGCCAACTGGCCAGTGAAGTGGACAGTGCGTCCGGTACCATCCAGACCCTGGAGCAGGAAACCGCGAAAATTGGCGCGGTACTTGAGGTCATCAAGGGTATCGCCGAGCAGACCAACCTGCTGGCGTTGAATGCGGCCATTGAGGCCGCCCGCGCGGGAGAGCAGGGGCGCGGTTTTGCCGTTGTCGCTGACGAGGTGCGGGCTCTGGCCGGGCGTACCCAGGTGTCGACCAAAGACATTCAAGAGATGATCGAGCGTCTGCAGCACGGCGTACACAATGCGGTCAAGGCTACTCACTCCGGCAGCGAGCGCGCCCGACATAGCATGGAGCAGGCCGCCGGGGTCGATCAGGCATTGAGTGATACCGACAGTTCAGTGCAGCGAATCAACGACATGACTGCGCAGATCGCGTCGGCGTGCGAAGAGCAGAGCAGCGTTACCGATGAGATTGCACGCAACATCAGCGACATACGTGATCTGTCCAATGATGCGGCGAAGAATTCCGTGCAGAGTACTCAGGCCAGTCAGCGCCTGTCGGTATTGTCGCTGGACCTGGAAAAACTGGTCCGGCGTTTTCAGGTTTAGTCATGTCTCAGCTGCTCAGTCGAGCTAAGTGCTTGAAGCAGTTGTAACTTCGATTCAAGCCGGTACAATGGCGCGGCTCGCTGCAAGGCGAGCTGCGTTATGGTGGCCCTGCCGGTCCCCCCGCAACGATCAACCGTGAACCCGGTCAGGCCTGGAAGGGAGCAGCCGCAGCGGTGACATTGTGTGCCGGGGTGTGGCTGGTGGGGTTGCCTCCATCTCTGACCCGCTCGGGTCGTTCCAATGCCAGCCTACCTACCAGCCGCAGACAGTTTACCCGTCGACGCTCGCTGTACTCTTATCGGCATCAATCAACAGGCAATAAAAAGCCCCGCAATCGTGCGAGGCTTTTGGGTGGCTCAGGCCAGGTGATAGCTGAGCACGCTGTCCTGTTCTTTGAGCGCCTTGCGCATATCCGCAGGAATATTGCCGGAACGCACCGCCAGTTCCAGGCGAATGTCTTCAAGGCTTTGGGCAAAGGCGAGTGCATCGTGGCGCTGAGTGGTGCTGATCACTCGGCTATAGGCGGTGGCATCGCTTGCGTCGAGCAGTGCCAGCACCACGCTCCCGTCGGGACGAGGCGTACTGAAGGTGACGCGCAAGGGGGCGAACAAGGCTTCGGCGAGCTTGCGGTTCGAACTTTCCATGACCGTACTCCATCCTGAGTGAGATCAGGTTCGACCCTGAGGCTGAAGCTAAGTTCGCTAGCGCCCGATCAAGCCTGCAAGGACTGGCGAGCGCGCTCGATTACCTGCGGCAGACACTCGCTGCTGTACTGCTCGGGGTAGAGCCGCTGCGTGTGCTGGGCAATGCCGGCCTGGTTGACGATCGTGAAGCTGAAATTGCCTTTGCGGGTCGCCATGATATGGCAGGCAAAGGGCGAGAACGCGTTGGATAGGGTGCGAATGGCATCCTGAATTTGGTGTTGAGTATTCATTTTTTGGGTGTTCCTAAAACTACAGGCGCGTCATTGCGCTAAATAAAGCTCCAAGCGAACGATTTTTTGATCGAGGGCAAGAATCTGATCGGAGCGAGACTGCACGCAAAAAGTTCCACTAAGGATCTTCAGCGAGGTCGGTACTTCGGAGGCGGGCATGTGTCAGCGCTTGCGCGAGACGGCCAGATCAGTCAGCAGGTTGGGGTCGGAGTAGAGCGATACGACATCGAGTTGAGTCGAATGCGGGGCTTTATCAGAAACCATCGAGGAGGCACGAGGCCGAATTGACTTACAGCTTGGTACGAACGGCGCGGATGGTATCGCTTTGTCTGACTATTAGCCAGCTGATTCGTAGCCACGGGTGGTAATGCCTGGCGTCGGGCCGAGCATTGGATGCAATTTAGTCGGTGCTCCGCTAGGATTAGCCCACTTTTGCTTTCCTCTCGCGACGGTTTTCAATGAGTTATCAGGTTCTTGCACGTAAATGGCGTCCGCGCTCGTTTCGCGAAATGGTCGGCCAGACCCATGTGCTCAAGGCGCTGATCAACGCCCTGGACAGCCAGCGTCTGCACCATGCGTACCTGTTTACCGGTACCCGAGGCGTCGGTAAAACCACCATTGCGCGAATTATTGCCAAGTGCCTGAACTGCGAAACCGGTATCAGTTCGACACCCTGTGGTGTCTGCTCCGTTTGCAAGGAGATCGATGAAGGCCGCTTCGTTGATTTGATCGAAGTCGACGCCGCCAGTCGCACCAAGGTCGAAGACACCCGTGAATTGCTGGACAACGTGCAGTACTCGCCGAGTCGCGGTCGCTTCAAGGTCTACCTGATCGACGAAGTGCACATGCTCTCCACCAGTTCGTTCAATGCCCTGCTGAAAACCCTCGAAGAGCCGCCGCCCCACGTCAAATTCCTTTTGGCGACCACCGATCCGCAGAAGCTGCCAGTAACGGTGTTGTCGCGCTGCTTGCAGTTTTCGCTGAAGAATATGCCGCCTGAGCGTGTGGTCGAGCACCTGAGCCATGTACTGGGCGCGGAAAATATTCCGTTCGAAAACGATGCGCTCTGGCTGCTGGGGCGCGCGGCCGATGGCTCCATGCGCGACGCCATGAGCCTAACCGATCAGGCGATCGCTTTTGGTGAAGGCAAGGTTCTAGCGGCTGACGTGCGGGCGATGCTGGGAACGCTCGATCATGGCCAGGTCTACGGCGTACTGCATGCGCTGTTGGAAGGTGATGCGCGGGCCTTGATCGAGGCAGTGCGTCATCTGGCCGAGCAGGGGCCTGACTGGAGTGGCGTGCTGACGGAAATCCTCAACGTATTGCACCGTGTGGCCATCGCCCAGGCGCTGCCCGACGCGGTGGACAATGGGCAGGGCGACCGTGATCGGGTATTGGCGTTAGCCCAGGTATTGCCGGCCGAGGATGTGCAGTTTTATTACCAGATGGGGCTGATCGGCCGCCGCGACTTGCCTTTGGCGCCGGACCCACGCAGCGGATTCGAAATGGTGCTGCTGCGGATGTTGGCGTTCCGTCCGGCAGACACGGGCGATGCGCCCAGGATAACGCTAAAGCCGCTAGGGATTAGCCAGGCCACAGCTGATCCCCTTCCCAAACCAGTGGCCGGCGCCGCTGTGGCTGCGCCGGCTGCTGAGTCGATGCCTAGCAGCCCAGGGCAAACGCCTGTCGCAGTTGCGGCAGATGTTGAAAAACCGACTGCTGAGGTTGCGCCGTCGGTCGAACCTGAGTCGGCTGCGGAGATATCCGAGGCGCTGCCTGCTCCTGCGATCCTGCCGTTATCAGTTGAAGAGCCGCTAGCAATTGCTCCAGTTATGGATGTGCCGGCCGCTGTTAAGGTGCCTGCGGCTGCCGAACCCATTGCAGCGGTAACGAATCTGCCATGGGACGAACCCGCGGAAGTGGACGCCCGTAGTGAGTCACTCGTTCTGATCGAGTCTTCGTCCAATCCAGTAACTGCGCAACCGCAACCGCAACCGAGCGATGCTGGGCTTGCGGCTGCAGTCGATGTGGAGGCTGATGACGAGCCGCCGCTAGGTGATTACGATTACGTGGAGATGGACGCCGAGTCGTTCGATTACGATTTCGCCATGGCCGATATCGAGCCAGCTGCAGAGCCTGAAGTTTTACCCGCAGCGCAACCCGCCACAGGGTTGGCGGCTGAGTGGTTGGAGCTGTTTCCCAAACTTGGGCTTTCCGGTATGACCGGAAGCATCGGCGCCAACTGTACGCTTATGGCCGTGAACGGCGACGACTGGCTGCTGCATCTCGATCCAGGTCATAGCGCACTGTTCAATGCCACGCAGCAACGACGTTTGAATGATGCGCTGAACCAGTACCATGGTCGTGAGCTGAATCTGCAGATCGAGTTGTGCCAACCGGAACAGGAAACCCCAGCGCAGGCAGCCGCTCGTAGGCGCGCCAACCGCCAGCGTGAGGCCGAAGCATCAATCCAGAGCGATCCCCTGGTGCAGCAGATGATTCAGCAATTCGCGGCGGTTATTCGCGCGGACACTATCGAACCCCTAGATACACCCAGTTAACCCCTATTACCGAGGACTAGCACCATGATGAAAGGTGGCATGGCCGGCCTGATGAAGCAGGCCCAGCAGATGCAGGAAAAAATGCAGAAGATGCAGGAAGAGCTGGCGAATGCGGAAGTAACCGGGCAATCCGGTGCGGGCCTGGTCAGCGTGGTCATGACCGGTCGCCACGACGTCAAGCGCGTCAGCCTGGACGACAGCCTGATGCAGGAAGACAAGGAGATCCTCGAAGACCTGATCGCCGCCGCGGTAAACGATGCGGTGCGCAAAGTCGAGCAGAATAGCCAGGACAAAATGTCCGGCATGACCGCCGGCATGCAGTTGCCGCCTGGCTTCAAAATGCCATTCTAATCGGATTGGTGTCGTCCATGGCTGCGTTGCCGACGGGCGCGGAATTCTCATGTGCGCCAGCACACTGCGATTCCTCGTCCGTCGCCGCCATGTCCTGCACGCCGCTTGATCGCTACTCTGCCTTGACTGAACGGCGACTGAAAACGCCTGTTTAGCCACCCTAGCCGTCATCGAGTTCCCCATGAGCTTCAGCCCGCTGATCCGTCAATTGATCGATTCCCTGCGCATCCTGCCCGGTGTGGGGCAGAAAACTGCTCAGCGCATGGCGTTGCAGATGCTTGAGCGTGACCGCAGTGGCGCATTGCGCCTCGCTCAGGCCCTGACGCAGGCCATGGAAGGTGTTGGCCATTGCAGGCAGTGCCGCAGCTTGAGCGAGGACGAGGTGTGCCAGCTGTGTCTCGATCCACGCCGCGATGACAGCCTGCTGTGTGTCGTCGAGGGCCCGATGGATGTTTACGCCGTTGAGCACACCGGCTTTCGCGGTCGGTACTTTGTGCTCAAGGGGCATTTGTCGCCGCTTGATGGGTTGGGGCCTGAAGCCATCGGTATTCCGGAATTGCTCGCGCGGATCGAAGCGGGTGCTTTCGCCGAGGTGATTCTTGCGACCAATCCGACGGTCGAAGGCGAAGCCACCGCCCATTACATAGCCCAGCTATTGGCCAACAAAGGCTTGATCGCCTCGCGTATCGCCCACGGCATGCCGCTTGGCGGGGAGTTAGAATTGGTCGACGGCGGTACGCTAGCCCATTCGATTGCGGGGCGGCGTCCGATCCAGTTGTAAGCCGGCCCCGTAATTCTATGAGCTGAGCTTTCGGCGTGGCCTGTTGTGGTCTGGATCGCGTGATCCCTGGCTCGATACTTTTCTTGTAAGCCAAGCAAGCGCTTGGTAATTTTCCCCGAAACCTCATCGGGGATGCCTCATGTCTGTTTTCCAGGAATATTTCGACGACTCCCATCAATTGGTGCGGGATTCCGTCCGGCGCTTCGTCGAGCGTGAAATCCTTCCCGCCATCGATGAGTGGGAGGAGGCGGAGTCCTTTCCTCGCGAGCTTTACCTGAAGGCCGGGGCTGCCGGGATTCTGGGGATTGGCTATCCCGAGCAGTTCGGTGGCAGCCACGAAGGCGATGTATTCGCCAAGGTTGCCGCAAGTGAAGAACTCATGCGGTGCGGCTCGGGTGGTCTGGTTGCCGGGCTTGGCTCGCTGGATATCGGTTTGCCACCGGTATTGAAATGGGCCAGGCCCGAGGTGCGTGATCATGTTGTGCCCCAGGTGCTGGCGGGCGAAAAGATCATGGCTTTGGCGGTGACGGAACCCTCTGGTGGTTCGGATGTGGCCAATCTGAAAACTCGCGCCGTACGTGACGGTGACCACTACCGCGTCACGGGCAGCAAGACCTTTATTACCAGCGGCGTGCGCGCTGACTATTACACGGTTGCAGTGCGCACAGGCGGCGAGGGCTTCGGCGGGGTCAGCCTGCTATTGATCGAAAAGGGGACGCCTGGCTTCAGCATTGGCCGCTCGCTGAAGAAGATGGGTTGGTGGGCATCGGACACCGCCGAGCTGTTCTTCGATGACTGCCGGGTGCCTGCTGGCAACCTCATCGGCATGGAAAACATGGGGTTTGCCTGCATCATGGCCAACTTCCAGAGCGAGCGTCTTTCGTTGGCGATAATGGCCAATATGACTGCTCAGCTGGCATTGGAAGAGGCACTCAAGTGGGCCAAAGCGCGCGAGGCGTTCGGCAAGCCTATCGGCAAATTCCAGGTGCTCAAGCACCGGCTGGCAGAGATGGCGACTCAACTGGAGGTTTCGCGCGATTTCACCTACCGGCAGGCGGCGAAAATGGCGGTCGGTAAAAGCGTAATCAAGGAAATTTCGATGGCCAAGAATTTTGCCACCGATGTGGCCGACCGGCTGACCTATGATGCGGTACAGATCATGGGGGGCATGGGCTTCATGCGCGAGAGCCTGGTCGAGCGACTTTACCGCGACAATCGCATCTTGTCGATTGGCGGAGGCTCGCGGGAGATCATGAACGAGATCATCAGCAAGCAGATGGGCTTGTAGAGCACAAAGATTTTTCAACCCCAAAAAACAAGCCCCGCGAGTGCGGGGCTTGTTTTAGAACAGGACAGGGGGACTTAAGCCACCTGTACCTCTTCAGCTTGCATACCTTTCTGACCACGAGCGGCCACGTAGGTAACAGTCTGGCCTTCTTTCAGGCTTTTGAAACCGTCGCTCTGGATAGCTTTGAAGTGCACGAACAGATCATCGCCGCCGTTAGTCGGGGTAATGAAGCCGAAGCCTTTTTCATCGTTGAACCATTTGACGGTGCCAGTTTCGCGATTTGCCATGGTGTGTCTCTTAAATCGATACGAATTGCGGTGCCAGAGTGCTCATAGCACCTATGCGGTTTTGCTGATAACTACAAGTCAGCTCAGCCATAATAGGCCGTTTTTTCAGGAAGTGTTGGGTTTAACGCTAATTATTCAAATTTTTTACTCAGATCAGACGATTTTTCTAAGCCGGCCCAAGTCACGAAGCGGAGGTGCGCCGAATAGGCGGCTGTATTCGCGACTGAATTGCGAAGGGCTTTCGTAGCCGACCCGGTAGCTTGCCGATGCGGCTTCCAGGCCTTCACACAGCATCAGGCGGCGGGCTTCCTGCAGCCTCAGTTGCTTCTGGTATTGCAGCGGACTGAGGGCAGTCACGGCTTTGAAACGATGGTGCAGGGTCGAGGGGCTGAGGTTGACTTCGCGCGCCAGGTTCTCGATGCGCAGAGGCTGGTCGAAGTGCTGGTTAAGCCACTCGATAGCACGCGCGATGCGCTGCCCCTGGCTGTCGGCGACGGCAATTTCGTGCAGATGCCGTCCCTGCGGGCTGTGGAGCAACCGGTAAAAAATCTCGCGCAGCACCAATGGTGCAAGCATCGCGACATCGCGCGGGCTTTCCAGCAGGCGAGTCAGGCGAATCACCGCATCCAACAGTGACGCATCTATGGTGTCCAGAAACAATCCCCGCGCCGGCGAAGGATTGGGTACGCCGATCGGCCCCGCGTCGGCAATCAGACTGGCAATCATTGTCGGTTCGATATCCAGCTTCAGACTCAGGTAGGGCTTTTCCGGCGTAGCCTCTATCACGTGCCCGGACACCGGCAACGTGACCGAGGCAACCAGGTAGTTCAGCGGGTCATAGGTATAACGCTCTTCCGCCAGGCGCACTTCTTTGCGGCCCTGGGCAATGATGCACAGGCATGGGGTGTAAATGACCGGCATCGGCAGCGTCGGCTGGTTGGTGCGAATCAACTGCAGGCTGGCGATAGAAGTCATGTGCATCCCTTCGCCCGGCGTCAGGCGCTGGACCAGCTCGGCCAATTCGGCTTGGCGCTGTTCGACCATCGTTGAATCTGGCATGACGCATCTCCTGGTAAGGTCGCTCAGCGTAGCTCGGCTTTTCAGGCAAGTCTTTGTCGATGGCTATTCCAGGCAGGATCAGGCAAGGATTTACCAGAAACGGGCAAGTGGTCCATGGCGCTTGGAGGTTGACTTCTTAATTTCACCTCCTCGCGCTGGTTCTGGCAAAAAGTACAGATCTGCAGGAATGCAGGTATAGGCAAGAATCTTCCAGTAATCGACTAACGTACACATGCGCCATCTCTCTAGCCTTTGTGCTGTAGCGGCAAGCCTTGCCGCATTCGAGACGAGGTGTCGACCATGCTGAATATTCAAGACAAAGTCATTCTGATAACCGGAGCCAGCAGCGGAATCGGCGAGGCATGCGCACGTTTATTGGCCCAGAAAGGCGCTTGTGTGGTGCTTGGAGCGCGCCGTACCGATCGCCTGGAAGCGCTGGTTGGCGAGATCCGCGCTGCTGGCGGAACGGCAGAATTTCGCGCCTTGGATGTGACCCGTCGTGACCACACCCAGCAGTTTGTCGATTTCGCCGTCGAGCGTTTCGGCCGGGTTGATGTGCTGATCAACAATGCCGGGGTCATGCCGCTGTCGCCGCTGGAAGCGCTCAAGGTCGAAGAGTGGGACCGAATGATCGATGTGAATATCCGTGGCGTCCTGCACGGCATCGCTGCCGCGTTACCGCTGATGCAGACGCAGCGCAGCGGCCAATTCATCAATATCGCGTCGATCGGCGCATACAGTGTGGTGCCGACTGGGGCGGTGTACTGCGCAACCAAGTATGCGGTGCGGGCCATTTCCGACGGGCTGCGGCAGGAAGTTGGTGGCGATATTCGCGTCACTCTGGTGTCGCCTGGCGTCGTCGAATCGGAACTGGCAGACAGCATTTCCGATGCATCCACCCGTGAGTTGATGGCGGCGTTTCGCAAGGTGGCGATTACTCCTGATGCGATTGCCCGCGCCATCGCTTATGCCGTCGAGCAGCCGGCTGATGTCGATGTCAGCGAACTGATCGTGCGCCCAACCGCCAGTGCTTATTGAGGGAGGCCGCCATGAACGCTAAATGGATGCTTTGGATCGTCCTATCATGCAGTGCCGGCGCGGCAAGTGCCGATGCGAATTCACCGGATGCAAGCCGCCGACTCAAGGGGGAGGCGGTAATCAACGAGCTGACGGGCGGGGCCGGGCAACCGGTGCTGACCGCGCTGCAGCGGGATTTTCCATTTCTCGCTGAGGGCATAACCGCTTATGCCCTGGGCGATGTCTGGGGCAGGAAAGTGCTCGATGCACGCAGCCGTCAGCTTGCCACGGTTGCGGTATTCGCGGCTCAAGGCAACTTGCCGCAAATGAAGGTGCACGCCGGCTACGCCTTGCGCCATGGCGTCAGTCACGATGAGCTGAAGGAGATTATCTACCTGACCACCGTGACCTCCGGTTTTCCGCGAGCCATCGAGGCGGCCCAGGCCTTGCGCGAAGTCTTTGCCGAGCAATCCGGCCCCGCATCCTGAAGTGGGGTCAGCGCGTACAGCTGCTGTGGAGGAGATCATGACCGTAACGTACAGAGCCTTTATCCGCGCCCGGGCAGGGCGCTCGAACGAGCTGGGCAATTGCCTGCATAGCCTCAAGGATTGGCCGACGCGTTTGCATGATTGCCTGAGCCTGGACGTTCAGCGTGCGCCTGACGACGAGCACCTGTGGTTGCTCAGTGGGGCGTGGCGTTCCAGCCAGGCGATGCAGCAGTTCTTTGCCGAGCCCTTGTTGCAGCAGGTGCTCAGCAGTGCGCTGGATCAGGGGCTGATCAACAGCCTGGAATGCGGCGCGAGTAACCAGCCGCAACCTGCCAGGCATTCGCAACGTACAGATTCGTCTTAAAGGGCGCGGCGCGCTGCGATCGCTAGACCGCTTTCTGCAGGTTGCTGCGAAGCGCCACCAGATCCTCTTTCAGCGTCGTCAGTTGCGCAGAGGACTGCTCGCTCGCCGCAAGGATGCAGGCGGGAATGCGCCGGGCCTGGTCATAGAGGGCACGGCCCTTGTCCGTCAGGAACAACTCGACCACGCGCTCGTCGACGCTACTGCGGGTACGCTTGAGCAGGCCTTCGGCTTCCAGGCGTTTCAGCAGTGGGGTAACGGAGCCGGGATCGGTGAGCAGCCGTGTGCTCAGCTCGCCAACGGTGATGCCATCTTCTTCCCACAGCACCATCATCGCCAGGTACTGGGGATAGGTAAGACCCAGCTCCAGCAGCAAGGGTTTGTATACCTTGGTCATCAACAGTGAAGTCGAGTACAGCGCGAAGCACAGCTGGTTATCCAGTAGCAGTTCTGCGCAGGGATTTTGCGAGGCCATGGATGCTCCGGTGGCAGCGTTATGAGAGTCGATAATTTATCGCGCTAACTACCGGCATGCCAATTAGTAAGCACTATGAGGCTTGTCAGCCGTCCACTTTGCCTGGCGTCGACATACCGTGCTTCGCCTGTGCGCGAGCGGAGAGTCGAACGGCAGCCGTTATCAGCCGTTGATAGAACGTTGGAAAAAGCCGCTGCATGGTGTCGACGACGTGCGCATCCGCGCCTATCAGAATGCGCCGCTTATTCGCCAGCACGCCCTGAATGATCACGCGAGCAGCTCGTTCGGGCGTAGTGCGCAGCAAGCGGTCGTGAAATTGCTGGCGAGCCTGATCGGCATCCTGCCCGGTGACGCCGCTCATGCTGGCGTTCATGCGTGCGGTTTTCGCGATATTGGTCTTGATTCCACCGGGGTGCACGCAGCTGGCGGATACCCCGCACGCCGCCAGGTCCAGCTCCTGGCGCAGCGCCTCGCTGAAACCGCGTACGGCGAACTTGCTGGCGTTGTAGGCGCTCATGCCCGGCTGGGCAAACAGCCCGAACACGCTCGAGACATTGACGATGTGGCCGTCGCCCGTGGCTTTTATAGGCGTCAGAAAGGCCTTGCAGCCATGAACCACGCCCCAATAGTTGATGGCCATGATCCATTCGTAATCGCTGTAGTCGTTGCCCTCGACCGTACCACCTTGAGCAACGCCCGCATTATTGAAGATGACGTTGACGCGGCCGAACTCGCGCACCACTTGATCGGCCCAGGCATGCATCGCTGCGCGGTCCGCCACGTCGACCCGCGTATGCAGCACGCGGGCACCAAGCGCGCGTGCAGCGCTGGCGGTTTGCGCCAGACTGTTGGTGTCTACATCGGCCAGCGCCAGCTGGCTGCCTTGGCGGGCAAGGTCATACGCCAGCGCCCGGCCGATTCCCGAACCTGCCCCGGTGATGGCAACAACTTTATTCTCAAAGGATTTCATCAGGCCTCCAGGCATGTCTATCCAGCGCAGCCACAGCGCTCTGGTGGCTGAGAGAATAGGCGAAGGTCGCAGAACGGGTTGAGCGATGCGCCGTTGTCGGGATGCGCACGGGCTGCGTCGCAACCGGTAAACTGCGCACCGACATGCCGAGAACGGCCACCAGCCCTGTGTCTGCCAGCTGGCGCACCGGTCGCGGCGAATGTTTTGCGCTCGCTTGAATTATCACGCCCACAAGGATGCCCATGATCGAAGCCACCTGGATTACCTTTGCGTTCGTGATGGGGCTCGGGGCACGTTTTATCGGTCTGCCACCCCTGGTCGGCTATCTGGGTGCCGGTTTCGCGCTGGCCGGCTTTGGCGATTATGTCGGGGTCGGCCCGCGTGACAGCGCAGTGCTCGACCACATCGCCCACCTTGGCGTGCTGCTGTTGCTGTTTACGGTGGGGCTCAAGCTCAAGCTCGGCAATCTGGTCAAGCGCGAGGTCATTGGCGGTGGTGTCCTGCACTTTGCCCTGTCCAGCTTGATCTTTCTTCCGGCGATTGTGTTGTCGCTCGATTTGCCCTGGCTGCAGGCTTTGCTGTTGGCGATGGCGCTATCGTTCTCCAGCACCGTGCTCGCCGCCAAGGTGCTGGAAGGCAAGCGCGAACTGCGGGCGTTTCACGGCCGGATAGCGATCGGCGTGCTGATTATCCAGGACCTGATCGCGTTGATCGTGATGAGCCTGGCCAGCGGCGAAGTACCGTCACCCTGGGCGCTATTGGTGTTCGCCCTGCCGCTGCTGCGTCCGCTGCTGTTCCGCCTGCTCGATGCCAGCGGCCATGAAGAGCTGATGGTTCTGCTCGGGCTGCTCCTGGCCTTGGTTGTGGGCGGCTATGGCTTCGAGTTACTGGGCCTCAGTTCCGAGCTGGGCGCACTCGCATTCGGGGCGATGCTGGCCGCTCACAAGCGCGCCACTGAGCTGTCCAACTCTCTCTGGAGCATCAAGGAAGTCTTTCTGGTGGGGTTTTTCCTGCAGATCGGCATCGGCGGTTTGCCGGATGCCGACGCGCTGATGTTTGCGCTGGTCATGACGGTGTTGCTGCCACTCAAGGGCCTGCTGTTCTTCTTTCTGTTCCTGATGTTCCGCCTGCGCGCGCGCAGCGCCTTCCTCACCAGCGTCAGCCTGACCAATTACAGCGAGTTCGGTTTGATCATGGCCAGCGTGGTGCTGCCGCAATGGATGATCCCCCTGGCGATCACCGTGGCGGTTTCGTTCGTGCTCTCCGCGCCGCTCAACCGTATCAGCCACCCGTTATACGACCGCCTGGCCCGCCGGCTGATCGCCCTGGAGCGCGATACTCGCCACCCGGACGAGCGGCAGATATCCCTAGGTGATGCGCAGATCCTGGTGATGGGCATGGGCCGCACCGGTCGTGCCGCCTACGATCACCTGCAGGAAAAGGGCTTTCGGGTAACGGGGATGGACTCGGACCCCGTGGCGATCGAGCTGAGTCAGAACGCCGGGCGTCAGGTGTTGTTCGCCGATGGCGAAGATCAGATGTTCTGGCAGCGGTTGGACATGCCGATGATCGAAGCGGTGGTGCTTTCGCTCAACGACGCAGAGGCAAAGATCATCGCCACGCAAAAGCTGCGCGGGCGTGGATTTACCGGGTTGATCGTGTCGCACGCGATGTACGAGGACATCGCCAAGCGCATCCAGGATGCCGGTGCCGACCGCACCTACCTGACGATGAGCGAAGCAGGCGCGGGGCTGGCCGAGCATGTATGCCGCGACCTGAACGGCAAGCGCTAAGCGATATCGCCCGCAATACGTTCAGGGCGGGGAATTACCGTTCGGTCAAAGCAAACGCGGTCAGGGTAAAGGTGGCAATGCCGATGTCCTGCAGCTTCTGCGCACCGCCCAATTCCGGAAGGTCGATGATGGCTGCGGCTTCGTACACGCTGGCGCCCATGCGTCGAATCAACTGCGCTGCGGCCAGCAGGGTGCCGCCAGTAGCGATCAGGTCATCCAGCATCACCACCTTGTCGCCGTCGCACAGGCTGTCGGCATGCACCTCCAGAAAGGCTTCGCCGTATTCGGTTTGGTAGCCTTCGCTGAGGACATCCGCCGGTAACTTGCCTTGCTTACGAAACAGGATCAGCGGCTTGTTGAGGGCATAGGCCACGATCGAACCCAATAGAAAACCGCGAGCATCCATGGCGCCTACATGGCTGAAATCGGCTTCGACGTAGCGCTGGATCAAGGCGTCGGCGACCAGGCGCAACGCTCTGGGCGACTGAAACAGCGGCGTGATATCGCGAAACACCACGCCAGGCTTGGGGAAGTCGAGCACCGGGCGGATCAGGGGCTTGATATTGAGCGGATCGAAAGTCATCGCGTTTATCCTGGCGAATGAAGAGGGCGATACTGCAGGCCTATTGGCCGCGTCGCGCGGGCTGGTGCAAGGCTACAACAGGCGTGCGCGCAGGCCCAGCACGCGTGGCCTCAAGTTTTCCCCCTTGCGGCCGAGCACTTGGTATTCAACCGATCGCGCAAGGAGCGGCGTATGCGTCTTGAACCGGCCACCCTGCTGGAGCGACTAAACAGCGGTATTCAGCGCCACCAGCGTGCCGCCCGCGGCGAAGAAACGGACCCGCAGGAGGTGCGCGACGGTTTGCGGGTGAGCCTGTCCGAGCTGGGCAAGGCGCGCTCTGCGAACGCCAAGGGCGACGACGCCGTCGAGGAAAGCGATCTGCCCCCATCGGTTCAGCAGGCGCTGAAGATGATTCGCGAGCTGAAAGCGAAAATAGCCGCCAAGCAGGAAGAACTGAAGGCCGTGATGGCCGATCGCAGCCTCTCAACCGAAGCGCGGCAGACCAAGAGCGCCGAGCTGCAAAGTGAGCTGACGACGCTCAATGGCGCCCTGGCGATGGCCAACGCCAGCCTGCTGAAGCTGATGCGCGAGTCAGGTCTAACGCCGGAGCAAATGCAACTGGCGGGGCGGCTCGCCCTGGGCTGATAGACCAGAAGGTGACCGCCGAGGGCCGCCGATGCGTCCCGCGTATCGACGGATTCAGTGCGCTTTTTTTCAATGCCCCATCGGCCAGTGCTGGTGGGGGCCGGGCAGGGTCCAGATACCGAACAGGATGACCAGCACGCCACCAGCCGTGCGCACGCCTCGCTTGCGCAGCAGCGCGGTCAGGCGTTCCGCGGCAAGACCGGTTGCCAGTAGTACCGGCAGGGTACCGAGACCGAAGGCCAGCATCAGCGCTGCACTGGCCAGTGCATCACCCTGGCTGGACGCCCAGAGCAGGGTGCTGTACACCAGGCCGCACGGCAGCCAGCCCCACAAACTGCCCAGGATCAGCGCGCGGGGCAGGCTGGTCACCGGCATGAACCGTCGGGTCAGCGGCTGGATGTGGCGCCACAGGCCGCGACCCAGCGCCTCGATACGGGTCAGACCGCTCCACCAGCCGGCCAGGTAAAAACCCATGGTGATCAGCAATAGCGCGGCGATCACGCGTAGCAACATCGCCGCCGGGCTGTTGGTCACGGCCCAGCCCGCCAGGCCGAGTAACAGACCGGCCGTGGCGTAACTGAGAATGCGCCCGATGTTGTAAGCCAGCAGCAGCTGCAGGCGGCGCGCCCGCTGTTGCGGTGGAATGGCCAGGGTCAGCGCGCTCATCAGGCCGCCGCACATGCCCAGGCAATGGCCGCCGCCCAACAGGCCGAGGATCAAGGCCGACAGCAGCAGGGGCGCGAGTTCAAGCATGGGGTGGTTGCTCGCGCTCGTCGGGCTTTTGCTCGTTTTGCACGCCGGCTTTGTGCATCGGGTCTTCGTCGTCGAACAGAATACTGTGAGCCGGGCCGTCGAGGTCGTCGTACTGACCGCTGTCCACTGCCCAGAAGAACAGCCAGATGGCGAAGCCGACCAGCACTATTGCCACGGGAATCAGGATGTAGAGCGCGGGCATGGGATCTCCGAGTACGGCTGGGGCGTAGGGTGGATGTCGCTTTTTTACATCACCATTGCAACGCTGTGGTGGGTCGGTGAAGCGTGATCCACCCTACGGGCTGCGGGCTACAGGTTGGGGGCGCGGGTCAGGCGCAATGCGTTGAGTACCACCAGCAATGAGCTGAGCGACATGCCCAGCGCCGCCCAGATCGGGGTGATCCAGCCGATGGCGGCGAAGGGCAGCACCAGGCCATTGTACAGACTGGCCCAGGCCAGGTTCTCGACGATGATCCGGCGGGTCCGCCGGGCCAGGCTGAAGGCCTGGATCAGGCTGCCCAGACGATTGGACAGCAGCACCGCGTCGGCGCTGGTTTTTGCCAGATCGGTGGCGCTGCCCATGGCCACGCTGATGTCCGCAGCCGCCAGCACAGGCACATCGTTGACCCCATCGCCCAGCATCAAGACCCGTCGCCCTTGCTGCTGCAGCGTACGCAATTCGGCAAGCTTGGCGTCCGGTGTGAGGCCGCCGCGCGCCTGCTCGATGCCCAATTGACGTGCGACTTCGCCCACCATCGGCGAGCTGTCGCCCGACAACAACAGCACCTGCCAGCCCCGTGCACGGCAGGCGTCGAGCAGCGCGGGAGCGTCGTCGCGCAGACGGTCATCGAGCACGAACCAGGCCAGCGGCCCCCGCGTGTCGCCGAGCAGCAACCATTGGCCTTGTTCGCCGGGGATCGACGGCGCGCTCTGGCCACTCAGTTCGCTGACAAAATCGGCCTGGCCGATGCGTAACAGGCGCTCCCCAACCACGCCCTGCAAACCCAGCCCCGGCATGCTTTCGACCTGTTCGGCGACCAGTGCGGTGTGGCCAAACGCACGGGCAATAGGGTGCTCGGAGCGATTTTCCAGCGCCGCGGCCAGCGCCAGGCAGGCGTCACTGTCTTGGTCGGCCAGGGGATGAATAGCGTTCAGGGTCAGGCGACCCTCGGTGAGGGTGCCGGTCTTGTCGAAGATCACCGTATCGATCTGGTTCAATCCCTTCAGCACATGGCCGCGCGTCAGCAGCATGCCCAACTTGTGCAGCGTTCCGGTGGCTGCGGTCAATGCAGTCGGGGTCGCCAACGCCAATGCGCAGGGGCAGGTCGCGACGAGCAACGAGAGCACGATCCAGAATGCCCGGGACGAGTCGATCTGGAGCCAGACCACGCCGACCACAACTGCCGCCAGCAGCACCAGCAGGAGAAACCATTGCGCCACCTGATCGGCGATTTCCGCCAGGCGCGGCTTTTCGCTCTGGGCACGTTCCAGCAGGCGCACGATGGCCGAAAGCCGGGTGGCGTCTCCCAGCGCCAGAACCTCGACCGTCAGCGGGCCCTCGACATTCAGGGTGCCCGCGGTGACCCGCTCGCCAGGCGCGCGCGGTTGCGGCAGGTATTCGCCGGTCAGCAGCGATTCATCGACGCTGGACTGACCGTCGACAATTCGCCCGTCGGCAGGCAGCAGCGCGCCCGGTGGCACCAGCACCTGGTCGCCGACCCGCAGTTCGCTGAGAAGAATGCGCTGGCTTTGTCCGTCCTGGTCCAGGCGCAGGCAGGAGGCTGGCAACAGGTTGACCAGCTGCGCGGTGGCCGCCGCAGTGCGCTCGCGGGCACGCCGCTCGAGATAACGCCCGGCGAGCAGAAACAGGGCGAACATTGCCACCGCATCGAAATACAGCTCGCCCTGGCCGGTGACGGTCGACCAGATGCCGGCGACATAGGCACCGCCGATCGCCAGCGACACTGATACGTCCATGGTCAGGTGCCGGGTGCGCAGGTCACGCAGGGCGCCACGGAAGAACTGGCCACAGCAGTAGAAGACCACAGGTGTGGTGAGAAACAGGCTGACCCAGCGCAGGATCTTGTCCAGCTCCGGGCTCAGGTCGATGTTGAATTCCGGCCAGGTGGCCATGGTTGCCATCATCACCTGAATCCACAGCAGCCCGGCGACGCCCAGTTCGCGCATGGCGCGGCGATTTTCTCGTTGCAGCTGGGCGGCGGCGGCATCGACCTGCCAGGGATGGGCGGCGTAGCCGATCTTGCGCAGCTCCTTGAGCAACTGGCTGAACGGTAACTGGCTGTCAGCCCAGCGCACCTGCAGGCGGTTATTGGACAGGTTGAGGTTGGCTTCGGCGATGGCGGGCAGGGCGCGCAGGTGCTTTTCGATCAACCAGCCGCAGGCGGCGCAACTGATGCCCTCGATCAGCAGGCAGGTTTCGCCGAGTTCCCCGTGCTGTTCGACGAAAGGCGCCTGGACGTCGGCGCGATCATAAAGCGCCAGCTCGTCGGGCAGCGCCATTGGCAGGTCCTGCGGATTGCTGGCGTTCTCGCTGCGGTGCTTGTAGTAGTGCTCAAGGCCGCCTGCCACTATCGCCTCGGCGACCGCCTGGCAGCCCGGGCAACACAGCTCGCGGCTCGCGCCCAGCACGTGGGCCTGAAAGCGGCTACCGGCAGGGACCGGCAAGCCGCAGTGATAGCAGGGAATTGGGTTGGCCATTGGTGCGCTTACTGGGCATCCCCGAGCTGGATGCGCTTACCGCTTTCCAGGGTTTCTTCCTCGAACAGGCGCCAGTTCTTGCCGCCTTCCTGACCGATCAGCTCGACGAAACGCCGGCCGCTGACCGAATCCTGCATCTGCCCTTGATAAACGCCTTCGCCTTGCGGTTGCAGGACGATGCGGCGGTCGCGCTCCGGCTGGGTCGGCGAAATCAGGTTCAGCACCAGCTGCACCGGGCCGCTGTTGCCGTGCAGGCGCAATTCAGCGACGCCGGTATCGTCGTTGAGGTCGAGGGTGGCGTGCAGCTGCAGGCGCTCGGCGAGTTTCTCCCGCTCCAGCGACTGGTTGATGCCCTTGCCGACATCGTAGTAATCATCGGAGATCAGGCCGGGCGGGTTGCGGGTGGCGATAGTCAGCAGGGTCAGCCCCTGGACCACCGAATAGCCCAGCAGGGCGAGCAGGAACCATGGCCAGAATTGCTTGTACCAGGGTTTGATGGGTGCTTCTTCAGTCATGGCTAGGCCTTCGGTTCAGCGCACGCTTGGGCCGATAAAGCGGCTGGCAGCGTCGGTTTGAGTGCTTGCGTCGTCAGCGGACTGGACGCGGAATCTGATTTCATTGGTACTCGATGGCAGCTTTTCCGGGTCGATCGACAGTTCGACCGGCAGCGACAACACCTCGCCAGCCAGTGCGGTGACTTCACGTCGACCTTCGTAGACCAAGCCATCAAGACCTTCGGCTTCGATCAGGTAGGTTACTTGCCGCTGGGCCTTGTTCATGATCTTCAGGGTGTAGACGTTTTCGATCCGCCCTTCCTGGTTTTCCCGGTACAGCACGCGGTCCTTGAGTACGTCGAGCTCGACCAGCGAGCGGCTGGCGATGGCCCAGACGAACAAGCCGATCATCGCCACCAGGGCCAGGGCGTAGCCGGCCAGGCGCGGGCGGAGCAGGTGGGTTTTCTGCCCCGACAGGTTGTGCTCGGTGGTATAGCTGATCAGCCCCTTGGGGTAATCCATTTTCTCCATGATGCTGTCGCAGGCATCGATACAGGCGGCGCAGCCGATGCATTCGACCTGCAGGCCGTCGCGGATGTCGATACCGGTCGGGCAGACCTGGACGCACATCTTGCAGTCGATGCAGTCGCCGAGGCCTTCGGCCTTGTAATCGGTGTCCTTGCGGCGCGGCCCGCGGCGTTCGCCACGGCGTGGGTCGTAGGAGACGATCAGGGTGTCCTGGTCGAACATCACGCTCTGAAAGCGCGCGTAGGGGCACATGTAGATGCACACCTGCTCGCGCAGCCAGCCGGCGTTGCCATAGGTGGCAACGGTGAAGAAACCGACCCAGAACAGCGCCCAGCCGCCGGCCTGCAAGGTAAACAGGTCGGGAATCAGCTCGCGGATCGGGGTGAAATAGCCGACAAAGGTGATGGCGGTAATCAGCGACACGCCCAGCCAGATACCGTGCTTGGCCAGCTTGCGCAGGAATTTCTGCGCAGTCATTGGGCTCTTGTCGAGCTTCATGCGCTGGTTGCGATCGCCCTCGGTGATCTTCTCCGCCCACATGAACACCCAGGTGAACACGCTTTGCGGGCAGGTATAGCCGCACCAGACGCGGCCGGCGAACACGGTGATGAAGAACAGGCCGAAGGCTGCGATGATCAACAGGGCAGAAAGCAGGACGAAATCCTGCGGCCAGTAGGTGGAGCCAAAGATGTAGAACTTGCGCTCTGGCAGGTTCCACCAGACCGCCTGGCGGTCATTCCAGCTCAGCCACACGGTACCGAAATACAGCACGAACAACGCGGCGCCGCCGAGCATGCGCAGGTTGCGGAAGATGCCGGTGAAGGCACGGGTGTAGATCTTTTCGCGGCTGGCGTACAGGTCGACGGTTTCGACCTTGGCCGGGGCAGGGGTGACATCTTTGACAGGAATCTGTGCGCTCATAAGTCATACCACGGCGGTTGAATGGTTGCCCCGGCCGATACGTGCCGGCCGGGGTCATTGAACGTTTGCGCTATGGTACGCCTGGCAAGTCCCTGCCTGGGTGCGACCGGGGGTCGCGCGGCAGGGAGGGGGTTACTTCTCCACGTCCTGCTGTTGCGACAGGCTGTACACATAAGCGGCCAGCAGATGCACCTTGTCGTTACCGAGGAAGGCTTCCTGGGCCGGCATCTGGCCGTTGCGGCCATAACGCAGGGTCTGCTGGATCTGGGCGAAGCTGGAACCGTACAGCCATACGCGGTCGGTCAGGTTCGGAGCGCCCATGGCCTGCTGCCCTTTGCCTTCTGCACCATGGCATACCGCGCAGTTGCCGCTGAAGATTTCCTGGCCGGCGGCCAGGTCGACCTTGACGTCCTCAGGCACTTTCAAGCCCGACAGGGTACGTACATAGGCGGCGACGTTCTTGATACCTTCCTCGCCGATGCTGTCTTTCCAGGCCGGCATTGCAGCCTGACGACCGCCGAGAATGGTGGTCTTGATGGTTTCCGGCTCGCCGCCATACAGCCAGTCGCTGTCGGTCAGGTTGGGGAAGCCATAGGCGCCCTTGGCGTCGGAACCGTGGCATACCGAGCAGTTGGATGCGAACAGGCGACCACCCATTTTCAGGGCCTGCTCGTCCTGGGCGACTTGCTCGATCGGCATGGCCGCATACTTGGCGAAGATCGGCCCGTACTGGGCGTCCGCCTTGGCCATTTCCTTTTCCCACTCGTGCACGCCGGTCCAGCCGCCATTGCGTTCTTCGCCATCGGCGATCTGCACGTTGGTGGCGAAAGGCGTCTTGGCCTCGGTATCGAGGTAGTCGTAGCCAGGCAGCAGGCCTTTCCAGTTGCCCAGGCCCGGGTAGAGCGCCAGGTAACCGAGGGCAAACACGATGGTGCCGACGAACAGCATGAACCACCACTTGGGCAGCGGGTTGTCGTATTCCTCAATGCCGTCGAAGCTGTGGCCCACGGTTTCTTCGGTGCTTTCCGGGCGTTGACCTTTACGGGTGCCGAAGATCAGCCAGGTCAGGGCGAAGATGGTGCCAAGGGACAGAATGGTTACGTACCAATTCCAGAACGTGGTCATTGGTTATTGCTCCTGGAAGATTGCTCATCACGCTCTTTGGGTTTTGGATCGTCGGCGAAGGGCAGGTTAGCGGCCTCATCGAAACTCGACTTGCGCTTGCTGCTGTACGCCCAGAGCACAACGCCGATAAAGGCGATGAATACGATGGCCGTACCGATGCCGCGAATAGTCCCGACGTCCGTAAGAAAAGAGAGCATGCCCGTTACCGCTTGTTCTTGATGGAAGTACCAAGCACCTGCAGGTACGCAACCAGTGCGTCCATTTCGGTCTTGCCCTTCACCGCATCTTGCGCGCCGGCGATGTCTTCATCGGAGTAGGGGATGCCGTAGTCGCGCATCACCTGCATCTTCTTGGCGGTTTCCTTGCCATCGAGACGATGCTCGACCAGCCACGGATAAGCCGGCATCTTCGACTCAGGAACCACGTTGCGCGGGTTGTACAGGTGCGCACGGTGCCATTCATCCGAGTAGCGACCGCCCACGCGGGCGAGGTCCGGACCGGTACGCTTGGAGCCCCAGAGGAACGGGTGATCCCAGACGCTTTCGCCCGCTACCGAATAGTGGCCGTAGCGCTCGGTCTCGGCGCGGAACGGACGGATCATCTGCGAATGGCAGCCGACGCAACCGTTGGAGATGTAGACGTCGCGACCTTCCAGCTGCAGCGCGGTGTAGGGCTTGAGGCCTTCGACCGGCTCATTGGTTACATCCTGGAAGAACAGCGGAACGATCTGCGTCAGGCCGCCGATGCTGACGGCGAACACCATCAGCAGCGCCATCAGGCCGATATTCTTCTCGATGATTTCGTGTTTCATCAGTGAGCTACTCCGGCGGAAATCTGCGCAGCCGTATCGTATTCAGCCGGCTTGGCGGCACGCACGGTGCGGTAGGTGTTGTAAGCCATCAGCAGCATGCCGGCGACGAAGAATGCACCGCCGACCATGCGCACCACGAAGCCGGGGTGGCTGGCTTCAAGGGCTTCCACGAAGGAATAGGTGAGGGTGCCGTCTTCGTTGACTGCGCGCCACATCAGGCCCTGGGTGATGCCGTTGACCCACATCGAGGCGATGTAGAGCACGGTGCCGATAGTGGCCAGCCAGAAGTGTGCGTTGATCAGGGCGATGCTGTGCATGTGCTCGCGACCAAACACTTTCGGGATCAGGTGGTAGAGCGAGCCGATGGAGATCATCGCAACCCAGCCGAGGGCGCCGGCGTGTACGTGGCCGATGGTCCAGTCGGTGTAGTGCGACAGGGCGTTGACGGTCTTGATCGCCATCATCGGACCTTCGAAGGTCGACATGCCGTAGAACGCCAGCGATACCACCAGGAAGCGCAGGATCGGGTCGGTGCGCAGCTTATGCCAGGCGCCCGACAGGCTCATCATGCCGTTGATCATGCCGCCCCAACTTGGCGCCAGGAGGATGATCGACATCGCCATACCAAGGGACTGTGCCCAATCCGGCAGCGCGGTGTAGTGCAGGTGGTGCGGGCCGGCCCAGATGTACAGGGTGATCAGCGCCCAGAAGTGGACGATGGACAGGCGATAGGAGTAGATCGGGCGCTCGGCCTGCTTCGGTACGAAGTAATACATCATGCCGAGGAAGCCGGTGGTCAGGAAGAAACCCACGGCGTTGTGGCCGTACCACCACTGGATCATCGCGTCAGTCGCGCCGGCATAGGCCGAGTAGGACTTGAACAGGCTCACCGGCACGGCGGCACTGTTGACCACGTGCAGCATCAGGGTGACAAGGATGAAGGCACCGTAGAACCAGTTACCGACATAGATGTGCTTGACCTTGCGCTTGACGATGGTACCGAAGAACACCACGACGTAAGCAGCCCAGACCAGGCCCAGCAGGATATCGATCGGCCATTCCAGCTCCGCGTATTCCTTGGTGCTGGTGTAACCCAGAGGCAGGGTGATGACCGCCGCGACGATCACGGCTTGCCAACCCCAGAAGGTAAAGGCCGCCAACCCGTCGGAGATCAGGCGCGCCTGGCTGGTGCGCTGAACCACGTAGTACGAGGTAGCGAAAAGGGCGCAGCCGCCGAAGGCGAAGATCACCGCGTTGGTGTGCAAGGGGCGCAGACGGCCGAAGCTTGTCCATTCCATGCCAAGGTTGAGTTCCGGCCACACCAGTTGTGCGGCGATGAACACACCGAGTCCCATACCTATGACCCCCCAAATCACCGTCATCACGGCGAACTGGCGGACCACCTTGTAGTTATAAGCAGTCTGAATTGCTGAGCTCATGCTGGGTTCCACGGTTAATGGAGTTTCTAGGGGACAAAATTCGGCGGCAAGTATGGAGAAAGCAGGTAGCCATTGCAACGACGCCGGCCGGCCCAGTCCAGGTTTTAAACAGCTTTCGATCCCTGCTCCGCCATGCGTTCGAGCCGGTTATCGACAGCCTAAAAGCGCTTCTATGCGCAGCGCGAAGATAGGAATCGCCTTGGAGTTATTGCACGTGGCGACTGCTGGCAAGAGTAGCGCAACTGCACCCGCAAAAACCCTACCGCTGGGCTGGGTGCGACCTTGGGTCGCAGACGAAAACCCAGCCCGATTGGGGTGGACGGCAGTTCCCCGTCGCTGGCAAAGGCGCGCGCGTCGATGCGCTCGGAGCACGTTGATGGGCACCGGCCGGGTTATGGGCGATCATTCGGTATCAGCGGGATGCGCGGCCAGTTCGCGCGACCCGATCGACTTCTGGAGTGAGGCGAGCATGGGTGACGGGTTGCACGATCGGCAGCAATGGCTGAATCAGCTGAAGGCTGGCGGCTGGTTATGGGACCAGGCGGTGGGCGAATGCACTGCCACCCTGATTCTGGCCCATGGTGCCGGGGCGCCGATGGACAGTGAATTCATGGAACGAATGGCGCAGTTGCTGGCGCAGCGTGGCGTCTCGGTGCTGCGCTTCGAGTTCGCCTATATGGCAGCCAGACGCCTGGATGGAAAGAAGCGTCCGCCCAATCCCCAGGCTCGATTGCTGGAGCAGTGGCGTGACATCTATATGCAGGTGCGCCAACACATAGCGGGGCCGCTGGCAATTGGTGGCAAGTCGATGGGCGGGCGGATGGCCAGCATGCTTGCCGACGAACTGGGTGCCGATGCGCTGGTGTGCCTGGGCTACCCGTTCCACGCCATCGGCAAGGCAGACAAGCCCAGGGTGGCCCACCTGGCCGACCTGGCTACGCGCTGCCTGATCGTTCAGGGCGAACGGGACGCCATGGGCGACAGGGCTGCGGTGTCGGGTTATCAGCTGGCGGAAACGATTGCCATGCATTGGCTGGTGGCGGCGGATCACGACCTGAGGCCGTTGAAAAGCTTAGGCTTTAGTCATGAGCAGCATCTGCAGGGCGCGGCGGATGCGGTGGCGGCTTTTTTAGCGAGGCCAAGCCGGTAGTGGCGATACCTCAGCCCTCAAGCGCCAATGCCAGATTGAGACGAGCCTGCTGCTCGAACTGGAGATACAGCGCGGGCGTCTGGTAGATCCGCTCGCGCGCCATGAACGCGCCGAGCACTTCGCGGCGCTTGCGGCGGAAGATGAAGCCGGGTACCCAGCTGTATTCGGCTCTGATCTGCGCCTCGTATTGGAGAAAGCGCGCCCTCGGGCTGCCAAGAATCGCCAGGTCAATGTCGACCAGCAATTGCTGATCCGCGTCCTGCGCCGGCGCCGCGTGGCAGGTCGCCATAATTAGGTGCACGACATTGTCCACCCGCGCCTGCACCACGCCCGCGGCGGTTAAGGCCGTGGCAGCCCAATCGGCACTTTTCTGCTCGTTGTCGTGAGCTCTGACCTGGTAGACCGCGTCATGGAACCACAGCGCGATCTCAAGTTCGCCAGGCGCGACGGCCAGGCCCAGGTTGCCCGCCAGCAGCGTCAGGCATTCCTCAAGGTGTTGCAGCGTGTGGTAGTGGCGCTGAGGCTGCGCGTAGGCCGCCAGCAACTGTTGCTGCACGGCTGTGCCGTCGCCTTCTGCGCCCAGTGCGCGCCAGCACCTTGCCCATGAGGTATCCATCGCATTGGTCGTCATGTTCAACTCGTCAGCTGCTGTTTATAAGGAAGCACTATTTATAGAAATGCACTGTGCATGGGGTCGCAGGTCAGCGCAGCGGGGTGGCACCGAGTTGGCGATGTTCGGCCAGTTCAGCTTCGATAAACGCGGCAACCATCGCCCGGTAGACCTGCTCGGTGACCGCCGGGTTGGCGCCAGTCTCATGCGCCAGCTGCTTTACCTTGGCGATCACCTGTTCGACCCGCTGCGGTGCTCTAACCTCATCGGCGTTTTTCTTGAATGCGGCGGCCTGACTGACGAAGCGCCCACGTTCGGCGAGCAAGCCGACAATCTGCCGGTCGATGGTATCGATGTTCGCGCGCACGTCTTCGATCGAGGTGCACTGCGTGAGGGGGTTCATAATCAACTGCTCCGTTTCGTCCCTAGATAAATGTTTATGCCAACTGGCGAATCACCCGGCAAGGGTTGCCCGCGGCGAATACGCCGGCGGGTAAGTCGCGGGTGACGACGCTGCCGGCGCCGATCACGCTGCCGTCGCCAATCGAGACGCCAGGGCAGATGATCGACCCACCTCCGACCCAGACGTCTGCGCCGATGGCGATGGGCTTGCCGAACTCCACGCCCGTGCGTCGCTCCTCTGCGCTCATGGGGTGCGACGCGGTGTAGATCTGTACGGCCGGCCCAAAAAGCGTGTTGTTGCCTATCGACACCGGCGCGACGTCGAGCACCACGCAGTTGAAGTTGAAGTAAACGTGTTCCCCCAGCTTGATGTTGTAGCCGTAGTCGCAGAAAAACGGCGGCGTCAGGTAGGCATTGGTCGGTGCGCCAATCAGGGTGCTGACCAGCGCCGCTCGTTCACTCGCAGGTGCGTCTGCGGCGAGACTGTTGAGTTGCTGGCACAGCCGGCGGGCGGTGTTCCGCTCGGCAACCAGTTGCGGATCGTTGGCGTTGTAGCCTGCACCGCTGAGCATCTTGTGTTTTTCGCTATCCATTCGAGCAACCCTTATGCGCTGTTTGAGTGCCTGCTCGGTCGATAACGGGCCAAGCCGTGGCGGGGTTAGGCTCTGATGCTGGCAGGGCGCGAAAGTGCCGTTCAGGGGCAGCGCAGTGCACGGCGGATGCGCAGTACCGACTGCTTAGCCAAATGGCGCAGGGACAAATTTTGTGCAAAAAAAGCGCTCCTATGGCGGAGCGCCTTTTCGAGGGGGGCAGGTTAGCGGTTGAAGCGTTCGACCAGCGAATACTGGCCTTGCGCGGTGGCGGTCAGCTCCTTGCTCAGTTCCGCGGTGCTATGGGCCTCGCCCGACGTCTTCTCGGCCAATTCGGCGATGTTGGTGATGTTGCGGTTGATCTCGTCGGCCACCGCGCTTTGTTCCTCGGCGGCTGCGGCGATCTGGTTGGCCATGTCGGAGATATTGGCCACTGCATCGCTGATGCCGACCAGCGCCTGGTCTGCCTGCTGCACGTGTTCAACCCCTTCGTCGGCCTGCCTGCGGCCGATCTCCATAGCCATCACTGCTTCTTCTGCAGTGCGTTGCAGCTTGGCGATCAATTGGTGTATCTGCCCGGTGGATTCCGCCGTGCGCTGCGCCAGCGAGCGTACTTCGTCGGCCACCACGGCAAAGCCGCGGCCCATTTCACCGGCCCGCGCGGCCTCGATGGCAGCGTTGAGGGCGAGCAGGTTGGTCTGATCGGCGATGCCTTTGATCACATCCACCACGCCGCCAATTTCATTGCTGTCCTGGGCCAGGCGATTGACGGTTTCCCCGGTATCGCCGACCGACAGCGACAGCCGCTGAATCGCTTCGCGGGTTTCGGCGGCAATCGCGCGGCCCTGACTGGTCAGCCGGTTGGCTTCCTGGGTTGCGATGGCGGTGCGGGCCACATTGCTCGCTACTTCCAGAGTGGTAGCGGCCATTTCGTTGACGGCGGTGGCGACCTGTTCGGTTTCCTGACGCTGACGGTCCAGGCCAGCGGAACTGCTCTGGGCCAAGTTGTCGGCCTGCTTAGCCTGCTTGGAGAGGTTTTCTGCGGTGTCCTGCAAGCGCGTCAGGTAGGTTTTCAGACGGGCATCCTGGCTGAGCATGGCCATTTCCAAGCGGGCCTGCTCGCCACTGCTATCGGTGTACATCTGCGCAATCAACGGGTCGGAGGTCGCTTGTTCGGCCAGTTGTAACAAACGCTTGATACCGCGGTTCTGCCAGGCCAGACCGGCGAGCCCGAGGGGAATCGACAGCACCGCTGCAAGCAGGAAGCCCCAGTGGCTATCGAGCCAGGCGCCAACCAGAAAGCCGACCTGGCTGACCAGAATGAACGGCAGCCAACCCAGCAATGCCGGCACCCAGCGCTGGCTGCTGGGGATGGCCGCGCTACCCGAATTGATGCGCTTGTACAGCGCTTCGGCGCGGGCGATCTGCTCGGCGGTCGGTTTGACCCTCACCGATTCGTAGCCCATGACCTGGCCGTTGTTGAGCACTGGGGTGACGTAGGCGTTGACCCAATAGTGGTCACCGTTCTTCGCGCGATTCTTGACGATGCCCATCCACGGCCGACCTTTTTTCAGGGTCGTCCACATGTGTTCGAACACGGCAGAAGGAACGTCGGGGTGGCGTACCAGATTGTGTGGTGAGCCGATCAGCTCTTCGCGGGTAAAGCCACTGATGGCGATAAAGCCTTCGTTGCAGTAGCTGATCTGGCCTTTCAGGTCGGTCGTGGAGATAAGACGCTGCTGAGCGGGGAAGGTACGTTCACGCTGGGTAACGGGCTGGTTATTGCGCATAGGACATGTTCCTGTGATCGATGACAGCTAATCGGCCGGTCTGATCCGAAATTGAGTGCTGAACATCGCCAATCCTTGGTTTTTTTTCAGGGCTGTGGGTTTCGCTGGCCAAAGGGCAGGCTCTAAGACGGGCCTGCCCGCGTTCAGCTTAGCTGGCAGCCAGCAACTGGCGTAGCACGTAGTGAAGAATGCCGCCTGCCTTGAAGTATTCGACTTCATTGAGCGTGTCGATGCGGCACAGCACCTCGAACCGTTCGACAGCCTGATTTTCTGCGCCGATTTCTACCGTCAGGTTCATCAACGGGTGCAGTTCGACGCCGTCCAGCCCGCAGATGCGCAGTTTCTCCTGGCCTGTCAGCTTGAGGGTCTTGCGACTTTGTCCGGCCTTGAACTGCAGCGGCAGTACACCCATGCCAACCAGATTGGAGCGATGAATTCGCTCGAAGCTTTCCGCGATCACCGCTTTGACGCCCAGCAGGTTGGTGCCCTTGGCCGCCCAGTCGCGGGACGAACCAGTGCCATATTCCTTGCCGGCAATCACCACCAGTGGCGTGCCCTCGGCCTGATAGCGCATGGCCGCGTCGTAGATAGAGAGCTTCTCGCCGCTGGGGATGTGCACCGTATTGCCGCCTTCCTCACCGCCGAGCATCTCGTTGCGAATGCGGATATTGGCGAAGGTGCCGCGCATCATCACCTCGTGATTGCCGCGCCGGGAGCCGTAGGAGTTGAAGTCCAGCGGCTCGACGCCTTGCTCGCGCAGGTAACGGCCGGCGGGACTGTCGGCTTTGATATTGCCGGCCGGGGAAATGTGGTCGGTGGTCACCGAATCGCCCAGTAACGCCAGGATATGGGCCTGATGGATATCGCCAATATGGGGCGGCGCTTCGGCGATGCCCTCAAAGAACGGCGGATGTTGGATGTAGGTCGAGTCAGCCTGCCAGGCATAGGTATCCGCCTGCGGTATCTGAATGGCTTGCCACTGTTCGTCGCCGGTGAACACCTCGGCATATTCCCGGCGGAACATCGAGGTACTGACCTGTTCCACCGCTTTGGCGATTTCTTCCTGGCTTGGCCAGATGTCCCTGAGGTACACCGGCTGGCCGTGAGTGTCCTGGCCCAGGGGGTCGCGAGTGATATCGATCTGCATGGTGCCGGCCAGGGCATAGGCCACCACCAGCGGCGGCGATGCCAGCCAGTTGGTCCGCACCAGCGGGTGCACGCGGCCCTCGAAGTTGCGATTGCCGGATAGCACCGAGGCGACGGTCAGGTCGTTCTTCTGGATCGCCTGTTCGATCGGTTCCAGCAAGGGTCCCGAGTTGCCGATGCAGGTTGTGCAGCCATAGCCGACCAGGTCGAAGCCAAGCGCGTCGAGGTACTGAGTCAGGTCCGCGGCCTTGAAGTACTCGGTCACGACCTTGGAACCGGGCGCGAGGGAACTCTTCACCCAGGGCTTGCGCTGCAGGCCTTTCTCGACCGCCTTTTTCGCCAGCAGGCCGGCCGCCATCATGACGCTGGGGTTGGAGGTGTTGGTGCACGAGGTGATGGCGGCAATCACCACCGCGCCGTCTTTCAGGCGGTGGGTCTGGCCCTGGTATTCATACTCGATTTCGTTTTTCGATTCTTCACTGCCCACC
Organism: Pseudomonas cistanchae; assembly: GCF_054483635.1. Lineage (NCBI taxonomy): Bacteria > Pseudomonadati > Pseudomonadota > Gammaproteobacteria > Pseudomonadales > Pseudomonadaceae > Pseudomonas > Pseudomonas cistanchae. The sequence continues at coordinate 478,941 of NZ_JBTLWN010000002.1, read as the reverse complement.
GCCGTTCCGCCGCCGCCTTCGCTCAGTAAACGGCCTTCCTCTTTGGCGGTCGGCTTCAAGCGCAGGCCGACGAATTCGTCGAACACCTGGCGGACCCTGCCAAGGGCGACCCGGTCCTGCGGCCGCTTCGGCCCGGCCAGCGAGGCTTCGACGCTGGCCATGTCGAGTTCCAGGCTGTCGCTGAACACCGGCTCCTGGCCCGGCTCGCGCCACAGCCCCTGAGCCTTGCAGTAGGCCTCGACCAGTTTGACGGTCTGCTCCGGCCGGCCGGACAAACGCAAGTAACCCAGGGTGATGTCATCGACCGGAAAGAAGCCGCAGGTGGCGCCGTACTCGGGCGCCATGTTGGCGATGGTGGCGCGGTCGGCCAGGGGCAGGGCGGCCAGGCCATCGCCGTAGAATTCGACAAACTTGCCGACCACGCCTTTCGTGCGCAGCATCTGGGTAACAGTCAGCACCAGATCGGTGGCGGTGATGCCTTCCTTGAGCTTGCCGGTGAGCTTGAAGCCGATCACTTCGGGGATCAGCATCGACACCGGCTGGCCAAGCATGGCCGCTTCCGCCTCGATGCCGCCGACGCCCCAGCCGAGCACGCCGAGGCCGTTGATCATGGTGGTGTGCGAGTCGGTGCCGACCAGGGTGTCAGGGAAGGCGAAGGTCTGGCCGTCTTCTTCCTTGGTCCACACGGTACGGCCCAGGTATTCCAGGTTGACCTGGTGGCAGATGCCGGTGCCGGGCGGTACCACGCTGAAGTTGTCGAACGCATGCTGGCCCCAGCGCAAGAACGCGTAGCGCTCGCCGTTGCGCGCCATTTCAATGTCGACGTTCTGCTCGAACGCCGAGGCGCTGGCGAATTTGTCGACCATCACCGAATGGTCGATCACCAGGTCCACCGGTGACAGCGGATTGATTTTCTGCGGGTCGCCGCCGGCCTTGGCGACCGCGTCGCGCATGGCAGCCAGGTCGACGACCGCCGGCACGCCGGTGAAATCCTGCATCAGCACCCGGGCCGGGCGGTACTGGATCTCCCGGGTCGAACTGCGTTTGTCCAGCCAGTCGGCCATGGCCTGCAGGTCCGTGCCGGTGACGGTCTTGCCGTCCTCCCAGCGCAGCAGGTTTTCCAGCAGGACTTTCAACGACATCGGCAGGCGGTCGATGTTGCCGAGACGCTTGGCCGCTTCCACCAGGCTGAAATAGTGATAGGTCTGGCCCTCGACGTCGAGGCTGCGGCGACTGTTGAGGCTATCGATAGAGGGCATGGCGCATCTCCTGGGTCAGGCCGTTGCAGGCGCGGTTGGCGGTTTTCGTCTGGGCCGCCGGTTGGCATTGCAGGTCGGTGTGGCTCGCACGGTACAAGCCGGATTGAAGGCTGCAGAGTCGTTCAGACTAGCTCTGCTTGATGGATGCTGCTGTTTAACTGGACAGGTCGTTGCCGCTGGGGGTTCCCGATTCCGCTATGATGCGCGCCTTATGGAAGCCGCGATTAACACCTACCGATGAATACCGCCCTGTTACTGCACTGCCGCCCCGGATTCGAAAGCGAGGTGTGCGCGGAAATCGCCGAGCACGCCGCGCGCCTCGAGGTTGCCGGCTACGCCAAGGCCAAACCGAGCACCGCCTGCGCCGAGTTCATTTGCAGCGAAGCCGATGGCGCCGAGCGCCTGATGGCCGGCGTGCGTTTCAACGCGCTGATTTTCCCGCGGCAGTGGGCGCGCGGGGTGTTTATCGACCTGCCCGAGCTGGACCGTATCAGTGTGTTGCTTGCCCACCTGGCGGACGCGCCGGTATTCGGCAGCCTGTGGCTGGAAGTGCTGGATACCAACGACGGCAAGGAGCTGTCGAACTTCTGCAAGAAGTTCGAAGCGCCGCTGCGCAATGCCCTGAGCAAGGCTGGCAAGCTGGTCGAGGATGCGCACAAGCCGCGTCTGCTGCTGACCTTCAAGAGTGGTCGCGAAGTGTTCGTCGGCATGGCCGCCGCGAATAATTCGGCGCTCTGGCCCATGGGCATTCCGCGCCTGAAGTTCCCCCGCGAGGCGCCAAGCCGCTCGACCCTCAAGCTGGAAGAGGCCTGGCACACCTTTATTCCCCGCGAGCAGTGGGACGAGCGCCTGTCGGACGAGATGACCGGCGTCGACCTCGGCGCCGCACCGGGCGGCTGGACCTATCAACTGGTCAAGCGCGGCATGCTGGTGACCGCCATCGACAACGGCCCCATGGCCGAGAGTCTGATGGACACCGGCCTGGTGACCCACCTGATGGTTGATGGCTTCACCTGGAAGCCCAAACAGCCGGTGGACTGGATGGTCTGCGATATTGTCGAAAAACCTGCACGCAGCGCCGCCTTGCTGGAAACCTGGATCGGTGAAGGCCATTGCCGTGAAGCCGTGGTCAACCTCAAATTACCGATGAAGCAGCGCTACGCCGAAGTGCGCCGTTTGCTGCAGCGCCTCGAAGACGCTTTCGCCGAGCGCAAGGTCAAGGTCTCGATCGCCTGCAAACAGCTCTACCACGACCGCGAGGAAGTGACCTGCCATTTGCGCCGGTTAAGCAAGTAGCCGGCTTTTGTAGGGTGGGCATGGCGCAGCCTTGTTCACCGCTGGCAGCCCAATGGCGGACAAGCCTTCGGCATGTTCGCCCTACGAGATTGCATGCCCTGCAGATAAACATAGGATCTACGGGGCTGGCGCCAATTGGCTAACGGCAAAGGTGACCTTTGCCGTGGCTTTGCGCGAGAATAGCCGCCTGTTTCTGGAGCCAGCCGATGTCCTTGCAATCCGACGCCATTCTCGACGACACCCTTGACGCCAGCGGGCTGAATTGCCCGGAGCCGGTGATGATGCTGCACAACAAGGTGCGCGACCTGCCCGCCGGTGGTCTGCTCAAGGTGATCGCCACCGACCCCTCAACCCAGCGCGACATCCCTAAGTTCTGCGTCTTTCTCGGCCACGAACTGGTCGAACAGACGCAGGACGGCGGCACCTACCTGTACCTGATCCGCAAGAAGACGGATTGACCCATCAGGGATTTGTAGCCGCCGCATTCCAGCCCGACTGCCCCGGCGCTAGACCGCAGCTTTGCAGCGTGCGTTGCCAGGCCTGCACATGGCGCGTGGTGGCCTGCTGAAAGTCGAGCCACAGCGAATCCTCCGTGCCGGCCAGCTGCGTCAGATAGCTACGGGTCGTCGCCGGCGCCGTGGTGATCGCGGCGAGTCGGCGTAGCTGCTGGCTCCACTGCCGGCCCCGCTGGTCGATTTCCGCGAGGTATGGCTGCATCGCGCCGGCGTAATACTTAACGAAGATGTTCTGCACGATGCGTGCGCGTGGCGTCGCCTTGCCCTGCGGACAGATGGGCCGCTGCTGCTGACGGCGTTCCAGCAACTCGCTGGCCTGGTTCAGGCTGTGGCTGAGGCTGGCCAGGCTGCTGATCAATCGGCCGCCCTGGTCGCTTGCATGCAGGGCGAAAAACAGCGATTCGAGCTCTTCTGCTGGCGGTGGCAGCACCTGCGGCAGCCCGCTCGCCACGTGCGCGAGCTGCGCCAGGGCAGCAAGGGCTGCGCCGTCGTCGAGGGGCGTGACGGGCAATGTCTGTTCGGCGAAGCGCAGGTAGTGCTCGACTTCTGTGCTGCCGTTCCACGCATTCCAGAACACGCTGGAAAGCTGCGTACGCTTTTGCGCAGCCAACTGTTCGAGATTCTCGCGCAGCTGTTGATCGTCTGGCGCCTGCAGGTGTGCCACGCAGGCGTCGATCGCGCGCAGCAACTCGCCTTCGTAGGCCAGGCGGCTGCTGGGCACCATCTGTTTGCCGAGGATGCTGTTGCGCTGGCTGATCTGTTGCTGCAACGGCGGGCAGCGCCGCACATCCACCAACAGATCGAGCAAGCCGATGCGGATCTCGGCAATTTCGAGCAGCCGCTCGCGCCGCGGCGGCATGCGATAGCGCGTCAGTTGTGAAGGGTCGAACGGCGCAGCGTGCTCGCCGTCGAGCGCATTGGTCAGGCGTTGCAGGTAATCCGCCTGAAGCGCCAGGCCGCTGTCCGCCGGGGTGCAGGCGGCGAGCGTGAACAGGCAGAGCAGGGTAATGATTCGGCTGGTCATCAGGCCATGGTAGCGGCTCGGATGCGCTTGCGCGCGCTGCCGACAAGACGAATCGCCAGCATCGCGGCGGCGCAGGTCAGCCCGACGATCAGGCCGATCCACAGCCCGCTTGGTCCGCTTGGCGGGCCGAACAGCTCGGACAGTCCCAGTGCGTAGCCCACCGGCAAGCCGATGCCCCAATAGGCGAACAGGGTCAGCAGCATCGTCATTCGGGTGTCCTGGTAGCCGCGCAGCGCGCCAGCGGCGGTGACCTGGATCGCATCGGAAAACTGGAACAGCGCGGCGAACACGATCAGGCTGGCGGCCATCGCAATGACGCTTGGGTCCGGGCTGTAGATCTGCGCGATCTGCTCGCGCAACAGCAGCATCAGACTGGCCGACAGGCAGGCATAGCCAAGCGCCGTGGCCATGCTGACGCCCGCGGCAAAGCGCGCCTCGCGCGGCTCGCCGCGGCCAAGTGCCTGGCCCACGCGCACTGTCGCGGCCATGCCCAGGGAGTAGGGAATCATGAACACCATGGAGCTGAAATTGAGGGCGATCTGGTGGCCGGCGACCACAGTCGCGCCCAGGCCGCCGATCAGCAGGGCGATCACCGCGAAGATGCTTGATTCGGCGAACACGGCAATGCCGATGGGCAACCCGATCGCCAGCAGTCGTTTGATCACGGCCCACTGTGGCAGCTCGAAACGGCTGAACAGCTGGCTTGGCTGGTAGAAGGGCGCCCACCTCACCCACCAGAGCATGCCCAGCAGCATCAGCACCATCACCACGGCCGTAGCCCAGCCACAGCCAACGCCGCCCATCGCCGGCAAACCGAGCTTGCCGTAGATGAAGATGTAGTTCAGCGGGATGTTCAGCAACAGGCCGAGCAGGCCCAGCACCATGCTCGGCCGGGTATGCCCGAGGCCATCGCTGAAGCAGCGCAGCACGTGGTACAGCGCCACCGCCGGGAAACCGCAGGCGACCGCGCGCAGGTAACCCATGGACGGCGCGATCAGCGCCGGGTCGACGTTCATGGCGTGCAGCACGATTTCCGCGTTCCACAACAAGGCTGCCGCGATCCCGCCGACCGCGAGCGCCAGCCACAGCGCCTGACGCACCAGCGGGCCGATTTCGTCGTGTTTGCCGGCGCCGAAACGCTGCGCCACCTTGGGCGTGGTCGCCAGCAGGACGCCGGTCATCAGCAGGAAAACCGGCACCCAGATCGAGTTGCCGAGCGCCACCGCAGCCAGGTCCTGGGCGCTGACGCGGCCGGCCATCACGGTATCGACGAAGCCCATGGCGGTGTGCGCGAGTTGCGCAATGATGATGGGGGTCGCCAGCAACAGCAGGCTGCGCAGCTCGGTGAGCAGGCGCCGTGATCGGGATTCGGCAGGCATGGAACGCATTCGCTGGCAGTCTCGGAAAACCGCGGAGTCTACGCCCTGACGCATCGGTCAGGAAAGGTCGTTATCACGCATTGCCGCTTCAGCCAGAAGCGGAGCGACTATAGGCAGCAGGCTGGTTAGAATAGCCCGCTAATGACGGAGCCAGCCATGCGAATTGTCGCCGACGAAAATATCCCACTGCTCGACGAATTCTTCGGCGGATTGGGTGAAATCCGCCGCCTGCCGGGTCGGGCCATCGACCGCGCGGCAGTGGCCGACGCCGAACTGCTGCTGGTGCGCTCGGTGACGCGGGTCGACCGCGCGCTGCTGGCAGGCTCGCCAGTCAGTTTCGTCGGCACCTGCACGATCGGCACCGACCACCTCGACCTCGACTTTTTCCAGCAGCGGGGCATCGGCTGGGCAAGCGCGCCGGGCTGCAATGCGCGCGGGGTGGTCGATTACGTGCTGGGCAGCCTGCTGGTTCTAGCCGAACAGCGGGGGATCGATCTGGCCTCGCGCACCTACGGGGTTGTTGGCGCCGGGCAGGTGGGCGGGCGGCTGGTCGCCGTCTTGCGTGGTCTGGGCTGGCGCGTGATGGTGTGCGACCCGCCGCGCCAGGAAGCCGAAGGGGGCGATTTCGTCAGCCTTGAGCAACTGCTTGCCGAGTGCGACGTGGTCAGTCTGCACACTCCGCTCGATGCCAGCGGTGCTTACCCGACTCATCATCTATTCAACGCCGCGCGCCTGGCCCAGCTCAAAACCGGCGCCTGGCTGATCAACGCCAGCCGCGGCGCGGTGGTGGACAACTCGGCGCTGCTCGTGTTGCTCGGCCATCGCAGTGATCTGCAAGTGGTGCTGGATGTTTGGGAGGGCGAGCCGCTGGTGAATGCCGAATTGGCCGACCGCTGCGTGATCGCCACACCGCATATCGCCGGTTACAGCCTGGACGGCAAGTTGCGCGGGACCGCGCAAATCTATCAGGCGCTGTGCCGGCACCTGGGCCGGGCGGAAACCCGGAGTCTGGAGAACCTGATGCCAGCCGCCTGGTTGCCGGCGCTAAAGCTGGACGCAGCGGCCGAGCCGGCCTGGGCTCTGGCCACGGTCTGCCGGGCGGTCTATGACCCGCGCCGCGACGATGCTGACCTGCGTCGCAGCCTGCAGGGTGACGAGGCGAGCTGCCGCGCAGCCTTTGACCGGCTGCGCAAGCACTACCCGATGCGCCGTGAGATCGACGGGCTGAGGGTAACGGTTACCGGCAGCGCGCCACCGCAGCTGACCCAGGTGATCACTGCGCTGGGCGCGATGCTGAGCGCTTGACGCAAAAAACGGCGCAAAAAAAAGCCTGGGTCGATTGGCTGGCCCAGGCATGGGGAAATGTCGATCAACCGTGTTGGGCAGGCGTCACCAGGGTTTTCTCCAGCTCGATGCAGGCTTGCTGGATCATGTGTTCAGTGATGGGGACTTCACGGCCCTGGGCATCGATGATGGCACCGCCGACCGGCTGCTCCGGTGGTATGGGGGTAACGCGAGGTTCGTCGATTTGGGTGTGCGAGCTCATGGCCGGTCTCCTGATCAGGGTGTGGGTGCAGTTTAAAAAAGCTGGATGAACGCGTTGTGACAGAGGTAGACGCCAGAAGTTTGTCGTAAATCACCGTTCCGCTTCACTGTTGCAGCGCGCTTGCCAGAACGGCCGGCGCTGTGCTCGCCAGCGAACGAATGGTGGCGCGTTGAATGGGCCCTTTGTTGGGCAAATTTTAGGTCGGGAGGCTGACGGAGCGTCAATGGCACGGTTTCATTTGGGTTTGATCATCAATCCACTGGCGGGGCTGGGTGGTCCAGCAGGTCTCAAGGGCAGCGACGGCGTCGCGGCGCAGGCTATCGCGCTTGGCAGCCAGCCACGTGCCGCGCTGCGCACCCGAGTTGCGCTGGAATGCCTGTTGCCGCTACGCGAGCGGGTGCAGTTCCTGACGTTTGCCGGAGACATGGGCGAGGACCTGCTGGCCGACATGTGCTTCGACTACCGTGTGCTGGGTCACAGTGCCCAGGGCACGAGCAGCGCCGCAGACACCCGCGCCGCGGTCGAAGCGCTGCAGCAGGCCGGGGTTGCGTTGATCCTGTTTGCCGGCGGTGACGGCACCGCGCGGGATGTGTGCGCCGCGGCGCGCGACGGTCAGCCAGTGCTCGGCATTCCGGCCGGGGTGAAGATCCAGTCCGGCGTTTACGCCATCAGCCCGCGTGCGGCCGGTGAACTGACTGCGCGACTGATCGAAGGCGGCCTGGTGCGCCTGAGCAGCGGTGAAGTGCGCGATATCGATGAAAGCGCCCTGCGCGAGGGTCGCGTAACCGCCCGCTGGTACGGCGAGCTGACGGTGCCGCAGGAAGGCGGCTATGTGCAGCAGGTCAAGCAGGGTGGCGTGGAATCCGAAGAGTTGGTGCTGGGCGATCTGGCCGATTGGTTGCAGGACAGCTGGGAGGCCGATGTGCGCTACATTTTTGGGCCCGGTTCGACCCTGCATGGATTGGCGCAGAACCTTAACCTGCAGACCACTTTGCTCGGCGTTGACGTGATCGAGAATGGCCAGGTCATTGCCCGTGACGTGACTGAGGCGCAGCTGTTCGAACTAGTAGCCGAGCACCCGGCGCGTCTGCTGGTGACCGCCATCGGCGGCCAGGGCCATATCATCGGCCGTGGCAATCAGCAGATCAGCCCGCGGGTACTGCGCGCCATCGGCCTTGAGCACCTGCGGGTGGTCGCGACCAAACGCAAGCTTGGCACCCTGGACGGCCGGCCATTGCTGGTCGACAGCGGTGATGTGCAACTGGACGATGCTTTCCCCGATGTGGTGAAGGTCTGGGCTGGCTACAAGGAAGAGTTGCTGTATCCCGTGGGCAAGTAGCCCGAGATATCGGGCTGAATTGTAGGGTGGATATGCGAAGGCTTGTCCGCCAAACGGATCGCAGCGCTGTACAAGGTTTCGCCATGTACATCCTACTGCGCTAAAAAGGAGGTTCCATGCGTGTATGGCTGAGCATGTTGCTGGGTTGCCTGCTGGTGTTGGATGCCTGGGCGCTGCAGCCGGAGGCATTGGTCACGGCGGCCCGTGAGCAGGTCGGTGTGACCTTGAGCTATGACCCGACCTATCGCCGCCTGAGTTACCCCAATGGCGACGTACCGCTCAATACCGGCGTGTGCACCGACGTGGTGATTCGCGCGTTACGCAAGCAGGAGCTGGACCTGCAACAGGCGGTGCATCAGGACATGCGCGCGAACTTCCACCTGTATCCGAAGAGTTGGGGCCTGAGCCGGCCGGACGCGAATATCGACCACCGTCGTGTGCCGAACTTAATGACCTGGTTCAAGCGCCAGGGCTGGGCGCTGCCGGTCAGCGATAACGCCGCGGATTACCATGCGGGCGATATCGTGACCTGGGATCTGGGCCGCGGGCTAACCCATATCGGCATTGTCAGCGATCGCCGGGTCGGCAGTGGTGTTCGCCTGGTGTTGCACAATATTGGTCGCGGCACCCAGGAAGAGGACATTCTCTTCAGCTTCAGGATCACCGGCCACTACCGTATTCCAGCCACCTAATGGCTGTGCAGAAGGAGTTGGACATGCAGCAGCAAAGTCTTCCACCCGTTATCCAGCCCGGCGACCGGGTGGTGCTGTTTGATGGGGTGTGCAAGCTGTGCAACGGCTGGGCAAAGTTTCTGATTCGCCATGATGCGGAGCAGCGCTTTCGTCTGGCCTCGGTGCAATCGACCGAGGGACAGGCGTTATTGGCCTGGGGCGGTTTGCCGACCGAGCGTTTCGACACCATGGCGCTGATCGAGGATGGCCAGATGCTGCTGCGTTCGGATGCGGTGCTGCGCATCGTCGCCCAGTTACCTAGCCCGTGGCGCTTGCTGGCTTGGCTGCGGCTGATTCCCCGGCCCATACGCGACTGGTGTTACGACCGTATTGCGCTGAATCGCTATCGCCTGTTCGGTCGCTACGATAGCTGCCTGTTGCCGAGCGCTGACCATGACCGGCGCTTCTTGCATGACTGACCCTCGTTTACGGCAAATTGCCTGGCTGGCGCGTATCGCTCTGGCGCTGGTGTTTATCTGGCACGGCCTGGTGCCGAAGATTCTCTGGTTAAGCCCGGATGAGCTGGCGATGATTCAGGCCCACAACCTGCCAGCCCCCGAGTGGGTAGCGCGCATCGCCGGTCTGGCGGAAATCGTCCTGGGTTTGTTGCTGCTTTGGCGGCGTCAGCGCTGGCCCTTGCTGCTGGCCAGTGTGCTGTTAATCGGGCTGTTGCTTGATGTGGCGCTATTGAGCCCCCATCTACTGCTGCAGGCGTTCAATCCGCTGTCGACCAATCTCGCCGCTTTGGCGCTGTGTTGGGTGGCCTGGCGGGCGGAAACGCCGTAATTGCCTCCTTATTAACGGGCGTCAGCGCCCAGCGAGCCTCCATGCTTTCGATCCTGTCTTCCCGCCAGCGTAATGCCCTGGGTATGGCCTGGCGCTTTATCGCACCGTATCGCGGTCGCGTGTTCGGGGCCTTGCTGGCGCTGATGTTTACCGCGGCGATTACCCTGTCGATGGGGCAGGGCATCAAACTGCTGGTTGATCAGGGTCTGGCGACCCAGTCGCCGCAGGCGCTGCAGCAGTCGATCGGGCTGTTTTTTGTCCTGGTGCTGGCGTTGGCGCTTGGCACCTTCAGTCGCTTTTACCTGGTGTCCTGGCTCGGCGAGTGGGTCGTTGCAGACATCCGCAAGCGCGTGTTCAATCATCTGATCGACCTGCACCCAGGCTTTTACGAGAGCAACCGCAGCTCGGAAATCCAGTCACGCCTGACCGCGGATACGACCTTGCTGCAATCGGTGATCGGCTCGTCGCTGTCGATGGCGCTGCGCAACGTGATCATGCTGATCGGTGGCAGCGTGCTGCTGGTGATCACCAACCCCAAGCTGAGCGGTATCGTCTTGCTGGCGCTGCCGCTGGTGGTTGCGCCTATTCTGATTTTCGGTCGGCGCGTGCGGCAGTTGTCGCGGCAGAGCCAGGACCGCGTCGCCGACGTCGGTAGCTACGTCGGCGAGGTGCTCGGGCAGATCAAAACCGTGCAGGCCTATAACCACCAGAACGAAGACAAACGCCGTTTTGGCCTATCCGCGGAAGCGGCCTTCGATACCGCGCGCAAACGCATTGCCCAGCGCGCCTTGCTGATTACCGTGGTCATCGTGCTGGTGCTCGGCGCCGTGGGGGTGATGCTTTGGGTCGGCGGCATGGACGTGATCGCCGGGCGAATTTCCGGCGGTGAGCTGGCGGCATTCGTGTTCTACAGCCTGATCGTTGGCTCCTCGTTCGGCACCCTCAGCGAGGTGATCGGCGAACTGCAGCGCGCTGCCGGCGCCGCCGAGCGGATTGCCGAGTTGCTGCAGGCGCGCAATCAGATAACCCCACCGGCCAGCGACGGTGTCGCGCTGGTACAGCCGGTACAGGGCCGCATCGAGTTGCAGGGCGTGCGTTTCGCCTATCCATCGCGGCTCGGCAGTTTCGCCATCGATGGTATCGACCTGCAGGTAGCACCAGGCGAAACCCTGGCCTTGGTCGGGCCATCGGGCGCAGGAAAATCGACCCTGTTCGACTTGCTGTTGCGTTTCTTCGACCCACAACAGGGTCGCATCCTCATCGATGGGCAACCTATCCTGCGGCTCGACCCCCATGATCTGCGCCGCAGCTTCGCCCTGGTGTCGCAGAACCCGGCGCTGTTCTTTGGCTCGGTGGAGGACAACATCCGCTATGGCCGCACCGATGCCAGCCTGGCCGAGGTCGAAGCGGCCGCCAAGGCCGCCCATGCCCATGAGTTCATCATGAAACTGCCCGAGGGCTATCAGACCCACCTGGGCGATGCCGGGCTTGGCCTGTCCGGCGGGCAGCGCCAGCGTCTGGCCATTGCCCGGGCGTTGCTGGTGGATGCGCCGATCCTGCTACTGGATGAAGCCACGAGTGCGCTGGATGCCGAGAGCGAGCACCTGATCCAGCAAGCCCTGCCGCGGCTGATGCAGGGTCGTACCACCTTGGTGATCGCGCACCGACTGGCCACGGTAAAAAGCGCTGACCGTATCGCGGTGATCGAGCAGGGTAAGCTGGTGGCGGTTGGCAAACACGCCGAACTGGTTGCCAGCAGCCCGCTCTATGCGCGTCTTGCCGAGCTGCAGTTCAATACCCACGACTAGCTCGCGATTAGCTCGGATGAAATAGAAAACGAAATGGGCCGGGGCGTCGGGCGGAACTGGCCAGGGCTGCGCCTGGTGGTTCAGGCGAGTTCCTCTAGATCGCATCAGCGGATCGGGCCTGCGGTCGATGGAGCTGCATCGGCCCATTGATCGTTCGCCGGGCGCCATCCTTTCGCAGGGCTACCGCATGTCATGTGGCCGGCCGCATGCGCCTTGCGCTGCTTGATAACCAACCCGCTCTGACTACGCTGGAAGAACTTGTCAATTTCTGACAACTAAGCCAATTATTTCTTTCGCGGGTATGTGCTTGTTTGTATGAATTTTGATGTTGCCTCAAGCGCTAAACGTGAGGAAGCAGTTATAAGTGCTTCAACTAGCGTGAACGCAAGAGGGACAAAGTTATGAGTGGTTATAGTGGCGTAGCACCGGTTTTAACAGTGGCTTCATTATTTTTAATAGGAACTTCGAGCTTTTCGGTTGGCGCAACAGAAATCAACCAGTCTGCATTTAATTTCACAACCCAAGATCTGCAGCGATTGGCTCCCTCTAGTATCCGACTACCCTTTAGCAATGAACTGTTCCTGTATGGGCAGGATGCCGAAGCCTTTGATCTGGAGAGTTATCTGGCTGTTAATGCGCCATTTATCCGGGATAAAAAAGAGCTTATTGCTCACTGGAGCGGCTACTACAGCATCAGTCCGAAAGTCCTGTTGACGTTGATGGAGTTGCAGTCGGGCCTGATCTCCGCACCCAGTAAGGAAAAGCTGAAGGCACCCTTCGCTGCGCTCTCAAAACAGCACGGTTTCGAGAAACAGTTGCGCGATGTGCTAGCGCAGCTATCGCAACGTTTCTATGGCTTCGAGGCGTATCAGCGCAACCGTGCACGTGCTTCCGATAAGGCGCTGAATGCTGATCCTGGGACGCTCAATGGTGCAACGGCGGCTATTCTCGGCGTCCTCCAACAGCCCGGTGACAACCCTGCAGCACTCGCCCAGGTCGCTTCGCTGAACAATTTCAGCCAGACGTTTTCGCAATTGTTCAATACTAGCGCCAAGCAGATGTACAGGTTTGAGCCCATCGAACAGGCGGCTATAACGGCGGCGGCCATACCACCAACGACGCTGCTGCAGTTGCCCTGGTATCAGGGCTATTCATGGAAATCCAACGGCGCGCATTCCCATACGGGTTCCGGTTCGCCGTATTCCTCTATCGATGTGTCCTATGACTGGCCGCGGTGGGGTGCGCAAACGTATAGCGTAGTGGCGGCGCATGCGGGACGGGTAACAGTGTTCTCCCGTTGCCAGGTTCGTATAACCCATGCCAATGGTTGGGCGACCAACTATTACCATATGGATGGGATACGGGTAAGTAACGGCGAGAACGTAGTGGCCGACACCAAGTTGGGCGTTTATGCGAGCAATCGAAATAATGCCTTATGCCAAGGAGGAAGTTCGACTGGGCCGCATCTGCATTTCTCACTGCTCTATAACGGTCGCTATGTTTCATTGCAGGGCGTGAATCTAGGACCGTTTCGCGTGAATGTGGGTGCCTACAATTACGACAATGTATGCAGTCGCTTCTATTTCTATAATGTGCGCAACAATAATTACCAATGTGCTTGGAGTGCGTTATATAACTCCGGCCCGTTGAACTGACTCTTCTTAATAGCGCCCTGAAACCGGTCGCTGGCCTGATAGCCGGCGACCTTGGACGCTACTAAATGACGCCTTTGGGTCTAATGGTGGCAGCGGCACCCGCCGAGGCGAGGATGATCGCGCTGATCGCCAGCCACTGGTTCAGGCTCAAACGCTCGCTGAGAAACAGCAGGCCGGAGAGGGCTGCGATGGCCGGCTCCATGCTCATCAGAATGCTGAAGGTACGGGCGGGCAGGCGGGTCAGGGCGATCATTTCCAGGCTGTACGGCAGCGCCGACGATAGCACCGCCACGCCAAGCGCGAGTGGCAGCAGATCGACGGCGAACAGGCTGCCGCCCACGTGCCACAGGCCAATCGGGAATACCAGCAACGCCGCAATGATGGTGCCCAGGGCTACCGTCTGGCGGCCATGCTCGGCACCGGCTTTCTGGCCGAAGACGATATACAGCGCCCAGCAGAGCCCTGCCGCCAGGGCGAAGGCCATACCCAGTGGGTCGAGCTGAACATCGGCCTGGGTGCTGGGCAGCAATAGCCAGAGCCCGAACACGGCCAGGGCGACCCAGACGAAATCCAGCAGCCGGCGCGACGACAACAGCGCCAGCCCCAATGGACCAGTGAACTCCAGGGCTACCGCAATGCCCAGCGGGATGGTTTTCAGGGAGAGGTAGAACAGCAGGTTCATGCTGCCCAGGGCGATCCCGTAGGCCAGCAACGACCGGCACGAACTCAGGCTCAGCTTGGCCTGCCAGGGGCGCATCAACACGCACAGGATCAACGCGCCTAACCCCAGGCGCAGGGCCGTGGTACCGGTCGCGCCGATCTCGGGGAACAAGCCCTTGGCCAGGGACGCGCCACTCTGGATCGAGGTCATGGCGATCAGCAGCAGCATGATCGGCAGGATCACCAGAGAGAACTGGGTTGAACGCGCCATGGGCAGCTCCTTCGGCTGTTTACATCAATAAAAAAACCGGCCACGTGGGCCGGCTTGGCGTCAGCTGAAGCTGAGACTCAGCGGTATTCGCACAGGTAGGCGGTATCGACTTCAACCTTGAGCTGGAACTTGCTATTGGCCGGCACGGTGAACTGGCTGCCGCTGGCGAAGGTTTGCCACTGATCGCTGCCTGGCAACTTGACCGTAAGCGCGCCGGTTACCACGTGCATCACTTCCAGCTGGCTGGTGCCGAACTCGTAATCGCCGGCAGCCATCACGCCGATAGTGGCCGGGCCTTCGGCCATATCGAACGCGATGGATTTGACGGTGCCGTCGAAGTACTCATTGACCTTGAACATTGAACATCCTCGCAAGGGGTGGAAAAAAGGTCGCCAGTATGCCGAAGGCGATTCGGGGCGTCATCCGCTTTACGTCGGCAGTGCCAGCGGTAACAGGCGCGCCGTGTTGCGCGCATCGGTGAGGGCGCGATGTTGCTGCCCGACGAATTGCAGCCCCGCCAGTTGCAAGGCGCTGACCAGGCCAATCGAGCGCGGCAAGCGGCGCGCTTCGGCGAACCGGCGCTTGAGATTCATATGCGCAATCGTGCTCAGGTGACTGCTCAGCTGGTTTTGCTGCCAATCCTGCTCGAGCTGGCGGCGGTCGTATTCGCCCCAGCTGGCCCAGCCGACCAGTCGCGGTTGATGAGGCAGCAACCAGCGCTCGAACTGCAGCCATACGCTGGCCAGGGGTGCCGCGCGGTCGACATCGGCCTGGCGGATATGGGTGAGTTCGCAGCAGAAGTCGGTGAGCACCGGGCGGCGCGCCGGCTTCACGAAACGCTGAAAATGATCGACCTCACGGCCGTCTGCAGTGACCAGACTGGCGCCGATTTCAATGATTTCCATCTCGTGCAGCGGCCAGCCACCTTCATCCGTAGTGGCTTCCAGATCGATCACCAGCCAATGTGGCATAAGCCCTCCTTTGCGTCGGGCGAGTATGTAAGCACTTTCAGCGTTGGGTAAAGCCGGTTTGTCGGCATATCCGTACAGTTTTGCCACGCCTCTGTACTGGTGTTCGATCCATGTGGCGGGCATGCTTGCGGAAGGATTCGTACCAGCCGAACGTCGTCGGTACGAGGTTGAGCAGTGCGTTGCGCGTGTTGGCGACGAGGCTTCCAAGAGATTGAACGTAGAGGTGCACATGGCAAAGGTGGCGTTTATCGGGCTGGGCGTGATGGGTTATCCGATGGCGGGTCATCTGGCGCGCGCCGGGCATCAGGTCTGTGTGTACAACCGCACCTGCACCAAGGCCGCGCAGTGGGCCGAGGAGTTCGCCGGTGAGCATGCGCCGACGCCACGCGAGGCGGCGAGGGGTGCGCAGCTGGTGTTGGTCTGCGTGGGAAACGATGACGACTTGCGCAGTGTGGTACTGGGCGCGGACGGCGCGTTCGCCGGCATGGCACCAGGGGCAATTCTGATCGACCACACCACCGCATCGGCCAACGTCGCCCGGGAGCTGGCGGAGCAAGCCGGCGAGTTGCAACTGGGCTTTCTCGATGCGCCGGTCTCCGGTGGCCAGGCGGGCGCTCAGAACGCGGCGCTGACGGTCATGGTCGGCGGTGAAGCTGAAGCCTATGCGCAAGCCGAACCGGTATTGCAGGTCTACGCGCGGATGGTGCGTTTGATGGGGCCGGCAGGTAGCGGCCAACTGACCAAGATGGTCAACCAGATATGCATCGCCGGCCTGGTTCAGGGCTTGGCCGAGGCCCTGCATTTTGCCCAGCGTGCCGGCCTCGATGGTCTGGCGGCGATGGAGGTAATCAGCAAGGGCGCTGCGCAATCCTGGCAATTGGAAAACCGCCATAAAACCATGCTGGCAGGCGAGTTCGAATTCGGCTTTGCGGTGGACTGGATGCGCAAGGACCTGTCCATCCTGCTCGACGAGGCGCGCCGCAACGGGTCGAAATTACCGGTCACCGCACTGGTCGATCAGTTCTATGGGGACGTGCAGGCAATGGGTGGCGGACGCTGGGATACCTCGAGCCTGATTGCCCGCCTGCACGATACAAAAAAGAACTGAACCGCCAACCCCCGACGTATTTCTACTGACTGGCCTAGGTTTGTTTTTGCCGAAGGCCAGGTTGTCGAATCGCTCATTCAAATGAGCGGCAACTCGACGGTGGGCATGTTTCTTCTGTCTATACTGCGGCCACGGGTTGTTTAGAACGTCCGTGCTATTTCATCGACGAAGAGGGCGCAATTGCTCATGGAAGATCAACTGATGTTCTCCGACGACGACACCCCCGTCAGCCCGACTAAGCTGGTGTGGCGAGTCCTGACCGTCGACGACGACCCTGACTTCCAGCGCGCCACCGCGTTTGCGCTGAGCGGTCTCGAAGTGCTTGATGGCCACATCGAGCTGTTGCAGGCGTTCAGTTATCGCGAGGCGTCGATGCTGCTGGCCGAGCAGCGTGACATCGCGGTTATCCTGCTGGACGTGGTGATGGAGACCGACGACGCTGGTTTGCGTTTGGTCAGGTCGCTGCGCGAGGTCATCGGCAACGCCGAGACGCGAATCGTGCTGCTCACCGGCGAGCCGGGCATGGCTCCTGTGCAGGAGGTCATGCATGACTACGACATCAACGATTACTGGACCAAAAGCGAACTGACCGCCGAGCGTCTACTGACCGTTCTTACGGCCGGAGTTCGCGGCTATAGCCAGCTTCGCTCGGTCGCCCGAGCGCGGCGTGGCCTGCAGATGATCGTCGAGTCGAGCAACGCGCTGTTCTGCTCCAAAAGCACTCGCGAACTGTCGGCCAAGATTCTGTCCGAGATCGCCCTGTTGCTGGACCTTGAGACAGAAGGCATCGTCTGCGTAAGCGCCGAGGAGAGCGCTTCCGGCGGTGAGTCGACGGTGCGGATCATCAGTGCCAGCGGGCGGTTCTTCCGCGCCATCGACGGTGGTCTGGATAGCCTCAACGACATCACGGTCGCGGCAGCCTTGCAGCGTTGTCTGCTCGAGCAGCAGTCCTTGCGCTTTGACCACGCCACCGTGCTGTTCTTTCCGCGCTTCCAGGCCGGCGCCGACTATGCCTGCTATGTAGACACCGAACGCACCCTCGATGACACCGAAATGGAACTGCTCAAGGTGTTCAGCGCAAGCATCAGCCGTGGCCTTTATAACGTCGCGCTATTCAGCCGCTTGGAGGAAATGGCCTACCAGGACGACCTGCTGAAGATCCCCAATCGCAATGCATTGATTCGCATGCTCGACCTCACCCTCCAGGGCGAGGCCAAGGACGAGCGGGTCCTGGTGCTGATTGATATCGATAATTTCTCGGGTGCCAACACTGCGTTTGGTACCGGCTATGGCGATTTCATTCTCGGTCTGGTGGCAAACAAGTTGCGTCAGACCTTTTCCGGCAACGTGCTCGTCGCGCGAGTGAGGGATGATTTGTTCGCCATTCTGGGGCCGCAGTCGGAAGTAAGGGCCGCGGATATCGTCGAGCTGTTCCGCCGGCATAACCGACCTTACGAAATGGGTCAGGTACACAGTTTGAGCAGCGTGACGCTGCATCTGAGCGACTTCAGCGGCACTGCTAGCGTAGCGTTACAGAATGCGCGGCTGTCGCTCAAGCAGGCCAAGCGCATCGGCCATAACCAGCATGTGGTGTACAACCCCGCCGTGCAAAGTGCGCATGCCGAATCCTATCGGCTGTTGCTGGCCCTGCGCGATGCGGTCGAGGCAGGGCGCATCAGTATCGAGCTGCAACCGCAGGTCGACCTGCGCACCCGCAAAGTCACCGGTGTCGAGGCGCTTGCCCGCTGGCGTCAGGTCGACGGGCGCATGGTGCCGCCGCTGCAGTTCATTCCACTGGCGGAAGCTACCGGCTACATCCTGCCGCTCGGCGACCTGTTGATGCGCCTGGCACTGCAGGCCGCTCGACAACTGGCGGATGCGGGTTATGGCGACATCCGTACCGCGATCAACGTGTCGGCGCCGCAGCTGTTGCAGCACGACTTCATCGCACGCTTCACCACACATCTGCGCGATGCCGGGGTCCAGCCGCATCAGGTAGAGGTGGAAATCACCGAGTCGGTCGCGATGCAGTCGTTCGAAACCGTCTGTGGTCAGTTGGCGGCGCTACGTGAAATGGGCGTGGCCGTCGCGATCGATGACTTTGGTACGGGCTTTTCATCATTGAGTTATCTGCGCTTGCTGCCGGCCGATCGCTTGAAAATCGACCGCAGTTTCATCGAGGAGATCGGCGAGGTCGACGACGACAAGATGATCGCTGACGCAGTTATCCAGATTGCCGCCAGGGTAGGCATGCAGGTAATTGCCGAAGGCGTGGAAACCCAACAGCAGGCCGATTGGATTCTCCAACATGGCTGCAGGGAGGCGCAGGGTTATCTCTACGCCAAAGCCATGCCGTGCGCCGAGTTGCTGGTGTGGTTAGGCGACTGGCCCGGGCGGCCTGCCTGATGGGGGGCAGCCTCTGGCGCGCGCTGCGTCAGGTCAAGCCGGTTCGACGCAACCTGCTGCTGTTGTTTCTTCCCTGGGCGGTCTTGATTTTGCTGCTGGCGGCGCTGCTCTATGAGCGTCTGCTGGAGTCCAGGCTTAACCCATTGCTGAGTGACCAGCAAAATAGCCTGAATGTCGGTGTCGGCGTTCTTAACCGGCACCTGGCAACCTTGCACGGCAACTTGCAGTTCCTGACCCAGCAACCGCTGCTGGCCAAGATGCTCGATGAGCCCAGTCCGGAAAACCGTGAAGCCCTGAGCCAGCTACTGCTGCAGTTCTCTGCGAGTACGAAGATCTACGATCAGATCCGCTGGCTGGATGAAAACGGAATGGAGCAGATCAGCGTCGAGCTGGTGCAGGGCAAGGCGCTCCTGCGTGACTCGGCGAAATTACAGAACAGGGCGGATCGCTACTATTTCGTGGAAGCCATGAATCAGCCGGCCGGGACGTTCTATCTGTCGCGGTTCGACCTCAATCGGGAATCGGCGGCAGGCCAGCCTCTGATGAGGCCGACGCTGCGCGGGGCAATGCCGGTATTCGACAGTCAGGGCGCCCGACGCGGCGTGCTGATTCTCAACTACCTGGGCCAGGACCTGCTGCGCCGATTGCAGCAGGTCTCCGAGGCCAATGGTGGCAGCCTCAGCCTGGTCGATCATGAAGGTTACTGGATGCTGTCGCCTGAGCCAGAGGATGAGTGGGGTTTCATGCTGGGTAAGGCGGAAGCGACTCTGGCCAGCCGTTACCCCTATAGCTGGCAGTACATGCAGACGCACAGAGGCGGCGTGTTCAATGACGAGAATGGCTACTGGGCCTACAGTCGGTTCGACCCGAAAGAGCTGAACGGCGGGCGGAAAATCGTCGCTGAGCCCTGGTTGCTGATTTCCCAGTTGCCAGTGGGGCGGGTGGAGTCGTTACGCTTCGAAGTATTTTGGCAGGTCATGCTGTTTGTCAGCGCGATGCTGGGGGTCGGCTTGGTGGTGGTGTTGCGTCTGGCCCTGGCCGAGCATGATCGCAATCTGGCACGAAATAGCCTGCAGGCCAGCAGCGAAGCGCTGACGCTCAGCAATGGCGAACTGCGCGAGACCGTCGATCAGTTGCAACGTACCCGCGGCGCTTTAATACAAGCCGAGAAACTGTCCTCGTTGGGCACGCTGGTGGCCGGTGTGGCCCATGAGTTGAACACGCCAATTGGTGCAGCAAGCGTGACCGCCTCGACCCTGCACAAGAATGTCGTGGACATGCAGGCAAGCATGAGCAGCGGACTGCAGCGCTCCACGCTCGAGCGCTTTCTGCAGCGCAACGATGAAGGCCTGGCGATCATCACCAGCAACCTCACCCGCATGGCGCAATTGACCCGCGCGTTCAAGCAACTGGCCAGCGACCGAGCCAGTACCGAGCGGCGCAACTTTGATCTGGTCGAACTGGTGCGTGAGGTCATGCTGGTGTTCACGCCGAAGCTCAAACAGTTTTCCCATCAGGTCGTTCTGGAGATGCCCGAGCATCTGATGCTCGACAGTTACCCAGGCCCTTTGGGGCAGATACTGCAGAACCTGATCGACAATGCACTGATTCATGCATTCGAGCCTGGAATGCAGGGCGTGGTCACCGTACGTGCGGACCACGAGCCGCTGTCGCGACAATGCCTGATCGACGTCATCGACAATGGCTGCGGCATGACGCCCGAGGTGCTGGCGCAGATCTTTGATCCGTTCTTCACCACGCGGCGTGGCCGGGGTGGTACCGGGCTGGGCTTGCACATTACTCACCAACTGGCGGTGGAAATCCTTGGAGCTGAACTTCAAGTCCGCAGCACGCCAGGGCAGGGCACTCAGTTTCGCCTGCGGCTTGCGTTAGCCTGAACATGTCATGCATTGGCTGCCACGCCGCCCCGATACTGAGTAAAATCGCCGGCCTCGGTTATTACCCGTCTGTGTCATTGCTCTGTTTGAGGTTTGTTGTGATGGATTGTCGTGTCGGTTGTGGTGCGTGCTGCATCGCGCCTTCGATCAGCTCCCCGATTCCCGGTATGCCCCTGGGCAAAGCCGCCGGCGTGCGCTGCGTGCAGCTCACCGATGACAATCACTGCGCAATATTCGGCATGCCGGAGCGGCCCAAGGTCTGCTTGACCTTCGGTGCGGATATCGACGTGTGTGGCGGCGATCGCGACGAAGCCATACGCCTGCTCGGCTGGCTGGAGCAAAGCACGTCGATGGCGGTGTAGTACGTCCGCTAAAGATAACCCGGGTTCCAAGGACGCCATGATGAGAGTTAACTCATTCAGTTTGATGTTGGGCGTCGGCGTCTTTCTGCTGGGGCAACTGGTATGGGCCGATGGCTGGCGTCTGGCCAAGGATGAGGCGGGCATTCAGGTCTACCTGCGCGCAGTAGCGGGTTCCAACTATCAGGAGTACCGCGGCGTCGTAACGCTGGATACCGAGGTAGAGACTCTGCTTACGGTGCAGGATGACGCCACGGGTGCCTGCGCCTGGATTCACAGTTGCCAACAGCAGCGGCTGGTCGGTCGTGAGGGTATCTACAGCTGGGTATACAGCCACTTTGATGCGCCCTGGCCCGTTTCCCCGCGTGACGCGGTAGTCCGCGTGGTGACGCAGCGCGGCCCAGGGGGGTCAGATAACGCGGCTGTTGCAGGGCGCGGCGGATTATATGCCTGCGCAGCAGGGGTTTATCCGGGTCAGTAAGCTGGTCGGCCATTGGACGTTCACGCCGAAAGCGGCGGGGCAGGTCGAGGTGATCTATCAGGTGCACGCCGAGCCGGGCGGCAGCGTTCCTTCCTGGCTAGCCAACAGTTTTGTGGTGGATGCTCCCTACGAAACCTTGAAAGCCCTGCGGCTAATGGTCGAAAACCGCTAATGCGAATGCAGAAAAGGCTGCCTGAGGGCAGCCTTTTCGTTGCGACGCTGGTGATGCTTATCGCTTCATGTCGCGCTGCGAGTAGCCAGTGTACAGCTGGCGTGGGCGGCCGATCTTGTACGGGCTGGAGAGCATTTCCTTCCAGTGCGAGATCCAGCCGACGGTCCGCGCCAAGGCGAAGATTACGGTGAACATGCTGGTCGGAATGCCGATTGCCTTGAGGATGATGCCCGAGTAGAAGTCCACGTTCGGGTACAGGTTGCGTTCCTTGAAGTACGGATCGGTCAGCGCGATCTCTTCCAGGCGCATCGCCAGCGCAAGCTGCGGATCATTGGTGATGCCCAGTTCTTTCAGGACTTCATCGCAGGTCTGTTTCATCACGGTGGCGCGTGGGTCGCGGTTTTTGTAGACGCGATGACCAAAGCCCATCAGCTTGAACGGGTCATTCTTGTCCTTCGCTTTGGCGATGAAGGTGTCGATGTTCGACACGTCGCCGATTTCATCGAGCATCGCCAGTACGGCTTCGTTGGCGCCGCCGTGGGCCGGGCCCCAGAGTGCGGCGATACCGGCTGCGATACAGGCGAAGGGGTTGGCGCCCGAAGAGCCGGCCAGGCGCACGGTGGAAGTGGATGCGTTCTGCTCGTGGTCGGCATGCAGGATGAAAATCCTGTCCATGGCCTTGGCCAGTACCGGGCTGATCGGTTTGATCTCGCACGGGGTGTTGAACATCATGTGCAGGAAGTTTTCCGCGTAGTTCAGGTCGTTACGCGGATACATCATCGGCTGACCCATGGAGTACTTGTAGGTCATGGCGGCGATGGTTGGCATCTTGGCGATCAGGCGCATGGCCGAGACTTCGCGGTGATGCGGGTTATTGATGTCCAGAGAGTCGTGGTAGAAGGCAGAAAGTGCGCCGACCACACCACACATGATGGCCATCGGGTGGGCGTCGCGGCGGAAGCCGTTGAAGAAGGTCTTCAACTGCTCGTGAACCATGGTGTGGTTCTTGATCGTGCTGACGAACTGAGCCTTTTCCTCTGCGTTGGGCAATTCGCCATTCAAAAGCAGGTAGCAGGTTTCCAGGTAGTCGGAGTGTTCGGCCAGTTGCTCAATGGGATAGCCGCGGTGCAGCAGAATGCCCTGGTCGCCGTCGATATAGGTGATCTTCGACTCGCACGAGGCGGTGGACATAAAGCCAGGATCAAATGTGAACCGGCCCGTGGCGGTCAGGCTCCGTACATCAATTACATCGGGACCAACGGTGCCGGTTAAAACGGGCAGCTCGACGGGGGCATTGCCCTCGATGATCAACTGCGCTTTTTTGTCAGCCATGTGTGGCCTCCTAGTTATGCTTGAAATCATCTGACGGCCCCCCACGCAGGGCCCGCATCACTATAGTGAGATAAATTCGAAAGTCAATTTGCGAAAACCCAGGCGGCAGAAGGGTTTCAGGCAGTTTTTTTGCGCGAATGACGGGCTCTTTACGTCATTTATATAAGGTGCGCAATCCGCTTTTAGGTCGAGGTCGGTGCGTTGTCATTAGTAACCTAACTGTCTATACTCATCGCCCGACCGCCAGGGGTTTTTCGCCTGATTCTGGGGGTCGTCACTCCTTGGGTGATGGGTACCTGACCAGTGCACTTCCCGACAACTTTGCCCTGATAGTTAGGGGCTCTCAGTGTGATAAAAAGCCGTGAATAGCCAACGACCTGTAAACCTAGACCTTAGGACTATCAAACTTCCAGTCACCGCTTACACGTCCATTCTTCACCGTATATCCGGTGTCATCCTCTTTGTCGGTATTGCCGTGCTGCTGTTCGGGCTCGACAAGTCGCTGACGTCCGAGGAAGGCTTCGCCGAGGTGAAAGAGTGCCTGACCAGCCCGCTGGCCAAATTCGTGATCTGGGGATTGCTGTCCGCTCTGCTGTACCACTTGGTGGCCGGTGTACGCCACTTGATCATGGATATGGGCATCGGTGAGACGCTGGAAGGCGGCAAACTGGGCTCGAAAGTCGTTCTCGTCGTATCGGCGATCGTGATCGTACTGGTGGGGGTGTGGATATGGTAACCAACGTTACGAACTTCTCGCGTTCGGGTCTCTTCGACTGGATGGCGCAGCGGGTTTCCGCTGTCATTCTCGCGGCTTACACCGTGTTCCTGCTCGGCTACATAGTGCTCAACCCAGGCATGGGTTACGCCGAATGGCAGGGTCTGTTCTCCAATAACGCGATGCGTATCTTCAGTCTGCTGACCCTGGTGGCGCTCAGTGCTCACGCCTGGATCGGCATGTGGACAATTTCCACCGACTACCTGACCCCGATGGCGTTGGGTAAGTCTGCGACTGCAGTGCGTTTTCTCTTCCAGGCGGTATGTGGCTTTGCGATGTTCACATTCTTCGTCTGGGGCGTGCAGATTCTTTGGGGTATCTGATCCATGACTATTCGTACTCTTTCTTATGACGCCATCATCGTTGGTGGCGGTGGCGCGGGCATGCGTGCTGCGCTGCAGCTGGCTCAGGGCGGCCACAAGACCGCTGTGGTCACCAAGGTTTTCCCGACTCGCTCGCACACCGTATCCGCTCAGGGTGGCATTACCTGCGCCATCGCTTCGGCCGACCCGAACGATGATTGGCGCTGGCACATGTATGACACCGTCAAGGGCTCCGACTATATCGGCGACCAGGACGCTATCGAATACATGTGTTCGGTCGGGCCGGAAGCTGTATTCGAGCTCGAGCACATGGGTCTGCCGTTCTCCCGCACCGAGCAGGGCCGCATCTATCAGCGTCCTTTCGGTGGTCAGTCCAAGGACTTCGGCAAGGGCGGTCAGGCTGCTCGTACCTGCGCCGCGGCGGACCGTACCGGTCACGCGCTGCTGCACACGCTTTACCAGGCCAACCTGAAGAACGGCACCTCGTTCCTCAATGAGTGGTACGCGGTCGATCTGGTGAAGAACCAGGACGGCGCCATCGTTGGTGTGATTGCAATCTGCATCGAAACCGGCGAAACCGTTTACATCCGTTCTAAGGCCACCGTGCTGGCTACCGGTGGTGCAGGCCGTATCTACGCTTCCACGACCAACGCCCTGATCAACACTGGCGACGGCGTGGGCATGGCCCTGCGTGCTGGCGTGCCGGTGCAGGACATCGAGATGTGGCAGTTCCATCCGACCGGTATCGCCGGTGCCGGTACCCTGGTAACCGAAGGGTGCCGCGGTGAAGGTGGTTACCTGATCAACAAGCACGGCGAGCGTTTCATGGAGCGCTACGCTCCGAACGCCAAAGACTTGGCTGGCCGCGACGTGGTTGCGCGCTCCATGGTCAAGGAAATCATTGCGGGCAATGGTTGTGGTCCTGACGGCGATCACGTGATGCTCAAGCTCGATCACCTGGGCGAAGAAGTGCTGCACAGTCGCCTGCCGGGTATCTGTGAGCTGTCCAAGACCTTCGCCCACGTCGATCCAGTGGTCGCGCCGATTCCAGTCGTGCCGACCTGCCATTACATGATGGGCGGCGTGCCGACCAACATTCACGGTCAGGCCATCACCCAGGACGCCAATGGCAACGACAAGATCATAGACGGTCTGTTCGCGGTAGGCGAAGTCGCTTGCGTATCGGTACACGGTGCCAATCGTCTGGGCGGCAACTCGCTGCTCGACCTGGTGGTATTCGGTCGCGCCGCTGGCCTGCACCTGGAGAAAGCGCTGAAAGAAGGCGTTGACTACCGCGGTGCTTCCGAAACCGACCTGGAGCAGTCGCTCAAGCGTCTGTCCGGCGTCAACGAACGCAACACCGGCGAAGATGTCGCGCCGCTGCGTAAAGAGCTGCAAACCTGCATGCAGAATTACTTCGGTGTGTTCCGCACCGGGGAATACATGCAGAAAGGTATCGAACAACTGGTCGGCCTGCGTGAGCGGATCGCGAACGTCAAAATCGCGGATAAGAGCCAGGCGTTCAACACTGCGCGTATCGAAGCGCTGGAACTGCAAAACCTTCTCGAGGTGGCTGAAGCCACGGCGGTGGCTGCAGAAGCTCGTAAAGAATCCCGCGGCGCCCATGCCCGTGAAGATTTTGAAGAGCGTGACGACGAGAACTGGCTGTGCCATTCCCTGTACTTCCCAGGTGAAAAGCGCGTAGCCAAACGTGCCGTCAACTTCTCGCCGAAGACAGTTCCGACGTTTGAACCCATGGTTCGTACTTATTAAGGGTGATGGATATGTCGCAAGCTAATCTGTTGCACGTAAGCGTTTATCGCTATAACCCGGAGCAGGATGCTGCTCCGTTCATGCAGGATTTCCAGATCGACACGGGCGGCAAGGACGTAATGGTTCTTGATGTGCTGGCGCTGATCAAGGAACAGGACGTGACCTTCTCCTACCGTCGTTCCTGCCGTGAAGGGGTCTGTGGCTCCGATGGCATGAACATCAACGGCAAGAATGGGCTGGCCTGCATCACGCCGCTGTCGGCAACCGTCAAGAACAACAAGCTGGTGATTCGCCCGCTGCCGGGATTGCCGGTTATTCGTGACTTGGTTGTCGACATGAGCATCTTCTACAAGCAATACGAGAAGGTGCAGCCATTTTTGCAGAACGATACGCCGGCTCCGGCCATCGAACGTCTGCAAACCCCGGAAGATCGCGAAAAGCTGGACGGCCTGTACGAGTGCATTCTGTGCGCATGCTGTTCGACCAGTTGCCCGTCCTTCTGGTGGAACCCGGACAAGTTTCTCGGGCCCGCTGCACTGCTGCAAGCCTATCGTTTCCTGGCTGACAGCCGTGATACCAAGACCGCTGAGCGACTGTCGGCGATGGATGACCCGTTCAGCGTGTTCCGTTGCCGCGGCATCATGAACTGCGTAAGCGTTTGCCCTAAAGGTCTCAATCCGACCAAGGCGATCGGCCATGTACGCAACATGTTGCTGCAAAGCGGGACCTGATTCGTTGTTGCTCGACCGGTAATACCTGCGGCGCCACCGGCGCCGTAGTTTTAGCAAGGCTGCAGCTCACAAAGCGGCAGCTCTTATTTTGAAATATTGACGACCAGCAGGGGCATTCGGGCTGGTGCCCGGACTATCTGCGGGATCCGTGGTGGCTTTACCAAGTCGCTGCTTCAGGACTTAGAAAGCCGCGCGGTTTCTTCGCCGGTGGTGTCCCCTTACCGAGGGTGACCAAGCATGCAAGAAAGCGTGATGCAGCGCATGTGGGACAGTGCCCACCTATCCGGTGGTAATGCTGCCTATGTGGAAGAGCTCTATGAGCTTTACCTGCACGATCCCAACGCTGTGCCAGAAGAGTGGCGCACTTACTTCCAGAAGTTGCCTGCCGAAGGCAGCGCCGCCACAGACGTATCGCATTCCACGATCCGCGATCATTTCGTCCTGCTCGCTAAAAACCAGCGTCGCGCCCAACCGGTTTCCGCCGGCAGCGTAAGCAGCGAGCACGAAAAGAAGCAGGTCGAAGTGCTGCGTCTGATTCAGGCCTATCGCATGCGTGGCCATCAGGCTGCTCAGCTCGATCCGCTTGGCCTCTGGCAACGCCCATCACCGGCTGATCTGTCGATCAATCACTACGGCCTGACCGACGCCGACCTGGACACGACCTTCCGCACAGGAGGGCTGTTCATTGGCAAGGAAGAGGCGACTCTGCGCGAAATTCGCGACGCTTTACAGCAGACATATTGCCGCACCATTGGCGCCGAGTTCACCCATATCGTCGATTCCGAACAGCGCAGCTGGTTTCAGCAGCGCCTGGAAAGCGTTCGTGGTCGGCCGCAGTTTTCCACGGAAGTGCAAAGCCATCTGCTTGAGCGTCTGACGGCGGCTGAAGGCCTGGAAAAATACCTGGGCACCAAATACCCAGGCACCAAGCGTTTCGGTCTGGAAGGCGGCGAAAGCCTGATTCCGCTGCTCGATGAAGTGATCCAGCGCTCCGGCTCCTACGGCACCAAAGAAATCGTCATCGGCATGGCCCACCGTGGCCGTCTCAACGTACTGGTCAACACCTTCGGCAAAAATCCGCGCGACCTGTTCGACGAGTTCGAAGGTAAGAAAACCGAAGGCCTGTCCTCCGGCGACGTGAAATACCACCAGGGTTTCTCCTCCAACGTGATGACCGCCGGCGGTGAGGTTCACCTGGCCATGGCATTCAACCCGTCGCACCTGGAAATCGTCTCTCCGGTGGTCGAGGGTTCCGTGCGTGCTCGTCAGGACCGTCGTAGCGATACGAGTGGCGATAAAGTTCTGCCGGTCTCCCTGCATGGCGACGCTGCCTTCGCCGGGCAGGGGGTGGTCATGGAAACCTTCCAGATGTCGCAGACCCGTGGCTTCAAGACGGGCGGCACCATCCACATCGTGATCAACAACCAGGTTGGCTTCACCATCAGCAACCCGCTGGACTCGCGTTCCACCGAGTACTGCACCGATGTGGCGAAGATGATTCAGGCGCCAATCCTGCACGTGAATGGCGACGATCCAGAAGCCGTGTTGTTCGTGACCCAGCTGGCTGTCGACTACCGCATGCAGTACAAGCGCGACGTGGTGATCGACCTGGTCTGCTACCGTCGTCGCGGCCACAACGAGGCCGATGAGCCGAGTGGCACCCAGCCGCTGATGTATCAGCAGATCACCAAGCAGCGCACCACCCGCGAACTGTATGCCGATGCCCTGAGCACCGCCGCACGTCAGTCGGTGGATGATATCCAGGCCAAGATCGATGAGTACCGCACGGCGCTGGACAACGGTCAGCACGTGGTCAAGAGCCTGGTGAAAGAGCCGAACAAGGAACTGTTCGTCGACTGGCGTCCGTACCTGGGCCACGCCTGGACCGCGCGTCATGACACCCGTTTCGATCTAAAAACCCTGCAGGAATTGAGCAACAAGCTGCTGGAGATTCCAGAAGGGTTCGTGGTTCAGCGTCAGGTCGCGAAAATTCTCGAAGACCGCCAGAAGATGAGCGCCGGTGCGCTGCCAATCAACTGGGGCTATGCCGAAACCATGGCCTACGCCACGCTGCTGTTCGAAGGCCATCCGATCCGCATGACCGGCCAGGACATCGGCCGCGGCACCTTCTCGCACCGCCATGCGGTGTTGCACAACCAGAAGGATGCCAGCGCCTACCTGCCGCTGCAGAACCTCTACCAGGGGCAGCCGCGCTTCGATCTGTACGACTCCTTCCTTTCGGAAGAAGCAGTACTCGCGTTCGAATACGGCTATGCCACTACCCAGCCGAATGCGCTGGTGATCTGGGAAGCGCAGTTCGGCGATTTCGCCAACGGCGCCCAGGTGGTATTCGACCAGTTCATCTCCAGCGGCGAGCACAAGTGGGGTCGCCTGTGCGGTCTGACCATGCTGTTGCCCCATGGTTATGAAGGGCAGGGTCCTGAGCACAGCTCGGCGCGTCTGGAGCGTTACCTGCAGCTGTGCGCCGAGCACAACATGCAAGTCTGCGTACCGACCACGCCGGCGCAGATCTACCATCTGCTGCGTCGCCAGGTGATCCGGCCACTGCGCAAGCCATTGGTCGTATTGACGCCGAAGTCGCTGCTGCGCCACAAATTGGCGATCTCGACGCTGGAAGATCTGGCCGAAGGTTCGTTCCAGACCGTGATCCCCGAGCTCGATGCCATTGATCCGCAGAAGGTCGAGCGGTTGGTGTTGTGTAGCGGCAAGGTCTATTACGACTTGCTGGAGAAGCGCCGTGCAGAGGGCCGCGAAGATACCGCGATTGTGCGTATCGAGCAGCTGTACCCGTTCCCGGAAGAGGATCTGGCTGAGGTGATGGCGCCTTATCAGAACCTCAAGCACATCGTCTGGTGTCAGGAAGAACCGATGAACCAGGGCGCGTGGTACTGCAGCCAGCACCACATGCGGCGCGTCGCCACGGCCCACACCAAGGCGCTGTTCCTCGAGTATGCCGGCCGTGAGGCTTCCGCTGCTCCAGCCTGCGGATATGCATCGATGCACGCCGAGCAGCAAGAAAAACTCCTGCAGGACGCCTTCACCGTTTAACGCCTTTGCGCAGCGGCGGTCCGGTTGGGCCGCCTCGCAGAAAAACCGAATTTAAGGAACCACAGATAATGGCTATCGAGATCAAAGCCCCAACTTTCCCGGAATCGGTTGCCGACGGCACCGTGGCTACCTGGCACAAGAAGCCTGGCGATGCGGTCAAGCGCGACGAGCTGATCGTCGATATCGAAACCGACAAAGTGGTCATCGAAGTATTGGCCGAAGCTGACGGCGTGCTGGCTGACATCATCAAGAACGAAGGTGACACCGTGCTCAGCAATGAGCTGCTCGGTACGCTGAGCGAAGGCGGTGCGGGCGCTGCTCCGGCTCCGGCCGCAGCCCAGGCGGCTCCTGCAGCTGCCACTGCTGCAGCACCCGCAGCCGCTGCAGCTGATGACCAGCTGCTATCGCCCGCAGCACGCAAGATTGCCGAAGAGAACGGCATCAACCCGAACACGCTCGCCGGCACTGGCAAGGGCGGCCGCGTTACCAAGGAAGACGTCGTCGCGGCTGTTGAGGCGAAGAAGAATGCACCGGCTAACGCACCTGCCGCCAAGCCTGCGGCTCCTGCAGCCGCCGCACCGATGTTCGCCGCTGGCGATCGCGTCGAGAAGCGCGTGCCGATGACCCGCCTGCGCGCCAAGGTTGCCGAGCGTCTGGTCGAGGCGCAGTCGTCGATGGCCATGTTGACCACCTTCAACGAGGTCAACATGAAGCCGATTATGGAACTGCGCAACAAGTACAAGGACCTGTTCGAGAAGAAGCACAATGGCGTGCGCCTTGGCTTCATGTCGTTCTTCGTCAAGGCTGCAACCGAAGCGCTGAAGCGTCAGCCAGGCGTCAATGCCTCGATCGACGGCAGCGACATCGTCTATCACGGTTACCAGGACATCGGTGTTGCCGTTTCCAGCGACCGCGGCCTAGTAGTCCCGGTACTGCGTAACGCCGAGCACATGAGCCTGGCGGAAATCGAAGGCACCATCGCTGCCTATGGCAAAAAAGCCAAAGACGGCAAGCTGACCATCGAAGACATGACTGGCGGTACCTTCACCATTTCCAACGGTGGCGTGTTCGGTTCGCTGCTGTCGACCCCGATCGTCAACCCGCCGCAAACCGCGATCCTGGGCATGCACAAAATTCAGGAGCGCCCGATGGCCGTCAATGGTCAAGTGGTAATCCTGCCAATGATGTACTTGGCGCTGTCCTACGACCATCGCCTGATTGATGGTAAGGAAGCCGTGACCTTCCTGGTTACCATGAAAGACCTGCTGGAAGATCCGGCTCGCCTGTTGCTGGACATCTAAAAGCCAGTCTCTCCCACGGCGGTCCCGTATCAGGGCCGCCCGGTTTATTCGAGAAGGAATACGTTATGACCCAGAAATTCGACGTGGTAGTGATCGGTGCCGGCCCTGGCGGCTACGTGGCTGCCATCAAGGCCGCCCAGCTCGGTCTGAAGACTGCCTGCATCGAGAAGTACCAGGACAAGGATGGCAAGATCGCCCTCGGTGGTACGTGCCTGAACGTAGGCTGCATTCCGTCCAAGGCGCTGCTCGACAGCTCCTGGAAGTACCACGAAGCGCGTGAGGGGTTCGCCATCCATGGCATCAGCGCAGGCGACGTCACCATCGACGTACCGGCAATGGTCGCGCGCAAGTCGAACATCGTGAAAAACCTCACCGGCGGCGTCAGCACGTTGTTCAAGGCCAACGGTGTAACCCTGCTTGAAGGCCACGGCAAACTGCTGGCCAACAAGCAGGTAGAAGTCACCAGCCTGGACGGCACCACCCAGATCGTCGAAGCGCAGAACGTGATCATCGCCTCCGGCTCCAAGCCGATCGATATTCCGCCAGCTCCGGTCGATCAGAACGTGATCGTCGATTCCACCGGCGCGCTGGAATTCCAGAGTGTACCCAAGACACTTGGCGTGATTGGTGCGGGTGTCATCGGTCTGGAACTGGGCTCGGTCTGGGCTCGCCTGGGCGCTGACGTCACCGTGATCGAAGCGCAGGACAAGTTCCTGCCGTCCGCCGACGAGCAGATTGCCAAGGAAGCGCTTAAGACCCTGACCAAGCAGGGTTTGAAAATTCGTCTGGGCGCACGCCTGACGGCTTCGCAAATCCAGAACAACCAGGTTGTTGTCAGCTTCACCGACGCCGATGGCGAGCAGAAGATGACTTTCGACAAGCTGATCGTCGCCGTAGGCCGCCGTCCCGTGACCACCGACCTGCTCGCAGCTGACAGCGGTGTTGATCTCGACGAGCGCGGCTTCATCTTCGTCGACGACCAGTGCGCCACCAGCGTGCCGGGCGTTTATGCGATTGGCGACGTGGTGCGCGGCGCGATGCTCGCTCACAAGGCCTCGGAAGAGGGCGTGATGGTCGCCGAGCGCATCAAGGGCCATAAGGCGCAGATGAACTACGACCTGATTCCTTCGGTCATCTACACACACCCGGAAATTGCATGGGTCGGCAAGACCGAACAGCAGCTCAAGGCGGAAGGTGTGGCAGTCAACGTCGGTACCTTCCCGTTCGCGGCCAGCGGTCGTGCGATGGCGGCCAACGACACCGGCGGTATGGTCAAGGTGATCGCTGATGCCAGCACCGACCGCGTACTGGGCGTCCACGTGATTGGCCCAAGCGCCGCCGAGCTGGTACAGCAGGGCGCGATCGGCATGGAGTTCGGCACCAGCGCCGAGGACCTGGGGATGATGGTGTTCTCCCATCCAACCCTGTCCGAAGCGCTGCACGAAGCCGCCCTGGCCGTGAATGGCGGCGCCATTCATATCGCCAACCGCAAAAAGCGTTAAGTAGTGGTGAGAAGCAGACTCGCCTGGCTCTGGCCAGGCGAATACTGACATTCTCGCTGGAAGAACCACGGCGCGCCGCCCGCGTATCGTCTGTCGATATGCGCAAGGTGCGCCGGACTGCTCGAGAAGCAGTCACAGGTGGTGCGGCATCATGAGTGCAGCACCGTATGCGCTATACCTAAACGAAGACGGTAGACAAGCATGAATCTCCACGAGTATCAGGGTAAGCAGCTGTTCGCTGAATACGGCCTGCCCGTATCCAAGGGTTTTGCCGTAGACAGCCCGGAAGAAGCCGCAGCAGCCTGCGAGAAAATCGGTGGCACCGAGTGGGTCGTCAAGGCTCAGGTCCACGCTGGTGGCCGCGGTAAAGCGGGCGGCGTGAAGCTGGTGAAGAACAAAGAAGATGCCAAGGCCTTCGCTGCCAACTGGCTGGGCAAGCGTCTGGTGACCTACCAGACTGACGCCAACGGTCAGCCGGTGACCAAGATTCTGGTCGAGTCGTGCACCGACATCGCCAAGGAACTGTACCTGGGCGCGGTCGTCGACCGTTCCAGCCGCCGTATCGTGTTCATGGCGTCCACCGAAGGTGGCGTGGACATCGAGAAAGTCGCGCATGACACCCCTGAGAAGATCCTCAAGGCGACCATCGATCCGCTGGTCGGCGCTCAGCCGTTCCAGGGCCGCGAGCTGGCATTCCAGCTGGGCCTGGAAGGTGATCAGATCAAGCAGTTCACCCACATCTTCGTTGGCCTGGCCAAGCTGTTCCAGGACTACGACCTGGCTCTGCTGGAAGTGAATCCGCTGGTAATCAAGGCCGACGGCAACCTGCATTGCCTCGACGCCAAGATCAACATCGACAGCAACGCCATGTACCGTCAGCCAAAGCTGCGCGCCATGCACGATCCGTCCCAGGACGATCCACGTGAAGCCCATGCTGCCAAGTTCGAACTGAACTACGTGGCGCTGGAAGGCAACATCGGTTGCATGGTCAACGGTGCTGGCCTGGCCATGGGCACCATGGATATCGTCAACCTGCACGGCGGCAAGCCAGCCAACTTCCTCGACGTAGGTGGTGGCGCAACCAAAGAGCGCGTGACCGAAGCGTTCAAGATCATCCTGTCCGACAGCAACGTCGCGGCCGTGCTGGTCAACATCTTCGGCGGCATCGTTCGTTGCGACATGATTGCCGAAGGCATCATCGGCGCAGTGAAAGAAGTCGGCGTGAAGATTCCGGTCGTCGTTCGTCTGGAAGGCAACAATGCTGAACTGGGCGCCAAGGTCCTGGCCGATAGCGGCCTGAACATCATCGCGGCAACCAGCCTGACCGACGCTGCTCAGCAAGTCGTCAAAGCTGCGGAGGGCAAGTAATGAGCGTCCTGATCAATAAAGACACCAAAGTTATCTGCCAGGGCTTCACCGGCTCGCAGGGTACTTTCCACTCCGAACAAGCCATCGCCTACGGCACCAAGATGGTTGGCGGCGTGACGCCGGGCAAAGGCGGCACCACTCACCTGAATCTGCCGGTGTTCAACACCGTGCGTGAAGCAGTTGAGCAGACTGGCGCCACCGCTAGCGTGATCTACGTTCCGGCTCCGTTCTGCAAGGACTCGATCCTTGAAGCGGCCATGGGCGGCATCAAGCTGATCGTCTGCATCACCGAAGGCATCGCGACCATCGACATGCTCGAAGCCAAGGTCAAGTGCGACGAGCTGGGCGTGGTCCTGATCGGCCCGAACTGCCCAGGCGTGATCACTCCGGGCGAGTGCAAAATCGGCATCATGCCGGGCCACATCCACTTACCAGGCAAAGTAGGCATCGTGTCGCGTTCCGGCACCCTGACTTACGAAGCCGTTAAGCAGACCACTGACGCCGGCTTCGGTCAGTCCACCTGCGTCGGCATCGGTGGTGACCCGATCCCAGGCTCCAACTTCATCGACATCCTGAAGCTGTTCCAGGAAGACCCGAAGACCGAAGCGATCGTGATGATCGGTGAGATCGGCGGTTCGGCTGAAGAAGAAGCTGCTGCTTACATCAAGGCCAACGTGACCAAACCAGTGGTGTCCTACATCGCGGGTGTTACCGCTCCGGCGGGCAAGCGTATGGGCCACGCCGGCGCAATCATCTCCGGCGGCAAGGGTACTGCAGACGAGAAGTTCGCAGCCCTGCAAGACGCTGGCGTGAAAACCGTGCGTTCCCTGGCTGACATCGGCAAGGCCCTGGCCGAGCTGACCGGTTGGGAAGTGAAAAAAGCCTAAGGCTTTTTGACCTGAGAAAAGGCCACCTTCGGGTGGCCTTTTTTATAAGCTTTATAAAAGTTGTACGGCCAGGCACCGGGCCCGAGTGTGATATCCGTAGGGTGCGCCGCGCGCACCACCCACCCGTGCCGCTCTACGTTACTGATGCACTGCGTGTTTAGCGCTAGCAAGCGCAGAGCCTTTAGGCGCTGAAGTGTTATCGATGCGACAGCGGTTTACGCCAGTTCGACAGCTTGACCGGCGTCAGTGCCGTTAAAACGGCAAATTAGTTAGGCTTGCAACTATTCGCGTCTGGGCCGTCACAAGTGGCCTGCGGCGCAACAGTGGCTCAGCCCAACCGGCTGGGTGACGTTTCCCCCGATCCTTCGGGAAACCCTCGGAACTCATAACTTTCTGCCTGTGGTATTCCCTTCTATGACTCGATTGAAAGGCTCGGATCTCCTGGCCCTCGGTTTTATGACGTTTGCCCTGTTCCTGGGCGCTGGCAACATCATTTTCCCGCCCAGCGCCGGTATGGCTGCGGGTGAACACATGGGGCTGGCAGCGTTGGGCTTTCTGCTCACCGGTGTGGGCCTGCCGCTGCTGACCATCGTTGCGCTCGCCCGTGTTGGAGGGGGTATGGCGATGCTTACCGCGCCCATCGGCAGGAGTGCTGGGGCCGTATTCGCGGTAGCGGTATACCTGGCCATCGGCCCGCTTTTCGCGACGCCTCGCACCGCGGTAGTGTCCTTCGAGATGGGCGCCGCCCCCTTTACCGGCAACAACGGCACGGCGCTGCTGATCTATACCCTTGCGTACTTTGCGGCAGTGCTGTTTCTGGCCCTCAATCCTGGCCAGCTGGTCGACCGCATCGGCAAGTACATCACTCCGGTACTTCTGGCCGCGCTTCTGGTGCTGGGCGGCGCGGCACTCGTGCTGCCTGCCGGCGTGATCGGCGCAGTCTCGCCTGATTATCAGGCGGCGCCGTTCGTCCAGGGTTTTCTCCAGGGTTACCTGACCATGGACACCCTCGGCGCACTGGTATTCGGCATCGTGATTGCCACCGCGATCCGTGACCATGGCGTGACCGACAGCAAACTGATTACCCGCTACTCGGTGATTGCCGGCCTGGTCGCCGCTGTTGGCCTGTCGCTGGTGTATCTGGCGCTGTTCTACCTCGGTGCCACCAGCCAGGGAATTGCCGGCGAGGCGCAGAATGGCGTGCAGATTCTCACCGCCTATGTACAGCATACCTTCGGTACCGCGGGCAGCCTGTTGCTGGCAGTGGTGATCACGCTGGCCTGCCTGACCACCGCAGTGGGCCTGTTGACCGCCTGCGGCGAGTTCTTCAGCAGTCTGTTGCCGGTGTCCTACCGTGCGGTCGTTATCGCATTTGGCCTGTTCAGCCTGCTGGTCGCCAACCAGGGTTTGACCCAGTTGATCAGCTTCTCGATTCCGGTGCTGGTGGGCTTGTATCCGCTGGCGATCGTGCTGGTTGCGTTGAGCCTGCTCGACGGTTTTTGGCTGTCGTCAGCGCGGGTGTTCCGTCCGGTGATGGCAGTGACGCTGCTCTTCGGCTTGCTTGACGGAATTGCCGCGGCCGGTGGCAAGGCCTGGATTCCAGAGTTTTTCACGGCGCTGCCATTGGCCGACCAGAGCCTGGGGTGGTTGCTTCCGGTGCTGGTCACCTTGCTGCTGGCGACTGCCTATGACCGACTGGCCGCACGCCCGGCAACCGCTTCGGCCTGATGTCCTGTTGGTAAACGAGGCCGCTGCAATCCAGCGGCCTTTTTGTTGGCCAGCTGAAAGCCAGGGCTGTCTATAATCGCTGCGGATCAACAAGGAGCTTTCATGCCGATCAGCGATTATTACCTGCCGCACCTGCTCGCCGTTCTCTGGTTCGTGATCTGTTGGGCTGGTTATACCCGCTACGCCCAGCTCAAAGGGCGTACGACGCCCTGTCTGGCCAGTGTCCTGCACCTCTACCGGGAAGACTGGATGCGCCGCATGTTGCTGCGCGACAACCGCATCGCCGATGCCAACGTGATCGGCAACCTGGAGCGCAATGCCTCGTTCTTCGCCTCCAGCACGCTGATCATCCTCGCCGGTATTCTCACGGTGCTCGGCGCCTCGGACCGCGCGGTGTCGCTGCTCGCCGACCTGCCGTTCGTGCAGGTCGCCAGCCGAGAAATGTCCGAAGTGAAGCTGCTGTGCCTGGGCGTGGTCTTCGTCTATGCCTTCTTCACGTTCAGCTGGTGCATGCGCCAGTACAACTTCGCCGCGGTGTTGGTGGGTTCTGCGCCGATGATCGGCGAGCGGCACGTTACCGAGCAGGAGCGCAAGGCCTTTGCCGAGCGCACCGCACGCGTGATCTCAATGGCCGCCAACCAATTCAACCAGGGCTTACGTGCCTATTATTTCGGTATGGCGACGCTGGCCTGGTTTATCAATCCGTGGTTTTTCATGGCAGTCAGCGCTGGCGTGGTACTGGTGTTGTACCGGCGCGAGTTTCATTCCGATGTGTTGGAAGTAATGGTCTACACCCAGACCCCGTTCGAGCCACCCAAGGAGAAAACTGAATGAGCATTCCGTTCTGGTGCGTATTTATCGCAGCGTTGTTGATTTATCTCGCCAAAATCCCTGCCGCCAAGGCCATGAGCAGCGAAGCAGGGGGCTACGACAATCATCATCCAAGAGCGCAGCAGGCGAAGTTGACTGGCATGGGCGCCCGCGCCCATGCGGCACACCTCAACAGCATCGAAATATTCCCGCTGTTTGCAGCCGGCGTGCTGATGGCCCATACCACCGAGATGTTTGGCTGGTGGATCGATTTCCTGGCGGTGCTGTTCATCGTGATGCGGGTGTTGTACGTGTTGTTCTATCTGAAGGATATGCACTGGCAGCGTTCACTGGTCTGGATCGTCAGCCTGGCGTGCTGCCTGTTGCTGATGCTGAGTCCTGCGGTGCGCTGGTTGCTGATAAGCGGTTTGAGCTAAACGTAGTGATAGAACTGACACGCAAAATAAAGCCCGCCAATGCGGGCTTTATTTACAACGTTGCAATAACGTTTATTGACCTTCGACGGCGTCCTTGACTTCGTCGCCTGCGTCTTCCATCGCATCGCCAGCGTCGTCTGCGGCTTCTTCGATACGCTCACCAGTCGTTGGCTCGTTGCCGGTGGCCTGGTCGTATTTGTCTTCGATTGCCTCGCCGGTTTCCTCGGCGGCATCGCCCATCGATTCCATCGCCTCGGAAGCGGATTCGCTGGCGGAATCCATCTTGTCCTCAGGAGTCTTCTCGCAAGCGGCGAGGCCCAGTGTCATGGCAAGCAACAGGGCATAAGTCAGCGGTTTTTGCACGATTGAATCTCCATATTATCCGGGGACGACAAGTTTCCTTATCGTGGAAAGTTGGAGCGAACGTAAATATGAAAGTTCCCCGGGGTGGGGAGGGGGCTGCCTGCGGAGGCCCGCAGGCATTGACGTCTTACTGCTGATTGGTCGGCGGCGGGGAAACCGGCTGACCTGGAGCGGTGGTGCTTGGCGCGTTCATGTTGCTGTTTTCCTCGGCGCGTTCCCGCGCGGCTTCAGCTTCATGTTCGGCCGCTTCGTTCTGCTCTTCGGCCGCGTCTTTCATCGATTCTTGTGCTTCAGCACGCGCTTCTTGCGCGTCTTCCGCAGCTTCTTCGCCAGGCTTGTCGCACGCGGCGAGCCCAAGGGTGGCGGCAAGCATTAAGGCGTAAGTCAGTGT
Source organism: Pseudomonas cistanchae (assembly GCF_054483635.1). Lineage (NCBI taxonomy): Bacteria > Pseudomonadati > Pseudomonadota > Gammaproteobacteria > Pseudomonadales > Pseudomonadaceae > Pseudomonas > Pseudomonas cistanchae. Next base: position 440,487 of record NZ_JBTLWN010000002.1, on the reverse strand, counting down.
CTTTGGCATGGATATTTCTCCTTGCTTATTGGGTGTGGTAACGCAGATTTCGAGGCGTCTATTAGCGAATAAGTTCAGGCCGTTTAACCGAACTGAAGCAAAAGGATGCCCGGCTCCGTTGGGCTCGGTATGATTCGCGGCTTTTCTGTAGGCGCCAGTGAGGCCAGGTATGAGCGAAAACGCCATTGTTGAACGAGCCCAGCGCTTCTTGTCGGCATTGCGCCACTGCCAGGTGCTGGCCATCGACGTGCACAGCGCCAGTCGAGAGGGCCTAACGTTGCGCCTGCCGTATAGCGCGCAGATCATCGGAGACCCGGAAAGCGGGGTTATTCACGGTGGCGCCATTACCACCTTGATGGACACCACCTGCGGCATTTCGACGGTCTGCGTGCTGCCCGACTTCGAAATCTGCCCGACCCTCGATCTGCGGATCGACTACATGCGTCCGGCCGAGCCGCATAAAGATGTGTTCGGGTTTGCGGAGTGCTATCGGGTTACCGCCAACATCATCTTCACCCGCGGTTATGCCTATCAGGACGACCCGACCCAACCCATTGCGCACGTGGTTGGCACCTTCATGCGCATGGGCAAGGCCGCAGCTGGCGGCGCCCAGCTCAAACGCGACGTCGATACAGGAGACAAGGCATGAGTGGCTCGAATCCAGACACCTTTAGCCTTGATGTTCTGGTGCGCGAGGCCCACGAGCAGAACGATTACGACTCGTTGATCAGTCTGATTCCCTACGCCAAATTGCTTGGCATCGAATGCCTGCGCCTGGGGGATGATGTGGTGTTTCGCTTGCCGGCGAACCAGGACTGCATCGGCAACCCGATCCTGCCGGCAATCCATGGCGGCGTGATCGCCGGTTTCATGGAGCATTCCGCCATGCTTCATCTATTGATGTTCATGGGTATTCCACATTTGCCGAAAATCATCGACTTCTCGATAGATTACCTGCGGGCTGGCCATTATCGTGACACCTTCGCGCAATGCCAGGTCTGGCGGCAGGGTCGCCGCGTCGCCAATGTGGCGATTACCGCCTGGCAGACCAATCAAACCGAGCCGATCGCGACCGCTCGGGCGCACTTCAAGGTCGATGAACGTTAATCAGCGGCGCCCCGGGTAGCGCGGTGCCGCATAAGGAATTCTGAATGGATGCGCTGCTGATCCTGGGTGGCTTGCTGTTGATCCTGGCGGGCCTGGTGTGGTTGGTCATGCGCGCGTTTGGCACCAGCCTGCTGTGGGGCTGCGCCAGTGTGCTGCCGCCCTTGACCCTGTTGTACGTGGTGCGCCACTGGCGTCTCGCTCGGCCCGCGCTGGGCCTGAGTGCCCTCGGTTTCATTCCGCTGGTGGTCGGCCTGACGCTGATGGCCAATCAGGACTCGCAGCGGCTCGCAGCGATTTTCAGCTTGAAGTGGCTGGAGCCCGAGAAGCAGGTGCCTGCCGAACTGGCGATCAAGCTCAGCGGCGTCCTCAATGGCCAGCCGTTCCAGCCGCAGCAAGGCGAGTTGATCGATGGTTTGCTCAGCCTGCGCGAGGGCACGGATTTCTTTGCCCGCCGCGAAGTGAGCATTCGCTTACCCGAGCCGGTCGCCGGCGCCGTAAGGGTTGATGTGCTGCCTGAAGACAGCGGCGCGCTGCCCGAGGTGGAGGTGAGCTGGCTGCTGCCCGAGCAGGACCTGCCTGAAGCGCGGCGCTTGAGCCGCGGCTATACCCTGCACCTGGACCTGCAACCGGTGCCGCCCAACAAGCTGGCGGGCGATTTTCACCTGGTATTGCCGCCCCAGTTCGCCACCACGCTGAGCGGCAAGGTCGAACTCTTCACCGATGGGCTGCGTTACCGCGACGGCAAGGTTGACCGCACCATCGATTCCACCGACACGCTCGCCCATGTCGTCGAGGACTACCTGCGGCGCCGCTTCGCCACCCGCGACGTGCAGTTGCAGCCGCTGCCTGCAGTGGCATTGCCAGCCGTCAATGTTGAAGTCACCGTGGATGCACGGATTGACGGGCAGGCGCAGCAGTTGCCGATCCTGCTTAAAAAAAATCAGTCGCGGGGCTGGGCCGTCTCGGGGGACCGTTTCCCGCAACTGCCAGAAGTCGCCAGCCCGGCCGTTGCACCGTCCAGCGAGGCGCCAGCGGCCGCTGCGCCGGAGCGAGTCAGCAAGCCTCTGGATAGACGTTTGCGATTCAGCCTGGAAAGCCTGCTGCGAAGCCCGAGCCGCTATCAGAACCTGACCATGCGGGTCTTGACCGAGCGCGGCAACAGCCCGGAAGGCCGCTTTCAGGGTATCGACCCGGACGGGCGCATCGTCCTGCGTCAGCGCATGAGCGGCCAGGGCGAGGTCAGCTATACCCTGCGCCCGGAAGAAATCACCCGCATCGAGCTGCTTGAGCCCTGATCGCCAAGCGCCGGCGGCCAAGCACTTGAAATACCAAGGTACGCCCCCATTTGTATGACACCCCGCCGCCTTGCGGCTTAGTCAACAATGTGGAGTTAGCGACCATGAGTGTGGAAACTCAAAAAGAAACCCTGGGCTTCCAGACCGAGGTGAAGCAACTACTTCACCTGATGATCCATTCGTTGTATTCCAACAAGGAAATCTTCCTGCGCGAGTTGGTTTCCAACGCATCGGACGCCAGCGACAAGCTGCGTTTCGAAGCGCTGGCCAAGCCTGAACTGCTGGAAGGCGGTGCCGAGCTGAAGATCCGCATCAGCTTCGACAAGGAGGCCAAGACGGTCACCCTCGAAGACAACGGCATTGGTATGAGCCGCGAGGAAACCATTGCCCACCTCGGCACCATCGCCAAGTCCGGCACCGCCGACTTCATGAAGAACCTGTCCGGCGACCAGAAGAAGGATTCCCATCTGATCGGTCAGTTCGGCGTCGGCTTCTATTCAGCCTTTATCGTTGCCGACAAGGTCGAGGTATTCACTCGGCGTGCCGGTCAGCCCGCCAGCGAAGGCGTGCACTGGTCCTCGCGAGGCGAGGGCGATTTCGAAATCGCCACGATCGAGAAGGCCGAGCGCGGCACCCGCATCGTTCTGCACCTGAAACAGGGAGAAGAAGAATTTGCCGATGGCTGGCGTCTGCGCAACGTGATCAAGAAGTACTCGGATCACATCGCTCTGCCCATTGAGCTGCCGAAGGAATTCCACGGCGAAGAAAAGGACAAGCCCGCCGAGCTCGAGTGGGAAACCGTCAACCGTGCCAGCGCCCTGTGGACACGGCCGCGTACCGAGATTACCGACGAGCAGTACCAGGAGTTCTACAAGCACGTCGGCCATGATTTCGAGAATCCGCTGAGCTGGAGCCACAACAAGGTCGAAGGCAAGCTGGAATACACCTCGCTGCTGTACGTGCCGAGCCGTGCGCCCTTCGACCTGTACCAGCGCGAAGCACCCAAGGGCTTGAAGCTTTATGTGCAGCGCGTGTTCATCATGGACCAGGCCGATGAGTTCCTGCCGCTGTACCTGCGCTTCATCAAGGGTGTGGTCGACTCCAACGACCTGTCGCTGAACGTCTCTCGCGAAATCCTGCAGAAAGACCCGGTGATCGACTCGATGAAGTCGGCGCTGACCAAGCGCGTGCTGGACATGCTGGAAAAATTGGCGAAGAGCGAGCCGGAACAGTACAAGGCGTTCTGGAAGAACTTCGGCCAGGTGCTCAAGGAAGGCCCGGCGGAAGACTTCGCCAACAAGGAAAAAATCGCAGGGCTGCTGCGTTTCGCCTCGACTCAGAGCGATGCGGGCGAGCAGAGCGTCAGCCTGGCCGACTACATCGGCCGCATGAAGGAAGGTCAGGACAAGGTCTATTACCTCACCGGCGAGTCCTACGCCCAAGTGAAGAACAGCCCGCACCTGGAAGTTTTCCGCAAGAAAGGCATCGAAGTGCTGCTGCTCACCGACCGCATCGATGAGTGGTTGATGAACTACCTGACCGAGTTCGACGGCAAGCACTTCGTTGACGTGGCCCGTGGCGACCTCGACCTCGGCAAGCTGGATTCGGAAGAAGACAAGCAAGCCCAGGAAGAAGTGGCGAAAGCCAAAGAGGGTCTGGTCGAGCGCCTGAAAGGTGCCCTGGGTGAACAGGTGGCCGAGGTGCGGGTGTCCCATCGCCTGACCGATTCACCGGCAATCCTGGCAATTGGCGAGCAGGATCTCGGCTTGCAGATGCGCCAGATTCTTGAGGCCAGCGGGCAGAAGGTGCCGGAATCCAAGCCGATCTTCGAGTTCAACCCAGGTCATCCGCTGATCGAGAAGCTGGACGCCGAGCCGGATGAAGACCGTTTCGCCGACCTCAGCCACATCCTGTTCGATCAAGCCGCACTGGCGGCCGGTGACAGCCTGAAGGACCCGGCAGCCTACGTGCAGCGGCTGAATAAGCTCCTGGTAGAGCTTTCTGCCTGACACGCGCCGTAAAGAAAAAGCCCGCATTTTGCGGGCTTTTTTCTTGGCGCTTTCCACCCAGACGCTACTGTTGCTGAGCAATTCACTCAACGGGAATTCAGCGTGATGAACAAGACATTTATTCCTCTGGCGATGGCGGGCATGGTGGGGTTTGCCGAGGCGGCCGTAGTGGTCAAACCGGTGGCTTATGAAATCGACGGCGAGGCCTTCGAGGGCCGTTTGATCTATGACGATGCGGTGACCACGCCGCGCCCTGGGTTGGTGATGGTGCCAAACTGGCTTGGCGTGACTGACCAATCGGCGGAGAAGGCCGCCCGCGTCGCTGGCGACAAGTACGTGGTGTTCATGGCGGATATGTATGGCAAGGCCGTGCGCCCGACCAACCCGGATGAAGCCAAGGCAGCGGCGACCGCAGTGCGAAGTGATCGCGCATTGATGCGCAAGCGGGCCAGTGCGGCGGTCGAAGTGCTGAAAAACCAGGACAGCGTGGCGCTGGACAGCAGCAAGCTGGGCGCGGTCGGCTTCTGTTTCGGTGGCGGTGCGGTGCTGGAACTGGCCCGCTCTGGCGCGGACCTGCAGGCGTTCGTGTCATTCCATGGCAACCTCGATACGCCCAATCCCGCAGATGCGCAAAACATCAAGGCGCCGGTTCTGGTGCTGCATGGCGCTGACGACCCTGCCGTTCCCCAGGCTCAGGTCGATGGGTTCGTTGCCGAGATGAAAGCCGCCAAGGCCGATTGGCAACTGGTCAGCTATGGCGGCGCGGTGCATTCATTCACCGATCCTTACGCCAAGGTGCCCGGGCGCAACGAATACCACCCGGTGGTGGCGCGCCGCTCGTTCGCGGCCATGAACGACCTGCTGGACGAAGTGTTCTCAAACACGGCTAAAGCGCAGTAATGAGGCGGCGAGAGGGCATTGCACCCTCTCGCTGCCAACTTCTACGGGGTAGGCAGAACGGCGATGTCGATGATGTTTTTAGGCAAGCCGGCAATGTCGCCCAAGGTGGTGGGCTTGCCGTTGGCCAAGTCCATCGTATGTAAGGTTTTGCCGGTCAACAGATAAGCCGTATTGCCGTCCTTGCCATCGCTGGCAATATCCAATGTTGCGGTTTTTAGGCCATCGACGATCGTGCCGAGCGCTTGCTGCACGCCATCGTTCGGCGGGTTCTGCAGCATCAGGTTGCTGCTGGCCAGGTCGACGGTATACAGCGAGGTTGCCTTGGTGCCTGCATAGGAATTGCTGTAGGCGCCGGCTACCACCTGAGCGGTCTTACCTGCGTAAGGGCCATCGGCGGCGTAGGCGACCGAGCCGTCAACCACCACTTCGCCCGTTTCGACATTGACCCGGAAGCTGCTGCCATCGGGACCGAGCAGACGCAGTTTGTCAGCGACCGGGTTGAAGTCAACCACAGCCTGGCCATTGCCGGCCAAGGTTTTGCTCAGCTTGGCCGCCATGCTTGCATTTGCGTTGGTCATATCCAGGGTATACAGCTGGTTGTCCGCGCCCAGTGCGTAAAGCGTGCCATCGAGGGGGCGAATGTCGAAGCCTCGTAACGTGGTCGGCGCCGTTACCCGCATCGTGGCGGTGACTTTCAGCGTCTGCGTGTTGATTTTGAACAGGTGGCCGTCGGCGCTGAGTGCAAGTAACTCAGCAGCGCTGGCGGCGCTGGCGGCGCTGGCGGCAAGGCCAAAGGTGGCGACGGTTAGCAGCGTGTTGAACGTGTTCATAAGCGTCCTCTCATGGAACAGTTAGCATCGATGCAGCGGCCGAGATCACTCATGCCGTGCAGGTGCCTCGATGAAACACCTGATAGCTATACCCGCGAGAGACGGTCTGGATGTCGAGAAGGAAGATTTTTTTCAGATGTTCTTGTTGAGCCTGTTGGCGGCGCCGGAGCCTGCGCCCCAAACGCCCACCAACAACTGATCAATTGGCCGCGAGAACCGCCCGGCCGATGTACAGCACCTTGCCGGTAGGCCGGTTGGTCGGCGAGCCGCCGGCTGGCTCCAGCGTCAGTTCGAACAGCTGGCCGGCCTGCACGGCGCCGATTTGCTCCGGCGTCAGTTTCAGACTCTGCCCAGGCTGGACCAGGCCCAGCGAGCGTGGTCCGCTGGCCGGATCGACCAAGGTCCAGAATTGCACGGCGCGATCCGCAGGAATTTGATCGGCCACCAACGGCCGCAGGCTGAGGTCGCCATCTGCGTCGACATGAACCACCCAACCTGGTTTGGCCGCTTCGCCTGGTGCTTGCAGCACGGCGGTATAGCCGCTCGGCGCGGTCGTAGGCCGCCAGACACCGGGCAACAGCGCGAGAACCAACGCAGCCGCGAGCGCCGCGCTGGTCAGGCGCCAGGTCGTCAGGCTGTTCCACCAGCTTTGTCGAGGGGATGCGGCACTGGCGGCCGTAAAGCCAAGGCTGTTCTGCAATCGCGTCCAAAGTTGCAGGGAGGGTGACTGGGGCGGCAGTTGGTCGGTCAATTCGAGCAACTGCTGCTCCCATTCGAGGGCCATCCGCGCGGCGTCCTCGTCCTGATCGATCAGTTTGCGCACTTCGGCCGCTTGCTCGGCGTCGAGCAGGCCCAGAACATATTCGCCGATTAGCGCCCGGCGTTCGGCAGGCTGTTGCGTGATCATGCGTGCAAACACTCCTGCAAGGCGCGCAGACCCGCGCGGATACGTCCCTTGATCGTGCCCAGGGGCGTCGTCAGGCGCTGGGCGATCTGTTCGTGGGTCAGGCCACGGTAAAACGCCAGCAGGATCGGATGGCGGCGGTTGCGCTCCAGACCCTGCAGGCAGTTACGCAGTTGCCGCTGCTCGGCCTGCTGGGCAACCAGGTCGGCCGCCTGCGGACCCTCATCGGCCAGCCGTTCGATGAAGTCGTCATCCAGCTCGACCGTCCGCTTGCGGCTGCGCAGCTGATTCAGCGCGCGGTAGCGCAGGATGCTGTAGAGCCACGCGCGCCCGCTGCCAATGGCGCGCTGGAAGCGCTCGGCATTGCGCCATATCAGTACGAACGCATCGTGCACGCAATCCTCCGCTTGATCACGGCGGCCGAGCAGGGTGATCGCCAAACCGAGCATCTGTGCTGCCTCTTGCTGGTAAAGCGCCTGGAAGGCACGCTCATCGCGGCGTGCACAGGCCTCGAGATGGCTTTCGTAGTCGAACATCGGCTCCGGCATGTACAAGATTCCTGAGAGAGTTGCCGCCACCAAGCCTTATACCCGAGCGCCGGCGCCTTGGATGTGCCGAAGTGAAACAATTTATCGCAGCGTCGTTCAGCGTTTCTGTTCGATACGCTCGCGCTCGCCGGGTACCTGCGGCCAATCGTTCCGCGCCCAGCGCCCGCACGCCTGTTCGATCAACGCCGGATCGCTGGCGACGAAATTCCACTCCATCCGCCGCGGCCCCAGGGGTTCGCCGCCGAGCAACACCAGGTGGCTGCTCTGGCAGGCGCTGAGGATGAAGGTACGGCCCTGCGGCAATACCAGCAAACCGCGCTGCGGGACATGCTGGTCATCAAGCAGGGCTTCGCCGTCGATCAGGTAGAGCGCTCGTTCGCTGTGCTCAGCGTCCAGTAACAGGTTTGCGCCGGCAGCCAGCTTGAGTTCGGCATACAAGGTGGGAGAGGTGACCGGCACCGGCGACTCCAGGCAAAACCCCGTGCCCGCGATCAGGCAGATTTCCACACCCATGCTGTCGCTGCGCGGCAGGCTGTCTGCCGGGTGATGGCTGTAGCTCGGCTCGCATTGCTCCAGTGCCTGGGGCAAGGCCAGCCAGGCTTGCAGCCCATGCAGGCGCGACCCTGTCGCGTGCAGCGCCGCCGGGGTGCGTTCGACATGGGCGATGCCTCTGCCGGCGGTCATCCAGCTCACCGCGCCGGGACCGACCGACTGGTCCGTACCCAGGCTGTCTCTGTGCTGCAACTCACCTTCAAACAGGTAGGTGAGGGTGGACAGACCGATATGCGGATGCTGGTTGATGTTCATGCCCGAGCCTGCGGCGTAGGTCTTTTCCAGCATATGGTCGAAAAACACGAATGGCCCGACGCTGCGGCATTTGGCCGATGGCAGCGGGCGCAGGATCGGTTGCCCGCTGATGTCCTCAAGGCGCGGCTGGATCAGCAGCGGCTCGTTCATGGCGCGCTGCCGTTGAGCTGGGTGGTGATCTGCACGGCGCTACCGGCCAGCAGTTTGTGAATCGGGCATTTATCGGCGATACGCAGCAGTTGCTGACGCTGTGCATCGTCCAGCTCGCCATGCAGGGTCAACTCGACCGCGAGGCGATAGGTTCCCTGGCGTTCTTCGCTGTCGTCGCGGCTCAGGCGCACGTCCACGGCCGTAAGCGGCATGTCCTTCTGCTTGGCATACATGGCCAGGGTGATCGCCTTGCAGGCGCCGAGGGAAGCGTCGAACAAATCATGTGGCTCTGGTGCGGCCGACCCGCCGCCGTAAGCCACCGGCACGTCGCTGAACAGCGTATGCGGGCCTATGTTGATACGGTGCAGAAAACCTTTTTCATTGCTGATGGTGATCATGTCGGCTCCGGAAAACATCGAGTTGAGCGGCCATCCTAGTTCACCGCTGGCGTAGCCGACCATACTGGCGCTGCGGCAACCGCTGAACTTGGCCCGCACCGCGCGAGTCTATGTTGCTCATTTCGTCAGGAGCATGCCCTTGCCCGTCTTTCACTTGAGTGTCGCCTTCGTCGCCGCCCTGTTTGCCCACGGCCTGCAGGCCCGCGATTACCGCTACAGCGACGCCCATCTGCACTACGTGGATTTCTTCCAGGAAAGCGCCGGCATGGACACCCTGCTCGAGCGGATGGCTGCCGCGAATATTCAGCACGTCATGCTGTCCGGTATTCCAGTGGCGAAGAAGTGGGACGAGAACGAGCCCAAGCGGCCGCGCTATTACGCGGGCGACGATGCCAATGCCTACTGGTACAGCGCCACGGATGTGCTTGTCGCTCACGCCTACAAGAAGCTGCCGGCCGAGCAGCGCGAGCGCTTCCATCCGTTTCTCTCCGGCTTCAACCCCAACGACAAGAATGCCGATGCGCACATTCGGCGCATGCTCGAACTCGACCCGGGACTGTGGCAGGGGATCGGCGAGATCTTCACCCGCCACGACGACCTGACCGCGTTGATCCATGGCGATGCGCCGCGTGCCAGCAACGAGGCGCTGGCGCGGGTTTTCCACCTGGCCGCTGAGTTCGACCTGCCGGTGATGCTGCATTCCAACATCACCTCCAAGCGCGAGCGCAACCCGCTCTATCTGCAGGAAATCGAAGAGCCGCTGCGCAATCATCCGCACGTTCGCTTCATCTGGGCGCATGCTGGCACCAGCATGGAAATCCACCGGCACCAGAAGAAACTGGATTTCCTGCTGCCGACCCTGGAGCGGATGCTTGAGGAGTACCCCAATCTGTACATCGACCTGTCCTGGACCATGTTGCGGCCTTATCTGCTCGACAAGCAGGGGCGCGCCGATCCGCAATGGGTGCGCCTGGTTAGCAGCTATCCGGCGCGCTTCATGCTCGGCTCCGACGTGGTTGGTCGTTTCGACAGCCTGGGCGAATACATGACGGGCTTCGATCCGTTTCTCGATGCGTTGCCCGAAGCGGTCGCGCATCAGGTGGCTCACGACAATTTCCTCGCCGTTTTGCCGCGTCGGGTGCAGGCGGAGCTGCTCGACTGAGCTGTCATTTTCCTGTCATGCCGGTGTCATAGGCTCGCCTCCATTCAAAACCGGGGAGCGAGCTATGCGATACAACCGTTTCAGCCTACTGATGGCGTTCATGCTGAGCGCCCCTCTGGCCAGTGCCGAGGTCCGCGTCGAAGGTGCGGTGGAGTATGGGATCTTCAGCCAGTACGAAGACTTCGAGCCAGGGCAGCGGGTGCTGACTCGCAGCAACCAGGAGATCCAACGCACCGACGTGATTCCCGCCAAGCTGGGCACCAAGTTCGGTGTGCGTTACAGCCTCGCCGGCAAGGTGATCAACGATTCACCACTGACCTTGCTCTACCTTACGCCGGGTGTCGTCACGGCCGAGGGCAAACGCCATGACAAGTTCGTCGTCACCCAGGCGCTGGTTCCTGGCACCGCCCAGGAAGTCATGGCGTTCGAGTTCAGCGAGCCCCATGAAATAGTCGCCGGAACCTGGCACTTCATGGTGTTTCAGGATGACCGCAAACTGGTCGAGCAGCGTTTCGAGGTGCGCTAAAAGGTATCGAGCGATGCCTGCTGGTTGCCGTTCCGCTTGCCAGCGAATCCGGACTGAATCGCGATGACCACTCATCGAACTGAGGTCCGGCATCGCTTATTCCAACTATTTTTTCTTCAGCCGCAAGGCTATCTGCCGATAGCAGGGCGAACGCGCTCTACTCTGAATTTTCAGATAGCTATCTAATCGTCGCTGAAGGGAAAGACCATGTCGCTTAGAAACCTCAATATTGCTCCGCGCTCGGCGCTGGGGTTCGGCCTGATAGGCTTGATCGTTCTACTGTTGGGACTGTTCGCGCTGAACAAGATGGCGGATATGCGCAAGGAGGCGGATGCGGTCGACAACGTCTGGCTGCCCAGCATCACTGCTCTGGCGGAGCTGAATGCCAGCATGTTGCGCCTGCGCGCGCTGACGCTGCGCATGGTGGTCATCGAAGACCAGCAGGTGGTCAACAAGACCGGGCAAACCCTGGCGCAGTTGGCCATAGAGGTCGGGCAAAAGGATGCCGAGTTCGAAAAGCACCTGTCCTCCAGCGAAGAGCGCGCTGCCTATCAGCGTTTCAAAGAGGGCATGATTGGTTACCTGCAGCTTCAGGCGCAAGCTGTCGAGCTGGTCAAGCAGGGGCAGCGTGATCAGGCCGTCGCCATCCTCAATGGTGAAATCAACGGCTATGCAGACACCCTGACCATGGCATTACGGGAGCTGCTGGTGATCAACGAGGAGGGCGCCGACCAGGCTGCGGCTCGAGCCAACGAGGCCTACGAAAGCGGCTTTTTCTGGGTGATGGTCACCATTGTCCTGGCGGCCTTGATCACCACGCTATTGGCCTGGCTGTTCACCCGCAGTATCGTCGGGCCCCTGGGCGAAGCCGTGCGCGTGGCCGAGACGGTGGCCTCGGGCGACCTGACCCAGCGCATTCAGGTCGAGGGCAAGGACGAGCCTGCTCGTCTGCTCACATCGCTCAAAGCCATGCAGCAGAACCTTCGTTCGACCATCCAGAGCATCGCTGACTCATCCAGCCAGCTGGCCTCGGCCTCAGAAGAGCTGACTGCGGTCACCGAAGACTCGACACGCGGCCTGCATCAGCAGAACAACGAAATCGAACAGGCGGCAACGGCGGTCAACGAGATGACCACCGCTGTCGAAGAGGTTGCGCGCAATGCGGTGACCACCTCGGAAGCTTCGCGCGAATCCGACCGCACCACCCAGCGTGGCCGCGAACAGGTGCGCCAGACCGTCGACTCGATCAGCCACCTGGCCGATGACGTGACCACTACCGCCGACCAGGTCGAGCAACTGGCTGACAAGGTGCGCGATATCAGCCAGGTGCTGGATGTGATTCGTTCCATCGCCGAGCAAACCAATCTGCTCGCGCTCAACGCCGCCATTGAGGCTGCTCGGGCGGGCGATGCCGGGCGTGGGTTTGCCGTGGTTGCCGATGAAGTGCGGGCACTGGCGCATCGCACCCAGCAATCAACCCAGGAAATCGAGCAGATGATCAGTGGCATCCGCCAGGGCACCGATCAGGCGGTCAACGCGATGCAAAGCAGCAACAGCCGCGCGCGTTCGACCCTCGATGTGGCCAAGGCCGCCGGGCTCGCGCTGGAAGAAATTGCCGCGGCTATCTCGGAGATCAACGAGCGCAACATGGTGATCGCCAGTGCCTCGGAAGAGCAGGCGCAGGTTGCCCGTGAGGTCGACCGCAACCTGGTAAATATTCGCGATCTATCGCTGCAAAGTTCAGCGGGGGCCAACCAGACCAGCGCTGCCAGTCAGGAGCTGTCGCGCCTGGCGGTTGCGCTTAGCAACTTGATCTCGCGTTTTACCGTCTAGGGAGCAGTGGCGGTGTAACCGATCTGGCAAGAAAAAAAACGGCGCCCTGGGGGGCGCCGTTTTTTGTGTGCTGATTTACTGACCGGTCCAACGTTTCATGACCAGGGTGGCATTGGTGCCACCGAAGCCGAAGCTGTTGCTCATGACCGTATCGAGCTTGGCGTTCTCGACGGTACTGCGCTGGATCGGCAGGTCAGCGATTTCAGGGTCGACTTCATCGATGTTGACCGAGCCGGCGATGAAGTTGCCTTCCATCATCAGCATGCAGTAGATCGCTTCCTGCACGCCGGCGGCGCCCAGCGAATGTCCGGACAGGCTCTTGGTCGAGCTGATGGCTGGCGCCTTGGCACCGAACACTTCGCGCACGGCGCGGCTTTCCGCGACGTCGCCAACCGGGGTCGAGGTGCCGTGGGTGTTCAAGTAGTCGATCGGCGTATCGACGGTGGCCAGGGCCTGCTGCATGCAGCGCACTGCGCCTTCGCCGCTTGGCGCGACCATGTCGTAGCCATCGGATGTCGCGCCGTAGCCGACGATTTCCGCATAGATCTTGGCGCCGCGCTTGAGCGCGTGTTCCAGCTCTTCGACTACCACCATGCCGCCACCGCCGGCGATGACGAAACCGTCACGCTTGGCGTCGTAGGCACGCGAGGCTTTTTCCGGGGTCTCGTTGTACTGGGTGGAGAGGGCGCCCATGGCATCGAACAGGAAGCTCTGGCTCCAGTGTTCTTCTTCGCCGCCGCCAGCGAAGACCATGTCCTGCTTGCCGAGCTGGATCTGCTCCATCGCGTTACCGATGCAGTGCGCGCTGGTGGCGCAGGCCGAGGAGATCGAGTAGTTGATGCCCTTGATCTTGAACGGAGTGGCCAGGCAGGCGGAGACGGTGCTGCCCATGGTGCGTGGCACCCGGTATGGACCCACACGCTTGACGCCTTTCTCGCGCAGGGTGTCCATGGCTTCCATCTGGTTGAACGTGGACGCGCCCCCGGAACCGGCGATCAGACCGATCCGCGGGTTGGAGATGTCTTCGGCACTGAGGCCAGCATCCTTGATCGCCTGTTCCATCGACAGGTAGGCGAACGCAGCGGCATCGCCCATGAAGCGGTAGACCTTGCGGTCGATCAGCTCTTCAAGGTTGAGGTCGACGGAGCCTGACACTTGGCTGCGCAAGCCTTTCTCGGCGTATTCCGGGTTGAAGCGGATACCGGAACGGCCAGCACGCAGGTTAGCGGAGACGGTCTCTTTATCATTGCCCAGGCAGGAAACGATGCCCAGGCCGGTAATCACGACGCGACGCATGCAGAGAGTCCTTTAGAAATTGTCGGTAGAGGTGAACAGGCCAACCCGCAGGCCTTCGGCGCTGTAGATTTCGCGGCCATCGACGCTGACGGAGCCATCGGCGATAGCCAGGACCAGGGAGCGGGCGATGGTGCGTTTGATATGGATGTTATAGGTGACCTTCTTGGCGGTCGGCAGGACCTGGCCAAAGAATTTCACTTCGCCGGACCCAAGGGCACGGCCACGGCCGGGGTTGCCTTGCCAGCCGAGATGGAAGCCCACCAGCTGCCACATGGCGTCCAAGCCCAGACAGCCTGGCATTACCGGGTCGCCTTCAAAATGGCAGGCGAAGAACCAGAGGTCCGGGGTGATATCGAGTTCGGCGACGATTTCACCTTTGCCGTACTTGCCGCCGGTGTCGCTGATATGGGTGATGCGATCAATCATCAGCATGTTCGGCGCTGGCAGTTGCGCATTACCTGGGCCGAACAGTTCGCCGCGGCTGCAACGCAACAGATCTTCCCGGGTGAAGGCGTTTTGTTTGGTCATGCGAGTTCCTCAATAATCCCCACGCGCCAAGGCTGGGTGAATCGTCCTGGCTGGTAGCACGACTGGGCGCTAGCCAGCAGCCTAGTCATAGACTGTTGCGTTGTAGTGAAAGTCACAGCTCGTTGAGTACAGTTGTACACCGAGTTGCCGGACGTTGTCACATCCGCTCAGCATCCGCCAGCGCAGGGGGTGAGCCTGCAGCAAATCAGCCATTTTCGCCACCCGCCGAAGGTCTTGGCGGCAGCCAACGTTGTAACACGCGTTGTAGGTCTGCACGTTTGAACGGTTTGGCGAGGTAATCGTTCATGCCGGCAGCGAGGCAGGTTTCCCGATCGCCCTGCAGCGCGTTGGCGGTAAGGGCGATGATCGGCAGGCTGGCGTCCATGCGGCGAATCTGCCGGGTCGCCTCATAGCCGTCCATGATCGGCAGCCGGCAATCCATCAGAATCGCGGCAAACGCCTGACGCTCGGCGCTGTATACGGCCTGCGCGCCGTCCCCGACCAGGCTGACCTGATAGCCAAGGCTGCGCAACATGGCTTCGATAACCGTCTGATTGACCGGGTTGTCTTCGACCAGCAGGATTGCCTGCCCCTGGCCTTGGGCATCTATCGGCAGGGCGCTGGGGCTCATGTGGGCGGCCTGTTCGGAGAACGGCAGTGGTACTTCCACGGTGAACGTCGAGCCGTAACCTTCCTGGCTCTGCGCCGACAGCGTACCGCCCATGCGTTCGGCCAGGGTCCGGGCGATCGGCAGGCCAAGCCCGGTGCCGCCATAGCGCCGTGAAATCGAGGTGTCGGCCTGCTGAAAGGCATCGAACATGTGTTCCAGCCGCTCGGGCGAAATGCCGATGCCGCTGTCATGCACCGCGCAACTGAACCACAGCACCTGGTTATCCAGCGGCTGCCAGCGGGTCTCAACGCGGATGGTGCCTTCTTCGGTGAACTTGAGGGCGTTGCCGATCAGGTTCACTAGAATCTGCCGAATCCGCGTCGGGTCACCCTGGACTTCCAGGTATTCGAGCCCGTCCTGAGCGCTCAGGGTCAGCTCCAGCCCACGCTGCTGGGCGCTGTACTGGAATACCTGGATCGAGCCCTGCAGCAACTCCAGCAGGTTGAACGGAATGCATTCCAGTTCCAGGGCGCCACGCTCGATCCGCGAGAAGTCGAGGATGTCGTTGATGACCTTCAGCAGGTGCTCGGTCGATTCCGTCGCCAGCGCCGCATACTCGTCCTGCTCCTGGGTCATCTCGGTGGTTTCGAGCAACTGCAGCATGCCCAGCACGCCGTTCATGGGCGTGCGCAGCTCGTGGCTCATCATCGCCAGGAAGTCGGATTTGGCGCGGTTGGCCTGCTCTGATTCTTCCCGAGCCTTGATCAGCAGGGCCATTGCCTGCTGCTGCTCGCGGCTGGCACGATCCAGGCCGTTGGCCAGGTCGTTGATGTGGCGCGCCAGGGAGCCGAGTTCGCTGTCGCCCAACTCGGGCAGGGCGCTGCGGTAGTTGCCCGCCTGAATGGCCGCAACCGCGTCGCTCATGGCACTGAGCGGTTGCGACAGGCGCCTGGCCAGCCGCCGCGCAACGATAAAGGTCAGCAGCAACGCGAACAGCGCCAGCACGGTGGCCTTGATCAGGATTTCCTGCTGGCGAGTGTTGAAGGCGTCGTTGGACATGCCCACCACAACCCGGCCCAGGTAATCGTCGGCGGGGGGCGTCTGCTCGTAGGCCTCGCCGCCGTTGAGGAAATCACTGGCCAGTTCAATGCGCTGCAGCCTGATCGGCGCGTGAAACACCTCGATGTGCGCGTTGGTCGAGGCCTCGCCATGGGGCTGCTCGCGGTAGATCAGGATGTTTTCGTTGCGATCGCGCAATTCGATAAAGCGCACATGGGGCGTTTGCAGGGTGGCGCTCAGCAGGGTGTCGAGCACTTCCAGGTTGCCGGAAATCACCCCGTACTCGGTGGCGGGGGCCAACTGGTTGGCGATCAGCTGGCCCGTATGGTCGAGCTCTTCACGCAGGTCCTGAAGGCGTGCAAACGTGAAAAAGCCGGTCAACAGCAGCGTCAGCAGCAATGCTGGCCCGACACTAATCAGCTGCGTACGGGTGTGGATGTCGAGGCCACGACGCAGGTTCATCGGGTTTCTCCTCTGGCGACGTGACGCATCAACGTGGCGTCATCCGGCAGTTCAAGTGCCAGCGCGCGGGCCACTCGAGCGTTGCTCAGGACTTTGAAATAGGCCGGGTAGGTGCTGCGCGGCCAGTGACGCGGCGACTGATCCAGCAGCTTGTCGAGGCTGGCAAGCCAATCGGTCTGGTCGCTGTAGATGCTCGCCAGGCTGCCTGCGCGCACAAAACCGGCGCTCGGGCCGATCAGCGCGCGTTGCTGGGCGTAGCTGGTCAGCAGCAGGGTTTTCGCCGTCTGGGCGTTGAACAGGTCGCCGTCATCGACCCCCAGCAGCAGGTCGCTGTGCTGCAACACGTTCAGCAGCGCATGGTTGTCAGCGGCATCGAGCCAGCGCTGGGCAATGATCTTCAGCCCCAGCGCCCTGGCTTGCTCCTGCAGTTCATCGAGCAGAAAGGCGCTGTGATCGTCGAACAGTACGCCGATGCGTTCGGCCTGCGGCAATACCGCGCGAATCAGGCGAAGCTGTCGTGCCGGCGCCGGATCGTTCCAGAGCAATGTCACCGACTGCGGGCGGGCGCTGCCGAGGCGCTGATTGGCTTGCACCTGGCTGACCCGCAGCACCAGTGCTGGCGGACCGCCGGCGCTGGTCAGGCGCCAGTCGAGGGCCTGGGTGCCCAGCAGGATCAAACGCTTGTCGGCGCTCAGTTGTTGCGGCTTTGGCATCTGCGCCAGTGGCAGGAAACTGACCTGGTCGTGCGGCCTGCGCACCGCCAGCGCGTCGGCGAATGCGCGTATCGCTGGGGTGTCATCGGCGCTGCTGAGGATGATCTCGACGGCATGCGCAGGTGCCAGGCCGAACAGCAGCCACAGCAGAAGTGACCAGTAGCGGCTGGGCCGGCGATGTAGTTGATTCGTCCGTGAATAGTGGCAAGGCATCCTAGAATTCCAGGTCCGCATGTACAGCGTGCAACTGTCGATGGGGGTAACGATATGCGCGGCAGAACTGCGGGCGTTGCCGGGAATGCTCATCAAGGCCAGACCGCACCTCGCCAGGCGCCGGGTGCAAAATGCGGAGGACAGCTTCGGTGCGCACCGCGCCGAGCGTCGCCAGAGTCTTGGCGGTCAGCGAGAGCACTATCCTGGAGTTGGTAACCACGCAATGGCCTGTGAACGGAAAGGTGCAGCATGGTAACCGAGCCGGCCGCGTTTGCCAGCGGGCCGTCGCCAAAGCTGTGCGGCAGGCCTAAAAGCTGGCCGCTACAGCCTGGCTCCGTATAATCTTGGCTGATCGCCATGGTGTATGGCTCATTACGGAACTCATATGACTGAGCAGCAACCTATCGCCGTGCTGGGTGGCGGCAGCTTTGGTACGGCAATCGCCAATTTGCTCGCAGAAAACGGCGGGCGCGTGCTGCATTGGATGCGTGACCCGCAACAGGTTGAAGCCATCCGGTTGAACGGCGAGAACCCGCGCTACCTCAAGGGCGTCAAGGTGCACGGCAATGTCGAGCCGCTGTGTGATCTTGCGGCAACCCTGAGCGCCTGCAGCCTGGTATTTGTCGCGTTGCCGTCCAGTGCCTTGCGTCAGGCCCTGCAACCGGTGGCCGACCAGCTCAAGGGCAAGCTACTGGTCAGCACGACCAAGGGCATCGAAGCGCAGAGCTTTAAGCTGATGAGCCAGATCCTCGAAGACATCGCCCCAGGCGCCCGTATTGGCGTGTTGTCCGGGCCGAACCTGGCGCGGGAGATCGCCGAGCACGCTCTGACCGCGACGGTGATCGCCAGCGAGGATGAAGAGCTGTGCCAGCAGGTACAGCATGCGCTGCATGGCCGCACGTTCCGCGTATATGCCAGCGGCGACCGCTTCGGTGTCGAGCTGGGCGGCGCATTGAAGAACGTCTACGCGATCATCGCCGGGATGGCTGCGGCCATGGGCATGGGTGAGAACACGCGCGGCATGCTGATTACCCGCGCCCTGGCGGAGATGACCCGGTTTGCCGTGCAGCTGGGCGCCAACCCGATGACATTCCTCGGCTTGGCGGGCGTGGGAGACCTGATCGTCACCTGCTCGTCGGCCAAGAGCCGCAACTATCAGGTCGGTTACGCCTTGGGCGAAGGCCTGAACCTGGACGATGCGGTCGCGCGTCTGGGCGAGGTGGCGGAGGGGGTCAATACCATTAAGGTGCTTAAAGCCAAGGCCGAAGAATTGCAGGTCTACATGCCCTTGGTGGCCGGCTTGCATGCCATTCTGTTTGAAAAGCGCACCCTTGATCAGGTTATCGAAGCGCTGATGCGCGGCGAGCCTAAGACCGATGTCGATTTCATCCCGACGAGCGGCTTCTAAAGCCCTCACGTACGTCCAGGCAAAATTGCCAAGGAGAGTGTCATGAGCGAGATAGATAAAGAGCAGGCGCGCGAGTCGATTCTGCTGCGAGTGCTGTGGATGCTGTTGTTCGCGATCATCTGGCAGCTGGCAGAGCTGACGCTGGCCGCGGTGGTGCTGTTGCAGCTCGGTTACCGGCTGTTTTACGGCGCACCGAGTGCCAGCCTGCTTGGTTTCGGCGACAGCCTGAGCCAGTACCTGGCGCAGATCGGCCGTTTCGGTACCTTCAACAGCGATGAAAAACCCTGGCCGTTCGCCGACTGGCCGACGGCCCGCGCGCCTCAGGGTGAAATGCCGCACAGCATTCCACCCGCGCCACATCCAGTACGTGACGAAGAGCCCAAGCTGTGAGTGCAGAGCGATGAGGCTGTGGTTGATGCGTCATGGCGAGGCCGTGGCGCACGCCGCCAGCGATGCCGAGCGAGCACTGACGGATTACGGACGCGAGCAGGTTCGCCAGGCCGCCGGGCAACTCGACGGCAGGCGACTCGGCTGCATCCTGGTCAGCCCTTATCGGCGCGCGCAGCAGACCGCTGCGCTGGTCAAGGAAACGCTCGACTACCGCGGCGAACTGCTCACGGTGCCCTGGTTGACCCCCGAGAGCGATCCGCGCGAGGTGCTTGCGCAGCTCGATAATTTCCTGCCGGCATCCGAATTGCTGCTGGTCAGCCATCAGCCGTTGATCGGCAACCTGGGCGGCTGGTTGGTGCATGGTCATCGCCAGCAACCACTGGCCATGGCGACCGCCAGCCTGGCTGAACTCGAGGGCGACATACTCGCCGCCGGCCTGATGAATCTGCTGGCGCTGGTGCACCCACAGCACGGCTGAAAAGCCACTACACACCGAAACATTTCTCCGCTTGCAGCTCGCCTTTGTGCGTGGAATAGTCCGACCAAGCAATTGCTTGGTTGGCTCCACAACAATAACAATGGGAGTAAGGCCTATGGCTGAAGCGATCAGTTTGCCGCTGGAGATGTTCTACCAGCGTGAAGTGAAACACCCGAACAAGCGCTACATGGTTCAGCCGCTTCCCGGCGGCCAGTTGCAGGAGTCGAGCTGGGGCGAGGCGGCGGAACAGGCCAGACGCGCCGCCAATTGGCTGCGCCGCCAGGAGCTGCCACCCGGCAGCCGGATCGCGATCATTTCGAAGAACTGCGCGCACTGGATCATCACCGATCTGGCGATCTGGATGGCCGGGCACGTTTCGGTGCCGCTGTACCCCAACCTGACGGCCGAATCCGTGCGTCAGGTGCTGAGCCATTCGGAAGCGGCGCTGGTGTTCATCGGCAAACTGGACGACTGGCCCGGCATGGCGCCAGGCGTGCCCGAAGGCATCCCGACCATTGGCCTGCCGCTGCGTGCCCAGGGCGAGTTCGACTACCTGTGGGAGGATCTGCAGGGCTGCGCGCCGATTCAGGACAACCCCAAGCCCACGGCCGACCAGCTCGCCACCATCATCTACACCTCCGGCACCACCGGCACGCCCAAGGGCGTGATGCATAACTTCGGCAACCTTGGTTTCGCCTCCAGCAACGCCACCCAGCTGTTCGGCGTAGGCCAGGATGACCGGGTGCTGTCGTATCTGCCGCTGTGCCACGTCGCCGAACGGATGTTCGTCGAGCTGGCGTCCATCTATTCCGGGCAGACGATCTTCTTCGCCGAGAGCCTGGACACCTTTCTCGAGGACCTTAAGCGCGCCCGGCCGACGGTGATCTTTGGCGTGCCGCGGATCTGGACCAAGTTCCAGATGGGCGTTTACAGCAAGATGTCTGCCGAGAAGCTCGATTTTCTGCTCAAGCTGCCCATCGTCGGTCGCATCATCGGTAAAAAGGTGTTGGCCGGGCTGGGCCTGGATGCCGTTCGCTACGCCTTGTCTGGCGCGGCGCCGGTTCCGGAAGCGCTGCTCAACTGGTACAAGCGCCTGGGTCTGGATGTGCTCGAGGTCTACGGCATGACCGAGAACTGTGGTTACTCCCATGTCTGCCGGCCGGGAAAATTCAAGAAAGGCTGGATCGGCCACAGCAGCCCCGGAGTGGAAGTTCGCATCGCCGAGGATGGCGAGGTGCAGGTACGCAGCGGCGCAACCATGCAGGGCTACTTCAAGGACCCGGCAAAGACTGCCGAAACCGTCACCCCGGATGGCTTCCTGCGCACCGGCGACAAGGGCGAGCAGGACGCCGAAGGCAACCTGCGCCTGACCGGCCGGATCAAGGAAATCTTCAAGACCAGCAAGGGCAAATACGTGGCGCCGGGGCCGATCGAGAATCGCATCGCCGAGCACGCGCGGATCGAGCAGGTCTGCGTGGTGGGCGATGGTATGGCACAACCCATGGCCCTGTGCGTACTGTCCGATGTGGGCCGTAGCGAGGCTGCCGACGGTGCCCGCGGCGAGCTGGAAGGCAGCCTGAAAAAGCTGCTGGACGAGGTCAACGAACAACTCGACAAGCATGAGCGGTTACAGCGGCTGGTGCTGGTTAAGGATGTCTGGGCGGTGGACAACGGTTTTCTCACCCCGACCCTGAAGATCAAGCGCACGGTGGTGGAAGGCGCCTACGGTCCGCACTTCGCCGAATGGGTCGGCCACCGCGATGCGGTGGTCTGGCACGAATGAACCCCGCGGCCGGCATTACCGGCCGTTTTCCTGGGAGGAAATGCGATGAGCATATGGCAGCGAACCCCCGATATTGAGCAGCTCACTGCGCTGTTGAAAAACACCATCGGCGAGCAGCTGGATATCCGCTTCGAGGGCTACGACGACGAGTCGCTCAGCGCCAGCATGGTGGTCGATGCGCGCACCCATCAGCCCTACGGCCTGCTGCACGGCGGCGCCTCGGTGGTGCTGGCGGAAACCCTGGGCTCCACCGCCAGCTACCTGTGCATCGACAGCAGCAAGTTCTATTGCGTGGGGCTTGAGGTGAACGCCAATCACCTGCGCGGCCTGCGCAGCGGCAGGGTTACCGCGGTTGCCCGCGCCGTGCACCTTGGCCGTACCACGCACGTCTGGGATATCCGTCTGAGCGGCGAGGACGGCAAGCCCAGCTGCATTTCGCGCCTGACCATGGCCATCGTGCCATTGGGCGAAAATGGCCCGGCGCAGCGCTAGCGCATGGGCAGAAATCGGTGAAGCAAACTGGTCCGCCACCCGTGAGCGCTTCGTAGGGTGGACATGGCGAAGCCTTGTCCACCGCTGCCGTTTAGATGGCCAAGCTATCTGCTTGATAACGTCGCAAGCCCCATGGGTTTTATAAGTCCACAGGTTCTATATACGCATTGCCTCCACGAGCCAGGATGACCGCTCCCCCATGAAGCTTGGCCATAGTGCCGTCATTCACTGGCTGTTATGTCATTGCCGTGTCGTCATCGCTGCCGGACAATCATTGGCAACTTTCCAGATAAGTCAGCCGCCATGACCCAGCCCGTCTTTTTCGCCCATGCCAACGGCTTTCCTTCTGCCACCTACGGCAAGTTGTTCGCAGCGCTGGCGCCGGAATACCACGTGCAGCACCTCGATCAACACGGCCACGATCCGCGCTTTCCGGTCAACGACAACTGGGGCAACCTGGTCGACGAGCTTATCCATCACCTCGAAAGCGCCGCCGAGCCGGTCTGGGGTGTCGGCCATTCCCTCGGCGGCGTGCTGCATTACCATGCGGCGCTGCAGCGCCCGGAGCTGTATCGCGGCGTGGTGATGCTCGACTCGCCAGTGCTGACCCTGGCCGACCAACTGGTGATTCGCGCCGCCAAGCGTTTTGGCTTTATCGACCGCATCACCCCAGCCGGGCGTACCCTTGGCCGGCGCGACGAGTTCGCCGATCAGGCCGAAGCCCGCGGCTACTTCGCCGCCAAGGGCCTGTTTCGCCGGTTCGATCCCGAGTGCCTGGATGCCTACGTGCAGCACGGCTTACATCCGGTTGGCAAAAGCCTGCGCCTGCGCTTCGACCCGGCGACTGAAATCGACATCTACCGCAGCGTGCCGCATACCAGCCCAGGCCGCCCACAGCAGTTGAAGGTGCCGCTGGCCATGGTCCGTGGCCGCCATAGCCGGGTGGTCTTGCCCCACCATGCACACCTGATTCGGCGCATTCCCAAGGGCGAGTACCTGATGTTACCGGGTGGGCACATGTTTCCCCTGGAGCGCCCGCGCGACACGGCGGCGTTGTTGCGTACGCTGTTCAGCCGATGGAGTGGAGCAGGCGAGCGGGAGCAGAGCGCATGAGCATGGATTTCGAAGAAGTTCGCCTAAGCCTGCCGCACATCGAGCTGGCGGCCCATCTGTATGGTCCGCAGGACGGTATCCCGGTCATCGCCCTGCACGGTTGGCTGGACAACGCGGCCAGCTTTAGCCGGCTGGCGCCGAAGCTGCCGGGGTTGCGTATCGTCGCCCTGGATTTTGCCGGCCATGGCCATTCCGATCACCGCCCGCCGGGGGCCAGCTACGCGATCTGGGATTACGTGCATGACGTGCTGCAGGTGGCCGAGCAGTTTGGCTGGCAGCGTTTTTCGCTGCTTGGGCATTCCATGGGCGCGATCGTTTCGGTGTTGCTGGCTGCCGCGCTGCCTGAACGGGTCGAGCGCCTTGCGCTGATTGACGGCCTGATTCCCTACACCGGCGAAGCCGACAACGCGCCGCAGAAACTCGCCGAGGCGCTCAAGGCGCAGATGGCCCTGCGCGACAAGCGCAAACCGGTTTATCCGCAATTCAGCCAGGCGGTCGAGGCGCGCATGCGCGGCGTCGGCGCGGTGAGTCGCGAGGCCGCCGAGCTGCTGGCGCAACGCGGCTTGATGCCGGTGCCAGGCGGCTACACCTGGCGCACCGATAGCCGTCTGACGCTGCCTTCGCCCTTGCGCCTGACCCACGCCCATGCGATGGCCTTTGCCGGTCAGTTGCAGTGCCCGGTCAAACTGGTACTGGCGGAGCAGGGCATGTTGCAGGCGCAACCGCGTTTCGGCGAGCTGCTGGAGCCCTTGCCGATAGCCGTGAGCAGGCTGCCTGGCGGGCATCACCTGCATCTTGATGACGAAGCTGGCGCGCAACTCGTAGCAGACTGTTTCAAAGCTTTCCTGCAGTCGCCTTGACTTGCTAAACGCAACTGCCGAAGGTGTGGTCGATCGCCACGGAGAATCGCATGATCGACCTGTACACCGCCGCTACGCCTAACGGACACAAGGTGTCCATCGCACTGGAAGAACTTCAGCTGCCTTATCACCTGCACGCGTTGAGCTTCGAGCGCAAGGAACAGAAAGCCGACGCGTTTCTCGCGATCAACCCGAACGGCCGGATTCCCGCCATCGTCGACCGTGCCAATGACGACTTTGCCGTGTTCGAGTCTGGCGCGATCCTGCTCTACCTTGCAGAAAAAACCGGGCAACTGATGCCGAGCGATGCCAAAGGGCGCTCGCGGGTGATCCAGTGGCTGATGTTCCAGATGGGCGGGGTCGGACCCATGCAGGGCCAGGCCAATGTGTTTTTCCGTTACTTCCCGGAAAAGCTGCAAGGGCCGATCGACCGCTACCAGAACGAAACCCGGCGGTTGTATGAAGTGCTTGATTCGCGTCTGGGGCAAGCCGACTACCTTGCCGGTGATTACAGCATTGCTGATATCGCCACCTATCCCTGGGTGCGCGTGCACGACTGGGCCGGCGTTTCGGTTGACGGACTGCCGCACCTGCAACGCTGGATGGCAGTGCTGGCCGAGCGCCCGGCGGTGCAGCGTGGCCTCGAAGTGCCGCCCCGCGAAGAAAATGGCGACAACGTGATCAAGTCCGCTCAATCCATGCTGATCAAATGAGGAGTCGCATGCGTTTTTTGAGCGTTATCAGCTTGATGCTTGTCAGCGCCGCCGTGGCCGCTGCCGATGTGGCTGGCAGCCACGATATCGAGGTGTTGCCGCGTTTTCCCGACAGCCAGATCGTCCGCTTCAACGAGGCGCAAGATCAGGCGCGGATCTACCCCCAGGGCTCGATTCGGCGGGTCAGCAGCCGTCTGCGCTACGAGCGCGAAATCGCGGCGCAGGGGCGATTCGTCGCCGTGACCTACGAACTGCCGCGAACCCACACGGCTGAAGAGGCCTTTACCGCTGCCCGCGAAGCCATGCAGGCGCAGGATGCCGAACTGCTCTACTGGTGCCAGGGCCGCGAGTGCGGGCCGAGCAGTTCGTGGGCCAATGCGGTATTCGGCGAGTCGATCCTGTATGGCTCCGATGACCAGCAGACCTATGCGCTGATGCGCCTCGCCGAACCGCGGCAGAACAGCCTGCTTGCGCTTTACAGCATCACCCGCGGCAATCGGCGCGCTTATCTGCACGCCGAGTTGCTTGAGGCCACCGCCCCGCTCGCCGATACGTTGCCCACGCCAGCGACGCTGCTCCGGCAATTGCGCAGCAGCGGTGAGTTGCGTCTGGTCAAGCGCGGTGAGCCGAGCGAAGCCTGGGTCGCGTTGCTGGCCCGGACGCTGAATCTCGACAGCACCCTGCGCGTCAGCCTCAGTGGCGAACAGGCCCAGGGCTGGCGTGATGCGCTGGTGGAACAGCGGGTGCGCGCGGGCCGTCTGGAACTTGGCGAAATACCGACGCCGGGTCTACAGGTCGACGTGCTGCGCTGATCCCGCTGCAAATCCGTCTTGCCGGCAGCGGCTCTGGCCAGGCATCTTTACTCACTCTTTCTCCTGAGGCTCTGTGCGACACACAGAGCCTCTTGTCGTTTTCCTGTCTGGAGCTGCATGAATGCTCAATAACGACCGCTTGTTGGTGCAAATCCTGCTCCTCGGGCTTCTTGGCGCCAGTCTCTGGGTGCTCGCGCCATTCTGGTCGGCGCTGTTTTGGGCGGCGGTGCTGTCGTTCGCCAGCTGGCCGGTAATGCGCCTGCTGACGCGTCTGCTCGGCGGTCGGCAAGCGACCGCGGCGGGCCTGCTGACCCTGGGCTGGACGGTGCTGGTCGCGGTGCCACTGGTGATGCTCGGGTTCAACCTGGCCGACCACATCAAGGACCTCACGGCCATGCTCAAGGATTTTCAGGTCGACGGCCTGCCGCCGCCGCCGAGCTGGCTGGCCGGCGTGCCCCTGGTTGGCGAGCGCCTGGTGGGTTTCTGGGTAACGCTGAATCAGGAAGGCACTGCGCTATTCGCCACCTTGCGGCCCTATCTCGGCCAGGTCGGTAACTGGCTGCTGGCCCGTAGCGCACAGATCGGCGGCGGCATCATAGAGCTCGCGCTCAGCCTCATCCTGGTGTTTTTCTTCTACCGGGATGGACCGCGTCTGGCAGCCTTCGCCAGGAGCCTGCTGGAGCGCCTGATCGATGATCGTGCCGACCACTATCTGGAGCTGGTGGCCGGTACCGTGCAGCGGGTGGTCAACGGTGTGATCGGCACGGCGGTCGCGCAGGCGATCCTGGCCTGGATCGGTTTTGCCATCGCCGGCGTGCCAGGAGCCCTGGTGCTGGGCATCATGACCTTTGGCTTCAGTCTGATCATGGTGCCGCCGCTGGTATGGGCGCCCGCCGTGGCCTGGCTGGTGTGGCAGGGCGAGGTGGGCATGGCGATCTTCCTCGGCGTCTGGGGCCTGTTCGTGATCAGCGGCGTGGACAACATCCTCAAGCCGTACCTGATCAGCCGTGGCGGCAACCTGCCGCTGATCGTCGTGCTGCTGGGGGTATTCGGCGGAATCCTGGCATTCGGCTTCATGGGCCTGTTCCTCGGCCCGACCCTACTGGCCGTGGCCTATAGCTTGCTGAACGATTGGGTCAGCCGCGCGCCCGCGACCTCCAAGCACGTCATCACCGAGATCGGCCGAGAGCCGTAGCGCAGTCACGTACTCGGCGCGGTTGCAGGGTGTCGCAATGGCGCAGCCCTGAACCGTTGCCGTTGTTTGACCGGGTTGGCATCGGCGCATCGCGCGATGGCAATAGCGTGGCCGCCGCGCCCAGGCGGTGGTAGCCTTGGCCGGCTTTTTTGGCTGCTGGGCAGCCGAAGCCGGGTGGCGGCAGTAAATGCCGGCCCGTCTCGGTCCGCACGCTTGATACTGCGGACGCAGGGAAGACCCTCCATCACTACGGAAAATGCGAGTTATCTATGAGCAAATCAGCAGGCATCGCTGCAGGCGTCATCGTGGCATTGGGTGCAATCGGTACGGCCGGCGCCTGGTACACCGGCAAACAACTCCCGACGGTGCTCGACGCATCGATCCAGCAGGCCAATGCACAGATGGGCAAATCGCTGCCTGCGCTGGGCGTCAGCATGTCCATCGAGCTGCTGTCGCTGGAACGCAACCTGTTCAGCTCCGACGCCCGTTACCGCATTCATTTCAGCGCCGCAGCGGATGGCCAGTCGCCGACTGCCATGCAGTGGGTGGTAAGCGATCACATCGAGCACGGTCCGTTCCCGCTGTCGCGGCTCAAGGCGTTCAAGCTGATGCCGGTCATGGCCACTAGCAACTACGCGCTGGAGCAGAGCCCCGAGCTGGAGAAACTGTTCGCCGCCAGCAACGGCGAGTCGCCATTGCATGGCCAGGTGAGCCTCGGCTACAACCGCTCGCTCAGCGGTGACCTGCAGATTCAACCGCTGAAAACCAGCGTCGATGAACAAACCACGCTCGACTTTAGCGGCCTGAATATCGACTTCAGCAGCAGCGCCGACGCCGAGTCGATCGAAGCCACGGGTGCCATGGGCAACCTCAAGATCAGCTCCGTGCTCACCAGCGGCGAAAGCATGAATGTCGAGTTCAAGGGCCTGAGCCTCGACAGCGATCTGCACAAGGGCACCAGTGACCTGTATCTGGGCAAGAATGAACTGCGCTTGCAGGCCATTGACCTGCAGCTCGGCGAGGGCGCGCCCGTCGTGCTCAAAGACTTCGTTCAGCGTGACGAGACCAGTGAAAGCAACCAGCAGCTGTCGGCGCGCTACAGCTATGACGTCGGCATGATCAGCTACCAGGGCCAGGACATCGGCTCCTCGCAGATGCTCTGGACCGTGAAGAACCTCGATGCGGCAGCGCTGCAGTCGCTGATCGAGCTGTACGGCACGCTGCTGCAGAGCGGCAACGTCGACAGCGAGAGCGGCATGCCGGAGCTGACCGAGGAGCAGACCGCGCTGTTCAAAACCAATCTGGAAAAACTCCTGGCGGGCAAACCGGGCCTGGCGTTGGAGAAACTCGCATTCAAGACCGCCAATGGCGAGAGCAGTTTCAGCCTGGCACTGGACCTGAACAAGCCGGAGTCCTTCGAACTGCCAGCACCGGAACTGGCCAAGCAGCTGATCGCGCAACTTGACGCCAGGCTGATGGTGTCCAAGCCGATGATTGCCGACGTGGTCGGCGTCCAGGCAGCCCTCGCGGGCGAGACGGACAAGGAGGCGATCGCCCAGCAGGCGGCGATGATGTCTGAGATGGCCAGCGGCATGGCGACGGCCACCGAGCTTGCCACGGTACAGGGCGAAAACATTGTATCGAGCGTGCATTACGCCAATGACCAGGTGACCTTCAACGACAAGAAGATGACTGTCGATGAGTTCGTTGCCGTGGTGCTGAGCAGCGGTGGCGGCATGGCCGGGATGGGTGGCATGGGTGACGCGACTCCGTACGCTGACCCGTCGCTCGACATGGAAGCCCTGGATATGGAAGCGCCGGATATGGGGACATTGGACGAGGAAGCAGGCGAAAGCCAGCAGCAGTAACGCTTCTGTCACTACCGAGAGTTAAAGCAGAACGGCCAACCTGTCCGCGTGAGCGGTGGGTTGGCCGTTTTGCTTCAGGCGCTGACCCCGTTCAGCCTTCGCCACGCTCGTACTTGTCCAGCGTGTCGCTGGCGATCTGCCGGCCCAGCATGATCAGCTCCGGCGCCTTGTAGAACTCGAAGAAGCGGCACACCCGCTTGGGCACGTTAATCAGGATATCCGGCGGATAACCGGCGATCTTGTATTGCGCCAATGAGGTCTGCATCACTTCGAAGCTCTGGTTGATCAGCTCCAGCAGCGACGCCGGCCCGCTGAGGTCGGCGATCCGCGAGCCGCTGGCGGACTTGGGTACCGCATCGGCATCGGCGCCTGGCCGCGGCTGTTGCTGCCAGGGGTTCATGGCCTCGGCAACCATGGCGTTCGACTGATCGTCGAGCAGCAGCAGTTCGTCGTCTTCGCCACTCTTGCGGCGGAACGAGGGCAGGTGCGAACCGAGGGAGCTCATCAGTAGGTCGAAGCGGCCCTTGAGCGCCGGCGGCCGTTCGATGATCGGCAGTGGGTAATGCTTCGGGTTGGTGGCGTTTAGGTTGACCGCGATGATCAGGTCGCAATGGGCCGATACCACCGGCACGATCGGCAGCGGGTTGAGCAGGCCGCCATCGACCAGCATGCGCTTGCCTTGCACCACCGGGGTAAACAGGCTGGGGATCGCCGCCGAGGCACGCATGGCCTGGTGCAGGCAGCCTTCCTGGAACCAGATTTCCTGCTGATTGGTGAGGTCAGTGGCCACCGCAGTAAAGGGGATGGCCAGCTCTTCGATGGTGATTTCGCCGACGATCTCGCGAATCTTGCCGAAGACCTTTTCCCCGCGAATGGCGCCGAGCCGGAAACTCACATCCAGCAAGCGCAACACATCGAGGTAATCCAGGCTCTGGGTCCAGTCGCGGTATTCATCGAGCTTGCCGGCGGCGTAGATGCCGCCGACCACCGCACCCATGGAGCAGCCGGCGATACAGGCGATGTCATAGCCACGTGCTTCGAGTTCTTCGATCACCCCGATATGCGCATAGCCCCGCGCACCGCCGGAGCCCAATACCAGCGCAACGCGCTTGCTCATCAAGCCACCCCTCACGATTTAGTTAGCGCAGGAACATACGCGCAGCAATGCCCGGCGCCAAGCTGTGGTTTGCTAGAATCCGCGGCTTGCTGAAGCGATATAGAGCGATGTCATGAGTGAGCCGATTCGTTTGACCCAGTACAGCCACGGTGCGGGCTGCGGCTGCAAGATTTCCCCCAAGGTGCTGGAGGTGATACTGGCGGGCAGCGGCGCGCAGCATCTCGACCCGAAACTTTGGGTCGGCAACGCCTCGCGCGACGATGCGGCGGTTTACGCCATCGACGAGGAGCGCGGCGTGGTCTCGACCACTGATTTTTTCATGCCGATCGTCGATGACCCGTTCGACTTCGGCCGCATTGCCGCCACTAACGCCATCAGCGATATCTATGCCATGGGCGGCGACCCGCTGATGGCGATCGCCATTCTCGGCTGGCCGATCAATCTGCTAGCGCCAGAGGTCGCGCGTGAGGTGATCCGCGGCGGTCGTTCGGTCTGCGATGAGGCCGGCATTCCCCTGGCGGGCGGGCATTCCATCGACGCGCCTGAACCGATCTTCGGTCTGGCGGTGACCGGGCTGGTCAACAAGCAGCACATGAAACGCAACGACACCGCGACAGCCGGCTGCACGCTTTATCTGACCAAGCCCCTGGGGATCGGCATTCTCACCACGGCCGAGAAGAAGGCCAAGCTGCGCGCCGAAGACGTCGGCCTGGCGCGGGACTGGATGTGCACCCTGAACAAGCCGGGCAGCCGCTTCGGCAAGCTGGCTGGCGTCACGGCGATGACCGACGTCACCGGTTTCGGCCTGCTCGGTCACCTGGTCGAGATGGCCGACGGCAGTGGCCTGACCGCGCGTATCGAGTTCGCCAAGGTGCCGCGCCTGCCCGGTGTCGACTATTACCTGGAGCTGGGCTGCGTGCCCGGCGGCACCTTGCGCAACTTCGACAGCTACGGCGAGAAGATCGGACCGCTGTCCGAGCTGCACAAGCAACTGCTCTGCGACCCACAGACCAGCGGTGGCTTGCTGGTCGCGGTGAGCGAGGCGGGCAATGCGGAGTTTCTCGCGGTAGCGGCCGAACTGGGCCTTATCCTGGAACCTATCGGCCGGCTGCTCGAGCGCCAGACCCATGCGGTCGAGGTGCTCTGATGCGCGACAACACCAGCGATTATCGCCAGCTGTTTCTCAGCGATGCGCCCATGATGGACGCGCGCGCGCCGGTGGAATTCGCCAAGGGCGCATTTCCGGGGGTGGTGAACCTGCCGCTGATGGACGACCTCGAACGGCAGAAGGTCGGCACCTGCTACAAACAGCGCGGTCAGCAGGCGGCTATCGAATTGGGCCACCAGTTGGTGTCCGGGACGACCAAGGCTCAGCGGGTGGAGGCCTGGGCCGCGTTCGCCAAGGCCAACCCCCACGGTTATCTGTACTGCTTTCGTGGCGGCTTACGCTCGCAGATCGTCCAGCAGTGGCTGAAGAGCGAGGCCGGCATCGATTACCCGCGGGTTATCGGTGGCTACAAGGCGATGCGCACGTTCCTGCTGGAGACCACCGAGCAGGCGGTCGAGCAGTGCGATTTCATTCTGGTGGGCGGGATGACCGGCACTGGCAAGACTGAGGTGATCGCTCAGTTGGCCCATAGCCTGGACCTTGAAGGCTACGCCAACCATCGCGGTTCCAGCTTCGGCAAGCGTGCGACCCTGCAGCCGGCGCAGATCGACTTCGAAAACGCGCTGGCCGTGGATATCCTGAAAAAGCGCGCGACCGGCACGCGCAGCTTCGTGCTCGAAGACGAGGGCCGGATCATCGGCAAATGCTCGTTGCCGCTCAGCCTTTACAACGGCATGCAGAGCTTCCCGCTGGTGTGGCTGGAAGACAGCCTGGAGAGTCGGGTCGAGCGGATTCTCAAGGATTACGTCGTTGACCTTAGCGCGGAATTCATTGCCCTGTTCGGCGCACAAACCGGCTTTTGTCTGTTCGCCGAACGTCTGCAACAAAGTCTGGCGAATATTCTCAAGCGGCTGGGTGGCGAGCGTTATCAGCGGCTGGCCGCGATCATGGAGCAGGCGCTGCTGGAGCAGGCCGACAGCGGCAAGGTCGATACCCATCGCGGCTGGATAGAGGCGCTGCTGGTGGAGTACTACGATCCGATGTATGTGTTCCAGCGCGAGAACAAGGCCGGCCGCATCGAGTTCGTTGGCGAGCAGGGCGCGGTAATCGAGTTTCTACGCCAGCGACGTGTCGCGTGAGTCATGGCACTTTAATGCCGTTGGCGTATCCAACAGACTCACGGGTTGTCTTCATTAGGAGTGAACAATGAAAGCGTTGATCGTTATACCGATGATGGTGCTGGTTCTGGCCGGTTGTGCAGGCAAAACCGCTTACCGCGACAATTGCGCAAACCAGCTGGACGCCGCCTGGCGCGAGCTCGACCTAGCCAAAGCCGAGGGATTTGCCGGTACGGTGAGTTATTCCAAGGCGCTGTCGCTGATGACCGGCGCCAAGACTCAGCAGCAATTTGAAGCGTTCCGTGGCTGCGCGGCCAAGGCTGAAAAAGCGCGCTTCTACATCCGCGAATCGCGTGCAGGCCGCTAATGCAGCTGGATTTCAGTCAGCTCAGCCCGCTGGAATGCTATCGCTGGCTCGCGGCCACAGTCACGCCGCGGCCGATTGCCTGGGTGTCGAGCCTGTCGGCAGAAGGCGCCGCCAACCTGGCGCCCTTCAGCTTCTTCCAGGTGATCAGCGATCAGCCGCCGACGTTGATGGTCAACGTCGGCATACGCGATGACGGCAGCCTCAAGGACACGCTGCGCAACGTTCAGGCCACGGGGGAGCTGGTCATTCACCTGGTCGACTTCGCCCACGCTGAGGCGATGAATGCCACGGCGGCGGTGTTGCCCCATGGCGTCAGCGAGTTCGAGCGCTGCGGCATCGCCAGCGCGCCATCGCTCAAGGTCAAGCCGCGGCGGGTGACAGGCGCCGCCGTTGCCTTCGAATGCAAGGTCGCGCAGATACAGCCTTACCCAGCCGCAGCGCCGACCTGCCACCTGATCTTTGCCGAGGTGCTGCTTGCCCATATCGACGAGCAGGTGCTGACGCCTGAAGGGCGCATCGATGCCGGCAAGCTCGACCTGATCGGGCGACTGGGCGGTACGGCCTATGCCCGCACCCGCGAACGTTTCGACCTGCAGCGGCCGGTCTAACGCACCACCGGCTTCGTTAAAGAGCGCATCACGTTTCTGCCAGTCCTAGCTGTTTTCCATCGGCTTATTTGTCAGCAAAGGTTTAGCAAGCCTTTGCCGTACTCCCGGCTGCCAGTAGCATCGCGCAATAGCCAAGGAGAGACAGCGGTGAGCAAACTCGACGACGTTCTGCAGGTGGTAAATCAGGTGGTGCTCGGCAAGGAGGGCCAGGTCAGGCTGGCAGTGACCTGTCTGCTGGCACGCGGTCATCTGCTGATTGAAGATTTGCCTGGCATGGGCAAGACCACTCTGAGCCATGCCTTGGCCAAGGTACTGGGGCTGAGTTTCCAGCGTATCCAGTTCACCTCCGACCTGTTGCCCGGCGATATTCTCGGCACTTCGGTGTTCGACAAGGACACCGGGCAGTTCGTGTTTCACCCCGGGCCGATCTTTGCCGAACTGGTGCTGGCTGATGAGATCAATCGCGCGACGCCGAAAAGCCAGAGTGCGCTGCTTGAGGCCATGGAGGAGGGTCAGGTCACCATCGAAGGCGCCACCCGGCCGCTGCCCGAGCCATTTTTTGTCATCGCCACGCAGAACCCGGTCAGCCAGGGCGGCACCTTTGCCTTGCCTGAGTCGCAACTGGACCGTTTCCTGATGCGCCTGTCCCTCGGTTATCCAGGCATGGCTGCCGAGAAGGCCCTGCTCCTCGGCGATTCGCGCCGCTCGTTGCTGCCGCGTCTGGAGCCGCTGCTCGATCACCGCGAGCTGGCGCTGATCCAGGCCGAGGTTCCGAAGGTGCGTGCCAGCGATGCGCTGGTTGACTACGTTCTGCGTCTGGTCGAGGCCACCCGAAGCCAGCCGCAATTCGCCTGGGGCCTGTCGCCCCGAGCCAGCCTGGCATTGCTCGCCGCCGCGCGCGCCTGGGCGTTCCTCGACCATCGCGATTACGTGATCCCCGAAGATGTGCAGGCGGTCCTCCCGTCGGTGGTCGGTCATCGTCTACGTGAACGGGCGGACCCGACCGGACACGGTGGCGGCACGCTGGTGCAATGGCTGCTGCGCGAGGTGCCGGCGCTTTGAAGTCAATGCTCCAGGTGCGCTGGGGGCGCTGGTTATCTCGGCGAATTCCGGCTGCCTCCAGCATTCGCCTGAGCCAGCGCAAGATTTTCATCATTCCCAGCCTGGTCGGAGCGGCCTTCGGCGTAGCCCTGATCCTGATGCTGTTGGCGGCGATCAATTACCAGAACAGCCTGGCCTATGGCCTGACGTTTTTACTGGCGTCGGTATTCGTCGTGGCGATCCTGCACACCTATCGGAATCTGGCCGGCCTGGTGCTCAAGGGTGGGGGCTCGGGGGCGGTATTCGTCGGCGAGCAGGGGCGCTTTCGGGTTCGTCTGGAAAGCCTGGCGCGCGCCCACCAAGCCATCGCTTTAGGCTGGCCGCCGGAGCCGTTGCAGGTTGTGGATGTGCCTGCACGCGGAATCAGCCAATGCGAGCTGAGTGTGCCGGCGTTGCGGCGTGGCTGGTTGCGGCCTGGACGCATGCGGGTCGAGAGTCGTTTTCCGTTGGGCATACTGGTCGCGTGGAGCTGGGTCGATCTCGACCAGGCATTGCTGGTCTATCCGCGCCCGCTCGAAGGCGAGCTGCCGCTGGCAGCAGGCCATAGCGATGACCAGGAAGAGCAGGGCGGCCGCGCCCATGGCCGCGGCGCCGATGATTTTCAGGGCCTGAAAAGCTATCAGCCTGGCGACTCTAAGAAGCGCCTGCACTGGAAAGCCTATTCCCGCGGCCAGGGTTTGCTGGTCAAGGATTTTGCCAGCCTCAGTGGGCGCGACCTGTGGCTGGATTTCGAGGCGCTGGATGGCGATACCGAAATGCGTCTGTCGTTGCTCTGCCATTGGGTGCTGCAACTGTCCGAACGGCAGCAGCCGTTCGCCTTGAGCGTGCCGGGCTGCGTGTTGCCGCCGGACAGCGGCGACGCGCACCGTGATGCCTGCCTGCGCGCTCTGGCGCTTTTCGGTAGCGCAGCATGAGCCAGGCCGCCATTCCGCGTATCAGCCTGACCTGGTTGCTGGTCGCTCAGGTATTGGTCATCGCCCCGCACCTGATTCACCTGCCGCTGTGGGTGATCGGCTTGTGGCTGGGCTGCGCGGCCTGGCGGGTGCAGATTTTCCGCATGCGCGCGGCGTACCCGAATGCGTGGGTCAAGGGCGGGCTGATGCTGGGCGCCGCAGTAGGCGTGTTTTTCTCGCGCGGCAGCTTGATCGGCCTGGATGCGGGCGTGGTGTTGCTGGTGTGCGCATTCACGCTGAAGTTGCTCGAGATGCGCAGCCGTCGCGACGCTCTGGTGCTGATCTTTCTCGGATTTTTTACGGTCGTAACCGCTTATCTGTTCGATGACAGCATGCTGGTTGCGCTGTTCAGTCTGCTGCCGGTTGCGGCGTTGCTGGCGGCTTTGATCGGTCTGCAGCAAAGCACCGTCGCCACCCAGCCCTGGCAAACCGGGCGCCTGGCCGCGAGCCTGATGCTCCAAGCGCTGCCGCTGATGCTGTTGCTGTTCATCTTCTTCCCGCGGCTGGGGCCGTTGTGGTCGATGCCGATCCACAATGATCAAGGGGTCACCGGGTTATCCGACAGCATGGCCCCGGCTGACATCGCCGAGCTGAGCCGTTCCAGCGCCCTGGCGTTTCGCGCCAGTTTCGACGGCGAGGCTCCGCCACGCAGCGAGTTGTACTGGCGCGCGCTGACCCTGGAACATTTCGATGGCCGGCGCTGGTCGCAATCTTCATTGGCCCAGGTGCCTGCTGCGCCGGCGTGGCAGCAACGTGGCGAGCCACTGCGCTACTCCGTCGTCATGCAGCCCAGTTCGCAGCGGTGGCTGTTCGCCCTGGACACGGCGCAGACGAACCTGGACAACACCCAGCAGATGATCGATTTCCGCCTGCAGCGGCGCCAGCCCGTCGAACGTTCATTGCTTTACTCGGTGACGTCCTGGCCGGACGCCATTCGCCAGCCGGATGGTCTGGGCAATGGTTTGCGCTATGCCTTGCAATTACCCGGCGAGGGCGATCCGCGCAGTCGCGCCTGGGCGTCGCAACTGAAGCAGCAGTACCCGCAAACCGAGCAGTTGGTTCAGGCACTGCTGGGCCACTTCAATCGCGAGCCTTACGTCTACACCTTGCGCCCGGCACCGGTGGGGCGGAACAGCATTGATGATTTCCTGTTCCAGACCCGTAACGGCTTCTGCGCTCACTACGCAGGCGCAATGACCTTCGTGTTACGCGCCGCGGGCATTCCCGCACGCGTGGTGGCGGGTTACCAGGGAGGCGAGTTCAACCCGAGCGGTAATTATGTGCAGGTGCGCCAGTTCGATGCCCATGCCTGGGTCGAATACTGGCAAGCCGGGAAGGGCTGGACCAGCGTCGATCCGACCTTCCAGGTGGCGCCGGAACGGATCGAGCAGGGTCTGGAAGAAGCCGTGGTCGATGAGCAGAGCTTTCTCGAGGACTCGCCATTCTCGCCATTGCGCTACCGGCAGCTCGGCTGGCTGAACGAGTTGCGCCTGAGCTGGGACAACCTCAACTACGGTTGGCAGCGCTGGGTGCTCGGCTATCAGGGGGCGCAACAGCTGGAACTGCTGCAACGCTGGTTCGGCCGGATCGACGCGCGCTTGCTGGCGATTTCCCTGGTTGGCGGCGGTGCGCTGCTGTTGAGCCTGCTGGCGCTCTGGCTGTTCAAACCCTGGCAGCGGGAGCGCGATCCGCAACGGCGAGTATTCCAGCATTTTGAACGGCTCCTGGCCCGCCATGGCATTCGTCGCGCGCCTGGTGAAGGCCCACGTGCCTATGCATTGCGAGCGGCGTCAATGCTGCCCGCTCAGGCAGCGGCGATTAAGGCGTTCGCCGATACCTACGAAGCGCAGCGGTATGCCGGTCAGGTACCGACCCCTGCGCAGCTGCGCACCCAACTGAAGGCGCTACGGCGTGCGTTGCCTTGGCGTTTCACCCGCGTCGACAACGAATGAGCGTGTTTGCTTTGCACATAAGGGAGGCCCCGTAATGAGCCGTTTTAACGACGATCTATTGGCCCAGGTGCTGCAGTTACAGGTGCGCGTGTATGCCTGCTGCGAACGCCTGCGGGCCGATACCGACAGTGAAGCACTGCACGACCTGCGGATCGCATTGCG
Source organism: Pseudomonas cistanchae (assembly GCF_054483635.1). Lineage (NCBI taxonomy): Bacteria > Pseudomonadati > Pseudomonadota > Gammaproteobacteria > Pseudomonadales > Pseudomonadaceae > Pseudomonas > Pseudomonas cistanchae. The sequence continues at coordinate 403,539 of NZ_JBTLWN010000002.1, read as the reverse complement.
CAAGTTGCGCAGTCTGCTCAAACCGATCGGGGATCTGGCAGGCTGTGTCAGCTTGCAGCAGCATGCAGCCGCCTTGGGTCGCCTGAGCGGGCCGCTGCGCGATTTGCAGGTGTTGAGTGCGGAATTGCAGCGTCTGGGCGTTGATCAGGATGCCGATGCACGCCAGTTGCGCCTGCGCGAAGGCTACGCCGCGCTCCTTGACAGTGCGCAGCTGAGCAACCTGCTCAATGCCTTTGATGAGTTTCCGCCGCTCTGGCACCGCGCCACAGCTGCAGGTGAGCTGCGCGGCCTAGATAAATCGATTCGCAAGCGCCTGGCTAAACAGCAGCGTCGACTGATAGCGGCACTGGCCGATCCAGCGCACGATCGCCATCAGGTGCGTTTGCTGATCAAGCGCGCGCGTTATGGCGCCGAAGCCTATCCTCAGCTGGTCAACGCAACGGCGGCCGATCAGCGCTACCTGAAACAGGCACAGTCGGCTTTGGGCACCTGGCATGACTACTTGCAATGGCTGGCACAGGCAGAGCGCTCCGCGGACCTGGCGCCCTGTGTCGAAGCCTGGCGCCGCGCGCTGGGCGAAGCCGAGCGGAAGGCGGACGAGGCGCTGCAATCACTGCAGCGGCGCTTTGCTTAGCGTCGACAGCGCCGGGTTCTTTTTTCAGCGTGATTGGCCGAATCGGCACCTTCTTCGGTTGGCGCGCGCGGTCTGCTATCCCCTAAGATCGGCGCAGATTTTTATTTTTTGAGGCAGTTATGACTTTTACCGAGTTGCTCCAGGCCGTCAACGAACACCCACAGGCTGTGGTGATTCCTCCAGCTTGGGGGCAAGGCAGAGCAAGTTTCGGCGGCTTGATGGCGGCCCTGGTATACGAAGCCATGCGTGCCAAGGTTCCCGCAGAGCGTCCGCCACGCTCGCTGGCGATAACCTTCGTCGGGCCGGCTGCACCGGACGTGCCGATCAGTTTTGAAGTCGAGGTGTTGCGTGAGGGCAAGGCCGTCAGCCAGGTACTGGGGCGTGCGGTGCAGGGTGGCCAGGTGGTGACGCTGATGCAGGGCAGCTTCGGTGCGGCGCGCGACTCGGTTATCCAGGTGGCGGCCGAGCCTGCACCGCAGCTCAGGCCCGTCGATGATTGCCAGGAGTTGCCTTACATCGCCAACGTCACCCCTGAGTTCACCCGCTTCCTGGCGATGCGCTGGGCTATTGGCGGGATGCCGTTCACTGCTAACAAGTCGCGGGAAATGGGCGGGTGGGTGCGGCTGCGCGGCGAAGCCGAGACGCAGGTGGTCAACGAGGCGCACCTGTTGGCTCTGGTAGATGCCTGGCCACCAGCAGTGTTACCCCATCTCAGCACGCCGGCGCCCGGTAGTTCGCTGACCTGGACCATCGAGTTTGTTCAGCCGCTCACTGCCCTGACGACGCTTGACTGGTGCATCTATCGCGCGCAGATCGAACATGCCCGCGACGGTTACGGCCATATCGCCGCAGCGCTGTGGTCACCGGCTGGTGAATTGATCGCGATCAGCCGGCAAACGGTCAGCGTATTCGGCTGATCGCGCCGCAGGGAAGTACTAGCGTTCGGTTTCGCCGGCAGGCGTGGCGACCTCTGGCAGATCGAAGAATTTGCGCGCGCAAGCGGTCGTGTGGGCCGCCAAGGCAGCTTCGGTCTCGCCCCGGTGCGCCGCCACTTCGCGCAATACCTCGAGCAGGAAGGCCGGTTCGTTGCGTCCGTTTTTCGGTTTCGGCCTGAGGGTGCGCGGTAACAGAAATGGCGAGTCGGTTTCCAGCATCAGCCGGCCGACGGGTATCTCCCGCACCAGAGGGTGCAGGTGGGTACCGCGCCGCTCATCGCAGATCCAGCCGGTGATGCCGATATGCAGGCCCATATCCAAGTAACTGAACAGCGCGCGTTTTTCGCCGGTGAAGCAGTGCACGACGGCGGCGGGCAACTGATCGCGGTAGTCGCGCAGGATCTCCAGCAGGCGCTGATCGGCGTCGCGTTCGTGGAGAAATACCGGTAGCTGCTGCTCCACCGCCAGCGCGAGTTGTCCTTCCAGGGCTTTTTCCTGCTGGCTGCGCGGCGAGAAATCCCGGTTGAAGTCCAGCCCGCACTCGCCCACGGCGCGTACCGATGGTTCGTTCAGCAGCGCCTTAAGTTGCTGGGCGGTTTCGCTGTTCCAGCTGCTGGCGTTGTGCGGGTGTACCCCGGCGGTACTGAACAGCCGGTGTCCGCTCTCATCCAACTGGCGGCACTGCGCGAGCGCGTGTTCGCTTTCGGCCAGGCTGGTACCGGTAATCAGCATCTGCACGACCCCCGCCGCATAAGCGCGGGAGAGCAACGCCGGTGCCTGGTCGACCAGGCTGGGATGGGTCAGATTGACGCCGATGTCGATGAGTTGCATGGTGCTACCTGCCGCAAGATTTGGGGCAGCATAGCAGAGCGGTTGAATTATCAATAAAGCCTTAAATTACAGCCAATTAAAGGGGTTTTGTAATGTGGCTTGTGCGGCTGCGCTGGCATCTGAGGGCCGGCTGTGCGAACCTCCGCGCCCCGCGCTCGGCGCTACCGTGCGTTGCTATCTATCGAATCGTCGCCAGTCGCGGCTGCGATTCCGTTCTGGAGCCTGATGGTGCGATTGCTGCTGGTACTGTGCTTGCTGGCGTTGTGGCCGTTATCGGCCAGCGCCCGCGTGGCCGGCCCGCCAGAAGTGCTGCAGCCGAAGGCGACGCGCGATCTGGCCGGGATTCGCAGCAGCGGCGAATTGCGAGTGCTGGTCAACCAGAGCCGCAACAGCTCCGGGGAAATCAAGGGCCAGAGTATCGGCATGGAGTACCGGCGCCTGCGTGCATTCGAGCAATACCTCAACCGAAATGCCGCCGATGGTAGCCGCACCCTCAAGCTGAAGATCATTCCGACCGCCAAGGACCAGTTGCTCGGCGCCCTGCAGCGGGGCGAAGGCGATCTGGTCGCGCCTGGCGAGCTGCTGAGCGTGCGCGGAAGCAAGGCGATCAGCGCGAGCACCGCCATTCGCCGCGACGTGCCCTTGATCATCGTCGCGCGTAAAGGCAACCGCCATTACCAGGGCCTTGAGCAACTGGCGGGGCGCACCTTGGCTTTGCCGGCCGGCAGCGTCGCCGGTGAAGCGGTGAGCCAGCTCAATCAGCGTCTGATGCTGCGCAAGTTACCGCCGGTGATCGTGGAATGGGTTGACCCGAGCCTGGCGGTCGAGGATGTGCTGGAAATGGTCCAGGCCGGCATCTACAACCTGACGGCCGTCGAGCAACCCATCGCCGAGCGTTGGGCCAAGGTACTGCCAAAGCTGCGTCTCGACCGTCATCTGCCGCTGGCGAGCGACGGTGATATGCGCTGGTACGTCCGTCGCGATGCGGCGATGCTGGCCGCCAGTGTCGATGGGTTCTTGAAGGGATATCGCGAACCAGCGGACCAGGACAGCGTCTTCCAGCGCGCCTACCGGCGCCTGTACAAGGTGCACTATCCCTTGGGACAAACCGAACGTCGGCGTCTGGAAAAGGTACGCCCGGTGCTGCAGCGGTATGCCGCGCAACAGGATTTCGACTGGCTGACGCTGGCGGCGGTGGCTTACAAGGAATCGACCCTCAACCCCGCGGCGCGGGGCAGCGGTGGCGCCACCGGTTTGATGCAGATCACCCCGGCCGCGGCCCGCAGCGTGGGCGTTGGCGATATCGCCGCGCTGGAAAACAACGTGCTCGCCAGTGCCAAGTACCTGGCTGCCATTCGCCGCAACTTCTTCAACAGTGCCCAGCTCAACGAGCGTGAGCGGATGGCGTTCACCCTGGCCGGATACAACCTGGGTCCGCAGCGCGTGCAGAGCATGCGCGCGGAGGCGCGGCGGCGCGGTTTGAATCCCAATCAGTGGTTTTTCCAGGTCGAGCGCATCGCCATGGAGCAGGTCGGCATGGGCGTGGTGAGCTACGTCAACAGCGTAAACAAGTACTACCTCGCCTATGACCGCGAGCGTTATCTACTGGAGCCCCGTTCCACGGTAAAAACAGCGGTTAACTGATCTACTAATTTGATATAAATTACCGAAAAATGGCGCTTTAAATATCTATTGGTTGAACTATTCTGTGCGTCATCCACTACTCATCAACCAGGAACGCCGCACATGAAAAATCTGATCAATACCCTGATGGCCACTCAAGCGGGCTACGGCCTGACCATCCTGCGCATCGTCGCAGGCGTCACCTTCGCCGCCCATGGCGCACAAAAGCTGTTTGGCTGGTTTGGCGGCTACGGGCTGGCCGGCGTCGGCCAGTGGATGGAAAGCATCGGTCTGTCCCCGGGTTATCTGTTGGCCTTGTTGGCGGGCAGCGCGGAGTTCTTCGGCGGCCTGGCGCTGATCATCGGCTTGCTTGCTCGGCCTGCAGCGGCGGTTCTGGCTGTCACCATGCTGGTGGCAATCATCAGTGTGCACCTGGCCAACGGTTTTTTCATGAGCAACAACGGTTACGAGTTCGCTCTGGCGCTGCTCGCCATCAGCCTGGCCGTGCTGGTAGAAGGCGCGGGCAAGCTGTCGCTGGATAAGCGCATCGCCGGTTGATTTAACGCGTAAAAAAACCCGCTTAGGCGGGTTTTTTTGTGTTCGCGAAAGCTGAGCGCATGGCTGGGAATCGGTCGCTCTGGCGCCCGTGCGCGAATGCCTACTGCTTTGCGTTTGCCTCATTGCGGGCTGCCGCCAGCTGTTCGGCTGCTCCCAGGCGTAGACGTTCCTGTTCGCTGAAACCCTGCTCAGCCAGCTGTTCGATGGCTGCGGTTTTGTCAGTGGCGCTAAGGCCTTCATTGGCCTCGATGGCAGCTTTCGCTGCACTGTAACGCTCCAGGCGCTGTTGCCAGGCCTGTCGCTTCTGATCAAGGGCCTCAAGTCGCTGGGTGGCTTCGGCGCCCACCAATTGCTGGCGCAGCTGGCGAATTTGCGCGGGATTTGCGCCTTCTGCCTGCAGCTTTGCGGTCTGTCGGCGCAGATCGTTCTGCAGCTGGGGCAGCACGGCATCCTGCATCTCGGGCGGCAAGCCGTTGCGCAATTGATCGACCGCCGCGGCCTTGGCCGCATCGTCGAGCCTGGCGTCATGGAGAATCGCCAGACGATCGAGGGTGAACTGGTTGTAAGTCTGTTCCCGGGCAAAAAAAGCCTGCTGGGTTTGACTGTCGAAGATCCGCGCGCGCAATGCCAGCACCGCCGCTTCGCGTTGCCGCATTGCATCCAGATCAGCCATCTGCGGCAGGTCGCGCTCCAGCAGAACCAGTTCGCGTTTGTAATTCAGGTATTGCTCAAGCAGCACCAGTGCCTGCTCGCGGGCCGGCGCCTGCAACTGAGCGGCGATGTAACCCTGCAACCGCTCGACGCTGGCGCCGATTGACTCTTCGCCTATCGAGGCTAGGAAGTAATCGAAAATTCGGCGGATGTCCTCGCTGATGATCAAGTGCCCCGCGTCATCGACGCGAAATACGCCATCGACCTGGGTGCCGCTGAATGAAGCGGGCAGGGGCGCTACCTCGCCAACTGAAGACGGTTTGACTGCTACCGGTCCAGGATCGGAAACGGGCGAGCGGCTTGGTGCCGGTGTGACACCGGTACCTGCGGTGGGTGAGTGGACGGGGTCGGACTCAAGGTAGAGCAAGCCCGCAACGACCAGCAGAAAAACCACGGGCAGGAGTAATAAGAGTTTCTTCACGGCAATGTTCACTGAATTAAGCGCCAGCGCTTGGTAGGAACGGGGCCCGACGGACCCCGCCGTTGTCACAGCCCGTCGTTTTTCAGGCGATTGGCATGCTGACGGTACACAGTTACCGGGTCGGTCTCGAACAGGCTGGTCAAACCAAAGGTCTGGTTGACTTCATCGAGGTGGTTCATCCGGTAGTTGTCGCGAATAACCTTGCCCAGGTGCGAACTGCAACGCCCGACCAGGCCATCGTTGGCTTCGCCATTGAAGGCCAGCGAACCGGCACCCAGTAACAAGTCGCTAGGATCGAGCACATTGGTCACCGGGCTGGTGCCGCTCCACGAGTAATAGCGTACGCCGCCGACGCTGTAGGCGCCCTCGCCACAAGCGGAAGCCGGCAGGCCCTGCGGATATTTGGCGTTGAACACCGCAGCGCCCTGGCTGTTCAGCGACTCGAGTGCGCCAAGCGCGTTCTGTGGCGATGTGCTGGAACTGCCGGACAGGAAGTTGATCAGCGTTCCCAGCCCGTTGACGATGCCGGCCAACAGGGTTTCCCCGGCAGAACCTGGCGGCACCTGGCGAATGAAGTCAGCTACGGCGGAGCCTTTGTGCGGCCCGCCAACACTGGTAGCGGAGGCGACTAGGTTGGGGCTGACCGCTGCGACATAGCGAATGGTCGGCCCGCCGTGGCTGTGGCCGATCAGGTTGACCTTCGGCTTGCCGCTGATGGCCACGATGTCCTCGACCTGTTCCAGCAACTCTTCACCCCGCGCTTCCGAGGTATTGAGCTGGCTGACTTCGGTGATGTAGACGGCGGCGCCGTCCCGACGCAACGCCGAGGGAATGCCATACCAGTAGTCGATACCGAGGATGCTATCGAAGCCGAGCATGCCATGGGCAAGCACTACGGGGTATTTGGTTTTGGTGTAACCGGAAGAGCCGAACCAGTCGAACAGGCCGGCCTGTACCGGGCTGGACAGTGCGATGCCTGCGCCGAGGCAGAGAGCGAGTAGCGATTTCTTGTTGTTATTCATGTGCGATCTCGAGGGCTATTAAAGGACCGTTTAGGACATTCATGAAGCCGGCGCGCCATGCGAAGCGTGCCTTTTCAGCATGAGTGGCTAAGCATGCTTCATGCCATATGCATCGGCTGAGCAAGCGAGGGCTCTGTTTCGGGCCTTGTATGTGGCAGAGAAGAAGGCAGGCTGGTTCAAGCGTTACATGCTGCTACGTTTGGCCTAGGTCTTAGTTACACTCGGAGTACAGATGTACACAGTTGAGTCGGAGACGCGTTATAGGGATCGACACCAGCCTCTTTATCGCGCACGTGAAGTATCACCGGCCCTCGGCGGGCCAGTGGACTTGCCTTGACAGTCTTGGTTAGGCGTCCCTAGGATGCCAACCCATGCGCCGATTTAAACAGCTACTTGCGGGGCGCCGCGATTTGCTTCGAGCAACTCGTAAGAAGACTTTCCGAAGCCTTCGAAATACCGCTAAAGCGCTGGTTCGGTGTCGCCTCTCACCGCTGCCCAGCGGATCAATGAGGCGGAGACACGCACATGAATTGCCCCCAACCTTCCATACGCCTGGCCCCGATAACCTGCGGGCTGACCAAACGCAACCCGAAAATCCTGCTGGGCGGTTCGCATCAGCCAACCCTGCTGCGCTACCTCGACGGCTGGCCGAGACGATGGCATGGGCCGAAAGCCTTCATGATCCAGTTCGTCCACGACGGCGAGTCCATGGCTCGTTTCCCCAGCGACAGCTTCGATCTGGCCGTGGTACAGGCACCAAGCGCGGCGCAGCTGGATGATACGGTTCGGCAACTGGTCCGCATCGCCAGGCAGGGTTTGATCACCCGGCGCTGAGGCTGTCGCTCACGGGTATTCGATGGCGATCACGTACCAGGTCTTTTCCCCGGTCGGGGTTTGCACGCGTACTTCGGCATCCAGGGTTTTGCCAACCAGGGCGCGTGCGAGCGGGGAGTCGATGCTGATCAGGTTTGCTTTGAGGTCGAGTTCGTCGGGGCCGACGATGCGATAGCGTGATTCGACGCCATCCTCATCCTCGACTGTGACCCAGGCACCGAAATACACCTTGTTCGGGTCCGCAGGCCGGGTGTCCACCACTTTCAGGTTTTCCAGGCGCTTGGTCAGAAAGCGCACGCGGCTGTCGATCTCACGGAGCATTTTCTTGCCATAGGTGTACTCGGCATTTTCGGAGCGGTCGCCTTGAGCGGCTGCTTCGCTGACGGCCTGGGTCACCTGTGGACGGCGCACGTGCCAGAGTTCGTGCAGCTCCGCGCGCATGCGCGCCTCGCCTTCGGGGGTTATCAGGGGGGTTCCAGCGGATCTGGGTGGGCGATAACGGCTCATGCGGGCGACTGGGTAAGGGAAAGGCGGCAGATTAGGGGCTGTTGCCGTTTCAACACAAGCCGCGCTGCTGCGTAAATCCCGTCAGGCGGAGCGCCGGGGGCTGCCGCCAGGCTACAGCAACAGCCCGATGCTGGGCGCGTCGAGCCTACGCGCTAGCACCGCGCGCCTCACCCTTCGCGCAGAACGGTCAGCGGGCTGACATTCAGTGCCCGGCGGGTGCCGAGTATCCCAGCGCCACCCACCAGAAGCGCGCCCACTACCGGCAGTAACAGCAGCCAAGCATGTGGTTGCCAGGCCAGGTCGAACGCGTAGCGGTACAGCAGGAAACTGATCAGCTCACAGCCAATCGCCGCCAGCAGGCCGCTGGCCGCCCCGAGCAGGCCGAACTCGGCACGCCGCGCCTTGACCAGCAAACTGCGTTCGGCACCGAGCGCCCTGAGCAAGGCGCCTTGGCGAATTCGCTCATCCAGCGTTGCTTGCAAACCCGCGAACAATACGGCGAGGCCAGCAGCCAGCACGAACAACAAGACGAATTCGATGGCCAGCGTGACCTGGGCGAGGATGCTGCGCAGTTGCGCAAGCAGGGCTTCGACCTGGAGCAGGGTGACGGTTGGAAACGCCCGCGACAGCTCTACCAACTGCTTTTCCTGCTGTGCCGGCAGGTAGAAGCTGGTCAGGTAGGTGACCGGCAGATCCTTCAAGGTGCCGGGTTCGAACACCATGTAGAAATTCGGCTGGAAGTTGTTCCAGTCAACCTCGCGCAGGCTGGTGACCTGGGTCTCGCGGTCGATGCCGCCAACGCTGAACGTGAGGCGATCGCCGAGCTTGAGTTGCAGGCTCTCAGCGAGTTCGGACTCGACCGATACGCCGGGCAGGTCATCGGCCTGACGCGCGCCCCACCAGGTTCCGGCAGTGAGGACGTTGTCCGGCGGCAAGTCGGCTGCCCAGGTCAGGCTGAGGTCACGGCGGATCGCCCGTTCGCCCTGGGATTCCTTGCTGACGATCTGTTTCACCGGCTCATCGTTGATCATGATCAGCCGACCGGGAACCACCGGATAGAGCGGGGCAGGCTGTGGCGACAGCGCGGCGATGCGCGCGGCAAAGGCGTCTTTGTCGGCCGGCATTACATTCAGCGCGAAATGATTGGGCGCCTGCTCCGGCAGTTGGTCCTGCCAGGTATCCAGCAGTTCGCCACGCAGCAGGGCGATCAACGCCATTGCCAGCAGAATCAGGCCGAACGCGAGCGTCTGACCCGCGGCCGCAAGCGGATGACGCAGCAACTGGCCAAGGCCCAGGCGCCAAGGCAGCGCGGCGCGGGCCAGAAGACGGCGCAAGCTTTGCAGCCCGAGCAGCAGCAAGCCGCCAAGAATCACTGCCGCGACCAGGCCGCCACCGAGCAGGGCGAACGTCAGCATGATATCCAGGCTCAATCGCCACATGATCAACCCGAGCGCCAGCAGCGCTGCGCCGTAAACCAGCCACGAGCTGGCGGGCACCGGCAAGAGATCGCGCCGCAGCACCCGTAGGGGTGGCACCCGGCCCAGGGCCGCAAGCGGCGGTAGCGCAAAACCGGCCAGGGCGACCAGGCCGGTGGCCATGCCCGCCAACGCCGGCCAGAGCCCACCGGGCGGTACTTGTGCGGGCAACAGGCCATCCAATAGATAAAACAGGCCATGCTGGGCAGACCAGCCGAGCAGCGCACCGAGCAAACTGGCACTTAACCCAAGGATGGCGAGCTGCAGGCTGAACAAACCCAACGCCTGATTGCGCGACAGTCCCAGGCAACGCAACAACGCGCTGGCATCGAAACGCCGCGCGGCGAAGCGGGCCGCGGATAACGCGACGGCCACGCCCGCGAGCAGCACCGCGGCCAGGCTGGCCAGGTTCAGGTAACGCTCGGCACGTCCCAGGGCGTTGCCGACCCGGCGATTGCCATCGCGAGCATCCTCAAACCGCTGGTTGACCGCCAGCGTCGGAGTGACTTGGGCCCGGTAAGCGCTGAGCGTCTCCGGCGCGCCGCGCCATAGTTCGCGGTAGCGCACGCGGCTGCCAGGCTGCACCACGCCAGTGGCGGCCAGGTCGTCCAGGTGCATCAGCACATGGGGCGTAAGGCTGTAGAAATCGCCGGCCTCGTCGGGCAAGTAGGTCAGCACGCGAGTCAAACGCAGGGTTTTAGAGCCAACCTCGATGCTCCCGCCGACCTGCAGATCCAGCGCCGCGAACAGACGTGCTTCGGCCCAGGCTTCGCCGGGCTTCGGCCCCGCACTGACCTGTTCCGGCGCGTACAGCTGCACCGCGCTCTTCAATTGGCCGCGCAGGGGGTAGGCGCTGTCTGCTGCCTTGATGCTGGCCAGCTGAATGCCTTCGTCCGTGGCAATCACGCTGGAGAACTCCACCAGCCGGGCATGCTCGAGCCCCAATTGCGTGCCGCTGGCGACCTGCTCTTCGGTGGCAGGCGTGCTGCCGCTGAGCAGCAGATCCGCACCGAGAAATTCCGTCGCGCGCAGCAACATGCTGTCGTTCAGGCGTGCGCTGAAGTAGCCAATAGCGGTACTGGCGGCCACGGCAATCATCAGTGCGAAAAACAGCACCCGCAGTTCTCCGGAGCGGGCATCGCGCATCAGCTGGCGCGTCGCCAGCGAGAGCAATCGGGCAAAAGGCAAATGTGTCATCAGGGTTCCACGTGGTCGACCAGGTGACCGCCTTCAAGGCGGATCAAGCGCTGGCAGCGGTGGGCCAGGCGTTCGTCATGGGTAACCAGCACGAGGGTCGCGCCGCGTTCCTGGTTCAGCTCGAACAGCAGGTCGCTGATGCGTTCGCCAGTGTGGCTATCGAGGTTGCCGGTCGGTTCATCGGCGAACAGCACGTCGGGTTCGGCAGCAAAAGCGCGGGCGATTGCAACACGCTGCTGCTCGCCACCGGACAGCTGACGTGGCGAATGGGTCAGGCGCTGGCCCAGGCCGACGCGCTCCAGCAGCAACCTGGCACGCTCCCTGGCATCGGCGCGGCCTTCCAGTTCGAGCGGGAGCATGACGTTTTCCAGTGCGTTGAGGCTGTCGAGCAGTTGAAACGACTGGAACACGAACCCCACATGCTCAGCGCGAACGCGGGCACGCTGGTCCTCATCGCGGCTGCCGAGATCGTGGCCGGCCAGGGTGACGCTGCCAGAACTTGGCAGGTCAAGGCCGGCAAGCAGACCGAGCAGGGTGGATTTGCCCGAACCCGAGCTGCCGACGATGGCGAGGCTGTCGCCTTTATTCAGGGTTAGGGATAGGTCGTGGAGTATGGTCAACTCGCCTTCCGCGCTTGGCACCACTTTGCTAAGGTTTCGCGCAGTCAGAATGCTAGAGCTCATGGAGAATCCAATGCGTGCAGGGTTAATAGGTGCGGCTTTATGCCTGATGATGTGGGGGCAAGCCGCACTGGCGGGTACCGTATTGGTCGTTGGCGATAGTATCAGCGCGGCTTTTGGCCTGGATACCCGCCAGGGTTGGGCGGCTTTGCTGGAAAAACGCCTCGCCGACGAGGGCTTTTCCCACCGCGTGGTGAACGCCTCGATCAGCGGTGACACCAGTGCCGGCGGGGCTGCGCGGCTTCCTCGGCTGTTGGCCGAACACAAGCCTGACGTGGTGATTCTGGAGCTCGGCGGCAACGATGGCTTGCGCGGGCAACCCCCTGCGCAATTGCAACAGAATCTTGCGACCATGATCGATCTGTCCCGCGATAGCGGTGCAAAAGTGCTCCTGCTCGGCATGTTGCTACCGCCCAACTACGGCGTGCGTTACACCACGGCGTTCGCCAACGTGTACAAGAACCTGGCGGAAGAAAAACAGGTGGCCTTCGTGCCGTTCTTCCTCGAGGGCGTTGGCGGGGTTAGGGGGATGATGCAGACCGATGGCATTCATCCAGCCTTGAAAGCCCAGCCAGTGCTCCTCGAAAACGCCTGGCCGGCGCTTGAACCGCTGCTCTGACAGGCTTTTCCCTAGACTGCCTTTCGGCTAATGTGGCGCTCCCTCATGGAGCCCCCAATGCCGCGTCCTGTATGGTCTTTGCAGGCCTACCAATTGATCGAGCCAGACGAGCAACTCGACCTGTTCGCGTGCCGCGAAGCACGCGTTCATCTTGTGGCTCGCCAGCTGGAACTTGCAGGGTCGGCCGATCGCACGCTGTGCGGCGGGCTGCTGCCGGCCATGCCGCTCTGGCGCGCGCTGGACAAAAAGCTGCTGCAGGACAAACGAATCTGTCCGACCTGTCGCGCCATTCTAGAAGCGCGCAGACGCGGTGATCAGCCACACTGGCAGGACCGCTAGCCACTCCCGGAGTTCCGGGCGCCTGTGTACAATCAGCGATCTAATTTGCCAGCCCATCTTGCCAAGGATTACCGCATGCTGCGCGCTCCTGACGTCGCCCGCTTTCTGTCTTTAACCGCGTTTTTTTCGGTGGCGCCCGCTATCGCTGCGCAGTGGCCGCTACCGCCTCCCGGCGAGGACATTATTGGCCAGGTGCAAGTGGTTAACGCCAAGTACGAAGACACGTTCGCCGACCTCGGGGTGGCAAATGACCTTGGCTACCTGGAAATGGTGGTGGCCAATCCTGGCGTAGACGCATGGTTACCGGGTGAGGGGACGGAAATCATTCTGCCAACTCGGTTCATCCTGCCGCCCGGACCGCGCGAGGGAATCGTGATCAACCTGGCGGAATACCGCATGTATTACTTCCCCAAAGGCGAAAACGTCGTTCACACCTATCCGCTCGGGATAGGTCGGGAAGGCTGGAACTCGCCGATTGCGGAGGCGCGTATTACCGCCAAGACGGCGAACCCTGGCTGGTACCCGCCAAAATCGATCCGCGAGGAGCATGCCGCCGACGGTGACCCGCTGCCGAGTTACGTCCCGCCGGGCCCGGATAACCCGCTTGGGCCTTACAAGATGGCGCTGTCGGTACCGGGTTACCTGATCCACGGCTCGAACAAGAAGTTCGGCATCGGCATGCGTGTAAGCCACGGCTGCTTCCGCATGCTCAACCACAACGTGCTGCAACTGGCAGCGATGGCTCCGGTGGGTACTTCGGTGCGTATCGTTAACGAGCCTTACAAGTTCGGGCGCAGCAACGGCAAAGTCTATCTGGAAGCCCATGCACCACTTACCGACAGTGGCGAACTGTCCGTGGTGGACAAACATACCGAGGTTATCAACGCGCTGCTCAAGCGTGAGGAACTTGGAGATGTGCGCCTGGACTGGGAGGTCGTGCGGGAAGTAGTGGCTGCCGAAGACGGTTTGCCGATCGAGATTGCCGAGCCCGACACTGCAGTTGCGGGTAGCGAGTTGCTGGATATTTAACTGCAGTACTTGTTCGCAACCGCCGGCGCTGTGCGCCGGCTTTTTTTGCCTGCACCTTGTATCTCGCAGGCAAAAAAAAGCCGATCCAGCAACTGGATCGGCTTAGCTAGCCTTAAAGGGCTATTACTTGCGGCTGGCTTTTTCCAGCATACGCAGAGCGCGCTCGTTGGCTTCGTCAGCAGTTTGCTGAGCCTTCTGAGCAGCGGCCAGAGCTTCGTCAGCCTTGCGGTAGGCTTCGTCTGCACGAGCTTGAGCGCGAGCAGCTGCGTCTTCGGTAGCAGTCAGGCGAGCTTCGGTTTCTTTGGACATGCTGCTGCAACCGGTAGCCAGAACTGCAGCCAATGCCAGAGCAGAAAGTTTCAGAGCGTTGTTCATCGTGTTCCCCTTGAGGTGGAGTTTTTCCATAAGAGCAATTTCCTAGCAGTAGGAAAATGGCCGGCGTACATACTACTGATTACCGGTAGTAAGTAAACTGAGCCTGAGCCAGTACAGCCTGTTTTTTTACTATTGTCGAAACGGACTACGAAAAGCTGTGATTTTTGTATAGAAAATATACAGTTGGCCCGCGTTAGCTATTTAAAGCGCGGACTATTCGAAAGTGCAGTTGACGTTATCAGGCTCACGATCCTGGGTGTTTAACAGAACAATAAAGCGGGGCGTACGATGCTGGGGAATATCGGGTTGTTGGTTGGCTTGGGCTTGTTAATCTTCATGGCCCTGCGTGGGGTCAACATCTTTATCGCGGCGTTGGTATGTGCGCTGATTGTGGCCTTGACCAACAACTTGCCCGCACCTCAGGCATTACTTGAGTACTTCCCGTTTGGTCCATTGGGCGCATTTACCTTTGCAGGCAAGTTCTTTGTGCTGTTTCTCTGCGGTGCCATCTTCGGCAAGGTGATGGCGGTGAGTCAGGCGGCCAACAGCATCGCGCAGGCGATCATCGGAACGCTCGGCACTCAGCGTACGTTGTGGGTAACGATGCTGGTGTGTGCGCTGCTTACCTACGGCGGCGTCGTGGTGTTTGTCGTGATTTTCACCATGTACCCGCTGGGCATCAGCCTGATGCGCGAAGCCAACTTACCCAAGCGGTTGTTTTGCGCGGCTACTGCCCTGGGTGCTGGCACCTTTACCATGACAGCGCTGCCAGGAACACCCTCCATCCATAACGTGATCGCCGCAAGCGCGCTGGGTACCGATCTGTTTGCCGGTGCCTGGATTGGTGTGCTGGCAAGCATCGTTATGGTCGGGCTGGGGATGGCGTATGTGCAGCGCGAGTGGCGCTTGGCCCGTGATCGTGGCGAGGGCTTCGAAGCCAACGCGCAGGATTTGCGGATGGAGCAGCTCGCTGGTGCGCCGGGTTCTGGCCCGCCCTGGGGATTGGCGGTACTGCCTATCTTGGTGGTGCTGGGCGTGATCATGTTGCCGCGTCTGTTGCTGCTGCTTGGCTGGGTTGTTGTGGGCGAGGGTGCAGTTGGACAACTGGTCGCGTTCAGCCAGCAGCAGCCGATCATCTGGCCCAGTCTGGCGTTGATACTCGCGACCACCGTTGCCATCGCACTGTTTCCTTGCCTGCGCAGCAATACTGTCGGCGTGCTGGGGCAGGGCGCAGATGACGCGATCATGCCTTTGTTGAATACCGCAGCGGTCATCGGCTTTGGTGGGGTGGTAACCCAGACACTCGGCTTCAGTCAGTTTTCGCAATGGATCCTGACGGTTGATCTGCCGCCGTTGCTGTCGATTTTCGTGTCGGTCAGCGTGGTCTCGGGAATTGTCGGCTCATCCTCCGGCGGGTTGCAGATATTCATGCAGACCCTGGCGCCCAAGTACCTGGAAATGGGTGTGGCGCCCGAAGTGCTGCACCGTATCGCCAATATCGCCGCTGGCGGGCTGGATTCGTTGCCGCATTGCGGCGCGGTGATCGCCATGCTGATGATCATGGGCCTCAGCCATAAGCAGGCCTACAAGGATATCTTCGTCGTGACCGTGCTGATTCCGGTGGTTGCCGTGCTCTGCTGCATTGCTGTCCTGAGTCTGCTCTAAGCCCTTGATTCGCATGCTTGCGAGCGCCCTGATAAGCTGCGCGACATTCATAAAAACAACTGTGCCAACTCAAGGATGTGCGCATGTCCAAATTGATCAAGTGGGGTTTGCTGTCCGTTCTGGCAATTGCGGTATTGATCAAGTTATCGCTCTGGTTGTCGGTGCGCTCGATCATGACGGACGCCACCGAGCAACTGTCGCCGTTCATGACCATCACTTACGGTGGCATCACGTCTTCTTTCGATGGCCGTGTGGGGCTGGAAAAAATCAAGGTCGTGGTCCCAGCCATGAACGACAGCATGCGCATCGAACATGCGGAATTGAAGTTCAACGGCCTGGGCGAGTTGCTGCGCTTCAAGGAGCGCCTGGCCGAGGGCAAGTTCCCCGAGCAGATGGCCGTCAGCCTAAAGGGGCTCGCGCTCGATGTTCACGGGCCATTCATGCAGCAGCTCTATGACACGCCGGCTGAACGCAGTGTCTTCACGGCCATGAGCGAGGTTGCCTGCGGCAGCGTGCGCACCATCGGCACGGTGGAACTGCTGGATATGGGCTATCGCACCTTCGAGACCGATGGGGAGTTTTCCTATCACTTCCAGCCGGGGGCGCAGAAACTCAGCTTCAACCTGACCTCCGACACGCGCGACATGGGCGAGCTGCGTGTCGCGCTGTCGTTGGCCAATATGTCGGAGAAGCCGGGCGACCTGCGCGCCAATCCGCCCCGCATTCAGCGGGTTGCAATCGAGATCAACGACAACCAGTACCAGCGCAAGGTGCAGGAATACTGCTCCGGTAAACAGGGCATCAGCCACGAAGCCTATCTGGAAGCGGCCGTGCGGCAGTTCGACAAGGTTTTGCGCAGCCAGCGGGTGGCGTTGGACCAGCCGGTGCTTGATGGGTACGGTCGGTACCTGAAAGACCCGCAGTCGCTGCGCATCGAGCTCGATCCGACTGAGGGGATGACCTGGGACGGATTGCAGTTTTTCGAGGCGAAAGGGGTGATGGCGATGCTGCGTCCTGCGGTGCTGGTGAATCAGCAGGCAGTGCAGCCCTTGGGATTCAGCTGGGTTGATCCGAACAAGCGGTCCGAGGCGGCATTAGCCCAGGAAGAAGCCGGCGCTACGCTTGAAAAGGTGGCGGCAACCACGGTCAGCGGACAAGAGGAGTTTGTCAGCGTGGCAGGCTTGGCTGATCATATCGGCAAGCGTTTGCGTTTCGTCACCTTTGACGGCATGTACTATCAGGGTGTTCTGACCCGGGTACAGGGCGACAAGGCCTATTTGAGCATCCAGGGTGGCAATGGCACGGCAGAGATGTCGTTGCGCCTGGAGAAGATCGATCAAGTGAAAGTACAGTTTTGATGTACTTAGAGGAGCTGCAATGAGCGAGGCGTTGTCCATTCACCATGATCTGGCAGGTCATCAGTTCGAGACCACCATCGATGGTGACCGCGCGTACCTGGCCTATATGGACCTGGGTAAGCAGACCTTGGACATCTACCGTACCTTCGTGCCCAACTCGTTGCGTGGTCGCGGCATTGCGGCGGCCCTGACCGAGCATGCCCTGGAATACGCCGAACGCCTGGGCTATACGGTCATCCCATCCTGCTCCTACGTGGAGCGTTACATGGAGCGCCGGCAACGCCCTGAGCACCCGGACTGAGCCAGGCAACTGACATGAAAACGCCGGGCAATGCCCGGCGTTTTCATTTGCCTATCGGCCCCAGCGCTTGCGCAACAGGCCTGAACGGTGACGGGTCAGCTGCGCTGACGCTTGGGTAGCACATCCTTGAGTTTGGCATGCATGCCGCGCAGGGTTTTCTCAGTGCTTTCCCAGTCGATGCAGGCGTCGGTAATCGATACGCCGTACTTGAGCTGCGCGAGGTCCTTCGGAATCGATTGACTGCCCCAGCCGAGGTGGCTTTCGACCATCAGGCCGACAATCGACTGGTTGCCTTCCAGTATCTGATTGGCGACATTCTCCATCACCAGCGGTTGCAGAGCCGGGTCCTTGTTGGAGTTGGCGTGGCTGCAGTCGACCATGATATTTGGGCGAATGCCGGCCTTGTTCAGTTCCTGCTCGCACACCGCAACGCTGACCGAGTCATAGTTCGGTTTTCCGTTGCCGCCACGCAGCACCACGTGTCCGTAGGCATTGCCCTTGGTGGTAACGATGGATACTCCGCCTTCCTGGTTGATCCCGAGAAAACGGTGCGGGCTGGAAACTGACTGCAACGCGTTGATCGCGACCGTCAAGCCGCCATCCGTGCCGTTTTTGAAGCCAACCGCGGACGACAGGCCCGAGGCCATCTCGCGGTGAGTCTGCGATTCGGTGGTACGGGCGCCGATCGCCGACCAGCTGATCAGGTCCTGCAGGTACTGCGGGGAAATCGGGTCGAGGGCTTCGGTGGCGGTCGGCAGGCCCATTTCGGCCAGATCGCGCAGCAGTTGACGACCGATATGCAGGCCGTCCTGAATCTTGAAGGAGTCATCCAGGTAAGGGTCATTGATCAGCCCCTTCCAGCCGACGGTGGTGCGAGGCTTCTCGAAGTACACCCGCATGACCAGGTACAGGCTGTCCGAGACCTCCGCCGCCAGCGCCTTAAGACGTTTGGCATATTCGTGGGCGGCCTTGATGTCATGGATCGAGCAAGGGCCGACTACGACAAACAGGCGATGGTCCTTGCCATCGAGAATGTCGCGTACTACCTGACGTCCACTGGCAACGGTGCGCAATGCGGCCTCGCTCAGCGGAATTTCACGCTTGAGCTGGGCCGGGGTAATCAGGGTTTCGTTGGAGGCAACGTTGAGGTCATCAATCGGTAAATCAGCCATCGTGCTCGTCATCAGGTCAGTTCGTCAGGTCACGGTGCCGGCCGCCAGCGCTCCCCGCGTGGCGGAGCACAGCATATGGGCACAGCGGGGATGCCGAACCTTATCGCGTTAGGGGTTGGCTAGACAATGGGCGCACGCGCTTATCGTGGATTGTGAGCAGCCTTGGGCAGAAACGATGTGCCGTGCCTTAGCCTGTGCCTGCGGTATCGCGCCAGGCGAAAAATCTCCCGGCGCTAACAGGTGGCGTGGCTGGCCGCAGTTGGTCGAATTGACACCGCTGGCAACCTGATGATTTGCTCGAACCACCGTGCAAGCGCACAAGCGTATCAACTGATCGGCCAAGGCAGGTCTGCCTGGCGCATAAGGAGTATTTGATGTCAGTGTCACAACGACCCCGAATTGGTGTCATCGGTACGGGCGCCATTGGCGGTTTTTATGGCGGAATGCTGGCGCATGCCGGCTACGACGTGCATTTCCTGCTGCGCAGCGAATATCCGGCTGTAGCCGCGCACGGCCTGACCCTGAACAGCGCCAGCCACGGCACCGTGCGCCTGGATAGCGTGCAGGCCTATCACACGGCGGCGGATATGCCGCCCTGCGATTGGTTGCTGGTGGGGGCGAAAACTACCAGCAATGCCGACCTTGTCCCTGCGATCATTGAAGCCGCGGCGCCTGGCGCCAAGGTGCTCCTGTTGCAGAACGGGCTGGCTGTAGAGGACGAACTACGCCCGCTGCTGCCGGATTCCTTGCACCTGCTGGGCGGGCTCTGCTTCATCTGCGTTCACCGTGCGGCGGCTGGCGTCATCGAGCATCAGGCCCTGGGCGCGATAAACCTGGGCTACCACTCCGGGCCTGCGAGCGACCAGGCCGTGCAGCAGCAGATCTTGCAGGAGGGTGCGCAGCTGTTCGCGGCGACAGGATTGGATTCCGTCGCCATGGCTGACCTGCAGCAGGCACGCTGGCAGAAGCTGGTGTGGAATGTGCCTTACAACGGTTTGTCGGTGCTGCTAAATGCCGGCACCCAGGCGTTGATGGCCAGCGCCGACAGCCGTGCCCTGATCGAGGCGATCATGCAGGAGGTCGTCGAGGGCGCCGCAGCGTGTGGGAATCAATTGCCGCACGGCTACCCGGCGAAGCTGCTCGCCGCAACCGAGCGCATGCCGGATTATCTGCCGAGCATGTACCACGACTTCATTCAGCAACGGCCCTTGGAGCTGCATGCCATTTACGCGACGCCTCTGGCCGCTGCGGCGCAGGCAGGGCAGCGCATGCCGCGGATCGAGGCGTTGTATCAGGCGTTGTGCTTCCTTGAGCGCCGCCCTCGCTAGTCATGAGCGGCGACCACCGGCACCTGACTTGCGGGTTCGCCGCCGGTTCGGTTGACTTTCAACAGGCGCTGCTAAGCTCAAGTGAGGCCGCCGCCAGGCAGTCGAGGAGGCCCCATGATTCGCTCGATTCTTTACGCCACTGATCTTGGCCTTTACGCGCCCTATGTGCTGCAGCATGCGCTGTCCTTGTCGCGGGCGTTCAACGCTGGCCTGTATGTGGTGCACGCGGTAGAGCCGATGGGTCTGTTCGCCGAGTCAGTGTTGCAGACCTACCTCGATGAAGAACGCCTGAAAGAACTGCGCAGTCACGGATTGAATACGGTCATGGCAAGCATCGAGCAGCGCGTTCTCGAGGGCTTCAATGATGAGCTTGGCGAAGCGCGCAACGAACTCGACCTGATTCGGGCGGTGAAAGTGGTGCAAGGCGACCCACCCATAGCGATTCTTGAGGAGGCGCAGAAACTTGGGGTTGATCTGCTAGTCGTAGGTAGTCACAGCCATGGCACCGATCTGGAAATCCCACTCGGGAGAACGGCGGGGCGCCTGGTGCAGCTGTCGGTGGTGCCGGTGTACCTGGTTCCCATGCTGCAACATCGCAGTCGCGGCGAGCTTTAACTCGATAAATTCACGCGAATAAAAATAAATCGTCTAGATTTAGCTGCTGAACCATGAATATGGTTATATGACGCAGTCGCCGATTGAGCGGTTGCCTATCTGGTTTGAGGGATTTTTATGAAGCTTCAGCAACTGCGCTACATATGGGAAGTCGCGCACCACGACCTCAATGTCTCCGCCACGGCTCAAAGCCTCTACACCTCACAGCCAGGCATCAGCAAACAGATTCGCTTACTGGAAGACGAACTCGGTGTCGAGGTGTTCGCCCGCAGCGGCAAGCACTTGACCCGTGTGACCCCGGCGGGGGAACGAATCATCACCACCGCCGGCGAAATTCTGCGCAAGGTCGAGAGCATCAAGCAGATTGCCCAGGAGTTCTCCAACGAGAAGAAAGGCACGCTGTCCATCGCCACCACCCATACCCAGGCGCGCTACGCCTTGCCGCCGGTGATCAGCGCGTTTATCAAGCAGTACCCGGATGTATCCCTGCACATGCACCAGGGCACGCCGATGCAGATCGCCGAGATGGCCGCCGATGGCACCGTGGATTTCGCGATTGCGACCGAAGGTCTGGAGCTGTTCAACGACCTGGTGATGATGCCGTGTTACCGCTGGAACCGCTGCGTGGTGGTGCCTCAGGGACATCCGCTGAGCAAACTGTCGAAGTTGACCCTGGAAGCGCTGGCCGAGTACTCGATCGTCACCTATGTGTTTGGCTTTACTGGCCGCTCCAAGCTGGACGAGGCCTTCAGTCATCGCGGCCTGACGCCCAAGGTGGTGTTCACGGCAGCCGACGCCGACGTGATCAAAACCTACGTTCGCCTGGGGCTGGGAGTGGGCATCGTGGCCAAGATGGCGGTGGACGCCAAGCTCGATCCTGATCTGGTGGTGCTTGATGCCAGTGATCTGTTCGAGCCGAGCGTGACCAAGATCGGGTTCCGTCGCGGCACTTTTCTACGCGGTTTCATGTGCGACTTCATCGAGAAATTCGCTCCGCACCTGACCCGCGACATGCTCGCCAAGGCCGTGCAGTGCCATAACAAATCCGAACTGGAGGAGTTGTTTCAGGGTATCGAACTGCCGATTCATTGAGATCGCTTTCACGCATAAAAAAAAGCCCGGCTCCTGCCGGGCTTTTTATATGTGGAATGCTGAACGACGCGGCCGGAATCTGGGCTGGTGGGTTTCCGGCACGCTTTGAGCGGCGCGCTCAGATTTTCGCGATCAGATTGCCTGCGTGCAGGCCACATTCCTTCTGCGTCGCTTCTTCCCACCACCAACGGCCTTCGCGTTCATGCTGGTTTGGCAGCACGGGGCGGGTGCAGGGCTCGCAGCCAATGCTGATAAAGCCGCGCTCATGCAACGGGTTGTAGGGCAGCTCGAGCATGCGGATGTAGGCCCACACTTCCTCGCTGCTCATCTGCGCCAATGGATTGAATTTGTACAGAGGCCTGTCCGCGCTGGAGAACCCGCCGTCGATCTCCACCACCGCCACCTGACTCCGAGTGCCGGGGCTCTGATCGCGGCGCTGGCCGGTGGCCCAGGCGCTGACGCTGACGCTACTGAGCTTGCGCCGCAGTGGTGCAGTTTTGCGAATGCCGCAGCACTCGCCATGGCCGTCCCGATAAAAGCTGAACAGCCCTTTTTCCTTGACCATGGCCTCGAGGGCCGCCACATCAGGCGACAGCACCTCGATGGCGATGCCGTAATGTTCGCGAACCTGCTCGATGAATCGGTAGGTTTCCGGGTGCAGACGCCCGGTGTCGAGGCTGAATACCTTGACGTTCTTGTTCAGTTTCCAAGCCATGTCGACCAGTACGACGTCTTCGGCGCCGCTGAATGAGATCCAGAGGTCATCGCCAAAATGCTCGAAGGCAAGCTTGAGAATGTCCTGAGGGGTTTTGTTGGCGTAGGCAACGGCCAGTTCGGCTACATCGAGGGGAAGGCTCATCGGGCTGAATTCCTGGTGGTAGTGGCGCTTTGCGCTCTGTGCCGCGGATGTTAGCAAATCCAGCTTATGCGGCTAAATAACGATGTAGCGGGGTAAGCCTTGGTTTTGCATATAAGCGCCGCGTTGCGCCATCGGGGGCTAGCCGCTAGAGTGCCGCCTTCTTTCAAGCCCAATTCTAGGAGTGTCCTGTGGAAATCGCGTGTCTCGACCTGGAAGGCGTTTTGGTCCCGGAGATCTGGATCGCCTTCGCGGAAAAAACCGGCATCGAGTCGCTGAGAGCGACCACCCGGGATATCCCAGACTACGATGTGCTGATGCAGCAGCGCCTGCGCATCCTCGACGAGCATGGGCTGAAGTTGGCCGATATCCAGGCGGTGATTGCCACGCTCAAGCCCCTGGAGGGCGCGGTGGAGTTTGTCGACTGGTTACGCGAGCGCTTTCAGGTGGTTATTCTTTCCGACACCTTTTATGAATTTTCCCAGCCGTTGATGCGCCAGCTGGGTTTTCCGACGCTGCTGTGTCATAAGCTGATCACCGATGAAACTGATCGGGTAGTGAGCTATCAGCTGCGCCAGAAAGACCCCAAGCGGCAATCGGTGGTGGCGCTGAAAAGCCTGTATTACCGGGTCATCGCTGCTGGCGATTCGTACAACGACACCACCATGCTCAGCGAGGCCCATGCCGGCATTCTGTTCCATGCGCCGGAGAACGTGATTCGCGAGTTTCCGCAATTCCCGGCGGTACATGCGTTCGAAGACCTCAAGCGCGAATTCATCAAGGCGTCCAACCGCAACCTGAGCCTGTAAGACACGTTGCATGATCGAGCGCCCGCCTCAGTGCGGGCCTTCTGCATTCAGGGCGCGAATTGCTCCAGGGTTTCCAGCAAGACCTTCACTTTGGTGATGGATTCCTGATACTCCGCCTGCCAGTCCGAATCCGCGACTATCCCGCCGCCGCCCCAGCAGCTCAGTTGGCCGTCTTTGGCCAGCAGGCTGCGGATGGCAATCGAACTGTCCATTTCTCCGCGTACATCAAGGTAGAGCAGCGACCCGCAATACAGCGCGCGGCGCGTGGGTTCGAGCTCATCGATGATCTGCATGGCGCGGATCTTCGGCGCGCCGGTGATCGACCCACCTGGAAAGCTGCCGGCAATCAGGTCGAGTGCGTCTTTGCCAGGTGTCAGCTCGCCGGTCACGGCGCTGACCAGATGATGGACGTTCGGGTAGCTCTCCAGCGCGAAAAGTTGAGGAACGCGCACGGATCCGACGGTGCAGCTGCGCCCCAGGTCATTGCGCAGTAGGTCGACGATCATCAGGTTTTCGGCGCGATCCTTTGGGCTGGCGAGCAGGGCAGCGGCTTGGGCGGCATCCTGCTGCGGGTCCGGGTCGCGCGCTCGAGTGCCTTTGATCGGGCGGGTTTCGACGTGACCGTGGCTGACTTGCAGAAAGCGTTCAGGCGACAGGCTGATAAGGGCGCCGTTGTCCGGCAGCGCCTGATAACCGGCAAAGGGGGTCGGGCAGGCCGCGCGCAGGGCTTGATACGCCGTCCAGGGCTCGCCCTGGTAAGTCGTGCGAAAGCGCTGGGCGAAATTCACCTGGTAACAGTCGCCGGCCTGGATATAGGCCTGGATGCGTTCGAAGGCGTTGCGGTAATCCCCAGCACTCAGATCTGCGCTGAAGCGCCGGTGCAACGCGAAGGGGGCCGACACTGCAGGCTGAACGCGTTCGAACAGCCGAACCAGCCGCACTTGCTCGTCAGCGGGCAGTGTGGGGTGAAACAGCAGTTGGCTGGTGCCAAGCTGGTGATCGCTGATCAGCGCCCAGCTGTACAAGCCGAAATGCGCGTCGGCTAAACCCAGGTCGTCGATGGCATGTTGCGGCAAGCTTTCCAGACGGCGACCAAAGTCATAGCCGAGGTAGCCGATCAATCCCCCCATGAATGGCAGCTCGACCCCAGCGGGTGGCCCCGCCGGGCCCAGGTCGGCGAGCCCATCACGCAAGCGTTGCAGGAAGTGACTGGCTGACTCGTCGTGGTGCGGAGTTAGCTCAAGGATCGGCCAGGCGCTGATCAGGTCATAGCGCCCACGCTGAGCTGTCGGGCGCCCCGCATCCAGCAGCACTGCGCCAGGCGCACGGCTAATGGCACTGAAATAGAATCCAGGGTCGGCTTGATAAGGCAGTGGGTGCAGGGAGCAGGTGGACATTCGAGGGGCTTCGGAGCAGCGGGGCGTCGATTGTAGAACGCTGCTGCTATTCGTCCTAGGGGTTCGCAAGGCGCGTGCGGCGACAGACCGGCGGGGCATATAAAAAACACCCGGAAATCCGGGTGTTGGTATACAGGTGAGCGCGCCCTAGATTTCCATCACTGGCACGTGGCCAAACAATTCCTGGGAAAAGCGTACGCGCTCCTCGGCGGTCTCCTTGACGCCGCGTTTGGCGAATTCGCTCAGGCGTGCCTCCACTGCGTGGGCACGGTGGGTCAGGCCGCAGTCGTTGGCGATCTGGATGTTCAAGCCCGGGCGCGCGTTGAGCTCGAGAATCAGCGGGCCCTTGTCCTGATCGAGAACCATGTCCACGCCGATATAACCCAACCCGCAGAGCTCGTAGCAGCCAGCCGCCAGCTTCATGAAGCCGTCCCAGTTCGGCAACTGCACGCCATCCACCGCGTTGGTGGTGTCGGGGTGCTTGGTGATCTTGTTGTTGAGCCAGGTTCCGCGCAGCGTTACGCCGGTCGCCAGGTCCACACCCACGCCAATGGCGCCCTGGTGGAGGTTAGCCTTGCCGCCGGATTGCCGCGTCGGCAGGCGCAGCATGGCCATCACCGGGTAGCCCATCAGCACGATGATGCGGATATCCGGAACGCCTTCGTAGCTGATGCTTTTGAAGATCTGATCCGGGGTAACCCGATACTCGATCAGCGCGCGATCACGGTGGCCGCCGAGTGAGTACAAACCGGTCAGAATGCTGGAAATCTGATGTTCGATTTCCTCATGGCTGATGATTTTGCCGGAGACCGTCTTGTACTTGTCCTCGAAGCGATCGGCGATCACCAGAATGCCGTCGCCGCCAGCACCCTGCGCTGGCTTGACCACGAAGTCCGGTCGGTCGCCGATGATCTCACGCAGCTTGTCGATGCCTTTCTCGGTGTCGATCACACCGTACATTTCCGGCACGTCGATACCGGCCTCGATGGCGCGCTCTTTGGTAATGATCTTGTCATCGACGATCGGGTACAGGTGCCGTTTGTTGTACTTCAGCACGTAGTCCGCGTTACGCCGATTGATGCCCATGATGCCTTTGGCTTCAAGGGCTTTCCACGTCTTGATCAGACCGAACATGGCATTAGTCCTTGAGGAAGGCTTTGAAGCGGAACAGCTCGGTCAGGCGGTAGCCGCGGTAGCGACCCATCGCCAGCATGAAGCCCACCAGAATCATCAGCACGGCCGGGAAGGTGAACACGAAGTAGGTCAGCTCAGGCACGCTCATCAGCAGGTGAGCCAACGTAGCGGCGACCAGCGTACCGACCGCGACCTTGAAGGCATGGCCACCGCCACGTTCTTCCCAGGTGATCGACAGGCGTTCGATGGTCATGGTCAGAATCACCATCGGGAACAGCGCAACCGAGAGGCCTCGCTCAAGCCCGAGTTTATGGCTGAACAGGCTGATGACCGCGATCAGTACGACCACGAACGTCAATACCACTGACAATCGAGGCAGCATCTGCAGTTTCAGATGCTCAAGGTAGGAGCGCAGCGACAAGCCCGCTGCCGTGATCACGGTAAACAGAATGATCCCGAAGCCCAGCTGAGTTTCGCGGAACGCCAGGGCAATCAGTACCGGAGTGAAGGTACCCAGCGTCTGCAAACCACCCAGGTTGCGCAGAATCAGAATCACCAGCACGCCGATCGGGATCATCACCATGATCATGAACGTCTGCTGGGTCTGCAGCGGCAGGCCATACAGCGAGTATTCGAGGAAATCGGCGTCGGTGTTTTCGTCGGTCAGCTTGGCCAGGCGAATGGCGTTCATTTCGCTGTTGTTCAGGCTGAAGCTCACCTGAGCCTGTTTGCCGCCTTCGAGGTTGATCAGGTTCTCATCGCCGATCCACCAGACCAGACGGTCTGCAGGCAGGCCTTGCTCGCCGGTTTCGGGGTTGAAGTACAGCCATTTCTCGCCATTGAAGCTGCGCAGCCAGAGTTCCGGGCTCTGCTGGATGTCAGCGGCCAGGCGGATGGTGTGCAGGCGTTCCATCGGCACATGGGCGATGGATAGCAGCAGCTCAATCGCCTTGGCCTTGTTGGCCGTCGAGGCATCGCCGCTGAGCAGCAGTTTGACGTTGTCGTCGTTGACGTTGTTAACCCGCTTGATGGTTTCGCTGATAAAGGTTTCGACGTCGGCCGAATGTTGGCGAATCGGTGCAAGAAGGGCTTCGGCGGCGATTTTCTCTGCGCCCTCGACTGGAATGCTGTCACGGAAGATCGGCCCCTGGGCCTTTGCCTGCTCGCCGCTGTAGCGCTTGGTCAGCACCAGGCGGTAATAGAGCGTTTCCTTGCCGCTGGCACGACGTGCGGACCAGGTAACGCGGCGGTTGCCGTCGGCCCGGTTGATGCTCACCCCATAGTTGTTCGAGATAAAGCTCTCGTTCAGGCTGACGTAGTCCTGGGCGAGCGGCGGCACGAACATCTGCAGCTTGACCGGCTCACGAGAGCTGGCCTGGAACTCGACCTTGGCATCGATATTCCACAGATCATCGGTCTCATCGCCGGTCAGCGGAATGCCAAGAATGAAGATTTGGTAAGCCGTAATCAGAATGCCCAGGCTCACCAGTAGTGTGATCAGGATTTTCAGATGTAGGTTCAGAGAGCGCATGGGTATTACTCGCCAGGGTTTGCGTCAGGGGCACAGCCAGGTTTCCCTGCTGCATATTTAAGACTCGGATCGACCAGTGCATCGAAGCGTTTGAGCGCTTCTGAGCCGATCAGCAATGGAAACTGAAAGGCACTGCGGTCGGTCAGGTTGACTTCGATGGTGCGCAGGGCTTGTCCCATACAGATGTCCATCTCGATGACAGGACGTGCAGTGTAGGTTTTTTCTTCTTCGGGATCGTAATCGCCGGCACGCCGCTTGATTTTGCTGATCCGCGCAAGCGGTCGTTCAATCGGATTGGCATGGGCATCGTCGACCGCCAGATAGAAACGGACCCATGAATCGCCGTTTCGTTTAAATCGTTCGATATTGCGCGCACTCAGTGATGCAGTTTTGGCGCCGGTGTCCAGCTTTGCAGCCAGCTCCATATCAGGCTCGTGAATTCGTACGTATTCGTTGAGCCCATAGACGCTCTTAGATGCAGCATGGCCGAGACCAGGTGCAAGTAGCAGGCATAACAACAGGGCGAAGGGCTTTCGAGTCATAAGTCCTGTGGCATGAGTACGGCAAAAATGAACCAGAGACCGGCAGATGCGAGTTATCGCCCGCACTGGCGTGAAGTTTAGCCATGCCTAGCGTAAATGCGCGGCGGCCATGAGCGGGCGGCATTCTAACATGGGGTTTTTCTGCTGGGACAGGCACTTAACGCGCCTGGCGGCGATGCGCGATCAACGCCTGAGGATGGATGAAGATCATGAAGGAATGACGGTGACAGCATTGATCCTGGCCTGTCACCGCACGCTTTAGCGGGTTGCTTGCTGATGAAATTCTCGAAAGGACACCAAGCGTCTCTGCTCGGGGTCCCACAGCTTGAGTTTCAGGCAGCGATAAATGTCGCGCGGATGCAGCGAGGTGACTGTCGGGGTGCGCAGCGCCGGAATGGCTTCCATGGCTTCGGGGAGGCGGTAGAAGGGGATACCGGAGTTCGCATGGTGCACATGGTGATAACCGATATTCGCGGTGAACCAAGCCATGATCGACCCGGTGCGCATGTAGCTCGACGAGAACACCGCCGTTTCCATGTAATCCCATTCATCACGACTTGGATAGCGCACGCCTGGGAAGTTGTGCTGGCAATAGAACATGTAGGTGCCGAGCGCCGAGCCGACCAGGCTCGGTATCAGCAGCGAGAACAGCAGGACGTCAGGCGCGTAGTTCATCAGCGCAACCACCGACGCCAGGTTTATCGCCAGTGCCAGGAGCGCCCACAGGCGGTGTTTCGGTTGGGTGATCAGCGAAACCAGGCAGATGCTGAAGACGAATATCGTCTGCGAGCCCAGAAGAATCATCAGCGGATTGCGCGCGATGCGGTAGCGCAGGCGCTTCCATCGGCTCGCTCGGGCATATTCGTGGGTCGAGATCAGGGGAAAGGTGCCGAGGTCGGTGTGGGTCGACAGCAGCGGCAATCGGCCCTTTTCCGCGCCGACATACTGGCAGCTATGGCCGTGGTGGTAGTCGTGCGACTGTTTCCAGAGCGTGGGTGGTGCCAGCAGCAACAGCCCGAAAGTCTTGAAGAACAGATCCGCAAATCGTGACCCGCGCAGAATCGCGCCATGCATGTAGTCGTGATAGAGCACGAACATTCGCACCAGGGCAAAGCCCAGCAAAACGCTGAATACCAGCCGTACCGGCCACCACCAGGGCGTTGCCGCGGCCACTGCGAACGCACCCACCACGGCAAGGGTGGACCAGAAATGCCACCAGCTGAGACGGCGATTCTCGACGGTGAACGGCAGTGTCTGGCGGATAAGGTCCTTGCCGAAGCGCGTCAGCTCTTCGCGGTTCATTGCGTCGGTGAACCAGGGGTGCACCGCGTCATGCTGAGTTGGCGCACCGGTGACTTGCGCGAGCGTTGGCGTGCGAGGCACCGCCTCACCGCCGCGTTGTTCATCGGTGCGAATTGTCGCTTCAACGCTCATGGGGTTCCCCTTGGTCAGCCGGCAACGGGCTCGTTTTGCGTCGCCTGGAGAAACAGCTCAGGCCGTCGATCCTTCCAGGGCTTCGCCTGCTCCAACTGGCCAGCCAGCCGGAACAGCAGCGCTTCCTCGCCAAAGCCTGCGCTGAGCATCACACCTATTGGCAATCCCTCGGCGTTCCAATGCAGCGGCAGGGAGACTGCCGGCTGCCCGGATGCGTTATGGATCGCGGTGAAAGGGCTGTAGTCGACGATGGGGGCGTAAGCCTTTTCCAGGTCTTCTTGCTGGACATCGACCACCCCGTTGCGCAGCGGCGGGGTGGCTAGGGTAGGTGTCAGCCAGCAGTCGTAGGTCTGATGGAAACGCGCCATCTCGCGGCCGACCTGCTGCAATACCAGCTCGGACAACTGAAACTCGACCGCGCTCACGGTCAGGCCGCGCTGGTGCACCGCACGGGTGAGGCCTTCCAGCTCTCCCGCCTGCGGAGGGCGACCCAGTTGCATGCTCATCAACTCCACGGCAAAGGCGATGCCCGAGAACCACATGGTGGTAAACGCACCGACGAAACTTTCATGCTCAATCTGCGGCTGCGCTTCTTCAACGCTATGGCCGAGGGACTCAAGCAGCTTCGCGGTTTGTTCGACCGCTGCAATACAGTCGGGATGCAGAGGCCGGCCCGCCGGATCTACCCTGGAGAATGCGATGCGCAGGCGCCCCGGCTGGCGCGTCACTTCATTGAGAAACAGGCCGCTCATCGGCGGGGCACGATAGGGGTCACCCGGCACGGCACCATGGGTGGCGTCGAGCAGCGCGGCGCTGTCACGCACGGTGCGCGTCAGTACATGCTCGTCGAGCAGGCCGCCCAGCAGTTCGCCGAAGTCCGGTGCCAGCGAGTTGCGTGCGCGGGTCGGCTTCAAACCGACCAGGCCGCAGCATGACGCGGGAATCCGGATCGAGCCGCCGCCGTCGTTGCCATGGGCGGCAGGCACCATCCCAGTGGCCACCGCAGCGGCGGCTCCGCCACTCGAACCGCCGGTCGAATAGTCGAGGTTCCACGGGTTGCGCGCCGGCCCGTAATAGGCGGACTCGGACGTCGGCAGAATGCCGAATTCAGGTGTATTCGATTTGCCGACGAAATTCAGGCCAGCCTTGCGCAGGCGGCTGACCAGCTCGCAGTCCAGCGTCATCATCCGCTCGCGAAGCATGCGCGACGACAGCGTCGATGGCATGCCCTGGCAGTCGCCGAGGATGTCCTTGAGCAGGAACGGCACGCCGTGCAGCGGTCCGGAAGGTTGCGCGCTGTCCTGCTGCGCAGCCAGTGCTCTGGCCATGTCATAGGCCTTGTAGACAACCGCATTCACCGCCGGGTTGAACGCTTCGATGCGCCGTATCGCTTCCTCCGCCAGCTCCGATGGCAACACATCCCCTTTTCTGACCAACTCGGCGAGGCCGACGGCGTCAAACTCTGGATACTCGGTAAAAGACATGCCATCTCCGATTCATCTGCTAGATGTGGACACCGTCGCATAACCGACCGGTAGCAGGTGTCGACAGGGGTAACCAGCGGTCATTGTCTGCACAGATGTTTTAACGCTGTGCTAAGCATCGGGCGTGGATCGAGAGGTTCGATTCATGGGGCCGCGAGTCGGCAATTGGGCCAGTTGCTACGCGGGTGCTGAAGGCCGTCTAGCGCGCACCAGACACCTGGAGCGCCATCGGATAGCCATCAAAGACCGCGTTTGAATATGCGCCACAGGAGGATTTTGTAGGTATACGCTGTTTGGAGTATTCACTTGGAACAGGACGCTCCCGGAGGATGGACTGCCTGGCGCAGTAAGGATACGACGCTGTTCCAGGCGGGCCCAAAGTAAGGCTATCTTGGACAATAAAAAAAATGACGACTACGAGAGAGCATGACCGAAACGTTCCCTATGAGAACTTTTCGGAGTGTCTGCGCCGCCACGCACAGGCCATACCAGAGCAGCTCGCCTACCGCTTTTTGCAGGATGGGCGTGACAGCGAAATAACCGTGACGTTTGCCGAGCTCGATGTTGCGGTACGTGCCGCGGCGGCCACCCTGCAGCTGCATTGCGCACCGGGCGACCGGGTGCTGATTCTGTTGAAGCCGGGCCTGGATTACATCACCGGCTTTCTCGGCTGTTTGTATGCAGGGCTCATCGCGGTTCCCGCCTATCCGCCGGGAGCGACCAAAACCCTGGATCGCCTCGATGGCATTCTCGGCGACTGTGAGCCCACCGCCGCGCTGACCACTCGGGAGGACATGGTCGCCATCCGCGAGCGGTTGGCCGAGTCGACCCCCATGGCGAAAGTGCTCGATATCTCCGAGCTCGATCCTGCCGCCGCCGCTGACTGGCGCCCCGTCCCTGGTAATCGCAACGACATCGCATTCCTGCAATACACCTCGGGTTCCACCGGCAACCCCAAGGGCGTGGTCGTGACCCACGGAAACCTTATCCATAATTCGCAAAGCATCAGCGAGACCTTTGCCACCCACCAGGACAGCCACATCGTCAGCTGGCTTCCTCCGTATCACGACATGGGGCTTATCGGCGGCATCCTGCAATCGGTATTCGTCGGTTTTCCAACCACGTTGCTCGCGCCTATCCATTTTCTGCAGCGACCGCTGCGCTGGCTGCAAGCCATCAGCAAGTACCGCGCGACCATCAGCGGCGGCCCCAACTTCGCTTACGAACTCTGCGTGCGCAAGGTCAAGCCGGAAGAGCTGACGGGGCTCGATCTCAGCAGTTGGCAGGTGGCGTTCAACGGCGCCGAACATGTCCGCGCCCAGACCATCGAATCGTTCCACGACAAGTTCTCGGTCTGTGGCTTCAAGGCCAACGCGGCATTTCCCTGTTACGGGCTGGCCGAAGGCACCTTGCTGGTCACCGGCAATGGCGCCAGTCGCGAGCCGGTCGTGCGTCACTTCCATGCAGCCTTGCTCGAAGACAATCGTGCAGTGCCGCTGCAGCGCGATGCAGATGACTGCGCCGAAGCCCGCGCCCGGACCCTGGTCAGCAGTGGTCGTGGTATCGCCGGCCAGGAGCCGTTTATCTGTGACCCGCATACCGAACAGCGTCTGGCGGAGGGGCAGGTGGGCGAAATCTGCATCGTCGGCGACAGCGTTGCCAACGGCTATTGGCAGCGCCCTGAGAGCACGCTTGCGGCATTCCGCGAAGCACGTCCGGAGCAGACCTCATGGGCGAGTTTCTTCCGCACTGGCGACCTTGGCTTCCTGCTCGAGGGTGAGCTTTATGTCACCGGCAGGTTGAAGGACCTGATCATCATGAATGGTGTGAATCACCATCCAGGCGATATCGAAAGCACGGTGTTGCGGGCAGATGAGAATTTCCGCCCGGATGGTTCCGCCGCGTTCAGCGTTGAGCTGGAAGACAGCGAGCAGGTGGTGATCATGCAGGAGGTCGAACGGCGTGCCCTGCGAACGCTCGATGTGCCGCGGGTGCTGGCCGAGATCAAATCGCGGGTCTGGCAGCAGCACCGAATAGCGCAGCCGATCATCCTATTGGTCCTGGGCGGTACGCTGGCGCGCACCTCCAGCGGCAAGGTCAAGCGCCAGGAGTGTCGGCGCGTCTATGAGGGCTATCTGCGTAACCTGCAGGCAGAGCTGCAATCGAGCGATTCACAGCTGGGTAAGCGGATCGTCGCGCTGGAACTGCACGGCCAGATTCTCATCGATGGCGCCCTCAGCAATCAGGTCGTCGAAGCATGACTGTTGGATCGGGTGGCGTGTTTACGGCACGCCAGACATCCATGCTGTCGCTCTCGCAACAGGTCATGCGCGACCAGCGCGCCAGTGAATGCCAACTGCTGCCGGTAATGCCTGCTGACAGCCATGAAAGACTGATGCTGGTCAGTGCGCTCAACGCGATCACGTCGGTGAAAACCATCACTGAACTGAAGGACCGTACCCAGCAAGTGCTGCCGTTGCTGTTGCCGTGCGAGAACTTCGTGTTCGCCAGCGGCAGAAGCAAGGCGCACCGGATATTCATATCCCATATGGTCTACGCCGATGCCGTCACGGATGAATGCCTGCGCGACATAATCGGTCGTGACGGCATGATTCCTCCCGTCAGCATCGACCTGATCGAACATACCGGGCGGCCGAAGCTCACCATCCCTGACCGCCTGGAGGAGCCGGTCGATCGAGTGTGGGGCGATATCTTCATGCGTCACGGCATTCACAACGTCGCCTGGATCGTTCTGCCGGGGCTCTATCGCAATACGTTTACGGCGTACTTCTTCATGAATACGCCGACCTCCATTGCCCATGAGTGCAAGCTGAGGATGACCATCCTGGCGCCTTATCTGCACATAGCGCTCAACCGCGCCCTGGGCACCAAGCGATTGCGCCGGCACGACAGTGAAAAACCCGCGACACAGTTCATCTCGATCCTGTCCAGCCGCGAGGCCGAGATCGCGCACTGGGTCGCACGGGGCAAAACCAACTGGGAGATTGGGCAGATTCTTGGCATAAGCGACAAGACGGTTAAAACCCACATGCAGAACATCTTCTCCAAGCTACAGGCATCGAGCCGGGCGCAGATCGCGGCCTTGTTCTCCGAAGAGTAGAAACCCTCCCGCCGCCGGCGCGTTTGCGTCGGCGGTGCCTTTTCCGTTGTCGACCGAAGGCGTGCGCCAGGCGCAGGCCTTCGGTCGCCTGGATTTTGTTTCAGCATGCGAGGTGATCGAGATGGATTCAGTAACCCTGTTCTTCAGCCGATTGGCTGGGCGCCAGGGCAGTGCTGGCACGGGCGTTGGCAGCTGTTTGACGGCGCCACTGATGGCGCAAAGGCCTTACTCCTAACGGAGTATTGTTCGTCAATCGGCATACGCAGAGGATCGGGCTCCCTTGGGCAGCTACGCCCCATGCGGCCAATAACAACAATATAAACATAGGCACTACGGCACCTGACATCCACGCTACGGCAGCGCTTACACGCGCTCCCCAGGATGTGTTGCGGTAATAGGAAAATGTTTGGAGGACATGTGCACATTGACCATATAACCGCCGCGGTTACCGAAACTGTAGCCAGTCTGCTTGAAGTCGAACGGGATGCACTCGACGTCGAGCGCTCCTTCCATGAAATGGGTGTCGACTCCGTCCTTATCGTGGGTCTGTCCGCCGAGTTCGAAGACATGTTCGGCATCGAGCTCGACCCCGAATTCGCCTACCAGCACGACACCGTGAGCAAGATCAGCCGGCATGTACAGGCCGTCATGAACGCGGGGGCGAGGTGAGCACGATGACCGTCTCCCTACTCAACGTCACCCGTCAGGAACTCCTTGATTTCGTCGGTCTCAACGAAACGGTGGCGAGTGCCAGCGGGACGCGGATCGTTACCGAAAGCGGTCACACACTGATCGATTTCGTGGGCCAATTCGGCGCGGTGCCGTTCGGCTACAGACCACAGCCGATCATCGACGCGGCTACCGCGTTTCTCGCCTCGGGGCGACCTACCTTTATCCAGCCCTTGCTCAACCCGCAAGCGGAGCAACTGGCGCAGCGGCTGATCGAAGTCGCGCCTGGCAACATGAGCAAGGTGACGTTCACCACCAGCGGCGCCGAAACGGTAGAAGCGGCGATCAAGCTGACGCGCGCGGCCACCAACCGCGAGCTGATCGTCGGCACCTACACCGGCTTTCACGGCAAGACCCAGGGCGCTGTTGGCGTCACCGGCAAACCGATTTACCGCGAGCCGTTCCATATCAAGCCGGACGGCTACACCCACATTCCCTACGGCGACCTCGCTGCGCTGGAAACGATCCTGCAAACCCGTCGCGTTGCCGCGTTCTTCGTCGAAGCGGTGCAGGGCGAAGCCGGCATGATCACCCCGCCCGAGGGTTATCTGCTCGCAGCGCAGGAACTCTGCCGCAAACACGGCGCCATGTTCGTGCTCGATGAAATCCAGACCGGCCTGGGTCGCACCGGCCACCTGTTCGCGGCCATGGCCCACGGCCTGACGCCGGACGTGCTGCTGCTGGCCAAGGCGCTCGGCGGCGGAATCGTTCCGATTGGCGCCTGCATCTACGCGCAGAATTGCTGGAGTCGGGATTTCGACCGCCATCACAGCTCGACCTTTGCCGTTAACGGCTTTACCGCCGCCGTCGGCCTGGCGGTGATCGACCACCTGACGGCGAACGAATGCGAGGTCGTGCAGCAGGCGGCCGCGCAGGGCGCCTATTTGCGCGCCGGGCTTGAGCGATTGGTAATCCGCTATCCGCAGGTCTTTGAGAGCCTGGATGGGCGCGGCCTGATGCAGGGCCTCAAGTTCCGTCGCTGGTCGGGCGATCGTCTGTACACGATGTCGCTGGCCAGCTCTTTCGGCGCGCTGGTGCCCATCGTCTGCGGTTACCTGAAAAGCCGCCATGGCGTGTACTGCCTGCCGACCCTGAGCGAAGGCAACGTCCTGCGCATTCAGCCGCCGTTCACGATTTCCCGCGATGAGATCGATGTGCTGCTGAATGGACTGAACGCCGCCGCAGAGCTGATTGCCCATGACCAGCAGCATCGCCTGATTCTCGATGCGCATGGTTTCACCGGTCCCCGCGGGCCGCTCGCAAAATGGTCTGCACCGGCAGCGGCGAAGCGCCACGGCGGGGGCGTTCAGTGCCTGGGGCGCTTCGCGTTTCTGTTACATCCCACCACGCCGGAAAGCGTCAACGGCGAAAGCGTGGTCGAGGCACTGGGCATCGTCGGAGAAGAAAAAGCCTTCATGCAGGACTGGCTGGCCGAGTTCTCGGAGTGGGCCAAGCCTGACCTCGATACCGGCATTTCCTACCACGCTCGGCACATCTACAACGACGATGGCAATTACGTGGAGGGCTGGCTGGTTGGCAGTCTGCTGCAGCCGCGCGACCTGATGCGGCTGAGCCTGAGCAAACGGCGCAAGCTGCTCGACAATTACCTCGACACCGTGCGCACCCTGGATGTCGATTTTGTCGGCCTCGGCGCCTACACGTCAGTGATCTCCAGTGCCGGCAAGGACGTGGTCAACGACCAGTTCCATACCACCACCGGCAACAGCCTGACGGCGATGGTCGGCGTCGACGCGCTCGCGACCACATGTGCTGCCCGCGGTGCGCCGCTGGCCAAGCGGCTGACAGGCGTGATTGGCGCCTATGGTTCGGTAGGTCGCCTGGCAAGCCTCAGGCTCGGCAAGTATTCCGAGCACCTGGTGCTGCTTGGCAACTCCGCCAACCTGGGTGCAATGCACGAGCTGCGGCTGGTGGGCGGCGAGCTGTACAGCGCGGCCCTGCAGGCCATTCAAGCGGGGCATTGCAGCGGAATCGCGAAAACCCTCAGCGTCTTGCTGCCCGATGACGGCATGGTCGAGCGCCTGCTGGCGCGTGACCTGAGCGACGATGATCAGCTGCGCGAGCTGTTTGATGCGGTCGATGCGCTGGCCCAGGCCAAAGCGGATTACCTGCCGCCGGTAACTGTCGCCTCGGATCTGGCGCACTGGCTGCCTCGCCTGGAGGTCGTGCTCTCGGCAACCTCCAATGGAGCGGCCTTCATCGACCCGGCCGCACTGCACCACAACGCGATCATCTGCGACTGCGCGCAGCCGCCGGATATCGGTCATGCCTCATTGCCGCAGCGCCCTGATGTCACCGTCATCGAAGGCGGGCTGATCCACATGCCCGAGCGCGGTTATCGCTTCGGCGATCAGAACCTGACCAGCCTGCCTACAGGAGTGATCTTCAGCTGCCTGGCCGAGACCATCGTGCTGACCATGGCAGGAAAAAAACGCGACTACAGCATCGGCAAGCGCCCACCGCTCGAAGATGCGGAAGAGTTGTTCGAACTGGCCCGCCACTTCGGTTTCGCGCCCGCTGTCGAGCAACCGATCGAGAAAGCCGGATAACCGGATAAAAACAAGAACAAGACCGACAGTCGAGGCCATTCCCATGTCGATGCAATCCGCAAGAAACGTTACCGAAAAGCGTCTGCCAGGCCTGATCGCTGCGCTGCAGCAGCGTGGCCGCATGGCGCTTGAGAAAGCCGACCCCAGCGAGCTGTGCGACCTGTTTCGCAACTACCGCGCCGCTGGCCTGATCATTCCCGAGTCATTCGGCGGCCTTGGCGCATCGCCGCGCGAGACGGTGGAAATCCTCCGGGCCATCGGCTCGCTGTGCCCGTCGCTGGCCGTGATGATGACCATGCATCACCACACCATTGCCACCATCGTTCAGCTTGGCGGCCTGATCCCCGCGGCCGACGAGCTGCTGTATGGCATCGCGCAGAATCAGCTGCTGATCGCCTCGGCCTTTGCCGAAGGCAAGGTGGGCGCGGAGATCTTCAATTCCAGCGTTAAAGCCCGCCCGGTCGAGGGCGGCTTCCTGCTCAAAGGCAGCAAAAAGCCCTGCACCATGAGTCACAACATGGATGTGATCGTGGTCGGCGTTGCCCGCGAAAACGACGATGGCAGCATGACCCAGGGCTTTGCGGTGGTCTTCAACGACGGCAGCGAAGTGTCCCGCGAGCGCTTCTGGAATACCTCGGTGCTGCAGGCCGCTGACAGCAACGCGCTGATCTTCAACGACGTGTTCGTTCCTGACGAGCGCATGCTGCTTGCCGAAGCCGTGGGCGACGACGAAGTGGCTGCCTCGGCGGAAGAAACCTCGCTGTCCGGGCTGTGCTGGTTCCAGTTGATGGTGGGCGGCACCTACCTCGGTGTGGCGTCCGCGCTGGTGGATATGCTGCTGAACAAGCGCAACGTCGACGACGGGCAACTGGCTCAGCTGGCCATTGAACTGGAGGGCGCGCACCAGGCGCTGATTGGCACGGCGCGGGAGCTGGAAGAGCAGCGGGCGGCCGATTTCAACACCTACAACAAGGCGTTGTGTACGCGCTTCATGGTTCAGGGCGCTGTCGAACGGGCAACCAATCTGGCGGTGGAGCTGCTGGGTGGCATGGCGTTCATCTCGTCGGACGAGGTTCCGTATCTGCTCGCGGCGTCTCGGGCGATCTGCTTTCACCCGATCTCGCGAATGGCGGCGACACCGCTGCTGGCGCAGTTTCTGCGGGAGTCATCCGCGAACGCGGCAGCTTGAGATGCGCCGCAAACCGCCTGCAACCCGCAGACCCGGAGCGCAGGCTCCGGGGTCGTCGCTCAGATGACCAAGGCGAATTCGCCGCATTGAGACGAAACGCTTAACCAAGCAGGAATATGATTTATGGCCACGACGACAGACTTCCTTTACCCACCGTTGCCGGGAAACGTCAGTCCGGTGTTTCACTTCGTTGCCGTTCCGCTGTTCACGGTACTGCTGGTACTTAACACCGCTGCCATTGCCGTCGTGCTTTCCCTGGCGCTGCTGCTCCAGGCGGCGCGCTGGCTGCTCTGCTGCATTCCTGGCGTTGCCGCGCTTGGCCGGGCGATCCAAACGCAATATCACGGGCTGATTCAGCGCTTGGCGAACAGGGTGCTGAAAGACCCGCGTGACGAACCCATTCTGGCGGCTGCGATTACGGTCGGGCTGACCACGGTTCCGGTGTTCATCGCGCAACTGGTGATCAAGGACTTGTCCTGGGCGCTGGTGGTGGCGTTCTACGCATTCGTGTACGGCCCGAATATCCGCGCCTTCGTCCGCTCATTCAGCTCCATGCACCAGGAAGGCCACCGCACCGGAGGCATCTTCAAGCGGGCAAGCGTGCTGGATAAGTGGACCGGCAACTCGTTCCTGTACATGCTGTTTGCCATTCCCATGGGCCTGATCCCCCACGCGGCTGCGCACCTGCAGCAGCATCACCGGGAGAATGCCGGTCCTCTGGACGTCTACGCCACCGCGCGTTACGACCATGCCAATGCCTGGCATTTCGCGGTGTACATGGTGCGCGAGGTGATGTACCAGCAGTTGCTGGTTTCGCCATACCTCTACTTCAAGAGCAAGCACAAGTCGCAGCAGATGCGCAGCATGATCATCGGCAACCTGATTCACCTGGCGCTGTTCGTTTTGCTCGCGCTCTACAGTCTGCCGATTGCCGTGTTCTACATGCTTATTCCCTGGTGCGCGAGCAACTTCCTGATGGGCGTCATCCACTGGAGCCAGCATGCGTTCTACGGCGGCCAGCAAGACCCGAAGGACTGGATGTACAACACCGTGACGTTGCTGGAAAAGCCGGTGAACATCCTCAACGAGGGCTATCACGTCTGCCATCACCACTGGGAAAACGTGCACTGGTCGGAAAGCCCGGCGTTGTTCGAGCGGCTCAAGCCGGAAATGCACGCCGCGCAGTCCCTGGTGTTCCGCGATCTCAGCGTGCTCGATCTGTTCGTCATGCTGATGTTCCGGCGCTTCGACGCGATGGCGAAAAAACTGGACTGGTGGGAGCCCATTTCCCACGAGGAGAAGGTCGCCCTGCTGAAGCGTCGCGCCGCGGCGGCGCCGGTTGCGGAGCATGAGCGGGCTTATCAGCAGCGTGCGGCGGCCCAGTCGCCATCCGCTGTTCACTTCCCACAGCAAACCGCAGCGGATGTGAGCTAGCCATGAGCAAAGCGCTAACCTTGAAAGTCGCGTCCATCGAGCGGGAAACCGACGATGCCGTCACCATTCACTTGAAGCAGCCATTGCTGCGCAAGATCAAGTACACCGCTGGCCAGTACCTCACCCTGGAAGTCGATGTCGATGGAGAGGGCGCCAAGGGCTGCCGCGCCTACTCCATCAGCAGCACGCCGGGGCTGGACAAGAACCTGTCGATCACGGTCAAGCGGGTGGCCGGCGGCAAGGTGTCGAATCGCCTGGTGCAGCAGCTTGCGGCGGGCGATGCCGTGCAGACGCTCGGCGCCCACGGCCGCTTCAACTTCGCCCCTCAGCCGGACAAGCGCCGGCATCTGGTGCTGTTCGCCGCTGGCAGTGGCATCACGCCGATCTTTTCCATTCTCAAGTCGGCGTTGCATTTCGAGCCTAATTCGCGTGTGACGTTGATTTATGGCAACCGCAACACCGACTCGGTGATTTTTCGCGAGAAGCTCGATCACCTGCAGCGCAGGTTCGCCGAGCAGTTGCAGGTGGTGCATGTGCTTTCTCAGCCGGATGTGCCGAGCCCGATCAGCGGGCGCCTGACCCGGCAGCGCGTCGCCGAAATCATGCAATCGCTGCCTGATCACGGCGGCCGGCACACCGAGTACTACGCCTGTGGACCAAGCGGCATGATGGATGAGGTGACCGGCGCCTTGGCTGAAATGGGCGTTGCCGCCGACTCGGTGCACATGGAGAGCTTCACGCCAGCCAAGCCGGCGCAACAGCAGACCCAGTCGACTGCGCCAAAACGGGTGCAGTTGCTGATGCAGGGCAAGGAATTCAATTTTGCCGTTCCCGCCGGCCAGACGATTCTGGAGGCGGCCCTGGCCAGTGGCGTGCAGCCGCCGTTTTCCTGTCGCAGCGGGTTCTGCACGGCCTGCGTCTGCACCAAGCTGGCCGGTGAGGTCGAAATGCGCGAGGACCATGGATTGTCGTCGGCAGAACTGAAAATGGGCCATGCGCTGATGTGCATCGGCTATCCCACGACGGACGACGTTCGGCTTCAGGTCGAGTAACGCAGGCAAAACCGCGTATCGGAACTGAGCGCTTTTCGGCATGGCGTCAGCGTCATGCTCAAGGTAGCCAAACCCGGCGGCGGTCACGCTCAAGCAAGGTGGATGTAGTGAATACAGAATCGGTTTTGGCTGCACAGGACGAAATCCGGCTGGCAAAGCGAGCCGAACTCAAGGTTGACCGCGCGCGACAGGCCCAGTTGCTGGCGTTGCAACAGCCCGACCCGGGCAAGTTCGTGCTGTGGTCGTTGCTGCATGTGGCAGTCTGGATCGCCTGCGCGGTGTTTATCGCGATGACCGAGAACATCGTTGGGCATGTGATTGCCGTGCTGATCCTGGGTAACCAGCTGCATGCCTTCACCGTGTTGCAGCACGATTGTGGCCACCAGAATGCATTCCGCTCGGCCACGCTGAACCTCTGGGTGGGCCGCTTCATGGCCTGGTTCATCGTGTTTCCGTTTTCCTCGTTTACCGAATGCCACAAGCATCACCATCGCTACCTTGGCGACCCGGAGAAAGACCCGGACGAGTGGAACTACGCCCGCGGCGTGAAATGGATGTTTCTGCGCATCGCGGTGTTCGTGCCGCGTTTCACCTACTTTTCGCTGGTGCGCTACGGCGAACGGGTACGCAACCTGGTGCTGCGCGAACTGGCGTTCAACCTGCTGTCGATGGCTGCTGTCTGCGCGCTGTTCGTCAGCCAGGGCATGGGCTATGAGTTCGTACTGATCTTCGTGTTGCCGCTGCTGTTGCTGGCGCTGGTGATCAACCCGATTTCCCGTGGCTACGAACATTTCCCGATGGCCACGCTCGAGCCTGAGCACGCCGATCGTCTGGACCTGTCGAAGAACACCATCACGGTTACCAGCCGCGTGGTGGGTTTGCTCTGGGCCAACATCAACTACCACGTCGAGCACCATGTGTACCCGGGGGTGCCATTCTGCAACCTGCGCAAGGTCCACGAGCTGCTCGAGAACAAGCAGTTTCTGCGCGATCGCTGGCTGCTCTCCCGGTTGTTTGCGCGCCGTAGCACAACCTCTGCAACGGCCGAGCCCCAGCGCGCGACCTGAGTGCGTCGTAACGCCCAACAAGGAATCTCAATGGATTGCATTTTCTGCCAGATCATCGCCGGCACCTTGCCTGCCACCCATGTCTACCGAGACGAGCAGTGCGTCGCGTTCATGGATGTGCACCCGCTGGGCGAGGGCCACATTCTGCTGATCCCGCTGCAGCACGTGGAGAAGCTCGACCAGCTGCAGACACCGATCCGCCAGCACCTGTACCAGGTCTTCGACAACCTGGTCGCCGCCCAGCGCAAGGCCGGTTATGGCGTTGAAGGCACCCATCTGATCGTCAATGACGGCAAAGCCACCAACCAGCATATTCCCCATGCCCACCTGCATCTGGTGCCGCGCAAGCGTGGCGATGCCCTGGGCTTTGGTTTTCGCATGCTGCTGCATTTCACCGGGCTATTCGGCATGCGCACCCGTGGCGAGGTGCTCCAGGCCCATGCCACCCGCATTGCCGCCCATATAGAACAGCCGCAGGGCAGTGTGCATGCCGGCCTTGCGCCAGTGAAACCGCTCGCAGCAGAACGCGCATAGCCGAGAACCCACGCGCGGCAATGGCGCGCGCTGCAGTGCCGTTACATCAACCTTCGATACAAGCATCCCGTGCGCCCAGGCAAGCATGTCCGCGCAACTGCAGTCAGGAGCAAGTGAAGATGAACGCAGCCCCCCAGGTGGCTCCCAACTCAGGCACGGTTTACCGGGTTCTGATCATTGGCGCCGGTTTCTCCGGTATCGGCATGGCGGTTCGCCTTCGGCAGGGCGGCGAGCGCGATTTCGTGGTGTACGAGCAGGAGGCCGGCATCGGTGGCACCTGGTGGGTCAATCAATACCCGGGCTGCGCCTGTGATATCCCTTCGCACCTCTATTCGTTTTCCTTCGAACCCAACCCGGATTGGTCGCGGCGCTTTTCACCGCAAGCCGAAATACGTGACTACCTGGCGGCGTGCGCGGATAAATACGAGCTGCTCGCCCATATCCACTTCAATACCGCCGTGGCGTCCATGCGCTGGCTGGAGCAGCGTGCGCTATGGGAAGTCACGGATGCCCGCGGCGGCGTGGTTTACGCCAAGGTGGTGGTAGCCGGTACCGGCGCGTTGTCGACACCCGATTACCCGAACATTGCCGGCCTTGAGCGTTTTCGTGGTCGGGTTTTTCACTCCCAGCACTGGGCCCACGATTACGACCTGGCCGGCAAGCGGGTAGGGGTGATCGGTACGGGCG
This sequence comes from Pseudomonas cistanchae, assembly GCF_054483635.1. NCBI lineage: Bacteria > Pseudomonadati > Pseudomonadota > Gammaproteobacteria > Pseudomonadales > Pseudomonadaceae > Pseudomonas > Pseudomonas cistanchae. Next base: position 360,651 of record NZ_JBTLWN010000002.1, on the reverse strand, counting down.
CATCGGCGATTCAGTTCATTCCCGAGATCCAGCCGCTGGCTGCCACGCTCAGCGTATTCCAGCGTACGCCGCCGTGGGTGATTCCCAAGCCGGACCGTGGTTTCACCCAGACCGAACAGCGCCTGCTGCGCGCATTCCCCAGGTTGCAGCGCTTCGTCAGGGGGCTGATCTATACGGCGCACGAAACCCGCGTGCTCGGGTTTGTGTTCAATCCGCGTCTGATGACATTCCACAAGCTGCTCGCGCTCAACCTGTTGCGCCGGCAGGTCAAGGACAAGGCGCTGCGCAGCAAGCTCACGCCTCAGTACGCCATCGGCTGCAAGCGCATCCTGTTGTCGAACAACTATTACCCGGCGATGGCCCAGCCCAATGTCGCCCTGGTTAACGAAGGCATCCGCGAAATAACCGAGGATGGAGTGATCACGGCCGACAATCAGAAGCATGTCGTCGATGCGCTGATTTTCGGTACCGGATTCAAGGCCAGCATGCCGTTCCCGCGCGGGATGATCTTCGGCAGCGGCGGGCAGGACATTCTCGATGCCTGGCAGGCGGGGCCCCAGGCATACAAGGGCACCACCGTTGCCGGTTTTCCCAACCTGTTTCTGTTGATGGGGCCCAACACTGGGCTGGGCCACAATTCGATCGTTTACATGATCGAGTCGCAGATCGCTTACATCCTCGGCGCACTGGACACGATGAAGGCACAGGGCGCGACCAGCGTCGACGTGCAGCCCCAGGTGCAGGAACACTTCAATGCCACTCTGCGCAATCGCCTGCGCGGCGCGGTCTGGACCGTGGGCAACTGCAAGAGCTGGTACACCCACCAGGAGACTGGGCGCAACGTGGTGCTCTGGCCAGGTTTCAGCTGGATGTTCCGCCGAGAAACCCGTCGCTTCGATGCAGAAGCCTATCGCCTGACGAGCCTAAATGCGGATTCGCCCGTCGCCGGTGCGAATGCGCCAAGCGTTGGCGGCTAGGCGCTGGCGTGACCTGTTCAATAACAATAATCAGGAGAGTGCTATGAGCTACCCCGGAAAAACGGTGTTCGTCTTCGGCTGCTACATGTTGTTGCTGAGCGTGCCCTTGTTGCTCGCGCCAAACCTGCTGCTCGGGTTGTTCGGTTTCGAGCTGACGCAGGAAGTCTGGATCCGCGTCGTCGGCCTGCTGGTGCTGTACCTGGGGATTTATTACGTGCTCGCGGGGCGGCGCAATATCCTGCCGTTCATCAGTGCCACCGTGCCCGTACGTGCCTCGGTGCTGGTGGTCTTCGCCGTGTTCGTCGCTGCCGATATGGTGTCGCCGATGTTACTGGTGCTCGGCTTGCCGGACCTGTTTGGGGCGATATGGACCTGGTCCGCGCTGCGCAGCAATCGGATCGGCAACGCTGTCACGAGTGCCTAGTCAGTCAAGAACCGCGTTTTGCGCCTGATGACTGGCGCATCTCTGAAAAATGCCGCGTTCCGTACGGAACGCGGCATTTTTATTGGGCTGGAGCTGTGTCTAATTAAAAGGTGAGCAATTCGCTTTATTGTCGACAGTAACCTGCTGATGTTTGACATATAGTGCTTTGCAGCGTAGTTTTTCCGCAAATTTCCTGCGCAGTGTCAACAATATGCTTGTCGACTCCCAGTCGCCTCACACCATACCCGACGAGTCGGGAACGCTCTCCGAGCACGTCTTTCGGCTTATCCAGTCCGCTATCGTCAAGGGTGAAATCGCGCCCGGCAGCAAGATTTCCGAACCGGAGCTGGCGCGTATCTACGGCATCAGCCGCGGCCCGCTGCGTGAGGCGATTCATCGCCTGGAAGGCCAGCGTCTGCTCGTGCGCGTGCCGCACATCGGCGCGCGGGTGGTCTCGCTGAGCCACGCCGAGCTGATCGAACTCTATGAAATCCGCGAATCGCTGGAAGGCATGGCCTGTCGCTTGGCCGCCGAGCGCATGACCCAGGCGGAAATCGATGAGCTGCGTGCCGTGCTAGACCTGCATGAGCAGGACGCCGCCTTCAAGGCCGGTGTCGGCTACTACCAGCAGGAAGGTGATTTCGACTTTCACTACCGGATCATCCAGGGCAGCGGTAACAAGACCCTGACCCAGATGCTCTGCGGCGAGCTGTATCAGCTGGTGCGCATGTATCGCCTGCAGTTTTCCGCCACGCCCAATCGACCGCATCAGGCGTTTGCCGAACACCACCGGATTCTCGACGCCATCGCCGAGCGCGACGGCGAGCTGGCCGAACTGCTGATGCGCCGCCATATCGGGGCTTCCAAACGCAATATCGAGCGCCACTACAAGGAAGCGCTCGCCAACCCGTCCAAGACACGAGGTGAGTCATGAGTCCGTTTTCCACCCTGAGCAGCGCCGGCCAGCGATTCCGCGAGGCTATCGCCGAAGAGAGCCCGTTGCAGGTCATCGGCGCGATCAACGCCAACCATGCGTTGCTGGCCAAACGCGCGGGCTTTCGCGCCATCTACCTCTCCGGCGGCGGCGTGGCGGCCGGCTCGCTGGGCCTGCCGGATCTGGGTATCAACACCCTGGATGACGTGCTCACCGATGTGCGCCGCATCACCGATGTCTGCGACCTGCCGCTGCTGGTGGACATCGACACCGGTTTCGGCCCGAGCGCCTTCAACATCGAGCGCACGGTGAAGAGCCTGATCAAGGCCGGCGCCGCCGCCGCCCATATCGAGGACCAAGTCGGCGCCAAGCGTTGCGGTCACCGTCCGGGCAAGGAAATCGTTTCCACCGAGGAAATGGTCGACCGCGTCAGGGCTGCGGCCGATGCCAAGACTGATCCGAACTTCTTTCTGATCGCCCGTACCGACGCCATCCAGGCCGAAGGCGTGGACGCTGCCATCGAGCGCTGCCTGCGCTACGTCGAAGCCGGTGCCGACGCCATTTTCGCTGAAGCCGCCTACGACCTGCCGACTTACAAGCGTTTCGTCGACGCGCTGAACGTGCCGATCCTGGCCAATATCACCGAGTTCGGCGCGACCCCGCTGTTCAGTCGTGACGAGCTGGCCTCGGTCGGCGTGGCCATCCAGCTCTACCCGCTGTCGGCTTTCCGCGCTGCCAACAAGGCCGCGGAGGCCGTGTATACCGCCGTGCGGCGCGATGGTCATCAGAAAGACGTCATCGACCTGATGCAGACTCGCGCGGAGCTGTACGACCGCATCGGCTACCACGCCTTCGAGCAGAAGCTCGACGCGCTGTTCGCCGCCAAGAAGTGATCGACACGCGGGTCGCCAAGCCGGCCCGCGGATGAACAAGAAATACAACCGGATTGGATGAGGAGACCCCGCGATGAGCGCTACCCCAGAATCGACCCCAGGCTTCAAGCCGAAAAAATCCGTGGCCCTGAGCGGCACCACTGCCGGTAACACTGCGCTATGCACGGTCGGCCGTACGGGCAACGACCTGCATTACCGTGGCTATGACGTGCTCGACTTCGCCAACCGCTGCGACTTCGAAGAAATCGCCCACCTGCTGGTCCACGGCAAGCTGCCCAACGTGGCCGAGCTGGCTGGCTACAAGGCCAAGTTCAAGGCCCTGCGTGGGTTGCCCGCGGCGCTGAAGGTCTCGCTCGAGCAACTGCCGCCGTCCGCCCACCCAATGGATGTGATGCGCACCGCCGTGTCGGTGCTGGGTTGCGTGTCGCCGGAGAAGGACGACCACAACCACCCAGGCGCCCGCGATATCGCTGACAAGCTGATGGCCTCGTTGGGTTCCGCACTGCTGTACTGGTATCACTTCAGCCACAACGGCAAACGCATCGATGTGGAAACCGACGACGACTCCATCGGCGGTCACTTCCTGCATCTGCTGCACGGTGAGAAGCCACGCGAGTCGTGGGTGCGCGCCATGCACACCTCGCTCAATCTGTATGCCGAGCATGAGTTCAACGCTTCGACCTTCACCTCGCGGGTGATCGCCGGCACCGGTTCCGACATGTACAGCTGCATTGCCGGCGGTATCGGCGCTTTGCGCGGCCCGAAGCACGGTGGTGCCAACGAAGTGGCCTTCGAGATTCAGAAGCGCTACGACAACGCCGATGAGGCCGAGGCCGATATCCGCGCCCGCGTCGAGAAGAAGGAAGTGGTGATCGGCTTCGGTCACCCGGTCTACACCGTGAGCGATCCGCGTAACAAGGTGATCAAGGATGTGGCCCGCGAGCTGTCGGTAGAGCAAGGCAATATGAAGATGTACGACATTGCCGAACGCTTGGAGTCGACTATGTGGGAAATCAAGAAGATGTTCCCCAACCTCGATTGGTTCAGCGCCGTCAGCTACCACATGATGGGCGTGCCAACCGCCATGTTCACCCCGCTGTTTGTGATTGCGCGCACCTCGGGCTGGTCCAGCCATGTGATTGAACAACGCATCGACGGCAAGATCATCCGTCCGAGCGCCAACTACACAGGCCCTGAAGACCTCAAGTTTGTGCCGCTCAAGGATCGTCCATAACCATGAACCGCATGAATACTCAGTACCGCAAGCCTCTGCCCGGCACTGCGCTGGACTACTTTGACACCCGTGAGGCGATCGATGCCATCGCCCCGAGTGCCTATGCCAAATTGCCCTATACCTCCCGCGTGCTGGCCGAGCAGTTGGTGCGTCGCTGTGAGCCGGCCGCGCTGACCGATTCGCTCAAGCAGCTGATCGAGCGCAAGCAGGACCTGGATTTTCCCTGGTACCCGGCGCGCGTGGTCTGTCACGACATTCTCGGCCAGACCGCGCTGGTCGACCTGGCCGGCCTGCGCGACGCCATCGCCGAGAAGGGCGGTGACCCGTCCAAGGTCAACCCGGTGGTGCCGACTCAGCTGATCGTCGACCACTCCCTGGCGGTGGAAGCTCCGGGCTTCGACCCGGATGCCTTCGCCAAGAACCGCGCCATCGAGGATCGCCGCAACGAGGACCGTTTCCACTTCATCGAGTGGACCAAGACCGCGTTCAAGAACGTCGACGTGATCCCGGCCGGCAACGGCATCATGCACCAGATCAACCTGGAGAAAATGTCTCCGGTGATCCAGGCGCGCGGCGGCGTGGCTTTCCCGGACACCTGCGTAGGTACCGACTCTCACACCCCCCACGTCGATGCCCTGGGCGTGATCGCCATCGGTGTCGGTGGCCTGGAAGCCGAAACCGTGATGCTCGGTCTGCCGTCGATGATGCGCCTGCCCGACATCGTCGGGGTCAAGCTGATCGGCAAGCGCCAGCCCGGCATCACCGCCACCGACATCGTCCTGGCCATCACCGAGTTCCTGCGCATGGAGCGCGTGGTCGGCGCCTGGGTCGAGTTCTTCGGCGAGGGTGCCGACAGCCTGACCATCGGCGACCGCGCGACCATTTCCAATATGTGCCCGGAATACGGCGCCACCGCCTCGATGTTCTATATCGACCAGCAGACCATCGACTACCTCAAGCTGACCGGCCGCGAGCCGGAGCAGGTGGCCCTGGTCGAGCAGTACGCCAAGCTCACCGGTCTGTGGGCCGATGCACTGGTCAGCGCCGAGTACGAGCGCGTGCTCGAGTTCGACCTGAGCACCGTGGTGCGCAACATGGCCGGCCCGAGCAACCCGCATAAGCGCCTGCCCACCTCGGCGTTGCATGAGCGCGGCATCGCCGACGACGCCAAACTGGCAGCTGGCAAGATTGAAGAAAGTGAAGGCCTGATGCCCGATGGCGCGGTGATCATCGCCGCCATCACCAGCTGCACCAACACCTCCAACCCGCGCAACGTGGTGGCTGCCGGCCTGCTGGCGAAGAAGGCCAACGAGCTGGGGCTGCTGCGCAAGCCGTGGGTCAAGACCTCGTTCGCGCCCGGTTCGAAAGTCGCCAAGCTGTACCTGGAAGACGCCGGTCTGCTGACCGAGCTGGAAAAGCTCGGCTTCGGCATCGTCGGCTATGCCTGCACCACCTGTAACGGCATGTCCGGCGCGCTGGATCCGGTAATCCAGCAGGAAATCATCGACCGCGATCTGTACGCCACTGCCGTACTGTCCGGTAACCGCAACTTCGACGGTCGTATCCACCCCTACGCCAAGCAGGCCTTCCTGGCCTCGCCGCCGCTGGTGGTGGCCTACGCCATCGCCGGTACCGTGCGCTTCGACATCGAGCAGGACGTGTTGGGTACCGATAAAGCGGGCAACCCGATCACCCTGAAGGACCTGTGGCCGAGCGACGAGGAGATCGACGCCATTGTTGCTGCCTCGGTCAAGCCGGAGCAGTTCAAGCAGATCTACATCCCGATGTTCGATCTGGGCACTATCGAGGAGGCCGAAAGCCCGCTATACGACTGGCGCCCGATGTCCACCTACATCCGCCGTCCGCCGTACTGGGAAGGCGCGCTGGCGGGTGAGCGCACGCTGAAGGGTATGCTGCCGCTGGCGATCCTGCCGGACAACATCACCACCGATCACCTGTCGCCGTCCAACGCCATCCTGCTGGACTCGGCCGCCGGCGAGTACCTGGCGAAGATGGGCCTGCCGGAAGAGGACTTCAACTCCTACGCCACCCACCGCGGCGACCACCTCACCGCCCAGCGCGCCACCTTCGCCAACCCGCAGCTGGTCAACGAAATGGCCGTGGTCGATGGCGTGGTGAAGAAGGGTTCGCTGGCCCGCGTGGAGCCGGAAGGCAAGGTCATGCGCATGTGGGAGGCGATCGAAACCTACATGAACCGCAAGCAGAACCTGATCATCATCGCCGGCGCCGACTACGGTCAGGGCTCGTCGCGTGACTGGGCGGCCAAGGGCGTCCGCCTGGCGGGCGTGGAAGTGATCGTCGCCGAAGGCTTCGAACGCATCCATCGGACCAATCTGGTTGGCATGGGTGTACTGCCAGTCGAGTTCAAACCGGGCACCACCCGCCTGACCCTCGGCCTCGACGGTACCGAGACCTATGACATCCAGGGCGAGCTGTCGCCGCGCGGTGAGCTGACCCTGGTGGTCAATCGTCGCAATGGCGACGTGGTCAAGGTGCCGGTGACCTGCCGTCTGGATACCGCTGCCGAAGTCAATGTTTACAACGCTGGCGGTGTGTTGCAGCGATTTGCCCAGGACTTCCTGGAAGGCAGTGTGGCTTGAACCTGTAGGGTGGATCACGCTTCACCGATCCACCGTTGCGCTCTGCACGGTGGATGGAAAAAGCGCCATCCAACCTACGTCAGGCGCGTAGTCCGGATGCCATCCGGGCTACCTTTCATCTCTCAGCCAGGACGAAATCATGGCTCAGCAACCCCAGATCAAAATTCCCGCTACCTATATGCGTGGCGGCACCAGCAAAGGCGTGTTCTTCCGCCTGCAGGACCTGCCACCAAGCTGCCAGGTGCCGGGCGCGGCGCGGGATGCGCTGTTTATGCGGGTGATCGGAAGCCCCGATCCTTATGCCGCGCAGATCGACGGCATGGGCGGCGCGACGTCCAGTACCAGCAAGTGCGTAATCCTGTCGAAAAGCAGCCAGCCAGCCCACGATGTTGACTACCTCTACGGCCAGGTCTCCATCGACAAGCCCTTTGTCGACTGGAGTGGCAACTGCGGCAATCTTTCTACCGGTGCCGGAGCCTTTGCTATTCATGCAGGTTTGCTCGATCCCGCGCGTATTCCGGACAACGGCGTGTGTGTGGTGCGTATCTGGCAGGCAAATATCCAGAAAACCATCATCGCCCATGTTCCCGTGACCAACGGTGAGGTACAGGAAACCGGCGACTTCGAACTGGACGGCGTGACCTTCCCAGCGGCCGAGATCGTGTTGGAGTTCCTTGATCCGTCCGATGATGGCGAGGAGGGTGGTTCGATGTTCCCCACCGGTAACCTGGTCGATGAGCTGGACGTGCCGGGAGTCGGTACGTTTAAGGCAACCATGATCAGTGCGGGCATCCCGACTGTGTTCGTCAATGCCGAAGACATCGGTTATAGCGGCACCGAGCTGCGCGAGCAGATCAATGGCGACCCCGAACAGTTGGCACGTTTCGAGAAAATCCGCGTGGCTGGGGCGCTGCGTATGGGGCTGATCAAGACGGCGGAAGAGGCGGCGACGCGTCAGCACACGCCGAAGATCGCCTTTGTCGCCAAGCCCAAGGATTACCTGTCATCCAGCGGCAAGATGGTGCCTGCGGGCGAGATCGATCTGCTGGTGCGCGCACTGTCCATGGGCAAGCTGCACCACGCGATGATGGGCACCTGCGCGGTCGCCATCGGCACTGCGGCAGCGATTCCCGGTACCTTGGTCAATCTGGCGGCGGGTGGTGTTGCGCGCGAAGCGGTGCGCTTTGGCCATCCATCCGGCACCTTGCGTGTGGGGGCTCAGGCGGCGCTGGTCGATGGCCAGTGGACGGTAACCAAGGCCACTATGTCGCGCAGCGCGCGGATGTTGATGGAGGGTTGGGTGAGGGTACCGGGCGATTCTTTCTAGCAGGCCGTTGAAAAACTACCTGCGTTGGCAATACTGCGTTAAAAAACGGCCTCAGAATGCTCATACAGCCAGTAAACTCCGCTTCCTCGGCCGTTTTTGCCTTGTCTTGCCTGCCTCGCCTACGTTTTCAACGGCCTGCTAGCGCTTAGAAAATAAGAAAAGGCTCGAAGTGTTCGAACCTTTTCTTTTGACTTCAATGGGTTGCGCAGGTTACTTGAGGCGGCGCTCAACACCTTTTTCCACCAGAATCTTCGCGGAAATCTCTTCCACGGAGAAATAGGTGGAGTTGATGAAGTTGATGTTCTCGCGGCGGAACAGGTTTTCCACCTCGCGCACCTCGAACTCGCACTGGGCGAAGCTGGCGTAGCGGCTGTTGGGCTTGCGTTCGTGGCGGATGGCGGTGAGGCGGTCCGGGTCGATGGTCAGGCCGAACAGTTTGTCGCGGTGCTTTTTCAGCACTGGCGGTAGCTGCAAGCGCTCCATGTCATCTTCGGTCAGCGGATAATTTGCGGCACGAATTCCGTATTGCATGGCCATATACAGGCACGTGGGGGTTTTGCCGCAGCGCGAGACGCCCACCAGGATCAGGTCGGCCTTGTCGTAGTAGTGGGTGCGTGCGCCGTCATCGTTATCCAGCGCGAAGTTGACCGCCTCGATCCGCTCCATGTAATTGGAGTTGTGCCCGATGGAGTGGGATTTGCCAACCGAATAGGACGAATGTGACGTCAGTTCCTGTTCCAGCGGAGCAAGAAAGGTAGAAAAGATGTCAATCATATAGCCATCAGATTTAGCCAGAATCTCGCGGATCTCCTGGTTAACGATGGTGTCGAAGATGATCGGTCGAGCGCCGTCTTTTTCGGCGGCGTTATTGATTTGTTGTACCATGGCGCGCGCTTTTTCGACGCTGTCGATATAGGGTCGAGTGAGCTTGGTAAAACTGATGTTCTCGAATTGTGCCAGCAGGCTCTGGCCTAAGGTTTCGGCGGTGATGCCGGTGCCGTCGGAGATGAAAAAAGCGGTTCGTTTCATTTGCGCGGTAGGCCTTAAGCTGATGGCGTTTCTTGGCTATCATAGGCCCGCTTCAGGCAGACCGAACTGGCTGGCATTGTTACTTATTTTCCAGGGCCAGGCCACAATCGGGCGGACAGGCGCCGCCGAACTCCCAGCCCCTTGAGCTTTTCCAACACTTTAGTGGAGAGATCACCTTGGTAGAGTACGTAGTTTCCCTCGATAAGCTCGGCAATCACGATGTTGAGCACGTAGGGGGCAAGAACGCCTCCCTGGGCGAGATGATCAGCAACCTTGCCGGTGCCGGTGTGTCGGTTCCCGGTGGTTTCGCCACCACAGCCCAGGCTTACCGGGACTTTCTCGACCTGAGCGGCCTGAACGAGCAGATCCATGCTGCGCTCGATGCCTTGGATGTCGATGACGTCAATGCTCTGGCCAAGACCGGCGCGCAGATTCGTCAGTGGGTAATGGAAGCGCAATTCCCCGAAGAGCTCGACAAGCAGATTCGTACTGCCTTCGCCGAGATGGCGGGCGGTAACGACAACATGGCGGTTGCCGTGCGTTCCTCGGCCACTGCCGAAGACTTGCCGGACGCATCCTTTGCCGGCCAGCAGGAAACCTTTCTGAATATCCGCGGTGTCGACAACGTGATCCGCGCGGCCAAGGAAGTCTTCGCTTCGCTGTTCAACGACCGTGCAATCGCCTACCGCGTGCACCAGGGTTTCGACCACAAACTGGTCGCCCTGTCCGCTGGTGTGCAGCGCATGGTGCGTTCTGAAACCGGCACCGCGGGCGTGATGTTTACCCTGGATACCGAATCGGGCTTTCGCGACGTGGTGTTCATCACCGGCGCTTATGGTCTCGGCGAAACCGTGGTGCAGGGCGCAGTCAACCCCGACGAGTTCTACGTTCATAAGCAGACCCTGGAAGCCGGTCGCCCGGCGATCCTGCGCCGCAACCTGGGCAGCAAAGCCATCAAGATGATTTACGGCGACGAAGCCAAGGCCGGTAAATCGGTCAAAGTGGTCGACGTCGAGCACGCCGAGCGTGCACGTTTCTGCCTGAGCGATGCCGAGGTTAGCGAGCTGGCCAAACAGGCCATGATCATCGAGAAACACTACGGCCGTCCGATGGACATCGAGTGGGCCAAAGACGGCGACGACGGCAAGCTGTATATCGTGCAAGCGCGTCCGGAAACCGTAAAAAGCCGTACCAGCGCCAACGTCATGGAGCGCTACCTGCTCAAGGAAACTGGCACCGTGCTGGTCGAGGGCCGTGCCATTGGCCAGAAGATCGGCGCCGGCAAGGTGCGTATCATCAACGACGTGTCGGAAATGGACAAAGTCCAGGCCGGTGACGTGCTGGTCTCCGACATGACCGACCCGGATTGGGAGCCGGTGATGAAGCGCGCCAGCGCCATCGTTACCAACCGCGGCGGGCGTACCTGCCACGCGGCCATCATCGCTCGCGAGCTGGGCATTCCGGCGGTGGTTGGCTGCGGTAATGCCACCCACGTATTGAAAGATGGCCAGGGTGTCACCGTGTCCTGCGCCGAGGGCGACACCGGCTTTATCTTCGAAGGCGAACTGGGCTTCGATATCCGCAAGAACTCGGTCGATGCCATGCCGGATCTGCCGTTCAAGATCATGATGAACGTTGGCAACCCGGATCGTGCCTTCGACTTCGCCCAACTGCCCAACGAAGGTGTGGGCCTGGCCCGTCTGGAATTCATCATCAACCGCATGATCGGCGTGCACCCTAAAGCGCTGCTGAACTTCGCCGGCCTGCCGCCGGAGATCAAGGACAGCGTCGAGAAGCGCATCGCCGGTTACGACGATCCAGTCAATTTCTACGTCGAGAAACTGGTCGAAGGCATCAGCACCCTGGCTGCGGCGTTCTGGCCGAAAAAGGTCATCGTGCGCCTGTCGGACTTCAAGTCCAACGAATACGCCAACCTGATCGGCGGCAAGCTGTATGAGCCGGAAGAAGAAAACCCGATGCTGGGTTTCCGTGGCGCTTCGCGTTACATCAGCGAATCGTTCCGTGACTGCTTCGAGCTGGAATGCCGCGCGCTGAAGAAAGTGCGCAACGAAATGGGTCTGACCAACGTCGAGATCATGGTGCCGTTCGTGCGTACCCTCGGCGAAGCCAGCCAGGTGGTTGATCTGCTGGCGGCCAACGGCCTGGCCCGCGGTCAGGATGGCCTGAAGGTCATCATGATGTGCGAGCTGCCGTCCAACGCGATCCTGGCGGAAGAGTTCCTCGAATTCTTCGACGGTTTTTCCATCGGCTCCAACGACCTGACCCAACTGACCCTGGGCCTGGATCGGGACTCCGGCATCGTTGCGCACCTGTTCGATGAGCGTAATCCTGCAGTGAAGAAGCTGCTGAGCAATGCCATCCAGGCTTGTAACAAGGCTGGCAAGTACATTGGCATCTGCGGTCAGGGCCCTTCGGATCACCCGGATCTGGCGCGCTGGCTGATGGAGCAGGGCATTGAAAGCGTGTCGCTGAACCCAGATTCTGTCCTCGACACCTGGTTCTTCCTGGCCGAAGGCCAAACGGCCTGACGCGGTACAGTTGCTAATCCAGGGGGCGGGTTGAACCCGCCCTTTTTTATGGCCGGTCAACGTCGGCGATCTCTTCGGGGCGTCGCTCGCGACGTGAAATATGCTCTCGGCATTTCTCGTGGCTGCTAGCCGTAGCGGTTATCCAGGCGTTGCCGAGGCGGCGTGAAGATTGTGTGTGGCAACTTTCTGTACCAGAGCGAAGACGATGCAAAGCAGCAGTGAGCTTTTCCCCGTCGCCTTGATCAGCGCGGAGTTTCGGGGTGACTTGAGCGAAGACGTCTATCTCCTCAAGCCCAACAACAGTCCGGACGCCAGTGTCGAACTGGCACTGACCCGGCTTGGTCGCGCAGGTCACGAGCAACACCGTGGCGTTCCGCTGATACTGATCCCGGGTAGTTTTTCGAACAGACGCTTCTGGTACTCGCCCAAATGCATCGGTCTGGGTCCTTATCTCGCACGGGCCGGTTTCGATGTGTGGATCGCCGAAATGCGCGGCCACGGTTTGTCGCCGCGCAACCAGTGGTACAGGCAAAACCGGGTTAGCGACTATGTGCGGTACGACCTTCCGGCAATTGCCGACTTCATCTACGAGCAGAACCCGCAGAAGGCGCACTGGCTGGGCCATTCGTTAGGCGGCATCACCTTGGCGGGTGCCCTGGGTGGACACTATCTGCAGCAAGAGAGGGTTGCTTCGGTAGCTCTATTTGGCAGCCAGATAAGTCGGGTTTACTGGCCGCTGAAGTTACCACCGTTGGAGTGGGGCGGAAGCTTGTTGCTCAGGGGCTTCAATGTGATTTCCGGCCCGCGTTTGAAGCGCGGCCCTGAGGACGAACCCATTGGGTTGGCCCTGGAAAGCCTGCGTTGGCACGGGCTGTTCGGCCGCTTTGGTGACTCCGAGCATGACTGGTGGGCCGGTTTGGCTGAAGTCAAGGTACCGGTGATGGCAGTCGGGGCTGTCGGTGATAAGCAGGATCCAGCCTGGGCGTGCCGCAAGTTGCTTGAGCAGTTCGGTTCGCCGGTGTCGGAATTCGTCTGCCTGGGGACAAAGAATGGTTTTTCCACCGACTTCGGCCATGTGGAAATGCTGGTCAGCAAAGAAGCGCAGCGCGAAGTCTGGCCGCTGATCGAACAGTGGCTGCATAAGAGTCCGCTGGTTGCTGCGGTGAACGAGGAGAGCGCCGAGGTCCCTGCGCAGCTGTCGCTTGGCTAGTTGGCAGAGCGAGGTGCCAGCAAGCGGCTGCGGTTGGACGGGGATACGGGCTCATAATCAGCAGCGCCACTCGGGCCCCGAGTTGTAACCTGATGCGGACGGGTGATTGCATTGTTCGATGCGATAACTCTATTACTTACTAGAAGGAGTTTGTCATGCACTACATCACCCCTGATCTCTGTGACGCCTACCCGGACCTGGTCCAGGTCGTGGAGCCGATGTTCAGCAACTTCGGCGGTCGTGATTCGTTTGGTGGCGAAATCGTCACGGTCAAGTGCTTCGAAGACAACTCCGTGGTCAAGGAGCAGGTCGAGCAGCCTGGCAAGGGCAAGGTGATGGTGGTCGACGGTGGTGCTTCGCTGCGTCGCGCGCTGCTGGGCGACATGCTGGCGGAAAAAGCCGCCAAGAACGGCTGGGAAGGCATTCTGGTTTACGGCTGCGTGCGCGATGTCGATGTGCTTGCGCAAACCGATCTCGGTATCCAGGCGCTGGCCAGTCACCCGATGAAAACCGACAAGCGTGGCATCGGCGACCTCAATGTGGCCGTGACCTTCGGCGGCGTGACATTCCGTCCGGGCGAGTTCGTGTACGCCGATAACAATGGCGTCATCGTGTCGCCAAGCGCTTTGCAGATGCCGGCATAAGATTTACTTGAGCGCGGGTACGGGGATGCACGAACAAGACAATGCAAGAGGGGCGCTGGTCCACGCGTTCGTGCTGGATGGCGAAGGCGGTGCGCGACCGATTGCTCAAGAGCAGCTCGCGACTATCGTGTTGGATGACCGGGAAAGTCTCTGGCTGCATTGGGACCGGGGTCATCCGCACACCCAGACATGGCTTCGTCGCGATAGCGGATTGAGCAGCTTTGCCTGCGACCTGCTGCTTGAGGAAAATACGCGACCGCGTCTACTGCCGCTGCCGGAGCACGAAATGCTGCTGTTCCTGCGCGGCGTCAACCTCAATCCGGGGGCTGAGCCGGAAGACATGGTGTCGTTGCGTATTTTTGCCAGCGCCCGTCGAATCATCTCGCTGCGTTTGCGTCCGGTGCGCGCTACTGAAGAGCTTATCGCCGAACTGGCAGCCGGCACCGGTCCGAAATCCGCCTCCGAAGTGATCCTCAGCTTGGCGCATCACCTGACGGACAAGGTCGAGAGCCTGGTCACTCAGCTGTCCGAACAGGTGGACGCCCAGGAAGAGCAGATCGACGCCGCAGAACGCCATGTTCCCGATCACGCCCAGTTATTGCAGATGCGCCGACGCGCGGCCAGCCTCCGGCGCTTCCTGGCCCCGCAACGGGATATCTACGCTCAGCTGACCCGCAACCAGCAGCCCTGGTTCGTTGCCGACGACACTGATTATTGGAACGAACTGAACAACCGTCTGACCCGCTATCTGGAAGAGCTGGAGTTGAGCCGCGAGCGGGTCAGCCTGGTGCTGGAGGCGGAAAATCGGCGCATGGATCAGCGGATGAATCGCACCATGTACCGCTTCGGCATCATCGCCGGGGTGTTCCTGCCCATCACCTTCCTAACCGGTCTGCTGGGAATGAATGTGGGCGGTATTCCTGGCGCGGACAGCCAATATGGCTTCCTGGTGGTGTGTTTGCTGATTGTTGCGGTGGCATTTGGGCAGTGGTGGTTATTACGCCGCCTGCGCTGGGCCTGATGTGACTTGCCGATTTCCCAACTCGTCTAGCCGACACACCCTGTGAGGCGCCGCTCCATGCATGATCCATTTGAAGAATCCCTGCGCGATCTTCTCAAGTCGCCGACGTCAAACCACGACGACGATGCCTGCCTGAACCGCGTGTTGAAGACCGCCAATCGGCAAGTGGGCGCTGGTGATCTGTTCGCGCTCATGGGGCACTGGGTTGGCGCGTTGATGATTGCAGTAAATAGCGGCTCGACCCATGTTACGCCCGTCTCCCGCCGCCATCCTTCCGCTCGTTTTACAGATAAGGCTGACTGAAATGGAACTCGATCCCTGGACCCAAAGCCTGATTGCCGCGATGACCGCACTCTGGACCAAAGTCGCTGGCTTTATCCCTAACCTGTTCGTGGCATTGATTCTGGTATTGCTTGGTTTCGTCGTCGCCAAGCTGCTCGATACGCTGCTTTCGAAACTGCTGGGCAAACTCGGCCTGGATCGCCTGATGGCGGGTACGGGCCTGACCAAGCTACTGAGCCGGGCCGGCATTCAGGTGCCGGTGTCGACCCTGATCGGTAAGATCGTTTACTGGTTCGTGCTGCTGATCTTTCTTGTCTCGGCGGCTGAGTCCCTTGGCCTTGAACGGGTGTCCGCAACCCTCGACGTTCTCGCTCTTTATTTGCCGAAAGTGTTCGGCGCGGCCCTGGTGTTGGTGGCCGGTATTCTGCTGGCGCAACTGGTCAGCGGGCTGGTGCGAGGCGCTGCCGAAGGGGTGGGGCTGGACTACGCGAATGGCTTGGGGCGTATCGCCCAAGGCCTGGTGATCATCATCAGCATTTCCGTGGC
The DNA here is from genome assembly GCF_054483635.1 of Pseudomonas cistanchae. Lineage (NCBI taxonomy): Bacteria > Pseudomonadati > Pseudomonadota > Gammaproteobacteria > Pseudomonadales > Pseudomonadaceae > Pseudomonas > Pseudomonas cistanchae. The sequence continues at coordinate 344,960 of NZ_JBTLWN010000002.1, read as the reverse complement.
GATCGGTCAGCTCGAGGTCAAAACGGACCTGCTGAATAACGTGATTGCGATCGTTCTGATTTCGGTCGGGCTCGCCGTGGCGCTGGCGCTAGGTCTGGGCAGTCGCGAAATTGCCGGGCAGATTCTCGCGGGCATTTATGTACGCGAGCTTTACGAAGTTGGGCAGCACATGCAGGTAGGGGATGTGGAAGGTCAGATCGAAGAGATTGGCACGGTAAAGACCATTCTGCTGACGGATGCGGGTGAGCTGGTCTCCATCGCCAATCGGACGATCCTCGAGCAGCGGGTAAGCAGCCGCTGAGGCCGTAATCCCTGCTAATGTATGCCGCCAGCCAGCGAACTGATTCCGGCGCTGGCAGCCATTGACCTGACTGTCGGCTCGACTCGTTTTGAATAAAGTTCAACCGCAACCCGTGCGTTACGATCCCCGCGAGCTCTCGGATGAGGAGCTGGTGGCGCGCGCCCATGAAGAGCTGTTTCACATCACCCGTGCTTACGAAGAACTGATGCGCCGCTACCAGCGCACATTGTTCAACGTGTGCGCGCGATATTTAGGAAACGATCGCGACGCGGATGATGTCTGTCAGGAAGTTATGCTGAAAGTTCTTTATGGCCTAAAGAACTTTGAAGGAAAGTCAAAGTTTAAAACCTGGCTTTACAGCATTACTTATAACGAATGCATCACCCAATATCGCAAAGAGCGGCGCAAACGCAGACTTATGGATGCGCTAAGTTTGGATCCGCTTGAAGAAGCAGCAGAAGAAAAGAACCCGAAAGTTGAAGATCGGCAAGGTCTGGATCGCTGGCTCATCCATGTCAACCCCATTGACCGGGAAATTCTGGTGCTACGTTTTGTCGCAGAGCTCGAGTTTCAGGAGATCGCTGACATCATGCACATGGGCCTGAGCGCGACAAAGATGCGCTACAAACGTGCCCTTGATCGGCTGCGTGAAAAATTTTCGGATACGCCTGAAACTTAATAAGCGTAAATACGTCAAACTATTCGGTTAATTATGTTAATGTTCGCTGCTGAGTTGTCTTGTGTTTGTCAGACAACTTACTGACCACCAAGATAGGGATTTACAGAATGAAATTGAAAAACACTTTAGGCGTTGTCATTGGCTCACTGCTGGCTTCTTCTTCTCTCAGTGTGTTAGCTCAGGGTCAAGGCGCAGTCGAAGTGGAAGCTTTCGGCAAGCGTGCATTTTCCGAAAGCAATCGTGAAGTAACCGATGGCAACCTGTTCGGCGGTAGCATTGGTTATTATCTGACCGATGACGTCTCGCTGAACCTGTCGCATGGTGTGTACCGCAGCATTCGCTCGCAGGACACTCTGCCAGGTTCCACCCACGGTCGTGAGCAGATCGACGGCACCCTGAGCACCATGGAAGCCGTTTACCACTTCGGTACCCCAGCTGCCCAGAGCCTGCGTCCGTACGTTTCTGCTGGCTTCGGTCACCAGGATCTGGACAACACCTTCACCCGTGGCGACGACAAGACCACCTTCGCTATCGTGGGTGCCGGTGCCAAGTACTACTTCACCGAGATGTTCTTTGCTCGCGCCGGTGTAGATGTACTGCACAGCCTGGATACCGAAAACACCGAATGGCAAGCTGGCGTTGGTGTCGGCCTGAACTTCGGCGGCAGCACCCGTCCTGTTGCTGAAGTCGTTGAAGCCGCTCCCGAGCCAATGCCTGAGCCGGTTGCTGCTGAAGAGCCGATGGAAACTGTTCGTGTAGAACTCGACGTCAAGTTCGATTTCGACAAGGCCAATGTTAGAGAAGAAAGCTACGGCGACATCAAGAACCTCGCTGACTTCCTCAAGCAGTACCCACAAACCAGCACCACTGTTGAGGGTCACACTGACTCGGTTGGTACTGATGCCTATAACCAGAAGCTTTCCGAGCGTCGCGCCAACGCGGTTCGTGAAGTACTGGTCAATCAGTACGGCGTTGAAGCCGAGCGTGTAAACGCTGCTGGCTACGGCGAATCTCGCCCGGTTGCTGACAACTCGAGCGAGTCTGGCCGTGCAGTCAACCGTCGTGTTGAAGCTGAAGTAGAAACCCAAGTCCAGCAGTAACGGATCTGGTTTCAGAAAAACCCGGTCTCGGCCGGGTTTTTTCTTGCCTGGAAAAAACCGGCGCATGGCCGGTTAAGAACGACTCAGCAGGAACGATGCGCTGGTCAGGCGCGTAGGGCGGCGGTCATGGCTTGTTGTTCAGCGGCGACCTCACCGATGATCAGAATCGCCGGGCTTTTCAGCTGGAAGGACAGGGCGTCCTGATGCATGTGCGCAAGAACGCTGCGGCATTCGCGCTGCTCGGGTAGCGAGGCATTTTCGATCATCGCCACCGGCATATCATCGCGCATGCCTCCGGCCAGCAGGCTTTCGCGAATTTCTGACAGCTTGGCCACGCCCATGTAGACCACCAGGGTGGTACCGCCTTGGGCGAGTGCTTGCCAGTTCAGGCTGCTGTTGTCCTGGGTGTGCGCAGTAACCAGCGTCACGCCGCGGGCAATACCGCGGAGCGTCAGCGGAATCCCGCAATTGGTGGCGCCGGCGAGGCCGGCGGTGATGCCATTGACCATCTCGACTTCAATGCCATGCTGCTGCAGCCAATCGACCTCTTCGCTGCCGCGCCCGAAAATGCATGGGTCGCCGCCTTTCAGGCGTACCACGCATTTGCCCTGGCGGGCGTAGCGCAGCATCAGCCGATGGATGAAGGCCTGCGGCGTCGAGCGGCAGCCCCCGCGTTTGCCGACCCGTACAATGCGCGCTGCCGGGCAGTGTTCCAGCACCGCCGGATTGACCAGATCGTCGATCATCACGACATCGGCCTGATTCAGGGCTCTAACCGCTTTGAGCGTCAGCAGCTCCGGATCACCCGGGCCTGCGCCAACCAACCAGACTTTCGCGTTCATCAGTGTTCTCCCGGATTTGAATAAAATTTGGTCGTGCACAATGGGCGACCGGTGGCAGTTTTCGCCGCTAGGCGAGTTTCGCTGCGACCTTGACCACGGCTTGCTGGCTGATCAGGCGCCTGATTTCCGGTACGCACGAGCCGCAACTGGTGCCGCAGCCCAGCTCCCGCTTGAGGCCGTCGAGGTCCATGCCGCTGGCAATACCTGCACACACTGCGTCTTCGCTGACGTTCAGGCAGTTGCACAGCGTCTTGCCGGCTTTCTTGCCCTTGGCCGTGCCGGGTGGCGCCGATACCGGTGCCAGCAACCAGCGGCGTAGATCCGCATCCGCCACGCCTTCGTTCCACAATGCCTTCAGCCAGTCGCGGGCCAGGGTTTCGCCTGCGAGGCGGATGCTGACGATGCGACCGTCTTCAATGCGCACGCGTTTTCCCACGGCCTTGCGTGGGTCGTCGTAGGCGAGCACCGGGCCTTCGGTCAGGCACAACAGTCGATCGATTTGTGCCAGCAGCTCCGGGCTTGGCGCCACTGCGCTGGCTGCGCGAATCAACAGTGCGGGGCGATCACGGCCGGTGAGCGTGAGGTTGGCATAGGCGAATTCTTCGAACAGCGGGCGCAGCGCTTCGAAACGGGCTTGCACCTCGCCTTCGACCAGGGCGAAGAACGACCAGGGCAGGTCGACCTTTTCAACTTCCACCCCGGCGTGTTTCAACTCGGGCTGTTTGGACAAAGGGTCAAAGGCTGGCTGGGTCAATACATTGGTACCCAGGCCTTTGAGAAAGCGATTGCCCCAATGCATGGGCAGGTACGCCTGGCCCGAGCGCACCGCGTCATCGGCCTGCACCGGCACAATCAAACTGCCACGGCGGCTGCGCACCTTGACCAGATCGCCGCCCTGCAAACGCCGACGGCGCAGCTCATCCGGGTGCAGGGTCAGCACCGCCTCGTCGACATGGCCGAACAAGCGCGCCGCCGTGCCCGTCCGGCTCATGCCGTGCCATTGATCACGCAGGCGCCCGGTGTTGAGGGTCAGCGGGAAGCGCGCTTCGCGTTTCTCCTTGGCGGGGCGATAGGGCTCGGCGAGAAACTGCGCGCGGCCGCTGGCGGTGGGGAACCGTCCATCTTCGTACAACCGCGCGGTTCCCGCGTCGGCGCCCGCCGGAAATGGCCACTGCTGGGGCCCCTGGTTATCCAGAATCGCGTAGCTCAAACCGCTGAGATCAAGGTCGCGCCCTTGGGTCAGGTATTTGTATTCCTCGAAAAGCGCGGGCGGGCCGTCGAAGTCGAACAGGCTAGGCACGCCGGGACGCAGCTGTTGTTCCAGGCGCCGGGCGAAATCGCAGGTAATCGCCCAGTCGGCGCGCGCCTGCGCTGGCGCAGGGACCGCCGCGCGGACATGACTGATGCGGCGTTCGGAATTGGTGACCGTGCCTTCCTTTTCGCCCCAGCTGGCGGCTGGCAACAGCAGGTCGGCGTAATGGCAGGTCTCGGTGGTGAAGAACGCTTCCTGCACCACCACGAACGGGCAGGCGGCGAGGGCTTCATGGACCTTGTTCTGGTCGGGCAACGACTGCGCGGGATTGGTACAGGCGATCCACAGGGCCTTGATCTTGCCGATGCGTACCTGCTCGAACAATTCGACTGCGCTCAGCCCAGGCGCTTGCGGAAGGCTGTCTACGCCCCAGTAGGCGGCGACTTCAGCGCGATGGTCCGATTTGGCGGCGTCGCGGTGGCCCGGCAGCAGGTTGCACAGGCTGCCGGTTTCGCGGCCGCCCATGGCGTTGGGCTGGCCCGTCAGGGAAAACGGGCCGCTGCCGACTTTGCCGATTTGCCCAGTAGCCAGGTGCAGATTGATCAAGGCGCTGTTTTTCGCCGTGCCGGCGCTGGACTGGTTCAGCCCCATGCACCACAGCGAAAGAAAACTCGGTGCCTGGCCGATCAGTCGGGCGCACAGCTGCAGGTTTTCCGCGCTGATGCCGCACAGCTCGCTGACCATCTGCGGGTTGTAGTCACGTACCAGTTCCTTGAGCGCATCGAAGCCTTCGGTATGCGCGTCGACATAGGCGCGGTCGACCCAGCCTTCCCACATGAGGATGTGCAAAATGCCGTGAAACAGCGCGACATCGGTGCCGGGCAGAATCGCCAGGTGCAGATCGGCCAGCTCGCAGGTATCGGTGCGGCGCGGGTCGATCACGATGATCTTCATCTGCGGACGTTTGGCCCTGGCCTCCTCCAGGCGGCGGAACAGCACCGGATGGGCGTATGCCATGTTGCTGCCGGCGATCAGTACACAGTCGCTCTGCTCGATGTCCTGGTAATTGCACGGCGGCGCATCGGCGCCGAGGCTGCGCCTGTAGCCCACCACCGCGGAGGACATGCACAGCCGCGAGTTGCTGTCGATGTTGTTGGTGCCAACCAGGGCGCGGGCCAGCTTGTTGAACGCGTAGTAATCCTCGGTGAGCAATTGTCCGGAGATGTAGAACGCTACGCTGTCGGGGCCGTGCTCGCGAATGGTCGCGGCGAACACGTTGGCCGCGTGGTCCAGGGCGTTGTCCCAGTCGGTTTGGCTGCGGGCGAGGCCTTTGCCCATGCGCAGCTCGGGGTACAGCGCACGGGCGTCGAGGTCGCCGGTCAGGTGCAGAGTAGAGCCTTTGCTGCACAGCTTGCCGAAATTGGCAGGGTGGTCGGGATCGCCCTGCACGCCAAGAATCTTCTCGCCGTCATGTTCGATCAGCACGCCACAGCCGACACCGCAGTAGCAGCAGGTCGAGGCGGTGATCTGGTTGGTTTGGCTCATGGCGTTCGACTCCATACGTGGCGGCCTGCAGGTTTACGCGCACTCGGCTGCGACGTTGAGCGCCAGCAGCACGCGCCCGTTTTCCACCTTGGCGTCATGCCGATGGGCGCAGCCGACGTCAGGCGCCACGGCCTCGCCGCTGGCCAGTTCGATCTGCCAGTTGTGCAACGGGCAGGACACCCGCTTGCCAAAGATCAGGCCTTGCGACAGCGGGCCGCCCTTGTGCGGGCAGCGGTCGTCGAGGGCGAAGACTTCATCGGCCGAGGTCCGAAAAACCGCTATATCGCCCTTGGGGCCGGCGACGATGCGCGAACCGAGTGGGTTGATTTCCTCAAGCGCGCAGATATCCAGCCAATTCATACGGTGGCCTCCTCAATTTCTACAACGGCGATGCGATCGAATTCTTTCTTTAGCAGCGGTTGTTCGATGCGTTCTTTCCACGGGTCCTGTTCGAAGGAGAGGGCGAACTGCAGGCGTGCATTCAGTGCCTTGCGGTTCTCAGCGTCCTCGACCACGGCGTTTTTGATGTACTCCATGCCGACGCGCTGCAGGTAATGCACGGTGCGCTCCAGGTAGAAGGCTTCTTCGCGGTACAGCTGGAGGAAGGCGCCGTTGTATTCGCGCACTTCTTCGGCGGTTTTGAGTTTCACGAAGAACTCGGCCACCTCGGTTTTGATGCCGCCGTTGCCGCCGATGTACATCTCCCAGCCGGAGTCGACGCCGATGATGCCGACGTCCTTGATGCCGGCTTCGGCGCAATTGCGCGGGCAGCCCGACACCGCCAGCTTGACCTTGTGCGGCGACCACATATTGAACAGGTCGTGTTCCAGGTCGATGCCCAGTTGGGTCGAGTTCTGTGTACCGAAGCGGCAGAACTCGCTGCCGACGCAGGTCTTCACCGTCCGGATGGATTTGCCGTAAGCGTGCCCGGACGGCATGTCCAGGTCCTTCCACACCGCCGGCAGGTCTTCCTTCTTGATGCCCAGCAGGTCGATGCGCTGACCGCCGGTGACCTTGACCATCGGCACCTGATATTTGTCCGCCACATCGGCAATCCGGCGCAGCTCGGAGGGGTTGGTCACGCCGCCCCACATCCGCGGCACCACCGAATAAGTGCCGTCTTTCTGGATGTTGGCGTGGGCGCGCTCGTTGATCAGGCGCGACTGCGGGTCGTCCTTGGCTTCGCCCGGCCAGGTGGAAATCAGGTAATAGTTCAGCGCCGGGCGGCAGGTCGCGCAGCCGTTGGGCGTGCTCCAGTTCAGAAACGCCATGGTTTGCGTGATGTTGGTCAGGTGCTCGTCGCGGATGGCCTTGCGCACCTGGCCATGATTGAGCTCGCTGCAGCCGCAGATGGCCTTCTCGCTCTTCGGCTTGACGTCAGCCGCGCCGCCGACGGTGCTGATCAGAATCTGCTCGACCAGGCCGGCGCAGGAGCCGCACGAACTGGCGGCTTTAGTGTGTTTCTTGACCTCGTCGACGCTGAACAGGCCGTTTTCCTGGATTGCCTTGACGATGGTGCCCTTGCACACGCCGTTGCAGCCGCACACTTCCATGCTGTCAGGCATGCTCGCTGCGCTGCTCTGGCCCTGGTGGCCGACGTCGCCAAGGGTGCTCTCGCCGAACATCAAATGATCGCGAATCTGGCTGACATTGTGGTTCTCGCGGATCTGCCGGAAATACCAGCCGCCATCGGCGGTATCGCCGTACAGACAGGCACCGACCAGAATGTCGTCCTTGATCACCAGCTTCTTGTAAACGCCGCCGATCGGGTCGGACAGGGTGATGGTCTCGGTGCCTTCGCCGCCCATGAACTCACCAGCGGAGAACAGATCGATGCCGGTAACCTTCAGCTTGGTCGAGGTCACCGAGCCCTTATAGCTGGCGAACCCCAGCTGGGCCAGGTGGTTGGCGCAGACCTTGGCCTGATCGAACAGCGGCGCCACCAGGCCGTAGGCGATACCTCGGTGGCTGGCGCATTCGCCGATCGAGTAGATGCGCGGGTCGAAGGTTTGCATGGTGTCGTTGACCAGGATGCCGCGGTTGCACGGGATGCCGGCTTTCTCCGCCAGTTCGGTGTTCGGCCGGATACCCGCCGCCATCACCACCAGATCGGCCGGGATCACGTCGCCGCTTTTGAACTGCAGCGCACAGACCCGGCCTTCGCCGTTGTCCATCAACTCCTGGGTGTGTTCGTTGAGGCGGAAGTGAATGCCGCGCGCTTCCAGGGCGCCCTGCAGCAACTTGCCGGCGTTCTTGTCCAGCTGGCGTTCCAGCAGCCAGTCGCTGATGTGCACGACGGTCACGTCCATGCCGCGCTGCTTGAGGCCGTTGGCGGCTTCCAGGCCGAGCAGACCGCCGCCGATGACGACCGCGTGGCTGTGGGTCTTGGCGGTTTCCATCATCGTCTGGGTATCGGCGATATCGCGATAGCCGATCACGCCCTTCAGGGTGTTGCCAGGGATCGGCAGGATAAATGGGTTGGAGCCGGTGGCAATGAGCAGGCGGTCGTAGTCCGCTTCGCTGCCGTCGTCCGCGATCACCCGGCGCCGTTTGCGGTCGATCTCGACGACCTTGCGGCCGAGCAGTAGCTTGATGCCGTTGTCGGCATACCAGTTGATATCGTTGAGGACGATTTCCTCGAAGGTCTGCTCGCCAGCCAGGACGGGCGAAAGCAGGATCCGGTTGTAGTTCGGATGGGGCTCAGCACCGAACACGGTGATGTCGTAAAGGTCGGGGGCGAGCTTGAGCAGCTCTTCGAGGGTGCGGACTCCGGCCATGCCGTTGCCGATCATCACCAGCTTGAGTTTTTTCATGCCGGCCATCTCCTGAATCAAAAAGTACGGAAAAATTGTCGGGAACAATTTTTAACGTCGCCCCGCGACGGCTTGCAGCGTGGCTGCCAGGTGTGGCGAGCCGTAAAACAAAAAAGGCGTCCCGCCAGTTGCCTAGCGAGGACGCCTTTGTCCTGATCCCGTTCTATCGGGCAGTGCGCTCTCCACGTTGAGGGCCTCACTCTATGTCGGGTGTTGCATAGGGCTACCAATGCAGAGCTTGTGCCAACTCGCCTGATTAGCGTTTTTGCTGGGTTTTCAAGTGTTTGCGAGCGTCTTTCGGTAAAGCGAATTGCACTGTTTGAATGCGGCTTGCGCTGCATTGGTGCGCTACGCGCGTTTCACCGGTCAGGTCAGGAGCACCAGCAGCAGCGCCAGATTCACCAGTAGCGAGAACAACGCAACACCGCGCCAGACCAGCAGCGGCTCGCGCTCCAGCAACGGTCGCGGCTTGCTGCTGAGGGAGGTGCGTTCCCCCTGTTCGAGGGCGAGCAGCCATTCTTCCGCGGTTTCATAGCGCGCCTTTGGATCTGCACTGAGCGCGCGGTTCAGGCTGTCGTCGATCCAGCCGGGCAGGTCCGGGCGATAGCGGCTGGCCGGAGTAGGGCTGGCAAAACGCGGGTGCTGGAACGCCTCGATTTCGCCGTAGGGGTAGTGCCCGGTGAGCAGCTGATAGAGCGTCACACCTGCGCTATAGAGATCCTGTCGCGGGTCGGGCGCAGCGCCGGCGAAAGCTTCGGGGGCAATGTAGCTCGGGGTGCCGGGCAACTCGTGCGCTTCATCGCGCGACAGGCCAGGGCAGTACGCGAGGCCGAAGTCCAGCACGCGCAGCTCGCCGTCGTCGCCCCACAGCAGGTTCTCCGGCTTGATGTCGCGGTGCAGAATATTGCGTCGATGCAGCATGCCGAGCGCCTTGATCAGACGCGGGGCGATGTCCAGCCATTCGGGCAGCCCCAGCGGGCCGGACATGCGCATGTGCTCGGCGAGGGTTTGGCCGGCGTATTCACGCTGGATGTAATACAGGTGCTGACGTTGCGGCAGTGCGGGAATTTCAGCGAAGAAGCGCCCGGCGACCCGACGCAGAAACCATTCTTCCAGCAGCAGCGCCGGCCCCGCCTGCGGTTCTGTGGCGCGGCTGGCCGGCAGGGTCTTGAGCAGCCAGCGCCGCGCCTGGTTGTCGCGCACGCGATAGACCAGCGATTGGCGCGACTCGGCCAGCAAGCGCTCGATGTGCCACCCCTCGAATGCCTGACCGTCGCGCAACTTAGGCGGCAGCGGCCAGTGATCCAGTTGGGCGAGGGTGTCGGACAGCGCGCTCTCCGGCAGCGCATCGATGCGCAGCAACAACGCGCTGGCATTGTCCTGACTGCCAGCCAGGTGAGCCGCGCTGACCAGCGCGCGGCTGGCGGCGTCGAGGTCGCTTTCGTCATGCAGAATGCGCTGGATGCCAGCATCACCCAGGGTCGCCCACACGCCGTCGCTGACCAGCAGAAAACATTCGCCCTCGCGCAGCTCGCCGTCGAGGTAGTCGACCACCAGGTGCTGATCCAGGCCCATGGCGCGCTTGAGCACATGTTGCATGCCCGGCTGTTCCCAGACGTGGTCCTCGCTGATGCGCTCCAGGTGCCCGGTGTGCCACCGATACGCGCGGCAATCGCCGACATGCGCCAGGGTGAACCGGCGGCCACGCAACACCAGTGTCGTCAGCGTGGTCAGCAGTGGCTGGCCGCTGCCGTTGGCTTGCAGCCAGCGGTTATGGGCGACCAGCAGGCGGTCGAGGGATTGCGCCACGGCCCAGGTTTCCGGCGTGGCGTAGTAATCCAGCGCCAGCGCCTGCAGGGTTGCGCGTGCCGCCAGCCCGCCATCGGCGCACTGGCTCACGCCATCGGCGAGGGCGAACAGGTAGCCCTTGCTTGCCGCAAGACCTGGCGCCGGAGTCACCACGCGAATGGCGTCCTGGTTTTCAGCCCGTGGGCCGGTGGCGCTGGCTTCGCCGAAGGTCAGTTGCAAGGCCATGCAGACGTCCTGGATAGGCTGCTGAAGAAACGCTGAGGCAAAGGCGAGGCTGGTGAGGCCGCTAAGAAGAGCCGTTGCCGACTACTCCTGTCTTTCCTGACCAGTGCAATAGCGCTGCCAGTCAGCCTCGCCTTTGCCTCAGTGCTCCAATGTTTGGCGTAGTGGATCGCGCTTTACCGATCCACCGTTTTTCCATGGTTGCGCCAGGGTGGATGAAAAAGGCGTCATCCACCCTACGTTCGCGCAATTACACCCGAGCGGCGGTTACTGCAGCGCTGCCCCAGGTGGTGCGCCAGCGCCGCTTGACGCCATACAGACCGAACCAGGCCAGTACGCCAAGGCTGGCGAACAGCCACAGCCCCAGTTGGTAATCGCCGGTCTGCTGTTTGATGGTGCCCAGACCGGCGGCCAGGAGGAAGCCGCCAATGCCGCCGGCCATGCCGATCAACCCGGTCATCACGCCAATCTCTTTGCGAAAGCGCTGCGGCACCAGTTGGAATACCGCGCCATTGCCCGCGCCGAGGCCAAGCATGGCAATCACGAACAGGCTCAGCGCGGCAGTCGAACTCGCCAGGTTGAAACCCACCGCCGCGATGCTGATCGACGCCAGGGTGTACATCATCAGCAACGAGCGAATCCCGCCGATTCGGTCGGCCAGGGCGCCGCCCAGCGGGCGCATCAGGCTGCCGGCACACACACAGGCGGCGGTGTAGTAACCGGCTGTGATCGGGTTTAGGCCGTATTGATCGTTGAAGTAGCCGGGCAGGGCGCTCGCCAGGCCGATGAAGCCACCGAAGGTGACGCTGTAGAAGAACATGAACCACCAGCTGTCGCGGTCGCCCAGGGCCTTAAGGTAATCACCCATGGATTTTGGCTTCGGCCGCTCCGGCGCGTTTTTCGCCAGGAAAGCGAATATCACCAGGGTGAACAGCAGCGGAATCAGCGCCCAACCAAACACGTTCTGCCAGCCAAACAGCGCGGCAAGGCCCGGCGCGAACAGCGCTGCGAGCACGGTTCCGGAGTTGCCCGCGCCGGCAATGCCCATGGCCTTGCCCTGGTGCTGCGGCGGATACCACTGTGATGCCAGCGGCAGCGCGACCGCGAAAGCGGCACCGGCGAAACCGAGGAAGAGGCCGAGCAGCAAGGCCTGCTCGTAGCTGCCGATGCCGATTTGCCAGGCGCTGAAAAGCGCGCTGATGACGATGACCTGGCCGATCAGGCCGGCGGTCTTGGGTGACAATCTATCGGCCAGCAGCCCCATGAACAGGCGCAGCACCGCACCGGCGAGAATCGGTGTGGCGACCATTAGCCCGCGTTGCTGGGCGGTCAGGCCAAGATCGGTAGCGATCTGCACGGCCAGCGGGCCGAGCACGTACCAGACCATGAAACTCAGGTCGAAGTAGAGAAAGGCCGCGAATAAGGTCGGGGTGTGGCCGGATTTCCAGAAACTCGTATTCATCGAAAACCTCATCAGCGAAGGAAAATCCCGACCGGGCCCGCTCGCCATGGTCGTGGACATGGCAATCGAGCACAGCCGGGGAGGTGCCGTACTTGTGGTGCGGCACCCTGAGGCCGAAGCCGCAGCTGGTTAGGAAGGTTCAACCGTGCCGGGATGGATCGCAGCACCAGCACTTCACCCCAAACGCTGGGGCGTAAAACGAAAAACGTCGCGTCGACCCGCGCTTGGTTGAGCGTGGTCGAGGCGACGTCGTTGTCGTTTATCGAGTAGCCGCCGTTGGCTACTGGTGCCAATGCTTTAGCAAGAGCTGCGCCAACCCCGCAAAGGCTCGATCTGGGTGGCTTGGGATCAACTCATTGGCCTGTTTACCGCCGCAAAAAGAGGCGTCGGCAAACAGGCTGCACCTGATTGGGGCGATGCGGATTGACGCCTGACACGGGTTCGCTCAGGCCAGATGAGCAGAGGCGTCTCAGAATTTCGGCCGTTCGTAGGCACCCAGATCGCAAACCGCGGTGCCGTCGCCGTCACCGTCACGCGGGCGGCTGGAACCGCGCTGATCATGGCTGGCGCACGACCCCACAGCCGTATCAACCGCAGGGCTGCCGCGACGCAGGGCATGGGTCGGCAGGGTGCTGTTGTTGTTCGCCAGCGGGTACATGATGGTGGTGAACCGGGCGGTGTCATCCACCAGCGGCATGTCGGTGAGGCAGTTGCTGGGTGGCGTGCCCTCGGTGCCAGCGCCGAGCAGCATACCGCGGGCGGTTAGACGAGCATTGGGGCCACGGTTGAGACAATTCTTGTGGCCGGACCAGGTGTTGCTGTTGCCGACCACGATGCTGTTGCGAATCAGCAGAGTGCCGGTATTCAGGATGCCGTGGCCCTCGGGGTTGTCGGTGATGGTGACGTGGATCAGCGTCATGCTGGAGGGTGTGGCTGTAGCGGTTTCCCAGAACCGGCCGTTGCTGACGGCGCCACCGTCTTCATAGGTCCAGTTGCCGCTGAACGTCGCATTGGACAGCTTGATCACGCCGCCCTGGACGTTGCCAACCGCGCCGCCGTCGACCGAAGCGTGGTTGTCGACGAAGCTTGCACGCGCGATATCGGCGCCACCGCTGTTGAAGATGGCACCACCCACAGAACCATCGTCCTGATTGGCGCCGTTGTCTTCGAACACGGAATCGCGCACGAATAATACGCCAGTGTTGTGGATGGCTCCGCCGTCGGCGTTATCCATATCGCTCCCCGAAACGAAGTTGCGGGTGAACCGGGATCGCATGACAGTTAACTCGCCGCTGCTGGCGATGGCTCCACCTTCCGCACCGGTGCTGCCATCCGTACGGGCGATGGCGTTACCGTGAAAAAGGGTCTGACTTACCTTCAACTTGCCCCGGTTGTAGATAGCACCCCCGTTTACCGTGTGCCTGCCTCGCTGCAGGCTTATTGAGGCAAGCGACAATTGTGCGCCTTCCATCACCTCGAAAACCCGATCGATAGCGCCGCCGTCGATGATGGTGCGCTCGCTGCCTGCGCCGACGACGGTCAGGTTCGCTTGGACGTCCAGGTCGCCGTTCTGGTTAAGGTCCTCGTCGTAAATGCTGTAGTAATAGGGGTCGTCGGATGTGGGCGGCGCGATCGACAGCTGATAGGTCCCAGCCGCTAGCTGAATGCGGTGCGAGCCGGGAATGGAGCTGGCCATGCTCACGGCCTCACGCAGCGAACAATCACTGTCGCACGTGCCATCCTGGCTGTCGGTTGTTTTGGTTACCGTGATGTCCAGTGCGTGTGCGGCGGAAAAGGGCGCTGCGCACAGCGACAGCGCAAGCAGAAGCGGGCAGGGAAGCCGGGTAAAGTGGCGGTTGAACGCTGTCATTTGAGACTCCTCGAAGGATCGGCGCAGTTGGCCTTACAGCTCTAGAATTTTGGTCGCTCGTAGGCACCGATGTCGCAGACTGCTACGCCATCGCCGTTGCCATCACGTGGGCGAGTGACGCGGCGCTGGTCGTCACTCGGGCAGGAGCCGACGGCGGTATCCACCGCCGGGCTGCCACGGCGCAGTGCATGGGTCGGCAAGCTGCTGTTGTTGTCTGCCAGCGGATACATGACGGTCGTGAATGCCTGTGCCTCGGGCGCCGGTGCTAGATCTGGCACGCAGTTGCCAGCATCCTGGCCCAGCAGCATGCCGCGGGCCTGCAAGGTGGCGTCCGGGCCATTGTTCTGGCAGTTCACCGCTGAGTCGCCATCCGGATCCGGCTCGCTGAGGCTGGTTTGGGTGGCCATGATCAGGCTGTTGCGCACGCTTAGCTTGCCGAAGTTGAGCAGGCCGACGGTCGCCTGATTCGCGGCCAGGGTGACGTGGACCAGCTGCATTGAAGGCACACGTGACGGCTCGGGGTAATTCGGTCGATAGGGATACTGGCTGCCGTTGGCGAGAATGCCCTCTTGCCAGTATTCAGTGCCATAGTTGCCACTGAGCGTGGCGTTGCGAAGGTGCAACTGGCCGCCGTTCTGGTTGGCGATGGCCGCGCCGCTGCCGTCATTGGCATGGTTGCCGATGAAAACCGCGCGGGCGATATCAGCGATGCCCATGTTAAATATCGCGCCACCAGCCGAGATGATGTCATCGGTACTGGCGGAGTTGGCGCGAAACTCGACGTCCCTCGCGAGCAGGGTGCCTTCGTTGTATACGGCGCCGCCCAGAGACCAGGTGGTGTCGCCGGTACTGGATCTGTTGGACAGGAAACGCGTGCGTACAAGGGTCAACGCTGCATAGTTGGCGACGGCGCCGCCTTGGGCTTGATTCCAGCCGTTGGAGGCGGCGTTGCTCTGAAAGTCGACATCGCTGGTGTAGAGATCTCCCACGTTGCGAATGGCGCCGCCGTCATAGGAATGCCTGCCGTTGCGCAACACTAAGTGCTGAAGCGTCAGCTGGGCAGCCGGGAACACCTCGAATATCCGGTCCAGACCGCCACCGTCGATCAGGGTTTGGCCGCTCCCCGCACCGCTGATGGTCAGCGTGCTGCGCACATCCAAATCGCCATGGAAGTTGAAGTCATCATCGAAAACGTCGCCCTCTTCGCCACGTGGTGGCGCGATCGACAACTGAAATGTGCCGGCCGGTAGCCGTATACGGTGTGCCCCGTTGGTTGCATTGGCCTTGATGATGGCTTCGCGCAGCGAGCAATCGCTGTCGCACGTGCCGTCCTGGCTGTCGTCGGTCTTGGTAACGGTGATATTCAGCGCCTGTGCACCGACGGGTGCCATCAGCAGTACAAGCAGAATCGGGTAGTGGCGCGCTAGCGTGCGTTTGGAGGCATTCATGTCAGGCTCCTTGCAAATGGGAAAAGAGGGGCGCATGCCGATGCGCCCGCTGATGGCTTCCGGCCGAAACAAACCAGCAATGCCCAGCATCAGCGCTCATAGGCGCCCAGGTCACACACAATCACGCCGTCGCCATCGCCGTCCCGCGGGCGGCTGACGGAGCGTTGGTCATGGCTGGAACAATTGCCGCTGGCCGTGTCGACGGCCGGGCTACCGGCGCGCAAGGGATAGACCGGCAGGCTATCGACGATTTGCAGCGCTTCGAGTACATGACTGTCAGCCAGGCCATCGTCGACCCAGGTGTCCGCATGGCAACCGCTGTCGGTCCAGCTTCCGAGCAGCAGGCCACGCATGCGGAAGTTCGCCTGGTCGCCCTGGCTACTGCAGTTTCTCCGGTTGGCGATGATCAGGCTGTTGCGCAGTAGCAGCCCACCCAGGTTCTCCACCCCGATAGCGTTGTTATTGGCGATGGTGACATGAAGGAGCTGCATGTTCGCCGGGTTTCCAGCTGGCCCGCCGTTGGTAACAACCCCACCGTGAAGCGCGCTATTGCCGGCGAAGGTGCTGTTGCTGATGAGAGCGACGCCCGAGCGGCTGGTAACCGCGGCTCCATCACCATCCGTTCGGTTGCCGACGAAAGCGCTGCGGGCGATATCCATCGTGCCTTCGTTATAGATCGCTGCACCGCTCGATGTGCCGCCCTCAAAGATGAGGTTGTCGCGGAACAGACTGTCGCGTACAAGGAGCTCTCCGCCGTTGTAGATGGCAGCGCCAAGAAAGGCGGCAGTCAGTCGATTGCTGGTGGGACTGAAAATCAGATTTTCGTTGAATTCCGAGCGATGGATGCTCAGCTGATGATAGTTCGCGATCGCGGCGCCGCGGCCCTCCGTACCTTCTGAGAGTTGCAGCGAATTTCTGACAAGGCTGACCTGGCGCAGCTGCAGCTCGCCGCGGTTGCGAATCGCGATGCCGTCACCATCAAAGTTGCCGTCTGTGATGGTCAGGTTACGCATCGTCACCTTTGCGTCAGGCAATACGTCGAAAAACCGTCCGCCGTAGTAAGGCTGCAATAGGGTAGAGCCGGCGCCGGCACCAATGATGGTGACATTGCCAGCTATATCGAGGTCGCCGCTAACGTTGAGGTCATCATCCTCACTGGCGCTCCAGACCAGGAATCTACCGGCAGGCAGCCGAATGGTGTGCTCTCCGGGCGTGTTGTTGGCAATGTTGAGAGCAGTGCGTAGCGAGCAATACCGCAAACAATCGCTCCAGGTGCTGTCATTTCGGGTGTTGACCGTCAGGTCCAGTGCGAACGCTGTTTGAACCAGGGGCATCGTCAGCGCAACGGCGAAAAACTTCAAAGCGTTGGTGAAGCGTACGGGCGGCATGGGACAACTCCTGTCAGGCGATCTGCCGTAAAGCGCGGCTTGAGTGAGAGCGAAACCGGTCTGTGCGTGCGAGCTGGTTCAGGGGGCCGGGCGCTCGTAGGCGCCCAGGTCGCACCCAGCAACTCCGTCGCCGTTGCCATCTCGGGGGCGGCTTGAGCCACGCTGATCATGGCTGGTGCAAGACCCGATGCCGGCGTCCAGCGCTGGGCTATTCGGTCTTAAGGCATAGGTTTCCAGCAGAGAATCGTTGCTTGCCAGGGGGTAGAAAACGGTTGTCATTGCGACGTTGTCGTCGAGCTCCTGCTCGGCGTTACAGCTGTTGATGCCCGCCAGCAGACCGCGGGTCTGTACGGATTGGGCTGCGCCTTCGCTACTGCAGTTGTCATGTTGCGCCGCGCGCTGCGGCTTGTTGCCGATCACCACGCTGTTACGGATTAGAAGCCTGCCGTAGTTCACCAGCCCCCGCGTGTCGTTCTCGGTTACGGTCACGTTGATCAACTGGAGCTCCGGTACCGGCTCCGCTTGCCAGCGCCAGTGGCCGTTGCTCAGCGCTGCCGAGTAGCCGCCACTGGAGCCGGCGACGGTGCTGTTGGTCAGCTTCATGACTCCTGCGTTCATCAGGCTGCTGCCTTCATCCCGGGCGTAGTTCACCAGCATCAGCGTGCGAGCAATGTCTGCAGTGCCGCTATTGAAGAGCGCGCCGCCGTAATTGTCGCTGGCATTGCCGACGGTGTTGGCGCGCAGGGCCGAGTCGCGAATCAGCAGGGTACCGGCGTTGTAGACGGCGCCGCCCCTGTTTTCCAGGCCGACGGCAGCGATGAAGTTGTAGAGCAAATTGCAGCGCAGCAGGCTGAGGGTGCCGTAGTTGGCAATTGCGCCGCCATACCTCACGCTCGAGTAATCCTCGCCTGTCATCTGCAGGCGGTTATCGCGCATGCGCAAGTCCTTCAGCACCAACTCGCCATGGTTGCGCACGGCGCCGCCCTCGTCTGAGTGGTGTCCGCCGCTGAGGGTCAGGTCGCTGACGGTAACGCGCGCGCCATCGAAAATGTCCAGCACCCGGTCATTACGGTTGGCATTGATGGTGGTCAGGGTCAGCCCTGCGCCGCTGATGGTGATCTCCGCCCGGATATCCAGATCGCCATCGATGTTGTCGTCTTCTCCGAAGACCCGGCCGGCGGTGCTCTGCGGTGCGGGCCTGCGCAGATGGTAAGTGCCGGCGGCCAGGCGAATCCGGTGGGCGCCAGGGGTTTGGTTGGCGAGCACGATTGCCTCGCGCAGCGAGCAGTCGGCGTCGCAGCTGCCATCCAGGCTATCGCTGGTCTTGGTGACGGCGATATCCAGCGCCTGCGCGGCGAACGAGGTTGAGGCCAGGGACAGAAGCAAGGCAAGGCGCGCCGACAGGCGCAAAGCGGGGACCGGGGGGAACATGTCCGACTCCAGAAATAGATAAACCAGAGAAACGGACAATGCACTGCTTCCGTTGCAGTCGGCGCCAGAGAGGCGTCCTTGAGATGGAGTGGGGCGGTGAACAAAGGTTCCGTGCCGGCTGTCGGCAGGTGTTGGTGAGTTTTACGCGACTTCGCTGTCAGCCCTGCGGTCAATATCGAGACCTGGCCGCCGCTGCAGGAGCTTTGCTTCCATGCGCGTCAAGCCGGGGCTGAAGCTGGTTGCGCCGCCTGCGATCCCGAGCGGACCCTTCTGGTTGGGGCCCTATGTCAGCGTATCTGGATTGCCGCGATGTCAGGCACACCGACGTGCGGTGAAGCGGCATGGGTGGGAACGGGTAGGGTCAGTAGCGCCAGGGCGAGCAGGTTGCTCAGCATTCCAGCCTGGCGGATATGGCTGCGCGCCATGGGCATTAGCGTGTCCCCCTTTGCGGTGTAGTTGTCACTAAGGCGTAGCAGAGGATCGTTCGCCTGTCACCTCGCTGGCACAGTGGTTTATTCCAACCAGTTGACCTTGGGGAATTTGCCACTGAAGTGCGGCGGCATTTCCACCACCTTCGCGCGCTTGTAGTTGAAGAACACGAAACCGGATTTGGCCATGGCCACCAGCGCGTTATCGGCCGGTCGGCTGATGCGGAAGGTGATGTCGCCGCCGTAGCGGTTGAAGTCCATGACGCCAACCTCGAACAGCAGTTGGTCGCGGGCATGGGCCTCGGCGCGGTAGGTCGTGGCCAGGTCGGTGACGATGATGCCGGTGCCGTCGTCGTGGGTTTCCTCGATGCCGAACTCGAAGAGAAAACGCGCCCGTGCCTCGGAAATCATCGAGATCATCGAATCATTGCTCAGATGATTGGCGGCGTTGATATCGGTTACCCGAACGGTCAGGTGGGTGCTGTAGCAGAACTGATCTTCGGGAAACTCGAGTTTCAGGCGGGCCATGGATCACATCTCGTGGGCGTTCGGGGCCGCGATTGTACGCGACTCCCGAATCTTCACGAAGTTAAGCGCGGGGCGGCCGCACGTTCAGCGGTGCAGGCTGTTGAGCCAGTAGAAGGTGACTTTGCCGCCTTCGCTGGATGGGCCTCGGTTATCCTGAATGTAGGCGCCTGCCTTGAAATAGAGCAGTTGCTTGCCCCAGTGGGCACTTAACTCCTTGTACAGCGCGCCTTCGTCGCCGTCGCTGCTGACCACGCTGATGCCCAGGTTGCCGCTAGGGGTGATGCGCAGGTCGTAGCCGAAGCGCTCGCCCAGTTGCACGTTTTCGGCAATCAGGAAGTTCTCGACCTTTTTGTCGCCGGGGCGTTTGCGCAGTAATGCCTCGATTCGGCCGACCCCATGCAGGTGGTGATACTGCAGCTTGAGCAGGGGATCCTTGCGACTGCCGGGTTCATCCTTGCTGTGAATCTGCCCGATGATGATCTTCTTCTTGCTGGGCACTTGTTTGACCGACAGCACCGCGCTCAAGTAGTTGTCTGCACTGGCGTGATACCAGAAAGCGAGGCTGCCATCGGCCTGGGTTTCACGCAGCTCGCTGCGTGGGTATTCGGCATTTAAGGTGTGCGATCCGCTTGCAGGGACCCAGATGGTGACGCTGCCATCGGAGTGTCGACGGAAATACTTGCTCTGAAAGCCATTGTTCAGCCGAGCGGTTTCGATGGTGCTGGGTTCTGTATCGGTCGGAATCGAAAGATTCCAGGTGGTCAGATCGATCACGGGAACATCCTACTGAGCTGGGGGAGGGGAAAAAACAGCCCCCGTTCGGCGGCCATGAAAGGGTGAAGTTCAATCCAGACCGATCAACGGTCCCTAGGATTTTCAAGGACTTACGTATGGCAAATGGCCCGCACCAATGGTGCGGGCGAGGCTGCCTGGCTATCAGGCGGCGGGACGCTGCTGGCGCTGGTAGAGAAACTCCAGCACGGCGGTGCGGTAGGCGTGGTAGTGCGGGTCATTGGCCAGGGCCAGGCGATCGCGCGGGCGCGCGAGCTCGACCTTGACGATATCGCCCACGGTCGCCGCCGGGCCATTGGTCATCATTACGATGCGGTCGGACAGCAGCACCGCCTCATCCACATCATGGGTGACCATCACCACCGTGCTGTGGGTTTCGCCGACGATGCGCAGCAGTTCGTCCTGCAGGTGTGCGCGGGTGAGGGCATCCAGCGCGCCGAAGGGTTCGTCCATCAGCAGCACCTTGGGCTGCATGGCCAGGGCACGGGCGATACCGACACGCTGTTTCATGCCGCCGGAGATTTCATTGGGATGCTTGTAGGTGGCGTGGCTCAGGCCAACCATGGCCAGCGCCGCTTCGGTGCGCGCCTTGAGCTGGGCCTTGCTCTCCTTGCTAGCGAAGACCTTTTCCACCGCCAGGTAGACGTTGCCGTAGCAGGTCATCCAGGGCAGCAGGCTATGGTTCTGGAACACCACACCGCGCTCCGGGCCGGGGCCGTCGATTTCGCGGCCGTTGCAAATCAGGCCGCCTTCGCTGGCCTCGAGCAGGCCGGCGATCAGGTTGAGCACGGTGGATTTACCGCAGCCCGAGTGGCCGATCAGGGTGACGAACTCACCCTTGGCAATGCTCAGGTTGACGTCGGTAAGGGCCTGAAAGCGGCCTTTCTTGGTGTCAAAGTGCTTGCCGACCTGGGTCAGCTCCACGAATTTATCCATGTTGCGGCTCCTTAGCTGGCCTGCTTTAACTGGCGTAGTCGAAACGTTTGGCCAGCAGCAACAGCAGTTGCTCCAAAGCCAGGCCGACCAGGCCGACGATGATGATGGCGATCAGAATGTGTTCGACGTTGAGGTTGTTCCACTCATCCCACACCCAGAAGCCCAGGCCCGTGCCGCCGGTGAGCATCTCGGCGGCAACGATCACCAGCCAGGCCACGCCAATAGCCAGGCGGATGCCGGTCATCAGGTGTGGCAAAACGGCAGGGAACAGGATGCGCGTGAGCACCTTGAACTCTGACAGCTTGAGCACCCGCGCCACGTTCAGGTAATCCTGCGGCACGCTGGCCACGCCGGCGGCGGTGTTGAGGATGATCGGCCAGATCGAGCTGATAAAGATCACCCAGATCGAGGCAGGGCCAGCGGCTTCGAACACCAGCAGGCCGATGGGCAGCCAGGCCAGCGGCGACACTGGACGCAGCAGGCTGATGATCGGCGAGAGCATGCCGGCCAAAAAGGCGAAGCGGCCGATGGCAAAGCCCAGCGGAATACCCACCAGCGCCGCCAAACCAAAGCCGATACCGACGCGGCCCAGCGAATGCAGGATGTTCCAGCCAATGCCCATGTCATTCGGGCCGTTGTCATAGAACGGGTTGGCAAACAGCTCCAGCGCCGCCGCCCAGGTACTGACCGGGCCAGGCAGGCCCTCGCTCTTGGTCGCAATCAGCGCCCACACGCCGATAAACAGCACGATGCCAAGCAATGGCGGCACAACCGCCTTGAGCAGGCTGGTCAGCGCCGCCACGCCTGGCAGAACCAGGCGTGGCGCTTTACTGATCGGCGCAGACAACGGCAATGGGGTTTTCAGTGGTGCGTTCATCACGAACCTCCCAATCAGGCTTTAATCGCAAAGGAGTTGGCGTAGGCAGCCGGGTCGGAGCCATTCCAGACGTTGCCGTCGATCAGCGTGCTGCTGCGCAACGAGCTGGCCGGCACGGGGATGTTCAGCGCACTGGCGGCTTCCTTGTACAGCGCAACCTGGTTGACCCCGGCGGCGACGGCGGCGTAGTTCGGGTCTTCCTTGATCAGGCCCCACCGCTTGAACTGGGTCATAAACCACATGCCGTCGGAGTGATATGGGAAGTTCACCGTGCCGTTCTTGCAGAAGGCCATGGCGTGGTCGTCCTTCCAGCTGTTGCCCAGGCCGTCCTCGTATTGGCTGAGGAAGCGCGGCTCGATCACCTTGACCGGCGCATTGACGTAGGCCTTGCCGGAAATCAGCTTGGCCGTGCTTTTGCGGTTTTCCTCGCTGGCTTCGATAAACTGGCTGGCTTCCAGCACGGCCATGATCAGCGCGCGGGCCGCGTTGGGGTATTGCTCGATAAAGGCGCGAGTGGTGCCGAGCACTTTTTCCGGGTGATCGGGCCAGATCTGCTGGCTGGTCACGGCGGTGAAGCCGATCTTGTCGGCAATCGCCCGCGCGCCCCAGGGCTCGCCGACGCAGAAACCGTCCATATTGCCAACGCGCATGTTGGCGACCATTTGCGGTGGCGGCACGACGATGGTTTTCACATCGCTCATCGGGTTGATGCCCAGGCTCGCCAGCCAGTAATACAGCCACATGGCGTGGGTGCCGGTGGGGAAGGTCTGGGCGAAGGTCAGCGGGTTGCCGCCTTTTTTCACATGCTCGGCCAGTTGCGCACCGTTGGTGACGCCGGCTTCCTTGAGCTGCTTGGAGAGGGTGATGGCCTGGCCGTTCTGGTTCAGGCCCATCAGTACGGCCATATCCTTCTGCGGCCCGGCGATACCCAACTGCGCGCCGTACATCATGCCGTACAGCACGTGGGCGGCATCTAGCTCACCGGTATTCAGTTTGTCACGCACGCCGGCCCATGAAGCTTCCTTGCTCGGGGTGATGGTCAGGCCATATTTCTCGCCAAAGCCCTGGGTAGCGGCAACCACCACCGAGGCGCAATCGGTCAAAGGGATAAAGCCGATCTTCAATGCAGCTTTTTCCGGAGCGTCGGAACCGGCTGCCCAGGCCACGCTGCGCAGCGAGGCGGGCGCACTGAGGCCAAGGGCGGCGACACCGCCGACAGTGCCGGCGACGGCAATCGAGGTTTTCAGGAAATGACGGCGGCTGTGCAGGCTCGGGTTTGTCGAATCACGATCAGTCATAAAAGGCTGTCCTTTTTTCGCCGTATGGCACGGCTGAAATAAAAAACGGCGCACGCCAGAGCCACCTTTGCAGGAGGTCTGACGGACGCCGTTGTCCGTGATCCGCGGCTCACCGCCGTTGGTGGGCTGCGCAGGAATCTTGATCAGGTGATTGCAAGGGCCTTGCCATTTTTCTGTGGCAACAGCGCCGCGGCTGGTTTTCCACACTGCCAATGAACGCGCCACGAGCGCGGCAGCAGAGGAATATCCAGCTGGATCAGCGGGTTAACGGGATAGCGACGCGGGCATTGATCGCGGCGAGGCGTGCATGGTGATCGGCCCTGTCACGCGCAATGGCTCTATTGCTGAGCCATTGCTGTGCACCCTTGGCGCTGGCTGTGCGCTTTTGGGTCGAGGTGATAGCGCAGACGAACTGCGACGGGCGAAGGGGTGATCAGTACGCCGGCCTTGCCTGGGCTTCCTCGACGAAGTCCTTGAGCCAGCGCAGTACCTGAACCGCATCCCAGCGCGTTGGATCGAACATGGCGTATGCCAGCCCCTGATAGCCGACCACATCCAGCTGCTTGTGATAACCGGCACGCTGTAACAGCGCCTCTATCTCGGCAAAGCAGGTATTGAAATGAACCCGCGAGAAGGGCGTCTTGGCTTCGGTGACTATGCCTTCCAGGTACAGCTCTTCGACGGTAACGCGGACCTTTTCCACGGACATGCGGTTCACCGAGTGTTTCAACTGCAGTACGTCCAGCATCGTCTATCCCCTTTTTTCCGGTGTGGATCAACGGCCGCGCCAATCGGTGCGGCCAGTGAATTGGCATGGGATAAGGGTAATCGAAAAACACTGTACAAATAAACAGTATTCGATAATAGTATCGCCATTGGCCTTTTCCAAAGCTTTCGAATCACGTTTGCTTTTGCGCATACAGGAGCGATACCAATGCAACAGATACTGATGACAGTTGTGCTAGTGGCGTTGCTGAGTGGCTGCAGTCAACCGGCAATCGAACAACCGAAAGCCAATGGCACCTTTCTGGTAATCGAAAACAGCCAGGCGTGGGCGGTACTGGTGTCCGACGGCAAGCGCGTCGAGGAGCGGGGCACGGTGGTCGATGTGATCAAATTGGCCAGCGAGCATTCGGCCATAGCCGCAAGCTACGTGATTGAAACCCCCAATTGTGGCCGGGTGCAGTGGCTGACCGAGCGAGTGGATGCTGCCGATGGGGCAACCACGTTGATGTCGCTGCATAACAATCAGCACCTTGACGATGCGGGTTGCGTGATCGGCGATGGCCTCAGCCAGGTATGGACGGTGCTGGATTATTCGGGCTGAGTCATTAGCGCTTACCGACGCGGTGGCGCCGCGTCGGTAACTGTTGGGCCTGTCAGTCGTCGCTTGCCTTGCGCGGCTTGCTCGGTGCGGGCGCTTTGACCAAACCGTCAGCGCGGAACATGGTCTTGATCCCGCGGAGTGCCTGACGGATGCGGTCCTGGTTTTCGATCAATGCAAAGCGTACGTGGTCGTCGCCATAGTCACCGAAACCAATACCGGGGGACACGCAGACCTTGGCCTCCAGCAGCAGCTTCTTGGCGAATTCCAGCGAGCCGAGTTGGGCATAGTGCTCGGGAATCTTCGCCCAGACATACATCGAGGCTTTGGGGTTTTCGACCATCCAGCCCAGCTCGTGCAGGCCCTTGACCAGCAGATTGCGGCGCTGGCGGTATTGCTCGGCGATATCGCGCACGCATTGCTGGTCCCCTTCGAGCGCGGCAATTGCCGCCACCTGCAGCGGGGTGAAGGTGCCGTAATCGTGGTAGCTCTTGATCCGCGCCAGGGCGCTGACCAGCTCCTTGTTGCCGACCATGAAGCCGATGCGCCAGCCGGCCATGTTGTAGCTCTTCGACAGGGTGAAGAACTCCACGGCAATGTCCTTGGCGCCCGGTACCTGCATGATCGACGGGGCTTTCCAGCCGTCGTAGACGATGTCGGCGTAGGCCAGGTCGTGAATCACCAGCACGTCGTATTGCTTGGCCAGCGCTACCACACGCTCGAAGAAGTCCAGCTCCACGCACTGCGCAGTGGGGTTTGAGGGGAAACCGAGAATCATCATCTTCGGCTTAGGGATCGACTCGCGAATCGCCCGCTCCAGCTCGGCGAAGAAGTCGACGCCAGGAATCAGCGGCACCGAACGCACCTGAGCGCCGGCGATCACCGCGCCATAGATATGAATCGGGTAGCTGGGGTTGGGCACCAGCACGGTGTCGCCATGGTCAAGGGTCGCCAGCATCAGGTGCGCCAGGCCTTCCTTGGAACCGATGGTGACGATGGCTTCGCTTTCCGGGTCGATCTCGACCTCGTAGCGGTCCTTGTACCAGCGCGAAATGGCGCGGCGCAGACGCGGGATGCCGCGGGAGGTGGAATAGCCGTGGGTGTCTTCGCGCTGGGCGACTTGCACCAGCTTCTCGACGATATGCGGCGGCGTGGCGCCATCCGGGTTGCCCATGCTGAAGTCGATGATGTCTTCGCCGCGGCGTCGCGCGGCCATCTTCAGTTCGGCGGTGATGTTGAACACATAGGGGGGGAGTCGATCGATGCGCGCAAAGCGGCGCGAAGCTTGGTCAGCCATGCTTTCCTCGGATACGTAAGCGCCCGGAACCGTCCGAGCGACGTTGGCCACTGCGGTGGCCAGCGGCGAAGATAAGCCCAGCGCGAGGGGCTTGTCGAGAGCGGCGCGCCGGGTTTTTAACGGGTTGTTTGGCGCTTCAGTTCGATCAGCAGCTCGATCAGGCGCTCGATATCGGCGTCCGTCGTACGCCAGGACGAAATGCTCAGGCGAAACGCCGGCCGATCCTGCCAGACTGTAGGGCCGAACCACACCTGACCGGAGTTCTGCGCGGCGAGGCGGATCGCCAGAGTTTGTTCATCGCTGTCGGCACGTACCAGCACCTGGTTCAGCACTGCGCGGTTGAGTACCTGAAAACCCGCTTCACGCAGCCGTGCCGCGAGATGGCCGGCCTGGCGGATATGCCGGTCGATCATCTCGCGTAAGCCGTCGCGACCCAGGGTAGATAACGCGGCCCAGATAGGAATCCCGCGGGCGCGGCGGGAAAATTCCAGGTTGAGGTTCTTCTGCGCGTCCCTGGACGCGGTGGCGTAAACCGCATCACTGTTCATCGCTCCGGCCAGCGCGGTGGCATCCCGGCAAATGGCCATGGCGCCATCGTAAGGCGTGTTCAGCCACTTGTGCCCGTCGGTGGTCCAGCTGTCCGCCAACTCGACGCCTGCGGCCAGGTGCGCGGAGGAGGAAGCGCGGGCCCACAAACCGAAGGCCCCGTCGATATGCACCCAGGCGTCAGCGGCCTTGGCCTGCGGGATCAGCTCGGCAAAAGGGTCGAATTCACCAGTGTTCACCTCGCCGGCCTGCAGGCAGAGGATGCACATGTCGTCCAGCTCAGGCAGTTGCCTAGGGTCGACTCGTCCCTGTGGATCGGTAGGGGCAACGATCAGCTGCTTCGTACCGAAACCGAGAATGCGTAAAGCCTTCTTCACGGTGATATGGCAGGTTGCGGAGATCACCACCCGTACTAGCGGTGCGCCTGCCAGACCATCTTCATCAAAGTTCCAGCCCTTACGCGCCAGCAGTGCGCGCCGTGCCGCACTGAGGCAGGCGAGGGTACAGGCGGTTGCACTGGTGCCAAAGCCGACCGCACTGTTAGGCGGCAAACCCAGCAGTTCCTTGACCCAGCGCCCGGCAATTCGCTCCAGTTTGTCCGCGACCGGCGAGTTGTCAAACGAGGACGCGCATTGATCCCAGGCCAATACCATGCGTTCTGCGGCTGCGGCGGCGGGCAGGGTCGCACCGATGACAAAGCCAAAGTAGCGCGGTCCATTGGATGCCACTGTTGCGGGCGAGCCGATTTCATCCAGGCGCCGCAGTACCTCATGTGCTGCCACGCCTTGCTCGGGCACGGGCCCGTTGAAGGCGTCCAGCCGGGCGATGGCCTCTTGGCTGGGAAACACTGGCCGTGTGGCAATGCCGTCGAAATAACTCAGTGCGCGGCGGTCTGCTTCGGCTAGCAGCCCGCGTTCATCGGTGGCTGTACTCATCCTGTTCTCCTTTCGCTGGGGATGGACGAGTTCAGTCTAATCAGCTCGATGACGGCGCAGCAGATACACCCTGCCAGCCAGACGCCCGTACAGCGCCGCGCTAGGCAGAGATTGAAGAGGAACAGTGGAACTACGAGCAGTACAGCCGCGACCTGAGTCGCCCTGCCCGCAGTCTGATCGGAAGAACGCTTCTGTTAAGGCGAGACGACTATGGAGAATTTCTTCGAGTAGGTGCTGCCGTTGGCATCAGTCACCCGAACCATGAAGTCATTGGGGCGATTGGTCCCCGCGCTGGCGTGCGGTATACCGCTGATGGTGCCGTTGCGCTCGAGCATCAGCCCCTTTGGCGGGAAGCCGCTGACCAGCGACCAGGTGCCGCCGCCGGTGCCGCCGCGAAATTGCAGCTGGGTGGTATAGGCGCTGCCAACTTTTGCCTTAGGCAAGGCGGCATTGCTGGAAATCTGCAGGCCATTTTCCGGATGGCTGGTGGCCAGACGGTAAAACTTCACCAGGGCGCCTTCGGTGCTGCTGGTGCCGTAGGTGTGCAGGTAGGAGCCGGCTTTGAAGTAGAAGGTTTCGGTATCCCACGACGGGTCCATGACCATGGTTGCGGGCGTGCCGTTGTTCACCGAGACCGATGCCACCGCCAGGCTGCCGCTCTCGCGCTCAACGCGGATCTGGTAGGTAAACGCCTGACCCAGCTTGATGCCGCTTGCGACCTGATGCTGCCAGAACGGCGGGCCCTGAATCGGCGTACCTTGCAGCTTGGCCATGACCACCCCGGTCTGGGTCTTCGCGTTGTACTTGTAATACACCAGCACCAACGGCGCTGAGCCATGACCGTGGACCTGACCGACGATCACGGTGCCATCCTTGCTCGGCACCTGCATCACGCGAAGCTGCGCATCAAGCAGCGCAGTGCCGTTGCTGTCCCAGTTCACATGGTTGCTGGACGGGTCGATCATTTCGCGCAGTTCCGAACGCGGATGCTTGGAACCGCCGCTGGTCGCGCCATTGAGGGGAGCCCACATGGTCATCGCGCCGTCCGTGTCGGTATAGAGCGATGGCGGGTTGGTGTAACCGTTTGGCCCGCTCAGGGCGGAAGGCAGAATGGTCAGCGGTTTGCCCGTTACGCCGTTATTGGCATCCACCGGAATGGTGATGTTCCAGTTTTCCAAGGCGAAGTTGCCGCCGGGCGGCAGGTCGGGATTCAGTTCGGCAAGAACATGGCCGCTAAACAGGCCGATCAAGGCCGATGGCAGCAGTAAGCTGCGGGTAGCTGCATTTTTAAGCATCACGGGGTCATCCTGATTCGGATAGCTGAAAGGTTGGAGCAGCTCTTATCGCGACCTTGCGATGTTGTGTCGGGTCACTGCTTGCGGTTGCCGATGCTAGACACATCGGCGAGCTACCAGCACAGTGACCCACGTGTGTCGGAAAGGTTCGCAGGCGGGCAAATAAACTTGCGCGCGTTGGCTTATCGGCAGCGCTTGCCATCGGCCAGGCAGCGCTGACGCGCAGAGAGGTAAGCGTTTGACTGACAGGGGCCGATTCTACTTAGCCGCGGATTCGCTCAGGACGACGTTGCACGCGCCGTGTTGTCATCCGCGACTCAACTGCCGAGCATGTCGTGCATCGCGATGATCTGCTCGGCCACCTGCACCAGCTTCTGCTGGCGGCCCATGGCCTGGCGGCGCATCAAGGTATAGGCCTCTTCCTCGTTGCAGCTCTTCATTTTCATCAGCAAGCCCTTGGCCAGTTCGACGCGCTTGCGTTCGGCCAACTGAGCATCACGCGCCTGCAGTTGTGCGCGCAGGGCCTGGTCGCTTTCAAAACGGGCCATGGCCACATCAAGAATCGGCTGCAGGCGCTGGGCGTGGATGCCTTCGACAATGTAGGCGCTTACGCCCGACTGAATGGCCTGACGCATCACTCCCGGGTCATGTTCATCGGTGAACATGACGATGGGGCGCGGCTGATCGCGGGTCACCAGCACCACCTGTTCCATCACATCGCGGCTGGGTGATTCGGTGTCGATCAGGATGACATCGGGACGCACGGCTTCCACCCGCTCGGGCAGATCGATGGTCAGCCCCGATTCATCGATAACCTCGAAGCCGGCTTCAGTCAGCGCAGCTTTCAGTCGGCCGACCTTCTTCGGGGTGTCGTTGATTAACAGGATACGCAGCATGACGGTGGCTCCTGTCGGTCAAAGGGCAACAGCGGAGCTGTCGACCAGGGCATCAATGGCAAAGCTGTGGGCATAACCGATGGGATCGCTGCCATCCCAGATTTTTCCATCGATCAATTGGCTGCTGCGCATTGCATCGGGTACCTGAATGCCGATTGCTTCTGCGGCCTGGGCATACAGCTCCAGTTGCTGAACCTGATTGGCGAGCCCTAGGTAGTCGGGGTCATCGCGCAGCAGGCCCCAGCGCCGGAACTGAGTCATGAACCAGATTCCGTCCGACAGGTACGGCATGTTCACCGCCCCCTCACCATGAAAGCGTAGCGGGTGAGCATCCTGCCAGGCGTAGCCGAGGCCGTCCTGATAGTGACCGAGAAAGCGCGGTTGTATGGCACTCAAGGGGGCGTCGAGGTATGCCTGGCCGCTGAGCAGGCGTGCGGTGCTGAGCTTGTTTTCCTCGTTCTGATCGATGAAGCGACTGGCTTCAAGCACCGCCATGATCAAGGCCCGTGCGCTGTTGGGGTTGCGCTCGACAAAAGCATGGGTGCAGCCGAGCACTTTTTCCGGATGATCCGGCCAGATCGACTGGCTGGTGGCGAGGGTGTAGCCTTGTTGTTCTTCCACGGCATGCGCGGCCCAGGGCTCGCCGACACAGAACCCATCGATACGCCGCGCCTTGAGGTGGGCGAGCATCTGTGGCGGTGGCACCACCACGCTTTCCACGTCATTCAAAGGGTGGATACCTTGGGCGGCAAGCCAGTAATACAGCCACATGGCATGGGTTCCGGTGGGAAACGTCTGGGCGAAGATCAATTTCGCACCGCTGTGGTGCGCGCGAATCTTCAGTGCGTCGCGACTGGTCACGCCGGCGAATTTGAGGCCCTGGGACAGGTTGATGCTCTGGCCGTTCTGATTGAGCCCCATCAGGATCGCCATGTCCGTGGCCGGTGCGCCACCAAGCCCCAATTGCACACCGTAGATCATTCCGTAAAGGCTGTGCGCCGCATCCAGCTCGCCGCTGAGCAGCTTGTCGCGCAGGGTAGCCCATGAGGCCTGGCGTTGCAGGTTGAGGGTCAGCCCGTATTTCTCGGCAAACCCCTGGGTGGCGGCAACGATTACCGACGCGGCGTCGGTCAGGGCGATGAAGCCGATATTCAGCACGCGCTTTTCCGGTGCGTCGCTGCGCCTGATGTCGTGCTCGCTCATGGTGCTTTTTCCTTGGTCCACGCAAAAAAGGTGCGGTGCCAATGGCTGATCTAGTCAGCGATTGGGGCGTCACCCGTCGTCTATCAAGTCGTGTTGCCGTTGGGAAGACTTGTCTGGCTATGGCACAGCAAGGCGTATGCCATTTGCCTGGATAGCGCTGATGCGCCTGAATAGAAAAAACTATATCGCCGTACTCTGTAGTGTGCAGGCGTCAGCGCTGAAGTGTGGATAGAGATGATTTGTAGGATGACGCGGGGCCGCCTGGGCCGCGCGCATGAGGAATTCGCAGCCTGCACTGGTGCTGACGGCGTACCTACCCATTGCAGCCATAGCAAGCAGGAGCAAATGCTACATGGGCAAAATAGCGTGAAAAGAAAAAGCCCCGCACAAGGCGGGGCTTCTCTTTACAGGTGCAGCGCGACGCGTTGTTTCGTCAGGCTTGAACGACCGGGATATTGGCGTTCGCAGCAGCTTCACGGAACTCGGCGATCTGGTCGAAGCTCAGGTAGCGGTAGACATCAGCCGCCATGGTGTCGATTTCCTTCGCGTAGACCATGTATTCCTCAACGGTCGGCAGGCGACCCAGGATCGAGGCAACCGCAGCCAACTCGGCCGAAGCCAGGTAAACGTTGGCGCCATCGCCCAGACGGTTGGGGAAGTTACGGGTCGAAGTCGAAACCACGGTGGAGTTCGCCTCAACGCGTGCCTGGTTACCCATGCACAGCGAGCAGCCCGGCATTTCCATGCGCGCGCCGGCTTTGCCGTAGATGCCGTAATAGCCTTCTTCGGTCAGCTGATGCTGGTCCATCTTGGTCGGCGGCGACAGCCACAGACGCGTCGGCAGGGTGCCTTTGACCTTGTCCAGCAACTTACCGGCAGCGCGGAAGTGACCGATGTTGGTCATGCAGGAGCCGATAAACACTTCGTCGATCTTCTCGCCCTGAACGGAGGACAGCAGACGGGCATCGTCCGGGTCGTTCGGTGCACAGAGAACCGGCTCATTGATGTCGGCCAGGTCGATTTCGATGACTTCGGCGTACTCGGCGTCCTTGTCGGCTTCCATCAGCTTCGGATCGGCTAACCAGGCTTCCATCGCTTGGGCGCGACGTTCCATGGTACGGGCATCGCCGTAGCCTTCGCTGATCATCCAGCGCAGCAGGGTGATGTTCGAACGCAGGTATTCGGCGATGGCCTTTTCCGGCAGCTTGATGGTGCAACCAGCAGCGGAACGCTCGGCGGAGGCGTCGGACAGCTCGAAAGCCTGCTCAACGGTCAGCTCGTCCAGACCTTCGATCTCGAGGATGCGGCCGGAGAAGATGTTCTTCTTGCCTTTCTTCTCGACGGTCAGCAGGCCTTTCTGGATGGCCACGTAAGGGATGGCATGGACCAGGTCACGCAGGGTGATGCCCGGTTGCAGTTTGCCCTTGAAGCGCACCAGTACCGACTCCGGCATGTCCAGCGGCATAACGCCGGTAGCAGCGGCGAAGGCAACCAGGCCGGAACCGGCCGGGAAGGAGATGCCGATTGGGAAGCGGGTGTGCGAATCGCCACCGGTGCCGACGGTATCCGGCAGCAGCATGCGGTTCAGCCAGCTGTGGATGATGCCGTCGCCAGGACGCAGGGACACGCCGCCACGGGTGCGGATGAAATCCGGCAGGGTATGGTGGGTGGTGACGTCGATTGGCTTCGGATAAGCCGCGGTGTGGCAGAACGACTGCATCACCAGGTCAGCGGAGAAGCCCAGGCAAGCCAGGTCTTTCAGCTCGTCACGGGTCATCGGACCAGTGGTGTCCTGGGAACCGACGGTGGTCATCTTCGGTTCGCAGTAGGTGCCAGGACGCACGCCTTTGCCTTCCGGCAGGCCGCACGCCTTGCCAACCATCTTCTGCGCCAGGGTGAAACCCTTGGTGCTGGTAGCAGGTGGCTCGGGCAGCTTGAACAGGTCGGTTGGGCCCAGGCCCAGTTCGGCACGGGCTTTCTCGGTCAGACCGCGACCGATGATCAGCGGGATACGGCCGCCAGCGCGGACTTCGTCGAGCAGTACCGGGGTCTTCATTTCGAAGGTGGCCAGTACTTCGTCGGTGCCGTGCTTGCAGACTTTGCCAGCATGCGGGTACAGGTCGATCACATCGCCCATGTGCATGTTGGAAACGTCGAATTCGATCGGCAGAGCGCCGGCATCTTCCATGGTGTTGTAGAAGATCGGCGCGATCTTGCTGCCGAAGCAGAAGCCGCCAGCGCGCTTGTTTGGCACGTATGGAATGTCGTCGCCGAAGAACCACAGCACCGAGTTGGTGGCGGATTTACGCGAGGAGCCGGTACCGACTACGTCACCGACGTAGGCGATCGGGAAACCTTCGCTGCGCATGGTTTCGATCTGCTTCATCGGGCCGATGGCGCCTTGCACGTCAGGCACGATGCCTTCACGGGCCATTTTCAGCATGGCCAGAGCGTGCAACGGGATATCCGGGCGCGACCAGGCATCCGGAGCAGGGGACAGGTCGTCGGTGTTGGTTTCGCCGGTGACCTTGAATACGCGCAGGCTGATCTTGTCGGCCAGGGTCGGGCGGTTCTTGAACCACTCGCCGTCAGCCCAGGACTGCAGCACGCCTTTGGCGTGAACGTTGCCGTTCTTGGCTTTTTGCGCGACGTCGTGGAAGGCGTCAAACATCAGCAGGGTGTGCTTCAGTTGCTCGGCAGTCACGGCAGCCAGTTGCTCGTCATCGAGCAGCTCAACCAGGGTGGCGATGTTGTAACCGCCTTGCATGGTACCGAGCAGTTCGACAGCGCGCTGACGGCTGATCAGCGGGGAAGTGGCTTCGCCTTTGGCAACGGCAGACAGGAAACCCGCCTTGACGTAAGCGGCTTCGTCCACGCCTGGTGGCACGCGGTTGGTGATCAGGTCGACCAGGAATGCTTCTTCGCCTGCAGGCGGGTTTTTCAGCAGCTCGATCAGGCCTGCGGTTTGTTCGGCGTTCAGCGGCTGGGGCACGATACCCTGAGCGGCACGCTCTGCTACATGGTTGCGATAGGCTTCAAGCACAGTTATTACCCTCATCAGTGGTCCCAAAGGGTTGTCCGGGACGCGATCCAGAAAACCCTGAACCAAGCGCTTCGTGGCTTTATGAGCCGCTCAGCCGAGGTTTCAGGGATTTCTTGCAGAAGCTGCTTTCAAAGTTTTACGCCGGCATGACGGGCGATGAGACGTGGCGCGGACGCTTGAAAAGAGCACTCAAGGTCGGCGCCATACCATCTACCTGCCGGATCAACTGTGCTCGTGACGCTTTGAAAACAGCTTCCAACGGACATTGGCGCCTATAAAAGGCGGGCCGATTCTACTGGAAAGCTTTGACAAAGTTAAGCTAAAGCCCCCGGTTCTCCGGCTTAGACAAAGGGTTAACCCGTAGCTCGCAGCGCTTCTGTGGAACAGGTTGCGACCTGTCTCGGGCGGCTCTGCTCTGGCTCGCCCCCGCGTTTCGGTGCCTGTTAAGATGCCTGCCTGTCAGCCAGGTACACGTTTCATCGCCATGTCCAACCAACGCATCAAAACACCCTGTGTAGGCCTTTGCTCCACTGTTTACGGGGATCTGGTCTGCCGTGGCTGCAAGCGTTTTCACCACGAGGTGATCAACTGGAACAGCTACAACGACGACGAGAAGCATGCCGTCTGGCTGCGTCTCGAAGTGTTGCTTGTGCAGGTGATGGCGGCGAAGTTGCAGGTGTTCGATGCTGAACGACTGCGCAGCCAGCTGGAGCAACGGCAGATTCGTTTCGTGCCCCAGCAGTCGCCTTATTGCTGGGCGTATCAGCTGATTGCCCGGGGTGCGCGGGTCATCAGTCAGTTGGAAGCGTACGGGATGGTGCTGCTGCCGGAGTTTCGCAACTGGGGCCTGCCGGAGTTGCGCGACGCCATTGATCGCGAATTCTTTCTGCTGTCAGAAGCGCACTACGAACGCTATATCGCGCCGAGATTCTTGCGGGAGGGCCTGGAAGTACGGGTTTGAAGGAGCCAGCTGGCAGCCGGCTCCCGTAGGTCGAAATCTCAGCGCTGGGCCACCAGTTCCTCCAGGTGGGCCATGATTTCGTCCGGTTTCAGCACCAGCACGTCACTTTCCAGCGTATCGAGCACCACTTCGGCGGTATTGCCGATCAGCGCGCCGGAGATGCCCGTGCGGGCTACGGTGCCGATCACTGTCACCGCCGCGCCCAGTTGCTGGGCTGTTATTGGAATCAGCGCATCGGCCGGGCCTTCGGCGATATGCAGATGCTCGTCGGGTATCTCATATTCGGCCTGAAACGCACGGCATTGCTCGCGATAACGCGCTTCAATGGTTTCTCTTAGCTGGAAAGTGGGGTCGGCCGCGGAGAGCATCGGTGATGGATGCGCCGCGATCACGTGCAGGTTTGCACTGGCCAGTGCGGCAATATCGAATCCGTGGCTGATGATGCTGGCGTGCAACGTGCGGTGTTCACCGTCGGCGTTGCCCACATCGACGGCCGCCAGGATGGTGCCGCCAGTCCACGACTTGTCGGTCTTCACCATCAGCACCGGGCTCGGGCAGTAGCGCAGCAGTTTCCAGTCATCCGGCGTCAGCAGCGCCCGCTTCAGCGGGTTATCCGGCAGGTGCTGCTTGACCACCAGTCCACAGCCTTCGGCCTGGAGCTCGCGAATGATGGTGGTGTGCACGTTCTCGTTCCAGGCTTGCTGACCGCTGACGCTGTAGCCTTCGAGGCTGAGCGCGGCGCGTTGGTCATTCAGATAGGCGCTGTGGTCGTGTTTGCGTTCGCACACCAACAGATGCAGATGCGATCGGGTGACGCCGGCGATCAATTTGGCGCGTCTCAACGCTAGGTCATCCGCCAGGTGCGGCTGCATTACCACCAAGATGCTGCGTATTGCCTGCATGGTCGTCTCCTTATCCCTGATTAGAATGGCGCTGCAATCACTATAGATCGCTCTACGGTTTACGATTCCCGTTCCGGTTCAAGCGGCACTGGTTGTTGCTGTGGCCATTCGTATAATGGCCGGCCCGCGCCTATGCGCTACCTCTGTGAGCCAGCCTGTGTCACCTGAATACCGCCGTTCGCCCGCTTTCTCCTCTGACGCCAAGTCCGCTCGCTTGTTGCAACAGTGTCAGCGCTGCTTAGGTGCAGAGGTGCGGGCATGAATTTTCCCGATATCCATGGGTTTCTCGGTTGCCGTACACCAGACGGCTGGATCCGCGCGGCGCTGGCTGATCAGGAAACCCTGCTGATCGATCACAAGAACTGCGAATTCAAGGCCGCCAGCACCGCGCTCAGTCTGATGGCGAAATACAGCACTTACGTCGACCTACTCAACGCGATGTCGCGGCTGGCGCGTGAAGAGCTGGTGCACCACGAACAGGTGCTGCGCATCATGAAGCGGCGCAAGATCGGCCTGCGTCCTGTGTCAGCAGCGCGCTATGCCTCGGGATTGCGCAAGATCGTGCGCACCCATGAGCCGCACAAGCTGGTCGATACCCTGGTGATAGGCGCGTTTATCGAAGCGCGCAGCTGCGAGCGCTTCGAGGCGCTGGTGCCGCATTTGGATGATGAGCTGGGCAAGTTCTACTTCGGCTTGCTGAAAAGCGAGGCGCGGCATTTTCAGAACTACCTGAAACTGGCCTATCAGTATGGCGACGAACAGGATGTCGATCAGGCAATTGAACGGGTGCGGGTGATCGAGCGGGAGCTGATCGAGTCAGCGGATACGGAATTTCGCTTCCACAGCGGCGTGCCCATCAGCCTGTGACCGCACCAAAAAAAGCGCCCTAGGGCGCTTTTTTTGCGGCTGGCTGGCGCTTATTGCTGAACTTTCAGATCCAGCGACAGATCGCGTGCAGCCTTGGTGGCGAGCACGCCCATCAGTTGGCCGATTTCGTCCTGACGGCTGCTGCCGCCGTTCACGCCACCAGCCATCATTACGCTGGGCACTGGCGCTTGCGCTGCGGCTTCAGCCCAGACCTTGTTGATTTCGATCAGGGCGTCCAGCTTGGGTTGCAGGGCGCCGTCCGCCTTGATCACGGCTTCGCGGGCATGCGCCTCGGCATCAGCGGTAATCTTGGTCGCTTCGGCGGTAATGGCCGCCTTGTCGCGCAACAGCTCTGCAGTCTGCTTTTCGATCTCGGCGCGGCCTTTCTCGCGTTCGGCGTTGATGCGTGCCAGCTGCTTCTCGGTTTCGGCCTGAGTGGTGCGTTCGATCTGATCGCGCAGGGTTTCCTGGCGGCGGGCTTCCACTTCCTTCTCACCGCGGGCGGTGACCAGCAGTTTTTCTTCCTCTTCCTTCAGGCGGTTCTGCCGCGCTACGGCCAGCTCGGCCAGCGCTTGCTGAACCTTGACCATGCGCTGCTTGTACTGCGGGTTGGGGTCCACGTTGGTGATGCGCGCCTCGACCACTTCGACGCCGTACTTACGGAATTGCTGCTGCTTGCGTACCGGGATGCCCTTGCTGTCCATCACCTTCTCGGTAACGAACTGGCTGGCGTTGCTGTCGCCAAAGGTGCCTTGTTCGGTGCCGGCCTGGAGGATCGCCGTCTGACTTGGTTGATGACCGCGCGGGCCGCGAATTTCCTTGCGCTTGATCAGATAGAGGCCGTCGTTGAGCTGGTTTTCGAACTCGGCGGCGAACTCGCTGCGCG
This sequence comes from Pseudomonas cistanchae, assembly GCF_054483635.1. NCBI lineage: Bacteria > Pseudomonadati > Pseudomonadota > Gammaproteobacteria > Pseudomonadales > Pseudomonadaceae > Pseudomonas > Pseudomonas cistanchae. Next base: position 307,784 of record NZ_JBTLWN010000002.1, on the reverse strand, counting down.
CGCCGGCATAGAAGTCGTCGGCACTCATCAGCGAGGCGGTGGCCTGCAGGGTTTCCTTGATTGCGGGAACCAGAGCGGTCTTGATGAAATTTTCCGGGTTGCGGTACTCCTGGGCGATGGTCAGAAACTGTTCGCCGGCGGGCAGGCGGAAGCGCGCGGAAGACTCGACCTTGGCGTCGACGTTGCCGAGAAACACGATCGGAAAGGCTTCGATGGTCGCGCCGAGCGAGTCGTTGTCGCTGCTTTCGTCGACTGCCAGGGCTTCGGTCAGCACCGATTGCACGCTCAGGGCTTTTTTCCAGGCAGTGGCGCGGCCGAACCATTTGGTCGCATAGCCCACGTCGTCCACTACCTTTTCCTCGCCGAAGATGGTTCGCACGTGGGTGGCGAAGCCCGCTTCGTTATAGAAGAACACGCTGTTGAACGTCACAAAACCGAGGCCCAGCAGAGCGGCAGGACCGATGACGTATTTGAAGAGGTTTTCCTTGCTGAATAGCATGTTCGTTCCCTGATGGCATTTTGAAGGCGCAGATGCTGATGATCGGCGGCAATTCAGTCAAGAGGAGGCTGCGGGGTGCTGTGTGCGCACCGTCAACTTTCAGGGAGAAAACGCAAAGCAACCCAGCCTGAAGCCCGCTTCATCCTTCTCCAACGCCCAGCCCTGTTGGTCCCAGTCGCCAAGCACGATGCGCTGCGCGGGTTGACCATCGATCTGCAACTGATGGGTGGCGGGGCGGTGAGTGTGGCCATGGATCAGCGTGCGAACGCCATGGGCGGCCATGACGCTGACGACTTCATCAGGGGAGACATCGACAATGTCACTGGCTTTCATGCGGGTCTGGCTACGGCTTTCATTGCGCAGCTTGCGCGCCAGCTTTTGCCGAGTGTGCAGGGGCAGGTTGCGCAGAATGAACAACGACAGCGGGTTGCGCAGCCAGCGGCGCATCTTGATGTAGGACAGGTCCTGGGTGCACAGGCTGTCGCCGTGCATCAGCAGCACTTTTTCCCCACTCAGCTCGACCACGCTGGGGTCGCTGAGCAGCGTGCAGCCGGCTTCCCGGCAAAAGGTCTTGCCAAGCATGAAATCGCGGTTGCCGTGCATCAGGTAAACCCGCGTACCGCTGTCGCTCAGCTGGCGCAGGGCGCGGGCAATGCTGCGTTGGAACGGGCTGATGGCATCATCGCCGATCCAGACTTCAAAGAAATCGCCGAGGATATACAGCGCCTCGGCGTGGGGTGCGCGGTCTTGCAGAAAATGCAGAAACGCCCGGCTGATGTCCGGGCGCTCCTCTTCAAGATGCAGATCGGAGATCAGCAGTATCACTCAACGATCTCGGCGCGCTCGATGATCACGTCATCGACAGGCACGTCCTGGTGGCCGGACTTCATGGTGGTGGCTACGCCTTTGATCTTTTCGACCACATCCATGCCTTCGACGACTTCACCGAATACTGCGTAGCCCCAGCCCTGAACGGTAGGGGCGCTGTGGTTGAGGAAGCTGTTGTCGGCAACGTTGATGAAGAACTGCGCGGAGGCCGAATGCGGCTCCATGGTGCGGGCCATGGCGACGGTGCCAACGGTGTTGGCCACACCATTGTTGGCTTCGTTCTTGATGGGTGCACGGGTGGCTTTCTGCTTCATGCCTGGCTCGAAACCGCCGCCCTGGATCATGAAGTTGCTGATTACCCGGTGGAAAACCGTGTTGTCGTAATGCCCGGCCTTTACGTATTCCTTGAAGTTGGCCACGGTTTCCGGGGCTTTGTCTTCGAACAGGTTCAGGGTGATGACGCCGTGGTTGGTGTGCAGCTTGATCATGTAAGTAATCGCTCTGTCTGAGAATCCGGCTGTTCAATGGCAACGCTGCGCAGTGGTGATGCGCGGTAGCATCGAACGGGCTCGTGGGCCTGTCAGGGGGTTGACAGCTTCGGCTATGATAAGCGCTTTGCATAAGACGGCCTACCCTGAGCGCCTGTCCTCATCTGCTGCGCGTCTAGCCCGCAGGCTTGTGAACAGGCGCTGAGCCGCGCCCCGTACTCGTTAAGGACCCCATGAGCAAGCCAGAAACTCCCGCCGCTTCGAACTTCCTTCGCCCCATCGTCCAGGCCGATCTGGATGCTGGCAAGCACGCCAAGGTCATTACCCGCTTTCCGCCGGAGCCCAATGGCTACCTGCACATCGGCCATGCCAAATCGATCTGCCTGAACTTCGGTCTGGCCAAAGAGTTTGGCGGCGAGTGCAACCTGCGCTTCGACGACACCAACCCGGCCAAGGAAGACCAGGAATACATCGACGCGATCAAGAGCGACGTGCAATGGCTGGGGTTTCAGTGGGCTGGCGAGGAGCGTTACGCGTCGAATTACTTCGATCAGTTGCATGACTGGGCCATTGAGCTGATCAAAGCCGGCAAGGCCTATGTCGACGACCTGTCGCCGGAGCAGGCCCGCGAATACCGCGGCACGCTCAATGAAGCGGGCAAGAACAGCCCGTTCCGCGAGCGTAGCGTTGAGGAGAACCTCGACCTGTTTGCCCGGATGAAGGCCGGCGACTTTCCTGATGGCGCCCGTTCGCTGCGGGCGAAGATCGACATGACTTCGCCGAACATGAACCTGCGCGACCCGATCCTTTACCGCATTCGTCATGCCCATCACCACCAGACGGGCGACAAGTGGTGCATCTACCCGAGCTACGACTTCACCCACGGTCAGTCGGATGCGCTCGAGGGCATCACCCATTCGATCTGCACCCTGGAATTCGAGGATCATCGTCCGCTGTACGAATGGTTCCTGAGCAATCTGCCGGTGCCGGCGCAACCGCGTCAGTACGAATTCGCTCGACTGAACTTGAACTACACCATCACCAGCAAGCGCAAGCTCAAGCAACTGGTGGACGAGAAGTACGTGCAGGGTTGGGACGACCCGCGCATGTCGACGCTAAGTGGCTATCGCCGTCGCGGCTATACGCCGGCTTCGATCCGCACCTTCTGCGACATGGTCGGCGTCAACCGCGCTGGCGGCGTGGTGGATATCGGCATGCTGGAGTTCGCCATCCGCGAGGACCTCGATGCCACCGCCGCGCGTGCGATGTGCGTGCTCAAACCCTTGAAGGTGGTGATCACCAACTATCCGGAAGGTCAGGTCGAAAACCTCGAGCTGCCGCGCCACCCCAAGCAGGACATGGGCGTGCGCGTACTGCCGTTCAGCCGCGAGATATTTATCGATGCCAGCGACTTCGAAGAAGTGCCGCCGGCTGGCTTCAAGCGCTTGATCCCCGGTGGCGAAGCGCGCCTGCGCGGCAGCTACGTGATCCGCGCCGACGAGGCGATCAAGGATGCCGATGGCAATATCATCGAACTGCGCTGCAGCTACGACGAAAACACCCTGGGCAAGAACCCCGAGGGTCGCAAGGTCAAGGGCGTGATCCACTGGGTGCCGGCGGCTGAAAGCGTCGAGTGCGAAGTGCGCTTGTACGACCGCCTGTTCCGCTCCGCCAATCCGGAGAAGGACGAAGAGGGCGGCAGCTTTCTCGACAACATCAACCCCGAATCGCTGGTGGTGCTCCAGGGTTGTCGTGTCGAACCCTCGCTGGCCCAGGCCGCGCCTGAAGAGCGCTTCCAGTTCGAGCGCGAAGGCTACTTCTGCGCCGATATCAAGGACAGCAAGCCGGGCGCGCCAGTATTCAACCGCACGGTGACGCTGCGTGACTCCTGGGCCTAGTTGCTTGCGTTAGAACGGCCTCGCTCAGTTCGCAAAGCCACTACCGCTGAGTCCAGTCGCACTGATTAGAACCGGGCCGGTACGCCGGCCGGTGGTTTCCAAGGAATCGTGATGCTCTCGATCTACAACACGCTGACCAAAAGCAAGGATGAACTCAAACCTCTGGTGGGTAACCAGGTGCGCATGTACGTCTGCGGCATGACGGTTTACGACTTCTGCCACATCGGTCATGCGCGGGTGATGGTGGCGTTTGACGTGGTCGCCCGCTGGCTGCGTCATCGCGGCTATGAACTGACTTACGTGCGCAATATCACCGACATCGACGACAAGATCATTCGCCGCGCCAACGACAACGGCGAGCCGTTCGAAGCGCTGGTCAAGCGCATGATTGCGGCCATGCACGAAGACGAGGCGCGCCTTAACGTGCTGCGTCCGGATCAGGAGCCGCGTGCCACCGAGCATATCGCGGGCATGCACCAGATGATTCAGACCCTGATCGACAAGGGCTTTGCCTACGCCCCCGGCAATGGCGACGTGTACTACCGCGTCGGCAAGTTCGTCGGCTACGGCAAGCTGTCGCGCAAGAAGATCGAAGACCTGAAGATCGGCGCGCGCATCGAGGTCGACGAAGCGAAGGAAGATCCGCTGGATTTCGTCCTGTGGAAGGGCGTCAAACCCGGCGAGCCGAGCTGGAGTTCGCCTTGGGGTGAAGGCCGGCCGGGCTGGCATATCGAGTGCTCGGTTATGTCCACGTGCTGCCTGGGCGAAACCTTCGACATCCATGGCGGCGGCCCGGACCTGGTGTTTCCGCACCACGAGAACGAGATCGCGCAGAGCGAGGCGGCCACCGGCAAGCTCTACGCCAATGCTTGGATGCATGCGGGCGCCGTTAGAGTGGATGGCGAGAAAATGTCCAAATCCCTGGGCAATTTCTTCACCATCCGTGAGGTGCTGGAAAAGTATCACCCGGAAGTGGTGCGCTACCTGCTGGTGGCCAGCCACTATCGCAGCGCCATCAACTATTCGGAAGACAGCCTGAAAGAGGCCAAGGGCGCGCTCGAGCGCTTCTACCATGCATTGCGCGGCCTGCCTGAGGCGGCTCCGTCCGGCGGCGAGGGCTTTGTCGCCCGTTTCAGCGCGGCCATGGATGATGACTTCAATTCGCCAGAAGCCTGCGCCGTGTTGTTCGAGATGGTGCGCGAGGTCAATCGCCTGCGCGACAGCGATCTGCCGGCCGCTGCCGGTCTGGCCGCTCGGCTGAAGGAGCTGGCTGGCCTGCTCGGCGTGCTGCAACTCGAGCCGGACGCCTTTCTCCAGGCAGGCAAGGTGGATGCTGCCGAGGTCGAAGCGCTGATCGCTGCGCGTCTTCAAGCGCGCACGGAGAAGAACTGGGGAGAGTCCGATCGTATTCGCGATCAGCTCACCGCGATGGGCGTGGTCCTGGAAGACGGCAAAGGCGGTACGACCTGGCGCCTGGCTGAATAAATCATCCACGCCAAAGAAAAAGGCCGCGATTGCGGCCTTTTTCTTTGCTCATCTGACAAGCAGCGCGGGATAACTGTGGCAGAGACCCTCTAGTTCCAGATCCAATCCCAAAGCCCCGGCAGCCGCGCATATTGCAGTGGATCAGCCAGGGTCCGTGTCAGCGCGGCGCGCTCAAGCACCACACGGTCGTCATAGAACGGCTTGGCCGCGGTGGCGAGACCGACGTCCTGAGTGACGTCCAGCAGAATCTGCAGGTACTCGTGCATATGCCGTGCGGTATAGGGGTTGAGGTCATGGAAGGTCACCACCACTGGAATGACGCCATCCACCTCTGGCAGCGCGCCGACCTTTATTTGCTCGGCGACCAGCGCCAGCTGATCGCGCAGGCTGCTGCGGCGGCGCAGGCTGCCATTGATGCCCCAGGTCTTGCCGTCATTGGCGCTCAGGTCGGTCAGCAGAACACGCAGGCCATGGGCGCGGTAGGCAGCGAAGGTGCGCTCGTCATAATTCCAGTACGGTGGCCTCACCAGGCGTGGTACATCGCCGCTGATGGTGCTGAGGTCGCTGATGCCATCGCGCAATGATTGCTCAAGTTCGGGCTCACTGAGAAAGCGGTGATTGGCGTGTCCGGCTGTCGCGGTGTGAAACCCGAGTAAATGGCCGTCGCGTTGTTGCCGCTGCAGCAAGGCCTGGCCCTGGGCGCTTCCGCCAGCACCCAGGGCACGTGTCTGGACGAAGAACAGCGCCTTGACTCCAGGCTGGATGGTGTTGTCCGCCAGGGCGTCGAGAATCTGCCGGGTGGGGTTCGTACCGAGGCTCGCACTTGGGCCGTCGTCGAAGCTCAGCAGGAATCGTATGGGGGCGCTATTCATCTGCTGAGTCGGGTGCAACGGGCCGGCGCAGGCGCCAACCAGCACGGCTAAGACAATCCAGCTCACAAACCGCATACCTTGGCGCGCGGAGACTCGCGAGGCGGTAGCTGGACAGTTCATGGGGAGTGGACTCACTGCGATTCAACCAACGTATTGCGGGGTGGCCGGCGCCAAGCTACTGCGGGCGATGACCAGGGCGGGCGAGTGTATGCGGATCGAGGGTAGGTGGGAACCCATGTTCGACGGTAATGCCGCTCGCTTCGGCGCCACACCATTGATCTATGACTTCAGCCCGCTCTCCTTGAGGCGCTTGTACAGGGTGTTGCGACTGACGCCCAGGCTTCTGGCTAGATGGGAAATATTGCCGCCGCATGCTTCGTACAAGCCCGCCAGGTCTTCTTCGCCCGTGGGTTTCGCTGTGGGCGTCAGTTGGCTGGAGGTGCTGTTCATCCATCGGGTTTCGCATGTTCCTTGCAGGTCTGCAAAAAAATCATCCGGCAGGTGCTCAGGGCGGATCTGCTGGTCGTCGGCCATGGCCAAGGCGATCTGCAGCACGCTGCTTAGCTGGCGCAGGTTGCCGGGCCAGGGGTGACGCTCGAACAGGTCCATCACCTCGTGGCTCAGCCCCAGCCATTGCTGAGGTTCGCGGTGATACTCCCAAATGCGCTGCACCATGGCGGCCTTGTCGGTGCGTTCGCGCAGTGGCGGTAACTCCAGGTTGAGGCCGCTGATGCGGTAGTAGAGGTCCTGGCGGAACAGCCCAGCGTCCACATCCTGACGCAGCGAGCGATTGGTGGCTGAGACCAGGCGGATATCCACCGGGTACAGCTCACTGCTGCCCAATGGCTGCACGCATCGCTCCTGCAGTACCCGCAGCAGCCGCGCCTGGACTCGCAGCGGCATATCGCCGACCTCATCCAGGAACAACGTGCCTTTATGAGCCTTGCGGATCAGGCCGATGCTGCCTTTCTGGTTGGCACCGGTGAAGGCGCCTTTTTCGTAGCCGAACAGCTCGGACTCCACCAGCTCGGCAGGAATGGCCGCGCAATTGACCGCGATCAGCGCCTGCTTGGCGCGAGAGCTGGCGTGATGCAGGGCTTTGACGAACACCTCTTTGCCGACGCCGGTTTCGCCGTGGACCAGAATCGGGATGTCTTTCTCCAGCAGGCGTTCAGCCTGGCGCACGGCCTTGTCCACGCGCGGGTCTCCGAGGTTGATCGAAGCGAGGGTAAAAGTATTGCCCGAATCCGCTTCGGGCTCGCTAGGCAGGCGAAAATCCCGCGCCTGGATGGGCGCGGGCTGTTGCGGACGTTTTACCTGCGCGTGGAAGCGAAACCGGCCACCTGCCCGCAGGTTGAAGGGCAAGGCCTCCGGCTGGTTGAGCAGATGTTGCAACGGCACATCGAACAGGCTTTCGATATTCACCCGAGTCAGTCCGACGCCAAGCAGGCTGTCGGCGCGGCGATTGGCCGAGACCACCTGACCCTGGTCGTCGAATATCAGCAGTCCGGCCCAGGGGCTGTCGAGGTTGTTCAGGCTGGTGTTGAAGGTCAGCTGGAAATAACGCTGCTGGAAGAGGTTAAGGATCAGTCGGTTTTCCACCGACTGGCTCATCATCTTGACCATGCCCAGGGTGTGGGAGGGCGGCAGGTAGCTGTCGCTGGATACATCCAGCACCGCGATCATCTGCCGCTGCTCGTCGAAGATCGGCGAGGCGGAGCCGGTCATGAAGCGGTTGGCCTTGAGGAAGTGTTCGTCGTGCTGGATGTGCACCGGTTGCGCGCAACTCAACGCGGTGCCGATGGCGTTGGTGCCGGTGTAACGCTCCAGCCAGCTGGCACCGGCGACGAAACCGGCAGCGCGATTGGGCTCGATGAAGCGTTGGTCGCCCCAGGATTGCAGAACCTGTCCCTGCTTGTCCGCGAGCATGATCAGGCAGTTGGAGTTGGCCAGGATGTTGCCGTAGTAGGGCAGCACTTCCTTGTGGGTCGTCTGCACCAGCGCATGCTGGCTCTCCAGCAGTGCCGAGACTTCGCCTGCGCTGGGCTGGCTGAAAACCGGTGTGCTCTGGTGCGTCAGACCGAAATCACGGCAACGGGTCCAGGAGTCCTGAATGATGGTTTCGTGGGGCAGGGCTGTTTCAGCCATCGGGTGTCTCACTCGTTCTTATTCTTGCCGGCTTGGTCGCGCCAGGTTCGACCAGTGTCGTTCATGACTGTTCAAAGTCAACAATCAGACTGTTCAGCTGTTCACATCTGAGTGTTCACAGTTGTTCATTTGCGAACATGGTGTTGCCGGCATATCTATAAATAATCGTTATAAATCAAATGGATAGTTTGAACAAAGACAGGTTGGCACAAAACTCGCTCTGGCAAACGCTCAAATGGCCTAACCGAAAATAACAAAAGGACAGCCCATGTCGCTTACGCTGGAGCATGTCACGCGTATCGTCGATAACCAGGTGCATATCGACGACGCCTGTCTGAGCTTCGAACCCGGTTCCTTCAATGTATTGCTCGGCCGCACCCTCTCCGGCAAGACCAGCCTGATGCGCTTGATGGCCGGCCTGGACAAGCCGAGCAGCGGCCGCATCCTGATGAATGGTGCGGATATGACCCATGTGCCGGTGCGCCAGCGCAACGTCTCCATGGTCTACCAGCAGTTCATCAATTATCCGACGCTGACTGTGTTCGAGAACATCGCCTCGCCGCTGCGCCAGGCAGGCGTCAGCAACGCCGAGATTCTCGAGAAGGTGCATGCCACCGCGCAGATGCTGCGTATCGAGGGGCTGCTCAAGCGCTATCCCCTGGAGCTTTCCGGCGGTCAGCAGCAGCGCACCGCGATGGCCCGCGCGCTGGTCAAGGATGCTTCGCTGATTCTGTTCGACGAGCCTTTGGTCAACCTCGACTACAAGCTGCGTGAAGAACTGCGTCAGGAAATGCGTGAACTGTTCGCCGCCCGCCACACCATTGCGGTCTATGCCACCACCGAGCCGAACGAAGCCCTTGCGCTGGGTGGCACCACGACGATCCTGCATGAAGGGCGAGTGGTGCAGAGCGGCAAGACTGCCGAGGTCTACCACCAGCCGCAGCAGGTCCTGGCTGCGGAGCTGTTCTCCGAACCGGCGATCAACCTGATGCCGGGACGCATCACCGGCACCGAAGTGAGCTTCGCCGATGCCGTGCATTTTCCGCTCAACCCCGATCTCAAGGATATTGCCGAAGGCGAATACCGCTTTGGCGTGCGCCCCAGCCATATTGGCCTGGTGCCGTCCAACGACGACGACCTGGAGCTCGCCGTAACGGTCGAACTGGCAGAAATCAGCGGCTCGGAAACCTTCCTGCATGTGCGCAATGAACAGTTCGTGCTGGTGCTGCATCTGCCGGGTGTGCACGAGTACGACGTCGACACGTCGATCCTGATCTATATCCCGACCCACAAATTGTTCGTATTCGGCGCCAGTGGTCAGTTGATCCAGGCGCCGAGCCGCCGTTTAGGGAGGACTGCCTGATGGCGGAGATTCGTTTGCACAATCTGGCTCATAGCTACAGCCGTGAGCCCAGCAGCGCTGCCGACTACGCGATCCGCGAGATGGACCATGTGTGGGAGCAGGGCGGGGCCTATGCCTTGCTCGGCCCGTCCGGCTGCGGTAAATCGACCCTGCTCAACATCATTTCCGGCCTGCTCAGCCCGTCCCATGGCGAGGTGCAGTTCGACGGCAAGGTGGTCAACCAGCTGCCACCGGAGCAGCGCAACATCGCCCAGGTTTTCCAGTTTCCGGTGGTGTACGACACCATGACGGTGTTCGATAACCTGGCCTTTCCGCTGCGCAATCAGGGCATGGCCGAGGCGAAGATTCTCACCAAGGTGAATGAAATCGCGGAGGTGCTGGAGCTGCATCCGCTGTTGCATAAGAAGGCACGCAACCTCACCGCCGACGAGAAGCAGAAGGTCTCCATGGGCCGCGGGCTGGTCCGCGACGATGTATCGGCGATTCTGTTCGACGAGCCGTTGACGGTGATCGACCCGCACCTGAAATGGAAGCTGCGGCGCAAGCTCAAGCAGATTCACGAGCAGTTCAATATCACCATGGTTTACGTTACCCACGATCAGCTGGAGGCTTCGACTTTCGCCGACAAGATCGCGGTGATGTACGGCGGCCAGATTGTCCAGTTCGGCACGCCGCGCGAGCTGTTCGAGCGGCCGAGCCATACCTTTGTCGGCTATTTCATCGGCAGCCCGGGCATGAACCTGATCGACGTCACGCCCTGCGAAGGCGGCGTGCGTTTCGCTAATACCGTACTGCCGTTGTCGCCCGCGCTGAATGCACGCATCGCCGAGCGGCAGGGGCAAACCTTGAAGGTCGGTATCCGCCCCGAGTTCGTTCATGTCTGGGAAGGTCCCAATGAGGATGCGTTGTGCGGCGAGGTGGTTCATCTCGAGGATCTGGGTACCTACAAGATTCTTACCCTGCGGCTGGACGGACAGTTGCTCAAGGTTCGCCTGCAGGAAGATCAGCCCGTACCGCAGCAGCAGGTGTACCTGAGTTTTCCGGCGCAGTGGCTCATGGTCTATGCCGACGATTACTTGCTGGATGAGTTGCCAGCGCACGCACAATCCGTGGAGGTGCAGCCATGAAGGTGCAGAACAACAAGGCCTGGTGGCTGGTGCTGCCGGTGTTTCTGCTGGTGGCGTTCAGCGCCATCGTGCCGATGATGACGGTGGTCAATTACTCGGTGCAGGACATTTTCGACTCATCGACCCGCTACTTCGTCGGTGTCGACTGGTACAAGCAGGTGCTGCAGGACACCCGCCTGCACGACTCGCTGCTGCGCCAATTCATCTTCTCCGGCTGCGTGCTGCTGATCGAAATCCCGCTCGGCATCGCCATCGCGCTGACCATGCCGACCAAGGGTCGCTGGGCCTCGCTGGTGTTGATCGTGTTGGCGATTCCGCTGCTGATCCCCTGGAACGTGGTCGGCACCATCTGGCAGATATTCGGCCGCGCCGATATCGGGCTGATGGGCTGGGCGCTTAACGAACTCGGGTTCTCCTACAACTATGCGTCCAACACCGCTGACGCCTGGGTCACCGTGCTGATCATGGATGTCTGGCACTGGACGTCATTGGTGGCGCTGCTCTGTTACTCCGGGCTGCGGGCGATACCCGATGTGTATTACCAGGCAGCGCGCATCGACCGCGCTTCGGCCTGGGCGGTGTTCCGCCACATCCAGTTGCCCAAGCTGAAGAGCGTGCTGTTGATCGCCGTGATGCTGCGCTTTATGGACAGCTTCATGATCTACACCGAACCGTTCGTACTGACTGGCGGCGGGCCGGGCAACGCCACCACCTTCCTCAGCCAGACCTTGACCCAGATGGCCATCGGCCAATTCGATCTTGGTCCTGCGGCGGCGTTCTCCCTGGTGTATTTCCTGATCATCCTGCTGGTGTCCTGGCTGTTCTATACCGCCATGACCCACGACGACAAGACGCGCTGAGGCCAACCATGAACCTACGTAAACAAGTGGTGCTGGGGCTTTACATTCTGTTTCTGCTGGTGCCGATCTACTGGCTGCTGAACATGTCGTTCAAAAGCAATACCGAGATTCTCGGTGGTCTGACCCTGTGGCCACAGAGCTTTACCCTGGCCAACTACAAGGTGATTTTCACCGACCCGAGCTGGTACGAGGGGTATCTCAACTCCCTCTACTACGTCAGCCTGAATACGCTGATCTCGCTGACGGTGGCCTTGCCGGCGGCCTATGCGTTTTCACGCTATCGCTTCCTCGGTGACAAGCATCTGTTCTTCTGGCTGTTGACTAACCGCATGGCGCCGCCAGCGGTGTTCCTGCTGCCGTTCTTTCAGCTGTACTCCTCGATCGGCCTGTTCGATACCCACATCGCAGTGGCATTGGCCCATTGCCTGTTCAATGTGCCGCTGGCGGTGTGGATTCTCGAAGGTTTCATGTCCGGGGTGCCGAAGGAAATTGACGAAACCGCGTATATCGACGGTTACAGCTTCCCGAAATTCTTCGTGAAGATCTTCATCCCGTTGATTGGCTCCGGCATTGGCGTGACAGCGTTCTTCTGCTTCATGTTCTCCTGGGTCGAGCTGCTGCTGGCGCGCACCCTGACGTCGGTGGACGCAAAACCCATCGCCGCCGTAATGACTCGCACCGTCTCGGCTTCCGGCATCGATTGGGGTGTACTGGCTGCGGCCGGTGTGCTGACGATCCTGCCTGGAATGCTGGTGATCTGGTTTGTCCGCAACCATGTGGCCAAGGGCTTTGCCCTGGGCCGGGTGTAAGGAAGGAGCACGACAATGAATTGGATGGCTTGGACTCTACCCACTGCCTTGTTTTTCGGCACCATCGGCCTGCTGCTGGCCGGCATGACCGTGTGGGAACTGCGCTCGCCCTGCGCAGAACGTAAGGGCTTCTTGCCGATCAGCACCACGCGTGGTGATCGGTTGTTTATCGGTCTGCTGGGAAGCGCCTACCTGCATCTGCTGGTGGTGGGCACGACCGATTGGAGTGTTTGGATAGCATCAACGCTGTCCTTGTTATGGCTTATTGCAGTGATGCGTTGGGGCTAGTCGGTGCAGTGGCGCCCGCTTGCCGGCGTCACCTGTTACCTGACTAAACCTCACCTAAAACCCTGAGATGGAGGTCTCTATGTTCGACAATAACAACAAAACTCGACATAGCATGGCGCTTGCTGCCTTGCTGACATTGTCTGGATTAAGCGGCGCGGCTTGGGCGGATGCTTATGAGGAGGCTGCCAAGAAATGGATTGCCGACGAGTTCAACCCCTCGACCCTGACGCCTGAGCAACAGCTTGAAGAGCTGAAGTGGTTTATCAAGGCTGCCGAACCGTTTCGCGGAATGGACATCAGCGTGGCGTCGGAAACCATCGCGACTCACGAGTATGAATCCAAGGTGCTGGCCAAGGCGTTCAGCGAAATCACCGGGATCAAGCTCAAGCACGACCTGATGCAAGAAGGCGATGTGGTCGAGAAGCTGCAGACCCAGATGCAGTCGGACAAGAGCATCTATGACGGCTACATCAACGACTCCGACCTGATCGGCACGCATTTTCGTTATGGCAAGGCCGTTTCGCTGACCGACATGATGGCCAACGAAGGCAAGGCAGTGACATCGCCGACCCTGGATCTGCAGGACTTCATCGGTTTGTCCTTCACCACGGGCCCGGACGGCAAGCTGTATCAGCTGCCCGACCAGCAGTTCGCCAACCTCTACTGGTTCCGCGCCGACTGGTTCGAGCGCCCTGAGCTGAAAGCCAAGTTCAAGGAGATCTACGGCTACGAGCTGGGTGTGCCGGTCAACTGGTCCGCCTATGAAGACATCGCCGAGTTCTTCTCCGAGAAGGTCAAGGAAATCGACGGCCAGCGCGTTTATGGCCACATGGACTACGGCAAGAAAGATCCATCCCTGGGCTGGCGCTTCACTGATGCCTGGTTCTCCATGGCCGGTGGCGGCGACAAGGGGCTGCCAAACGGTTTGCCGGTCGATGAGTGGGGTATCCGCGTAGAAGGATGCCGCCCTGTCGGTTCCAGCGTCGCACGCGGCGGCGATACCAATGGCCCGGCTGCGGTTTACGCCACCACCAAGTATGTTGACTGGATGCGTCAGTACGCGCCGCCTGAGGCGCAGGGCATGACGTTCTCCGAATCCGGCCCGGTTCCGGCTCAGGGCAGCATCGCCCAGCAGATCTTCTGGTACACCGCCTTCACCGCCGACATGACCAAGCCCGGTCTGCCAGTGGTAAACGAAGACGGCACGCCAAAGTGGCGGATGGCGCCTTCGCCGAAAGGCCCATACTGGGAAGAGGGCATGAAGCTGGGGTATCAGGACACCGGTTCCTGGACCTTCCTCAAGTCGACGCCCGAGAAGCAGCGCCTGGCGGCCTGGTTGTACGCGCAGTTCGTGACCTCGAAAACCGTATCGCTGAAGAAGACCCTGGTGGGCCTGACGCCTATCCGCGAGTCGGACATCAACTCCCAGGCGATGACCGACGCTGCGCCAAAACTCGGCGGGTTGGTCGAGTTCTACCGCAGCCCGGCCCGTGTGCAGTGGACTCCAACTGGCACCAACGTGCCGGACTACCCGCGCCTCGCGCAGCTGTGGTGGCAGTTCATCGCTGAAGCGGCGAGTGGTGACAAGACCCCTCAAGAAGCGCTGGATGGCCTCGCTGCTGCCCAGGACACCATGCTCGGTCGCCTTGAGCGTTCCGGTGTTCTTGGTGAGTGCGGGCCGAAGCTGAACGAGAAAAAGGACCCGCAGTACTGGCTGGACCAGCCCGGTGCGCCCAAACCGAAATTAGCTAACGAAAAGCCGAAGGGCGAAACCATCAACTACAACGAACTGCTCAAGTCGTGGGAGCAGGCGCGTCAGTGATGATGGCATAGCAATAAAAAACGGCACCTTCGAGTGCCGTTTTTTATTGCCGGAGTAGTCAGTCGTGCAGGTGTTCCGCCGCGTGCAAGGTGTTTTCCAGCAAGCAGGCGCGGGTCATCGGGCCGACGCCGCCGGGAACCGGAGTGATCCAGCCGGCGCGGGGCAGGGCGGTTTCATACACCACATCGCCGATCAACTTGCCGTCTTCCTGGCGATTGATGCCCACATCAATGACGATGGCACCCGGTTTGATCCATTCGCCCTGGACCAACCCCGGTTTGCCTGCCGCGACTACCACGATATCTGCCTGGCCAACATGCATCGGCAGGTCTTTGGTGAAACGATGAGTGACGGTGACCGTGCAGCCGGCCAGCAAAAGCTCCATGGCCATCGGGCGGCCAACGATGTTCGAAGCGCCAACCACCACTGCGTGCAAACCGTAGAGATCCACCCCGGTGTTCTGCAGCAGGGTCATGATCCCTTTTGGCGTACAGGGGCGCAGCAGCGGCATGCGCTGGGCCAGACGGCCAATATTGTACGGATGGAAACCATCAACATCCTTGTCGGGTCGAATCCGTTCCAGCAGCAGGGAAGCATCCAGATGTTCCGGTAGCGGCAGCTGCACGAGAATGCCGTCAATGCCGGGTTCGTCGTTCAGGGTGTCGATCAGGGTCAGTAATTCCGCCTGGCTGGTGCTCGCCGGCAGGTCGTAAGCTTGGGAAACGAAGCCGACTTCTTCGCAGTCCTTGCGCTTGTGCGAGACGTAGACCTGGGAGGCGGGGTCGCTGCCGACCAGAATTACCGCCAGACCTGGCGCGCGTTTGCCAAGCTCGCGGCGCTCGGCGACCCGTTTGGCGATCTGCTGGCGGAGGCTGGCGGCGATCGCTTTGCCGTCGATCAATTGTGCGGTCATTGCGCTTGATTAACCATTGGGAAGGATTGAAAAAGGACGCGCATTCTCGCATGGAGTGACCTTCGGGCAAAGGCGCGGGCCCCGGATTTTCTCGTAACCCCTTTATCTCGCTGAATTTTTTAACGTTTGCTGTTGACGCCTGGTTGGCGCCTCTATAAGATTCGCCCCGCTTGTCGAGCACAGCCAGTCGCTGGGTAAGACGGTGTAAGTGGGATGTATGTTCTGCCGAAACCGAAGCTTTGAGTCTGCTTGCAGATGGATAAGCGCCCGTAGCTCAGCTGGATAGAGCATCCGCCTTCTAAGCGGATGGTCGCAGGTTCGAGTCCTGCCGGGCGTGCCAGTTGGCAGCTTTGGCACAAGTAAATGCAATATGGTGGGCGTAGCTCAGTTGGTAGAGCACAGGATTGTGACTCCTGTTGTCGTGGGTTCGATCCCCATCGTCCACCCCATATTTCAAAACGCCAGGTTCACGCCTGGCGTTTTTGTATGAAAAGCTTTACCACGCGGACGTGGTGGAATTGGTAGACACACTGGATTTAGGTTCCAGCGCCGCAAGGCGTGAGAGTTCGAGTCTCTCCGTCCGCACCATCTTTTAGCTCCCTCCCGTTTGCCGCCTGCATCTAGGGTGACTTCTGCAAATTGACCCTCTAGAATGCACGCCCTTGATTCGGGGCCGGCAAACGGCCGGCTTATGTCTGTGCAACGAGGAATATCCATGCAAGTTTCTGTTGAAAACACTTCCGCTCTCGAACGCCGCATGACCGTTGGCGTCTCCGTCGAGCGTATAGAGACTGAAGTCAACAAGCGTCTGCAGCAGACTGCCCGTCGTGCCAAGGTCCCCGGCTTCCGTCCTGGCAAGGTGCCAATGAGCGTCATCCGTCAGCGCTATGAAGATGCTGCTCGTCAGGAGGCGCTCGGTGACCTGATCCAGGCGACTTTCTACGAGGCCGTGGTTGAGCAGAAGCTTAATCCGGCAGGCGCTCCGGCGGTTGAGCCGAAGAGCTTTGAAAAAGGCAAAGACCTGGAATATGTGGCCACTTTCGAGGTGTTCCCCGAGTTTCAGGTTGCCGGATTGGAAACCATCTCTATCGAGCGTTTGCAGGCTGAAGTAGCCGACGGCGATCTGGACAACATGCTGGAAATCCTGCGCAAGCAGAACACGCGTTTCGAGGCCGTCGAGCGCGCCGCAGAAAACGGCGACCAGCTCAACATCGACTTCGTCGGCAAGATCGACGGTGAAGCGTTCGCTGGTGGCACAGCCTCCGGTACCCAGCTGGTTCTCGGTTCGGGCCGCATGATTCCGGGTTTCGAAGATGCACTGGTCGGCGGCAAAGTTGGCGAGCAGCGGGTAATCAATCCCGTATTCCCGGACGATTATCAGAACCTTGATCTGGCGGGCAAGACTGCCGAGTTCACGGTCACCATCAATAGCATTTCTGCGCCGCAACTGCCGGAGCTGAACGACGAATTTTTCGCCCTGTTCGGTATCAAGGAAGGCGGCCTGGAAGGGTTCCGCGCCGAAGTTCGCAAGAACATGGAGCGCGAATTGCGTCAGGCCATCAAGTCCAAGATCAAGAATCAGGTCATGGACGGCTTGTTGGCAGCAAACCCGATCGAAGTGCCGAAGTCGCTGATCAGCAACGAAGTGAACCGTCTGCGCGTGCAGGCCGTTCAGCAGTTCGGTGGCAACATCAAGCCCGATCAACTGCCTGCCGAGCTGTTCGAAGAACAAGCCAAGCGCCGTGTAGTACTGGGTTTGATCGTCGCTGAGGTGGTCAAGCAGTTCGACCTCAAGCCTGACGATGCCCGCGTCCGCGAGATGATTCAGGAGATGGCTTCGGCCTATCAGGAGCCGGAGCAGGTTGTGGCCTGGTACTACAAAAACGACCAGCAAATGAACGAAGTACGTTCGGTTGTGCTCGAAGAGCAAGTTGTAGATACTGTTTTGCAGAAGGCCAATGTGACCGATAAAGCGGTCTCTTACGAAGAAGCAGTCAAGCCGGTAGAAGCTCCACAAGCCGCCTGATCCTTTACATCGTTCGAGCACACCATAAGCCAGCCTCAGTGCTGGCTTATGCGTATTTGAGAAATGACTATCCTAGGGAGCGAGTGCAAGCATGTCGCGCAATCCTTTTACCCAGCAAATGCCTGAAATCCAAGCCGCTGGCGGCCTGGTGCCCATGGTTATCGAACAGTCGGCCCGCGGCGAGCGTGCCTATGACATCTATTCACGCTTACTCAAGGAACGAGTGATTTTCCTGATCGGCCCAGTCGAAGACTACATGGCCAACCTGATTGCAGCCCAGTTGCTGTTCCTCGAAGCGGAAAACCCTGACAAGGACATTCACCTGTACATCAACTCACCTGGCGGTTCGGTGACCGCAGGTATGTCGATCTACGACACCATGCAGTTCATCAAGCCTGATGTTTCGACCATCTGCATTGGTCAGGCCTGCAGCATGGGCGCATTGCTGTTGGCTGGTGGTGCTGCTGGCAAGCGCTTCTGCCTGCCTCACTCGCGCATGATGATTCACCAACCATTGGGCGGCTTCCAAGGCCAGGCTTCAGATATCGAAATTCATGCGCGCGAAATTCTGTTCATTCGCGAGCGCTTGAATCAGGTTCTGGCCAATCACACCGGTCAACCGATTGAAGTGATTGCTCGCGATACTGATCGCGACCGCTTCATGAGTGGTGAGGAAGCGGTGAATTACCGCCTGATCGATCAGGTGCTAGCGAAGCGCGAAATGCCGGTCAAAGCCGTCTAAAAAAGGCTGGCCGGATACTTTCGCTCAGCCTGCGGGCTTGAAAATGCCCGCAATTGCCTTCATCTTGTGTTTTAAGCCTACCGGATTTGGATTGATCGAATGACTGACACCCGCAACGGCGAGGACAACGGCAAGTTGCTTTATTGCTCCTTCTGCGGCAAAAGCCAGCATGAAGTGCGCAAATTGATTGCCGGCCCCTCGGTCTTTATCTGCGACGAGTGCGTCGACCTGTGCAACGACATCATCCGCGAGGAGGTGCAGGAAGCACAGGCTGAAAGCAGTGCTCACAAATTGCCTGCGCCCAAGGAAATCAGCGGCATTCTCGATCAGTATGTGATCGGTCAAGAGCGTGCGAAAAAGGTTTTGGCAGTGGCGGTGTACAACCATTACAAGCGCCTCAACCAACGTGAAAAGAAAGATGATGTCGAGCTGGGCAAAAGCAACATCTTGCTGATTGGCCCTACCGGTTCCGGCAAGACCCTGTTAGCTGAAACGCTTGCGCGGCTACTTAACGTTCCCTTTACCATCGCCGATGCGACTACATTGACCGAAGCAGGCTATGTGGGCGAAGACGTTGAAAACATCATTCAAAAGCTTCTGCAGAAATGCGATTACGATGTCGAAAAAGCTCAGATGGGCATCGTTTATATCGACGAAATCGACAAGATTTCTCGTAAATCGGATAACCCCTCGATTACCCGTGACGTATCGGGCGAGGGTGTTCAGCAGGCGCTGCTCAAGCTGATAGAGGGCACTGTAGCGTCGGTTCCTCCGCAAGGAGGACGCAAGCATCCGCAGCAGGAATTCTTGCAGGTCGATACGCGCAATATTCTGTTTATCTGTGGCGGCGCTTTCTCTGGTTTGGAGAAGGTCATTCAGGGCCGTTCAACCAAGGGTGGAATCGGTTTCAACGCCGAAGTACGCAGCAAGGAAGAGGGCAAGAAGGTTGGCGAGTCGTTGCGTGCCGTAGAGCCGGACGACTTGGTGAAATTCGGCCTGATTCCCGAATTCGTCGGTCGCCTGCCGGTTATTGCGACCCTCGACGAGTTGGATGAAGCCGCCTTGATGCAGATTCTGACCGAGCCGAAGAACGCCCTGACCAAGCAGTACGCCAAGCTGTTCGAGATGGAAGGTGTCGAGCTGGAGTTCCGCCCCGACGCCCTTAAATCTGTGGCGCATAAAGCCCTGGAACGCAAAACGGGTGCCCGTGGTCTGCGCTCGATTCTTGAAGGTATTTTGCTCGACACCATGTATGAGATCCCGTCGCAGTCGGATGTCAGCAAGGTGGTAATCGATGAAAGCGTTATCGACGGGTCCTCGCAGCCGCTGTTGATCTACGAAAACAGTGAGCCGCCTGCCAAGGCTGCACCCGACGCATAACCGTCTGTTACATGTTGAAAGCAAGGGGCCTTCGGGCCCCTTTGCTTTTACAGTCGAAATGCTTGTTTTTTGCGGGAGCTACCCCCATCTTAGGGGCAAGGGTCCTCCCATCTGTTTACGGCCGTATGGCCGCCGTAGAGCCGAAAATCATGAAGACAACCATCGAATTGCCTCTCCTGCCGTTGCGCGATGTCGTGGTCTATCCGCATATGGTTATTCCCCTTTTTGTAGGGCGCGAAAAATCCATCGAAGCCCTTGAAGCCGCGATGATGGGCGAAAAGCAGATCCTTTTAGTCGCCCAGAAGAATCCTGCCGACGATGATCCTAATGAAGACGGGCTTTACCGGGTAGGCACGGTTGCGACTGTGCTGCAGTTGCTCAAGTTGCCTGATGGTACGGTCAAGGTACTGGTTGAAGGTGAGCAGCGCGGCGAGATTGAGCAGTTCACTGAGATCGACGGTCATTGCCGGGCTGAAGTGCAGCTGATCGATGAAGTCGACGCTCCTGAGCGCGAATCGGAAGTGTTTGTTCGTAGCCTGTTAAGCCAGTTTGAACAGTACGTGCAACTGGGCAAGAAAGTTCCCGCCGAGGTCTTGTCCTCGCTCAATAGCATTGATGAGCCCAGCCGTCTGGTCGATACCATGGCGGCACACATGGCTTTGAAGATCGAGCAGAAGCAGGAAATTCTTGAGATTACCGATTTGTCCGCCCGCGTCGAGCATGTAATGGCGCTGCTCGATGCTGAAATCGATCTCTTGCAGGTCGAGAAGCGTATCCGCGGTCGGGTCAAAAAACAGATGGAGCGCAGCCAGCGCGAGTACTACCTGAATGAGCAGATGAAGGCCATTCAGAAAGAGCTAGGTGATAGCGAAGAAGGCCATAACGAGCTCGATGAGCTGAAAAAACGCATCGAGAGCGCCGGTTTGAGCAAAGAGGCCTACACCAAGGCCCAGGCAGAGCTGAACAAGCTTAAGCAAATGTCCCCGATGTCGGCGGAAGCGACCGTCGTGCGCTCCTACATTGACTGGCTGGTGAATGTTCCTTGGAAGGCTCAGAGCAAGGTCAGGCTTGATCTGGCCCGTGCGGAGGCCATTCTCGACGCCGACCACTACGGTCTGGATGAGGTCAAGGAGCGGATTCTCGAGTACCTCGCGGTGCAAAAGCGCGTCAAGAAGATCAAAGGTCCGGTGTTGTGTCTGGTTGGTCCCCCGGGCGTTGGCAAGACTTCGCTGGCCGAATCAATCGCCAGTGCCACCAATCGCAAATTTGTGCGCATGGCACTCGGCGGTGTGCGCGACGAGGCGGAGATTCGTGGCCACCGGCGTACCTATATCGGTTCGATGCCGGGTCGGCTGATTCAGAAAATGACCAAGGTCGGCGTGCGCAATCCGCTGTTCCTGCTCGATGAAATCGACAAGATGGGCCAGGACATGCGCGGCGATCCCGCGTCGGCCCTGCTCGAGGTTCTCGATCCCGAGCAGAACCACAACTTCAATGACCATTATCTTGAAGTCGACTATGACCTGTCTGACGTCATGTTCCTGTGTACTGCCAACTCGATGAACATACCGGCAGCACTGCTTGACCGTATGGAGGTCATTCGTCTGCCTGGTTACACCGAAGACGAGAAAATTAATATCGCCATCAAATACCTGGCCAACAAACAGATCCAGGCAAACGGTTTGAAGAAAGGCGAGCTCGAATTCGAAGAGTCGGCAATTCGCGACATCATTCGCTATTACACCCGTGAGGCCGGAGTGCGTAGCCTTGAACGGCAGATTGCAAAAATCTGCCGGAAAGCGGTGAAGGAGCATACGCGGGACAAGCGCTTTAAAGTGGTTGTCAGCGCCGATTCGCTTGATCATTTTCTCGGAGTGCGCAAGCACCGTTACGGCCTGGCCGAGCAGCAGGATCAGATCGGTCAAGTAACCGGTCTGGCCTGGACCCAGGTTGGTGGCGAGTTACTGACAATCGAAGCAGCCGTTGTTCCAGGCAAAGGGCAGTTGATCAAAACCGGTTCTCTAGGCGATGTCATGGTGGAATCCATCACGGCTGCGTTAACAGTGGTACGCAGCCGTGCCAAGAGCCTGGGAGTCCCTGTGGACTTCTATGAGAAGCGCGATATCCATATCCATATGCCGGAGGGGGCAACGCCTAAAGACGGCCCTAGCGCAGGTGTGGGGATGTGTACGGCACTCGTCTCTGCGTTGACTCAGATTCCTGTGCGTGCCGATGTCGCGATGACGGGTGAAATCACCCTGCGCGGACAGGTCTTGGCAATTGGCGGCTTAAAGGAAAAGCTCCTGGCTGCGCATCGTGGCGGGATTAAAATCGTGATAATTCCGGAGGAGAATGTGCGCGATCTGAAAGAGATTCCGGAGAACATTAAGCAGGACCTGCAGATTAAACCGGTTAAATGGATTGACGAGGTCCTGCAAATTGCGCTGCAATACGCCCCGGAGCCCTTGCCCGATGCGGCTCCGGAGTTGGTAGCAAAGGATGACAAGCGCGAGTCTGATTCCAAGGAGCGAATTAGCACGCATTAGCCGGAGGGCTTCCTTGACACCATTTTCGAGCCCTTGTTATAAAGCGGCTCTTATTGTGTCAGCAGGCCATCCAGCACCCGCTTCGCTTACACTAAAAACTAAGAAACAAACTCAACAGAAATTAAGGGGACTTAGAGTGAACAAGTCGGAACTGATCGATGCCATTGCTGCATCTGCTGATATCCCGAAAGCTGTTGCTGGCCGCGCGCTGGACGCAGTAATTGAATCCGTCACTGGCGCGCTGAAAGCCGGTGAATCCGTTGTGCTGGTTGGCTTCGGTACCTTCGCTGTCAAAGAGCGTGCAGCTCGCACTGGCCGCAACCCGCAAACTGGCAAGCCGATCAGCATTGCTGCTGCTAAGATCCCAGGCTTCAAAGCTGGTAAGGCTCTGAAAGACGCTGTCAACTAAGCGTCCTCGAGCATTATTTCCAGGTCAGGTACCTGATCTGCAGCGGAGCGGTAGTAGGACCAATTAGAGTATTGGTTTGTGACGCCGGGGATCGCGGGTTCGAACCCCATCCGCTTCGCCAGTTACGAGAAGGCGCATCCTCGGATGCGCCTTTCTTCTATCCGGACTTTACCCACACTGCGCGACTGTCTATTTCTGCTCGGTCGTTCTGGGGGACGCATGCTGCAAAACATCAGGGACAATTCACAGGGTTGGATTGCCAAAACCATTATCGGCGTCATCGTTGCGCTCCTCGCGCTGACGGGTGTCGATGCGATTTTTACCAGCACGAGCAACAGCCAAGACGCGGCTGAAGTGAATGGTGAAGCGATTTCAACCGTCGAGCTCAATCAAGCCGTCGAGATGCAGCGCCGCCAGTTGTTGCAACAACTGGGGCGTGACTTCGATGCCTCGCTGCTGGATGAAGAGTTACTCCGCGATGCCGCGATGAAGGGGCTAATCGAGCGCACCTTGCTACTGCAAGCTGCAACCGATGCCAACTTTGAGTTTTCCCAGCAGGCACTCGATCAGGTGGTATTGCAAACGCCTGAGTTTCTCGTCGATGGTAAATTCGACGCGAGTCGGTTCGATCAGGTGATCAGCCAGCTTGGCTATAGCCGCCTGCAATTCAGGCAGATGCTCGAAGAAGAAATGCTGATCGGCCAGCTGCGCGCCGGTATCGCCAACAGTGGTTTCGTCACTGATGCCGAAGTTGCCGCATTTGCTCGTCTGGAAAAGCAGACTCGCGATTTCGCCACCCTTACTCTCAAGGCCGACAGCGCCTCCGTGCAACTGAGCGATGACGACATCAAGGCGTATTACGAGGCCAAGGCCAGCGAGTTCATGAGCCCCGAGCAAGTGGTGCTCGAATACGTCGAATTGAACAAGGACGGTTTCTTCGATCAGGTGGAGGTAAGCGACGAAGAGTTGCAGAGCGCCTATCAGAACGAGATCGCCAACCTGGCAGAGCAGCGCCAAGCGGCTCACATCCTGATCGAGGTGAACGATTCGCTTAGCGATGATCAGGCCAAAACAAAGATCGAAGATGTTGAAAAACGCTTGAAGCAGGGCGATGACTTTGCCGCGTTGGCCAAAGAGTTTTCTGCAGACCCAGGTTCGGCTGCCAATGGCGGTGATCTCGGTTACGCGGGTCCCGGTGTTTACGACCCGGCGTTCGAGGAAGCGCTTTTCAGCCTGAACAAAGGCGATGTGTCGCCACCGGTTCGCAGCGAGTTCGGCTGGCATCTGATCAAGCTGCTCGACGTACAGGCGCCGGAAGTACCTTCCTTCGAGAGTTTGAAGGAAAAGCTGGTACGCGATCTCAAGGCCCGTCAGGTCGAGCAGCGCTTTGTCGAAGTGACCAAGCAGCTCGAGGACAGCGCATTCGAGGCGTCCGACCTCGCGCAGCCCGCACAAGAGCTCGGGCTAGAGGTGAAAGTTACCGAAGCGTTCGGCCGTGATGGTGGTGAGGGTCTGACGGCCAACCGGCAAGTCATACAGGCGGCTTTTAGCGCCGAGGTTCTGGAGGATGGTAGTAACAGTGCCGCCATCGAGCTCGACCCCAATACGGTGGTGGTTGTGCGGGTGAAGGAGCACAAGAAGCCGGAGCGTTTGGCGCTGGATCAGGTCGCGCAGAGCATTCGCGAACAGTTGACCCAGGTACGTGCAAGTGAGGCGGCCAAGGCCAATGGAGAGCAGCTGATTTCCACGTTGCGCTCCGGTGAAACGTCGGCAGATCAAGCGGGGCAAGGGCAGACGTGGCAGGTCACCGAGGCCGCAACTCGCAGCCACGAGGGTATCGAGCCTGTGGTGCTGCAGGAATTGTTCCGCATGCCCAAGCCCAGCGACGCAGGTCGGCCGACTTTCGCAGGCGTTAGCTTGAACAACGGCGACTTTGTCGTAGTGAAGCTCAATGGCGTTAACGAGCCTCAGGTGGCCTTGTCTGAAGAAGACAAGACCATGTACAGCCGTTTCCTCGCTTCGCGCAGTGGCCAGCAGGACTTCGCGGCGTTCCGCAAGAAACTGGAAGCTGAAGCGGATATCGAGCGCTTCTGATTCGCCGCTACAAGAAAAAAAGGGCCGCATTAGCGGCCCTTTTTTATTGCCCTATGAAGCGTCTCACTCTTCTTCCATTGCACCCATTGCAGTGGTGTTGAAGCCACCATCGACATACATGATTTCGCCGCTTACGCCTGAAGCCAGATCGGAGCAGAGGAATGCGCCGGCATTGCCGACTTCCTCGATGGTCACGTTGCGGCGCAACGGTGTCTGCTTTTCGTTGGCCGCGAGCATTTTGCGGAAGCTCTTGATGCCCGACGCCGCAAGCGTACGAATGGGGCCTGCGGAGATCGCGTTGGCACGAGTGCCCTCAGGGCCAAGGCTGCCGGCCAGGTAGCGCACGCCAGCTTCGAGACTGGCCTTGGCCATGCCCATGACGTTGTAGTTCGGCATGGTGCGCTCGGCACCGAGGTAGGAGAGGGTCAAAAGGCTGCCGTTGCGGCCTTTCATCATCTCGCGGCCGGCTTTTGCCAGCGCAACGAAGCTGTAGGCGCTGATGTCATGGGCAATACGAAAACCTTCGCGGGTAGTGACGTCGGTGAAGTCACCATTCAACTGATCGCCCGGGGCGAAACCGACAGAGTGAACGATGCAATCCAGGCCATCCCACTTTTTCGCCAATGCTTCGAAGACTGCGGCGATTTCCTCGTCGTTGGCGACATCGCAAGGGAAGCACAGCTCCGGATTCGAACCCCAGCCTGCGGCAAATTCCTCGACACGTCCTTTGAGCTTTTCGTTCTGATAGGTGAAGGCAAGTTCAGCGCCTTCACGGTGCATGGCCGCAGCGATGCCCGACGCAATCGAAAGCTTGCTGGCTACGCCAACGATCAATACACGCTTACCACTTAAAAAACCCATGTGCGTTCTTCCTCTTCATGCATTCAACGATTTTCAGCAGCGGTGGGAACCATAAAGGCGGCTTCCAGCAACTGCTGCGTATAAATATGTTGTGGCGCGGCAAAGATCGCATCCGCCGAGCCCTGTTCGACCACCTGTCCCTGCTTCACTACCATCAGTTGATGGCTGAGCGCTCGGACCACCGCCAAGTCATGGCTGATGAACAGATAGGTCAAGTTGTACTTGGCCTGCAGCGACCGTAACAGTTCGACCACCTTACGCTGAACGGTGCGGTCGAGCGCCGAGGTCGGTTCGTCCAGCAGTATCAGCGCCGGCTTCAACACCAGCGCCCGAGCGATGGCAATGCGTTGTCGCTGTCCCCCCGAAAATTCATGGGGGTAGCGGTGCCGAGCTTCCGGGTCGAGGCCTACTTCGATCAGCGCCTCGATAATCGCTTGTTCCTGTTCAGCCTCGGTTCCCATACGGTGAATCTTGAGGCCCTCGCCGACAATCATGCTCACTGTCATGCGCGGGCTCAGGCTGCCGAACGGGTCCTGAAACACGACCTGCATCTGCCGCCGCAACGGACGGATTTCATTCTGTGACATCCCCTCCATTGCCTGGCCCTGAAAGCGAATGGCGCCCTGACTGCCCAGCAGGCGAAGAATCGCCAGACCGAGCGTAGATTTACCAGAACCGCTTTCGCCGACGATGCCCAGGGTGTGGCCTTTGGGCAGACTGAAATTGATTCCATCCACCGCTTTCACGTAGTCGACGGTGCGGCGTAGCAATCCTTTTTTGATTGGAAACCACACGCGTAGATCGTCCACCTCCAGCAATGTATCGCCTGGAGGCTGTTCGACCGGCGCGCCGCTGGGCTCCGCATCCAGCAGTTCCTGGGTGTAGGCATGCTGCGGTGCTCGGAACAGCTGCTCGCACGACGCTTGTTCGACGATCTGTCCGCGCTGCATGACACATACGCGGTGCGCAATTCGACGAACCAGGTTGAGGTCGTGGCTGATCAGCAGCATCGACATGCCCAGCCGCGCTTGCAGGTCCTTGAGCAACTCCAGGATTTTCAACTGTACGGTTACGTCCAGCGCCGTGGTTGGCTCGTCGGCGATCAGCAGTTCAGGCTCGTTCGCCAACGCCATGGCGATCATGACGCGCTGCCGTTGCCCACCTGACAGCTCGTGGGGGTAGGCCTTAAGCCTCTTGTGCGGTTCTGGAATGCCCACCAGTTCGAGCAGTTCCAGAGTCCGCATGGTCGCAGCCTTGCCCGATAGGCCCTTGTGCAACGCCAGGACTTCGTTGATCTGTTTTTCGATCGAGTGCAGCGGGTTGAGCGACGTCATGGGCTCCTGGAAGACCATGGCGATACGGTTGCCGCGTATGCCGCGCAGGGCATTCTCGCCGAGCTTGAGCAGGTCCTGACCTGCGTAATGGATGCTGCCACTGGGGTGCTGCGCCAGCGGGTAAGGCAGCAGCCTCAGGATGGAATGGGCGGTGACCGATTTGCCGGAGCCGCTTTCACCGACCAGTGCGAGGGTTTCACCCCGGGCGATGGTAAAGCTGACGTTCTCAACCACGCGTTGCTTCAGATCGCCTGAGACGAACTCAACCGCCAGATCGCGTACCTCGATGAGGTTCTCTGAGTCGCTCATATCATTTCCTCGGATCGAAGGCATCGCGGGCCGCTTCGCCGATAAATACCAGAAGGCTCAGCATCAGTGCGAGTACGGCAAACGCGCTGATACCCAGCCACGGCGCCTGCAGGTTGGCTTTGCCTTGAGCAACCAGTTCCCCCAGAGACGGTGCGCCTGGCGGCAGGCCGAAACCGAGAAAATCCAGGGCTGTCAGGGTGCCAATGGCGCCGGTGAGGATAAAAGGCATAAAAGTCATGGTCGAAACCATGGCATTGGGCAGGATGTGACGGAACATGATGGAGCCGTTTTCCATCCCCAGAGCACGTGCGGCGCGCACGTATTCGAGGTTGCGCCCGCGGAGAAACTCGGCGCGCACCACGTCGACCAGGCTCATCCAGGAAAACAGCAGCATGATCCCGAGCAGCCACCAGAAGTTGGGCTGTACGAAACTGGCGAGAATGATCAGCAGATAGAGCACCGGCAAGCCGGACCAGATTTCCAGAAAGCGCTGGCCGATCAGGTCGACCCAGCCACCATAGAAGCCCTGCAGGGCACCGGCGAACACGCCGATGATCGAGCTCAGAACGGTCAGAATCAGGGCGAATAGCACGGAAATGCGAAAGCCGTAGATCACCCGTGCCAAGACATCGCGACCCTGGTCATCCGTGCCCAGCCAGTTGTCGGAGGAGGGCGGCGCCGGCGCCGGCACTTGCAGGTCGTAATTGATGCTGGAATAGCTGAAGGGGATCGGCGGCCAGATCATCCAGCCGTCTTTCTGCGCGATCAGGTCCTGGATATAGGGGCTCTTGTAATTGGCCTGTAGCGGAAACTCGCCGCCAAAGGTGGTTTCCGGATAGCGCTTGAACACCGGGAAGTACCACTCGCCGTCGTAGCGCACGGTCAAGGGCTTGTCGTTGGCGATCAGTTCGGCGCCAAGGCTCAGGATAAAGAGCGCGAGAAACAGCCACAACGACCACCAGCCGCGCTTGTGGGTTTTGAAACGATCGAAACGGCGTTTGTTGAGTGGGGAGAGCGTCATCGTCTCAAGCCTCCCGTCGTTCAAAATCGATACGAGGATCGACCAGGGTATAGGTGAGGTCGCCGATCAGTTTCACGACCAGGCCGAGGAGGGTGAAGATGAACAAGGTGCCGAACACCAGCGGATAGTCTCGATTGATTGCTGCTTCGAAGCTCATCAAGCCCAGCCCGTCCAGGGAAAAAATCACCTCGATCAACAGCGAGCCGGTGAAGAACAGACCGATGAATGCCGAAGGAAAGCCGGCAATGATGATCAGCATCGCATTGCGGAATACATGGCCGTATAGCACGCGATTGTTGGTCAGGCCCTTCGCCCTTGCCGTCGTCACGTACTGCTTGTTGATTTCATCGAGGAAGCTGTTTTTGGTTAGCAGGGTCAGGGTGGCGAAGTTGCCGATCACCAGTGCGGTCACCGGCAGTGCCAAGTGCCAGAAATAGTCGAGAATCTGACCGCCCAGGCTGAGCTCGTCGAAGTTGTTCGAGGTCAGACCGCGTAGCGGGAACCAATCCCAATAGCTGCCGCCGGCAAACAGCACGATCAACAGGATCGCGAACAGAAAAGCCGGAATTGCGTAGCCAACGATGATCGCCGAGCTGGTCCACACGTCGAAGGCGCTGCCGTGGCGCGTCGCCTTGGCAATGCCCAGCGGAATCGACACCAGGTACATGATCAGGGTGCTCCACAACCCCAGGGAAATCGAAACCGGCATCTTCTCGATGATTAGGTCGATCACTTTGGCGTCGCGAAAGAAGCTCTCGCCGAAGTCCAGTTGGGCGTAATTCTTCAGCATGACCCAGAAGCGCTCTGGTGCTGATTTGTCGAAGCCATACATCTTCTCGATTTCGGCGATCAGCTCAGGATCCAGCCCTTGCGCGCCGCGATAGTTGGAGCCCGCCACCGCGACTTCCGAACCACCTCCGGCAATGCGGCTAGTAGCGCCTTCAAAACCTTCGAGCTTGGCGATCATCTGTTCAACCGGTCCTCCAGGTGCGGCCTGGATGATGACGAAGTTGATCAGCAGGATGCCAAACAGGGTGGGGATGATGAGCAGCAGACGACGGAAGATATACGCCAGCATCTTAGTGCTCCGTGCTCGCCGGCTGGCCGGCTTCAGGTGCTACCGGTGGTGGCGTCACGTCGGCTTTTGGGCGCACCCACCAGGTGTTCAGGCCAATGTCGTACTTCGGGGTGATCGGCGGATGCTCGAAGCGATCCCAATACGCCACACGCCAGGTTTTAATGTGCCAGTTGGGAATCACGTAGTGGCCCCAAAGCAGCACGCGATCAAGCGCACGGGTATGGGCGATCAGACTCTGGCGCGAGTCTGCGCCGATCAACGCCTCAACCAGACGGTCGATGGCCGGGTCTTTCAGGCCAATGAAGTTACGGCTACCCGGATCGTCGGCGCTGCTCGAATGCCAGTATTCGCGCTGCTCGTTGCCCGGCGAATTGGACTGGCCGAATCCGCTGACGATCAGATCGAAGTCCCGTGAGCGCAGTCGGTTGACGTACTGCGACACATCGACCCGGCGAATCACCATTTCAATGCCGAGGTCGGCCAGGTTGCGCTTGAACGGCAGCAGAACGCGCTCGAATTCTGCTTGAGCAAGAAGGAATTCGAAACTGAC
Organism: Pseudomonas cistanchae; assembly: GCF_054483635.1. Lineage (NCBI taxonomy): Bacteria > Pseudomonadati > Pseudomonadota > Gammaproteobacteria > Pseudomonadales > Pseudomonadaceae > Pseudomonas > Pseudomonas cistanchae. The sequence goes on along the minus strand of NZ_JBTLWN010000002.1, from coordinate 278,034 downwards.
CGGGTTGCCCGCGGCATCGAGCATCTTGTCGCCCTCGATGCGCCAGCCTGCCTCCTGTAGCAATTGATAGGCGCGGCGTTGCTGGTCGCGAATGATGCCGCTGCCATCGCTGACCGGCACCTGAAATTCATCGGTAAACACCCGCGGGGAAATCTGCTCGCGCAGCGGTTGCAGGATTTCAAGCTCGTCAGCGCCCGGCAGGCCGCTCGATGCCAGTTCGGAATTGTCGAAGTAGCTGCGTGTCCGGGTGTAGGCGCCGTTGAACAACTGGCGGTTGGCCCATTCGAAATCGAACAGCAGGCCCATGGCTTCTCGGACGCGCTGGTCCTGAAACAGCTCGCGGCGGATATTGAAGATGAAGCCCTGCATACCCGTGGGGTTATGGTTGGCGATTTCCTCCTTGATCAATCGCCCTGCCTTGACCGCAGGCGTGTCGTAGGCGGTGGCCCAGTTCTTCGCGCTGCTTTCCAGCCAGTAGTCGAATTGCCCGGCTTTCAGTGCTTCGAGTGCGACTGTGTTGTCGCGGTAGTAGTCGGTCACCATGTTGTCGAAGTTATAGAAGCCGCGGTTGACCGGCAGATCCTCGCCCCACCAATCCTTGACCCGCTCATAACGAATCGAGCGTCCGGGCTTTACCTCGGCAACTTTGTACGGACCGCTGCCCAGCGGAATATCGAGATTGGCTGCGCTGAAGTCACGCTCCGCCCACCAGTGCTTGGGCAGCACAGGCAGTTGACCCAGGATCAGCGGCAGCTCCCGGTTGCCGGCGTGCTTGAAGATGAAACGCACCTTGCTCGGACTTTCAACCTCCACGCGGTCCACGTCGGCGTAGTAGCCGCGGTACATGGGTGAGCCCTTGCTCATCAGCGTCTCGAAGGTGAATTTGACGTCTTCGGCAGTCACCGGCTGGCCATCATGAAAGCGCGCCTCTGGCCGCAGGTAGAAGCGCACCCAGGAATTGTCCGCGGCCTTTTCGATCTTGCCGGCCAGCAGGCCGTATTCGGTAAACGGCTCATCCAGACTATGGCGGGTCAGGGTGTCGTAGATCATGCCAATGTCGCTATCCGCAACCCCCTTGGTGATGAACGGGTTGAGGCTGTCGAAACTGCCAAAACCGGCCTGGCGTAAGGTGCCCCCCTTGGGGGCATCGGGGTTTACGTAGTCAAAGTGCTGGTAGTCAGCCGGGTACTTGGGCGGTTCGCCATACAGGGTCAGGGCGTGTTCTGGGGCGGCATGAGCCAGGCTGGCCAGGCCAAGCAACAGCGTAGCGCTGCCACGCAGCAGGAATGATCGCAGTGGATGCATCATCGGGCATTCTCCGTGGGTTTCAGCCACCAGCTGCGCAGGCCCAGGGTATAAGGCGGCGTGGTGACGAAGGCAAACCGGTTGCGGTAGGCCAGGCGGTGATAATTGATGTACCAATTGGGGATGGTGTAGTGCTGCCAGAGCAGCACGCGGTCCAGGGCTCGGGTGGCCGCCACCTGTTCGGCACGGGTCTTCGCTGACAGTAATTTATCGAGCAGCACGTCGACCACCGGATGGGTCACACCCGCATAGTTCTTGCCGCCTTTCAGCTTCGCCTGGCTGGAGTGGAAATACAGCGATTGCTCCAGTCCCGGGCTCAGCGTCTGCGGCAGCGTCATGGAGATCATGTCGAAGTCGAATTGATCGAGGCGTTGCTTGTACTGCGCGCGGTCGATCGTGCGGATATTGGCTTGAATGCCGATGCGGCGAAGGTTTTCGATAAATGGCTGAAAGATACGTTCAAGTCCCGGATTGACCAGCAGCAGTTCGAAACGCAGAGGCTCGCCCTTGCCGTTCAGCAGGCGCTCGCCCGAGGGCTGCCAGCCGGCGTCGGCCAGTAGACCCAAAGCACGACGCAGAGTTTCTCTCGGGATGCCGCGACCAGCAGTCTGGGGAACCTGGAACGGCTGGGTAAACAGCTTGGCTGGCAGTTGCTTGCGGTAAGGTGACAGCAGCAGCCATTCAGCACCCTCCGGCCTGCCGGTGGCGGAGAATTCGCTGTTGGGGTAGTAGCTGGCGGCGCGGGTGTAAGAGTTGTTGAACAACGCGCGGTTGGTCCATTCGAAGTCGAGCATCATGCCCAGGGCTTCGCGTACCTTGCGGTCGGCAAAAATCGCGCGGCGGGAGTTCATGAACAATGCCTGGGTTTGCGTGGGTATCTGGTGCGGTATTTCTACCCGCACCACATCGCCGCGCAACACCGCCGGAAAGCGGTAGCCATTCGCCCAGTTCTTGGCCTGCTGCTCTATATAAAAGTCGAACTCGCCCGCTTTGAAGGCTTCGAAAGCCACATGACTGTCACGATAGAACTCCACATCCACCTGATCGAAGTTGTACTTGCCGCGATTGACGGGCAGTTGCTCGCCCCACCAATCCTTCACGCGGCTGAAGGTCAGGCTGCGCCCGGGGCTGACCTGGGTGATGCGATAGGGGCCACTGCCTAGCGGTGGCTCGAAGGTGGTGATCTTGAAATCCCGGTCCTTCCAGTAATGTTGTGGCAGAACGGGTAATTCGCCGAGGCGCATGATCAGCAGTGGATTGCCGGCGCGTTTGAAGACGAAGCGAATGCGGTGCTTGTTGAGAATATCGACTCGCTTTATTTCCTGCAGGTTGGTGCGGTATTGCGGATGGCCCTGCTTGAGCAGCAGGCGATAGGAAAACGCCACGTCGTAAGCCGAGATGGGTTTGCCGTCGTGGAAACGCGCACTGGGCCTGAGGTTGAAAACCACCCAGCTACGGTCGTCGCTGTATTCGATGGTCTGGGCGATCAGCCCGTAGCTTGAGGCCGGCTCATCGCCGGAGGGGTCGTAAGAACCGCTACCGGCCATCAGCGTCGCATTCAGTTCAGTGACACCGTACTGCTGGAAGTTGGCCGTGGAGACCGGGCTGCTGCCCTTGAAGGTATAGGGGTTCAGCGTATCGAAGGTGCCAGATGCCATGATTCGAACGGTGCCGCCTTTCGGCGCGTCAGGGTTTACCCAGTCGAAGTGGCTAAAGCTGGCGGGGTATTTGAGCGTGCCGAATTGTGCATAGCCATGGCTTTCACGTATCGCCGCTCCGGCAGAGGCGCTAATGATCAGGAAAAGGAGCGAGAGGAGGTAAGGACGCATCAAGTGAAAGATCCGATCCGTGGCGTCTTTTGGGCTTATGCGCGGTACAGTAACAGCTTGTATCAGCAGGAAAAAGGCCGGAGCCCACAGCTGCCGGCGGCAACGGCTTGCTACACTTCGAGAAAATAATGAGGGGACGTTAACTTGGGTACACATAGCCATGGGCTGCAGTCATGGATCGATCGCTTAAATCAAGCCGAATTGCCAGCCCTGGCCGCAGTCGTACAGGATTTGCACCGACTGACGCAGCAGGACAAATCCTCCGTTCAACAGCTGGCTGATGTGCTGCTGCGCGACGCGTCCCTGACCTCCAAGGTGCTGCGCATCGGTAACAGTGTCTATTACAACCCCTCCCAGGAAGGCATCAAAACCATCTCCCGGGCGATCGTAATGATCGGTTTCGACAACGTTCGCCTGATTGGCATGTCGGTAAGCCTCATCGACGGGCTTCTGACGCTGGCGCCACGTCAGCAGTTGCAGGAGCTGCTGGCCCGCTCGTTTCACGCCGCGGTACAAGCCCGCAATATCGCAGGCTACGTCTTGGCCAAGCACCAGGAGGAGGTATTCATTGCAGCTTTGCTGCATAACCTGGGCGAGCTGGCGTTCTGGGGCTGCGGTGGCGGCCAGGCCGATGAGCTGGCAAGTGCACTCGCGCAACCGGGGGTGGATGTCGACGAAGCGGTACTCAACGTCCTTGGCACCAGCTTCCGGCAACTGACTCAGGGCCTGGTGAAAAGCTGGAATCTGGGTGAAATCGTCAGCCTTTCCCATAACACCGCGAGCCACAACGACCCTGCGGTATTTTCGGTCAACCTGGGTGCGCGGATTGCCGAAGCGGCCCTTGAAGGCTGGGATTCGGCCGAGATGGAAGTACTGATCGAGCAAATGGCCAATTTCATCGGGGTCACCCCCGAAGATGCCCTCCAGCAGGTGCTCGCCAGCGCTGAGGAGGCGGTCAAGATGGCCTCCACCTTTGGCGCAAGCAAACTGTGCAGCCTGATTCCCAATACCGACCCTGAGCAGATTCGCTTGCAGCAGGAGCAGCGCAGGGCACGCCTGCTGCAACCGAACCTGCTGGTGCTGCAACAGGCGCTGCAGGACCTGGGCATGATGGTGTCGCGGCGCGGCGACGTGGGCTTGATTCTCGACACCATGCTCAAGGGGTTGAATCAGGGCGCGGGTCTGGAGCGGGTGATGCTGGTGGTGCTGGCCGACGGTCACACCTGCTTTCGCACCAAGCGGGTGGTGGGCGAGGGTAGCCAGGGTTGGCTGAGCGAATTCGTACTGCCAGTGGCCCAGCCGGAACAGCAGCATATTTTCAGCTACGTGCTGCGAAACAGAGAGGCGCTATGGATGGGGGTGCCGGCGAGCTACAACCTGGCCGAGCTGGTCACTCAACCGATTCGCCAACGGCTGGGGCAGGGTATGTTCTTCATCGCGCCGTTGCTGGCGGGCACTCGCGAGATCGGGGTGATCTACGCCGATAACCGGGTATCCGGGCGGGCACTGAAACATGAGCAGTTTGTAGCGTTTCAGCGCTTCACCCAGCTTACCGGCCGCTGCCTTGAGGCCTTGAGCAAGCGCACCTGAGCCGTTAGCTCACTGGGGCAGATACAGCGTCAGTGTCTGCCCCGGTTTCAACGCCGAACCAGTGCGTGGATTCCAGCTCTTCAGATGCTGCATCTGCACATTGAAGCGCTTGGCGATCATGTACAGCGAATCTCCCGAGCGCACTCGGTAATAGGTCACGGCATTGCGGTCAGAGGACGAGGTGCGCGCGACAGCGGTCGGGGTCGCGCTACTGCCTTGCAGATTCAAAACCTGGCCGGTGCGCAGCTTGTTACCTTTCAGGGTATTCCAGCGCTGGATGTCCTTAACCGACACCTTGTGCGCCTTGGCGATCAGCCAGAGGTTGTCGCCGTTTTTCACCCGGTAGCTGCGCGAGGCAGGCGCTCTGCTGACGGTGTTTTGAAACAGGGGTTCGGATGGCGCAGCGCCTGGCTCAGCCGGAATGCTCAACACCTGGCCGACTTGCAGGTTGTTGCTGGAAAGCTGATTGATTTCCTTGAGCGTATTGACGGTCAGGCGATAGCGGTTGGCGATGCCATGCAGGCTGTCGCCCGAACGCACCCGATACTCCTGCCAGTCGACCAGCGCGTCCGGCTTCATCAGCAGCAGGTTGGCGGCCAGCAGCTCGGCCTTGCCAGTTGGCACCAGAAGGTGCTGCGGCCCGTCCAGGGTGACGCGTCTCTTGAAGGCGGGGTTGAGCAGGTACAACTCATCCTCGTCCAGGTCCGCCAGCGCAGCAATGCGCGACAGGTCCATCCGCTGCTTGAGTTCGACCTTCTCGAAATAGGGTTCGTTGGCAATTGGCGCAAGGCTGACGCCATAGGCTTCCGGGCTCATTACGACCTGGGACAATGCCAGTAATTTCGGCACGTAGTTCTGGGTTTCGCTCGGTAACGTCAGATTCCAGTAATCGGTTGGCAGCCCGAGCTTCTGATTGCGCTCGATCGCTCGGCTGACGCGACCTTCACCGGCGTTGTAGGCCGCCAGTGCGAGCAGCCAGTCGCCATTGAACATTTCGTGCAGGCGCGACAGGTAATTCATTGCCGCATTGGTCGATGCCATGACATCGCGACGGCCGTCGTACCAGCTGGTCTGGCGCAGATTGAAATTGCGCCCGGTGGAGGGGATGAACTGCCACAGGCCGACGGCATGGGCATGGGAGTAGGCAAGCGGGTTGTAAGCACTTTCGATCATCGGCAACAGCGCCAGCTCCATCGGCATGTTGCGCTCTTCCAGCCGCTCGACGATGTAGTGGATATAGGGGCTGCTACGTTCGCCGACTTTTTCGACGAAGGACGGATTGCTGACGAACCACAGGCGCTGCTGTTCGATGCGAGGGTTGATGCCGATGCTGTCCTGCAACTGGTAGCCGCCGCGCACGCGCTCCCAGATATCTTCGGGTTCTTGCGGCTTTTTGATGGTGCTGGTCAGCCACTCGGGCTCCTGTTCCAGACCAACCGCCGTATCCGTATCGCGGCTTCGGTCAGGCGCCTGAGAGGCGGTTTGGCAGCCCACTAGGGTCATGCAGAGAGCCACCACAAGTGCCTGAGCGCCATAAACGAATCCCTTTGGAATCAAGGTCTTGAGCGATAATGGCAGCATTGGCTGGTGGGTTCTTATGGTTTTGAAAGTCGGGCGATTCTAGGAAGCGAAGCGGGTGTGGTCAAGTTTTAACCAGTTTTTTTGCGGGCTTATCGAGCTTTTAGAAGCTGTCTTTCCAGGCCCGCAGCTGGGTGAATACCTCGCCACTGGTGCGTGTGCGCAGGCCCTCGCGCTCGTTGATTGTATCGACGATTGCGGGCTCCTGGCAGCGCAGGAACGGATTGGTGGCGCGCTCCAGTTCAAGCGTCGAGGGCAGGCTGATTTTCCCGGCGGCACGCCATGCGGTGACCTCGCGCAGGCGCTCCGCCAGCCGCGCATTGGCAGGCTCAACCGCTTGTGCAAAACGCAAATTGCTCAGGGTGTATTCATGGGTGCAATACACCAGGGTCTGATCGGGCAACGCCGCAAGGCGCCCCAATGAGTCGTGCATCTGGGCCGGGCTGCCTTCGAACAATCGACCGCAGCCGCCGGCAAACAGCGTGTCGCCGCAGAATAGCCAGTGCTGGTCGGCCTGGTAATAGGCGATATGCCCGAGGGTATGGCCGGGTACATCGATGACCCGTAGCGCGTGATCGAGCACCTCGACCGAGTGGCCTTCGCTCAGGGCCAGGTCGCAAGCGGGAATCTTTTCGTTGGCCGGCCCCATCACCCGAGCGCCAGTGGCCGCCTTCAACTCGGCGATACCGCCGACATGATCGAAATGGTGATGAGTAATCAATATGTCACTGAGTTGCCAGCCAGGATTGCCAGCCAGCCAGGCCAGTACAGGTGCTGCGTCGCCTGGGTCGACTACAGCGCAGCGACGTCGTTCGACGTCTTGCAGCAGCCAGATATAGTTGTCGGAAAATGCCGGGAGCGCGTCAATCTTTATCATTTGGCGGGTCGCTAAGCAGAACACAAAGGTGCATCTTAGGCTTCATTGATACCGACGGCTACGCAGGTTATTCCCATGTCCGACGATCCATTTGCCAACGCCGATGCCGACTGGCTTAGCCTGATTGCCAGCGCTCGCACCTGGTTCAGGGGCGCCCATGGCCAGCTTCTGCTTGGCGAGGAGCAGCGCCTGCTGGAAGAAGAGCTGGCTCGATTCTTCGGTAGTTACCTGGTGCATTACGGCCCGGCTGTGACGCCTGCTGCGGGTGCCGGTCAGATTCAACGCAGCGTCAGAATGGGCGCGCCGTTCGACGGCGTGGAGATCGTCTGCGAGGAGCAAGCCTGGCCCTTGACCGAGCACGCAGCCGATGTGGTGCTGTTGCAGCATGGCCTGGATTTCAGCCTGTCGCCCCACGGATTGTTGCGTGAAGCCGCGCGAAGTGTCAGGCCTGGCGGGCATCTGGTGATACTGGGCGTCAATCCGATCAGCACCTGGGGGCTGCGCCATCTGATGACTCGCGATGGCCTGGCGCAGGCTCGCTGCATCGCGCCGAGTCGGGTCAGCGACTGGCTGCACCTGCTCGGTTTCGCGCTGGAGAAACGCCGCTTCGGATGCTATCGTCCGCCGCTTTCTTCGAGCGCCTGGCAGGCGCGCCTGGCCAGCCTGGAAACCTGGGGCAACGCCTGGCAACTGCCGGGTGGCGGCTTCTATATCCTGGTGGCACGCAAGCTGGTGGTCGGCCTGCGCCCATTGCGGCAATCGCGACGCGAGCCGATAGGCAAATTGTTACCGATGCCAGTTGCCAAGGTCAGCCGGCGTAATCAGAGCATTAAGAGCACCTATGAGTGAACAGGTCGAGATTTACACCGACGGCGCCTGCAAGGGTAATCCGGGTGTCGGTGGCTGGGGGGCGTTGCTGATTTTCAAGGGCGTGCACAAGGAACTTTGGGGTGGCGAGGCGCAGACCACCAATAACCGCATGGAGCTGATGGCGGCAATTCGCGGTTTGGCCGAGTTGAAACGCAGCTGTGAAGTACGCCTGATCACCGACTCGCAGTACGTGATGCAGGGCATTCAGGACTGGATGCCCAACTGGAAGAAGCGCGGGTGGAAAACAGCCGCCAAGCAGCCGGTGAAAAATGCCGATCTGTGGCAACAGCTGGACGAACAGGTCAATCGCCATAACGTCACTTGGCAATGGGTGCGTGGCCATACCGGCCATCCTGGCAACGAGCATGCCGACATGCTGGCCAACCGCGGCGTCGACGAAATGAGAGGGTTGAAACATGCGTAGTGTGGTGCTCGATACCGAAACCACCGGTATGCCGGTTAACGATGGCCACCGGGTGATCGAAATCGGCTGCGTCGAGCTGATCGGCCGGCGCCTGACGGGTCGGCACTTCCATGTCTATCTGCAGCCTGATCGGGAGATCGATGAGGGCGCGATTGCGGTCCACGGCATTACCAATGATTTTCTCGAAGACAAGCCGCGCTTCAAGGACGTAGCCGATGAGTTCTTCGAGTTCATCAAAGGCGCGCAGCTGATCATTCACAACGCCGCGTTCGACGTGGGCTTTCTCAACAACGAGTTCGCCCTGATCAAGCAGGCTGATCGCGCCGATATCAGCGAGTACTGCTCGATCCTCGACACCCTGATGATGGCCAGGGAGCGTCATCCCGGCCAGCGCAACAGCCTTGATGCACTGTGCAAGCGCTATGGCGTCGACAACTCCGGGCGCGATTTGCACGGCGCCTTGCTCGATGCGGAGATCCTGGCCGACGTCTACCTGACCATGACGGGCGGACAGACCAATCTGTCGCTCGCCGGCGATGGCTCTGAAGGCGACAGCAATGGCCGTCAGCAGCCCAGCGCGATTCGCCGCCTGGCGGCTGATCGTCCGCGTACCCGTGTCGTTCGCGCCAGCGCTGACGAATTGAGCGAGCATCTGGCGCGGCTTGCCGTGATCGAGAAGTCCGCTGGCGCACCTGCTCTCTGGACCCAGCTTGAGCAAGTGCCCGCCGAGGCGTGAGCGCGCCTGAGTTATGGCGGCGCGACCTTTTCGTATAGCGTGATGCGGTAGGGGTTCCGCCTGGGAAGGCAAGCCTCTAACCTGAGGCGATAGGCAGGCCACGACCTGCCACACCCAGGGACGCCACAATGTATAAAGACCTCAAGTTCCCAGTCCTGATCGTGCACCGCGACATCAAGGCCGATACCGTTGCCGGTGATCGCGTGCGCGCCATCGCACTTGAACTCGAACAGGACGGCTTCAGCATTCTCTCCACCGCCAGCTCAGCGGAAGGGCGCATCGTTGCCTCCACGCACCATGGCCTGGCCTGCATTCTGGTTGCCGCCGAAGGCGCCGGTGAAGACAAGGGTCTGCTGCAGGACATGGTCGAGCTGATCCGCATCGCTCGTGTGCGAGCGCCGCAGCTGCCGATTTTCGCCATCGGCGAGCAGGTGACCATCGAAAACGCGCCGGCGGCGGCGATGATCGACCTCAATCAGTTGCGCGGCATTCTCTATCTGTTCGAAGACACCGTACCTTTTCTCGCGCGGCAGGTTGCCCGTGCGGCGCGCAATTATCTGGACGGCCTGCTGCCGCCGTTTTTCAAGGCGTTGGTGCAGCACACCGCGCAATCCAACTATTCCTGGCACACACCCGGTCATGGCGGCGGCGTTGCCTATCGAAAAAGCCCGGTCGGGCGCGCCTTTCATCAGTTTTTTGGTGAGAACACCCTGCGTTCGGACTTGTCGGTGTCGGTGCCAGAGCTGGGCTCGCTGCTCGATCACACCGGGCCGCTGGCCGAGGCCGAGGCGCGCGCCGCACGCAACTTCGGCGCCGATCACACCTTCTTCGTGATCAACGGCACCTCCACGGCGAACAAGATCGTCTGGCACAGCATGGTCGGTCGCGACGACCTGGTGCTGGTCGACCGTAACTGCCACAAGTCGATCCTCCACTCCATCATCATGACCGGCGCGATTCCGCTGTACCTGTGTCCTGAGCGTAATGAACTGGGCATCATCGGGCCGATCCCGCTCAGCGAATTTTCCCGCGAGTCGATCCAGGCAAAAATCGACGCCAGTCCGTTGGCCAGAGGGCGGGTGCCGAATAGCAGCGGGGCGATGGTCAAGCTGGTGGTGGTGACTAACTCGACCTACGACGGCCTGTGTTACAACGCCGAGCTGATCAAGCAGACCCTCGGCAACAGTGTCGAAGTGCTGCATTTCGACGAGGCCTGGTACGCCTACGCGGCATTTCACGAGTTCTACGCGGGCCGTTATGGGATGGGCACCTCGCGCGAGGATCAGGGCCCGCTGGTGTTCACCACCCATTCCACCCACAAGTTGCTGGCAGCCTTCAGCCAGGCCTCGATGATTCACGTGCAGGATGGCGGGGCCCGGCAGCTTGATCGGGATCGCTTCAACGAAGCCTTCATGATGCACATTTCCACCTCGCCGCAGTACGGCATCATCGCCTCGCTCGATGTAGCCTCGGCAATGATGGAAGGACCGGCGGGTCGCTCGCTGATTCAGGAAACCTTCGATGAAGCCCTGAGCTTCAGGCGCGCCCTGGCCAATCTGCGGCAGAACCTGAGCGCCGAGGATTGGTGGTTCAGCATCTGGCAACCGCCCCAGGTCGAGGGCACCGACGATGTGGCCACGCTCGACTGGCTGCTGCAACCGCAAGCCGACTGGCATGGCTTCGGCGATGTGGCCGAAGACTATGTGCTGCTCGACCCGATCAAGGTGACCTTGGTCACACCAGGGTTGACTGCGGGCGGTCGGCTGGATCAACGCGGCATCCCCGCGGCCGTGGTCAGCAAGTTTCTCTGGGAGCGTGGGCTGGTGGTGGAAAAGACCGGCCTCTATTCGTTCCTGGTGCTGTTCTCCATGGGCATTACCAAGGGCAAATGGAGCACGCTGCTGACCGAACTGCTCGAGTTCAAACGCAGTTACGACACCAACCTGCCATTGATCGACGCCCTGCCGTCAATTGCCCGTGCTGGCGGCGCGCAATACCAAGGCATGGGGTTGCGTGACCTCTGCGACTCGCTGCATCGCTGCTACGGCGACAACGCGACCGCCAAAGCCATGAAACGCATGTATACCGTGTTGCCGGAAGTCGCCATGAAGCCGGCCGATGCCTACAACCAGCTGGTGCGTGGCGAGGTCGAGGCGGTGCCTATCGATCAACTGGAAGGGCGGATTGCGGCCGTGATGCTGGTGCCGTATCCGCCTGGTATTCCATTGATCATGCCGGGTGAGCGCTTCACTGCGGCCACCCGCTCGATCCTCGACTACCTGGCGTTCGCGCGGACCTTCGACCTCAGCTTTCCCGGTTTTGACGCGGATGTGCATGGGCTGCAGCGTCAGGAAGACGCCAATGGGGTGGCATACACCGTGAATTGCATCCGCATCTAGGGGGCGTTGGCGGGGCGTTCCGTTGCGCTGGAGCGCCCTTCAATGCATCCATCCCAGGGCAGCGAGATGATCGGCAGATCAATCGTTTAAGTCTGAAATTGAAAAGTTTTGTTTAACTTGGACGCGTGTTCCATATCACAGTCATCGGCATCGACTTTTGTGCCGTGCTTGTTATAGTTGGCCGGCTTTTCCATAAAAAAAATTTTATGAACTCTTGCGCTGCCCGTTGCCGAGGATGACTGCCGTGTCCGACTACCAAGCCTTTCGTGTCGAGTTGGCAGATAAAATTGCCCATGTCGTGATCAATCGACCGGAAAAAATCAACGCCATGAGCGCTGAGTTCTGGACGGAGATCATCGATATCTTCCGCTGGATAGATGCGACCGACGAGGTGCGGGCAGTAGTGCTGTCCGGTGCAGGCAAACATTTCTCGTCCGGCATCGACCTGATGATGCTGGCGCAAGTGGGCAATCAATTGGGCAAGGACGTCGGCCGCAATGCCGAGACCTTGCGGCGCAAGATTCTCGAACTGCAAGCTTCGTTCAACGCTGTCGACAACTGCCGCAAACCAGTGCTGGCCGCCATTCAGGGCTATTGCCTGGGTGGCGCGATCGACCTGATTTCAGCGTGCGACATGCGTTACTCGACGGCCGATGCGCAGTTTTCGATCAAGGAAATCGATGTCGGCATGGCCGCCGATGTCGGCACCCTGCAACGTCTGCCGCGCATCATCGGTGACGGCATGATGCGCGAACTGGCATTCACCGGGCGCACTATCGATGGTGAAGAGGCGCGCCGTATCGGCCTGGTGAACCGCACGTTCGCTGACACCGAGGCATTGCTTGAAGGCGTGATGCAGATTGCCCGGGAAATCGCGGCCAAGTCACCTATCGCCGTGCGTGGCACCAAGGAAATGATTCGCTACATGCGCGATCACCGCGTGGATGACGGCCTCGAGTACATCGCCACCTGGAACGCCGCCATGCTGCAATCCGCCGATTTGCGGGTAGCGATGGCGGCTCACATGAGCAAGCAAAAGCCGGAATTTGCCGACTGATGCAGTGCCCGCATCTGTTTTCTCTACCAGCGCGGGAGGCGCTTTAGCTCATGGTTTCTGGAGCCACGTCCCTTGGCTTGGTGCGTAACGAACTGTTCACCACCATGGAGGAGGCTGAGTCGAGCCTCGAGCAATTCATTGCTGATCGCCATAACGGCAGCCTGCTGCAGCAAGCGGTGGAGAATCTTCAGCAGGTGCGTGGCACCCTCAATCTGATCGAGCAGACTGGTGCCGAGCTGCTCGCCCAGGAAGTCCTCGATCAGGCCACCGATATCCCGGCCGGTGCCGGTGAAGAGCGCGACGTGCAGCTCTCGGCCTTGAGCAATGCCTTGCACGTGCTGCGTCAATACCTGGAAAACGTCGAAGCGCACCGGCAGGAAATGCCAGAGCTGCTGCTTCCCGCAATCAACGATCTGCGCCACGCCGGCGGTCAGCCTGCGTTGCCGGAGAGCTTCTTTTTCAGCGTTCGTCTTGATCAGCCTCGCCCGCGCAGCACGCCATCCAGTCTGGACGCGGCCGCCAAGGAAGGAGAGGGACGCCGTCTACGGCACATGTACCAGGTCGGGCTGCTTGGGTTCATTCGCGAGCAGAACCCACAGGCCAGCCTCAAGCTGATGGGGCGCGCGATGAGCCGTCTCGATGCCCTGTACGCCAATGAGCCCCGCGGTCGTCTGTGCTGGATCGGCGCGGCGGCACTGGAGGCCCAGGTCGACGGCCAGTTGTTGGCGCGCAAGTCGCGCAAGCAGCTGTTCTCCCGGATCGACCGGGAACTCAAGCAGATGCTGGGCAATACCCAGTACGAAGCGCCGCGCAACCTGCTCAAGGAGCTGCTGTACCTGGTTGCCCTGGCTGACAGCCGCGGCCCGCTGGTCACCCCGCTGCGTGAGGTGTTCGGCCTGGCGGCTCTGCCGTTTACCGATCATATGCTGGAAGAGGAATACCAGCGTCTTGCCGGTCCGGGCCAGGCGGTAATGCGCTCCCTGAGTTCGGCTATTCGCGAGGAGCTCGCCAGCCTCAAAGACATGCTCGACCTGATCGAGCGTGGCACCCTGCAGGCCGACAATCTGTCCAGCCTGCATGCGCTGCTGGGCAAGTTGAGCAAAACCTTGGGCATGGTCGGATTGAGTTCGGCCGGAAACTCGCTGAGCGCGCAATTGCAGACGGTCGCGGGCTGGAGCGAAGAGAGCGCACCACCGTCCGATGAGCTGCTGCGCTTGGCCGATGCCGTGCTGTATGTGGAAGGCATGGTTGCCAGCCTGGAGCGCGGTGACCGTCATGAAAGCCGGCCAGCGCTTGCCTTGCCGGGTGCCGAAGCGGAATCCTTTGCTCAGCATCAGCTCACCGAGGCGCGCATCGTTGTAGTCGACGAAGCGCAGGGTGGGCTGGGACTGGCCAAGCGGGCGATCACCGCGTACCTGGAGTCCGCGGGCGACCGGATGCACCTGTCCAATGTGCCTTTCAGCCTGCAAGCGGTGCGGGGTGGCTTGTGGTTCCTTGGTCAGGAGCGTGCCGCCATGCTGGTGGGTGCCTGCGCCGACTACATCCAGAAGCAGATGCTCGACTCGCCCCACATGCCTTCGGAGCAGATGCTCGAAACCCTCGCCGATGCATTGAGCAGCTTGGAGTATTACCTCGAAGCCGGCGCGGTTCTGCGCCCGGAAACCAAGCCTAGCGTGCTGGATCTGGCTGAAGAAAGCGTGCGTGTGCTGGGCATGCCGGTGCCCGCCTAATGGTGGCTCGCTGGCAGCCGAGCGTAGTGGATCACCAGCAGCCGGGCGGCTGGGTGGTGGCACACTGCAAGCAACACTTTCTCGCGGATGGCAACGGGGTACTGTTCCCCCGCGAGTGGTTGAAAAAACAGGAGCTGCCGGTAGTTGCCGAGCATGGTATCGGCCACTTCGACGGTGACGCCGTTTACCTCTTGGAACTGGCGGAGCCATTCGAAATGGCCAGCTGCTCCTGGCAAAGCCTGCGCCAGTTCATGCTGCAAGGCGACGCCGATACTTTCAAGCTGTTGAGCTATGCCACCCAAGTGGGCACCTGGGCAGCGCAGCATCGCTTCTGCGGCAGTTGCGCCGGTGCCATGCAGCACATTGCTGGCGAGCGGGCGATGCATTGTCCGCGTTGCGCGCTGCACCACTACCCGCGGTTATCGCCAAGCATGATCGTGCTGGTCACCCGTGGCGACGAGGTGTTGCTGGCGCGCTCGCCGCGATTTGTTGCGGGCGTCTACAGCACCCTGGCGGGTTTCGTTGAAGCCGGCGAGTCGGTCGAAGCCTGCGTGGCGCGCGAAGTGCGTGAAGAGGTTGGCGTCGAGGTCAAGAACCTGCAGTACCTCGGCAGCCAGGGTTGGCCGTTTCCCCACTCGCTGATGCTGGGTTTTCATGCCGAATACGCTGGCGGTGAAATCGTCATGCAGGCCGATGAAATCGAGGATGCCCAATGGTTCAGCGTGCATCGGCTGCCGCCGCTGCCAGCGTCGCGTTCCATCGCCCGCTACCTGATCGATGTGTATGTCGCGCAGCGCCTAGGCATGCCCGAACCAGTGCTGCCAAGCTAAGCGCGCGGTCAAAGCCAATACCACCAGAATGAATACCGGGCGGATAAACCTGGAGCCGCCCTTAATCGCCGTGCGCGCCCCTAGAAAAGCCCCGGCCATCAGCGCCATGCCCATGCAGATGCCCAGCAGCCAGGCGACCTGCCCGGTTGCGATAAACACCGTGAGTGCACAGACGTTGCTGACGAAATTCATCGACCGTGCCACGCCACTGGCGCGCAACAAATCGATCGGGTACAGCAGCAGGCTGCTGACGGTCCAGAACGCGCCCGTACCTGGGCCGGCGACCCCATCATAAAATCCCAGCGCGATGCCCTGCGGCCATTGCCGGCCTTGGGCGATGGGCAAGGCTCTGAGCGTCGCTGTTTCGGGTGTGTTGCCAAACTGCAGATAAAGCCCGCAGGCAAAGACCACCGCCGGCAGCATCTGGTTGAGCCAGGCGGCAGGCAGCCATTGCGCAAGAGCGGCGCCAAGCACCGCGCCTACAGCGGTGCCAATCAAGGCATTGCGCCACTGCATGGGCAGAAACAGCTTGCGTTTATAGAAGGTGTAACTGGCGGTTGCGGAACCAAAGGTCGCGCAAAGCTTGTTGGTGCCCAGTACCAGATGCGGTGGCAGGCCGGCTGTGAGCAAGGCGGGAATGGTCAACAGGCCGCCGCCGCCGGCAATGGCGTCGATAAAGCCTGCGACAAATGCAACCAGCGCCAACAAAACGAGCGTCGTTGGCTCGACGGCCAACTCGAAAGGCAGGGGCATGAAAAACACGGCCTGTGTCTGATTGTGCAGTGATCTCGCTGTTCGCCAGCGAGGTAGCTGCGCATAATGCCGGCATTTTCACGCAGAAGGAATTGAGTCGATGCAATACGACGGCCTGGCCTGGGCAATAGCGCTTCTCGCAGTACTGGTGGTGTTTGTCGCCGCACGCATCCTGTTCAACAGCAGCTGGTTTCTGGGCTGGTTGCGCGGCACTTTTGGCTTGGTCTTTCTGGCGTTGGCCGGTCTGATCGGCCTGGTGGCTTACGATCTCTACAGCTACTCGCCGTTGCCGGAAGACAAACCGATCGTGACCTTGAGCTTTCAGGGCGACGGCTCGCGGTATCAGGTCAATATCCTGGAAGGTAACCACGAACGCACTGTCACGCTCGAAGGCGATCTCTGGCAGCTGGATGCGCGGGTGCTGCAATGGAAAGGGCTCGCTGCGTTGATCGGCTTGGAGCCGGGCTACCGACTGGAAACGCTCAGCGGTCGCTTTCTCGCCATCGAACAGCAGGCATTGGCTCAGCACGGGCGCGTGGCGTTGGCGCAGAGTCCTTATGGTGTCGATCTGTGGCGCTGGTTGCGGCTAAGCCAGCGGGATCTGTTCCTGTTCGATCCGCAGGCGCAGCGGGTAACCTATCTGCCCATGGCTGACGATGCGGTATTTAGCGTCAGCCTGACGCCTACCGGCCTGCTGGCGCAGCCGATGAACCAGGCTGCCAAACAGGCGCTGCAAGACTGGCAATAACAGCTGCCGGCATGCAAAAAAAAGGGACCCGAAGGTCCCTTTTTTATCGCTTTTTAGGCTGCTGGCGTGTTCAGGAGAGGAAGCCGCCATCGACGTTCAGCGACACGCCGGTGGTGTAGCTGGATGCATCGCTGGCCAGATACAGCACTGCGCCGGCCATTTCGCTCGGGTCGGCCACGCGCTTGAGCGGGATACGCTGCAGCGCCACATTGAGAATGGCATCGTTCTTGGTCAGCGCCGAAGCGAACTTGGTATCGGTCAGGCCTGGCAGCAAGGCATTGCAGCGAATGCCGAATTGCGCGCACTCCTTGGCAAATACCTTGGTCATGCTGATCACCGCAGCCTTGGTCACCGAATAGATGCCCTGGAACTCGCCTGGCGAAACGCCGTTGATCGACGCGACGTTGATGATGCTGCCACCACCGTTCTGCTTCATCAGCTTGCCGCCTTCGATGGACATGAAGTAGTAGCCGCGGATATTCACATCGACGGTTTTCTGGAATGCACCCAAATCGGTGTCCAGGACGTTGCAGAACTGCGGGTTGGTCGCGGCGTTGTTGACCAGGATGTCGAGGCGGCCGAACTGCTCGCGGATGACGGCGAAGACATTTTGGATCTGCTCCATCTCGCCGATGTGGCAGGCAACCGCGGTGGCCTTGCCGCCGTCGGCAATGATGGCGTCGGCGACTTTCTGGCAATCGTCGATCTTGCGGCTCGAGACGATCACGTGGGCGCCTTGCTGCGCGAGCAATTTGGCGATGGCTTCGCCGATACCGCGGCTGGCACCGGAAACGAAAGCGATTTTGCCGTCTAGGTCGAACAATGGGGTCTTGGACATGCGGTCAGTACCTTGTGTGGGCCGGGTTAGAGCGTGGATTTGTTGATGACCTGCAGGCTCATCTGCTCGAGCAGTTTGTTCATCATTACGAACTGGGCGAAGCGCTTGTCCTTGGTCTGGCCATGGTAGAAGCGGTAGTAGATCTGCTGCACGATGCCGGCCAGGCGGAACAGGCCATAGGTGTAGTAGAAGTCGAAGTTGTCGATACGGATGCCCGAGCGCTCGGCGTAGTAATCGACGAATTCGCGGCGCGTCAGCATGCCAGGAGCATTGCTGGGTTGGCGGCGCATCATCTGCACGGGCGCCGGGTCGCCGGCTTCGATCCAGTAGGCGAGGGTGTTGCCCAGGTCCATCAAGGGGTCGCCAATGGTGGTCAGTTCCCAGTCGAGAATGCCAATGATCTCCTGCGGGTTAGCCGGATCAAGGATGACGTTGTCGAAGCGGTAGTCGTTATGCACGATGCCCGGGGTGTGATGGTCGGCTGGCATCTTGTCCTTGAGCCACGCCTTGACCGGCTCCCAGGTGGGTGCATCCGGAGTAAGGGCCTTTTCATAGCGATCGCTCCAGCCACCAATCTGGCGCTGCACGTAGCCTTCCGGTTTACCGAGGTCGCCGAGGCCGCAGGCCTGATAGTCGACGCGGTGCAGTTCGACGAACTTATCGATGAAACTCTTACACAGCGTGCGGGTTTGCTCGGCGCTGAAGTTCAGCTCGGCAGGCATGTCCGAGCGCAGGATGATGCCGTTGACCCGTTCCATGACATAGAACTCGGCGCCGATCACCGACTCATCGGTGCAGTGCACGTAAGCCTTGGGGCAATACGGAAAACCCGCGTTGAGCTGGTTGAGGATGCGAAATTCGCGGCCCATGTCATGGGCCGATTTCGCTTTGTGGCCGAAAGGCGGGCGGCGTAGCACGAACTCCTGGTGCGGATATTCGAGCAGGTAAGTCAGGTTCGAGGCACCACCGGGAAACTGGCTGATGCGCGGTTCGCCAGTCAGGCCGGGAATATGCGCCTTGAGGTACTGGTCGATGATCGCGGCGTCGAGTTCTTCGCCTTCGCGGATGCGAGTGGACTGGTCAGTAAGCGTCATGCTTATCCCTTCTACTTATGATGGGTGCCCGAGATTATTGGCTAATCTAATGCGCGGCCTGGGTGCTCACAAGCGCAACACCTCGTTATAGGCAGGCGTGTTGCTACACAATCAAGCTGCCTGATTCTTCAGGTTGGTTAAATCAGGGCGAAAAAAAACCGGAGTACAGGACTCCGGTTTTCATGCGGCCTTCGATAAGCGTAGCGCTTATACCGGGAACAGCTCGCCCAATTTCATTGCCAGCATCATGTCGCCTTCAGCGCGCAGCTTGCCGCTCATGAAAGCCTGCATGCCGTCGGTTTCGCCGGTGGTGATGCCTTTCAGGGTTTCGGTGTCCATGATCAGGGTTACGTTGGCGTTCGGGTTATCACCTTGCTGAACGTCGCAAGTGCCGTCTTTCACGACCAGGTAGTGGTTTTCGCCGTCTTCGATGTTGAATTGGAATACCAGGTCCAGGCCCGCGGCGGCACCGGCGTTGAACTTGGACTGCATGGTATTGACGATGTCTGCAACGCTCATGGTTTCTTCCTTTATTTTCAGGTTTTTCGCGCGCCTAAGGCGCAATGGGCCGGAGCTCAGCGGTAAGTGATGAGTTCCGGCGCCTTCAACAGCTGTAAATGCACATGGCTATTGAAGGAAGCCAGGCTCACTTCGCTGCCGCGGAACTTCAGGCAGCTTAGTGAGGTGTTGACGATTTGCCAGTTGAGCTCGAAAGCCTTGGCCGGCGCTACGCCCGTAATCAGGTGAAGTAGGGCGGTGACGGTACCGCCTGAGGTGAATACGGCGATGTTCTGTTTGCTCGCCGCCTGTTCGAGTAGCCGCTCGAGGCCCGCCTGAACCTGGCTGACGAACTCGCGCCAGCTGAGCAAGTCGGGTTTTTCGTGTTCCCCGGAAATCCAGCGACCAACCAGGATGGCGAACAGGCGCTGAAATTCCGCGCGGTTCTGCGCCGCGTTGCGCAGGATCTCCAGCGCGTGGGGTTCTTCGCTAAGCAAATCGGGCAACAGCGAACGGACCACCGCGTCGGCGTCGAACTCGTTGAAAGCGGAATCGATTTCCAGCGCAGGGGCGGACATACCAGCAGTGGCGTATTGATCAAGCGCGATATTGGCGGTGTGTTGCTGGCGCCGCAAGGTGCCGCTCAGGCTGCGATCAAGTCGCACACCGAGCTGTGCCAGATGTGCGCCAAGGACTTCGGCCTGGCGAATACCGATGGGCGACAGCACGTCATAGTCGTCGGCGCCGAATGAGGCTTGGCCATGTCTGATCAGGTAGATGCTGCCCACGTTCGCGCTGTTCCGCCACGGTGAAAGTTTCGCGAGGGTATAGAGGATCGTCGAGCGCTGTCAACGGAAAAACATACGCTTGTTTGAATGGTGACACAGGTCGCTGGCCGGGCTCGGTTGCTGGTCGGCAGGCGGTGGCGTCGGTATGCTTGAGCACTATCGGCGTCGCCGGCGGCTAGGCGGCGGATTCAATCAAGGGGAAGGGTGTGGAGTTTCTTGTCGAGTATGCGAGTTTTCTGGCGAAGACCATTACCTTGGTCGTTGCCATTCTGGTGGTACTGATCACGATCGCCGCTTTGCGGGGCAAAGGCCGTCGCAGCAGCGGGCAACTGCAGGTTTCGAAACTGAACGACTTCTACAAGCAACTGCATGATCGGCTGCAGCAGTCGGTGCTGAGCAAGGATCAGCTGAAAGTCGTGCACAAGGCACAAACCAAGGCCGCGAAGCTGGAGAAGAAAGCCGGCGCCCAGAAACCGCGTGTCTATGTTCTGGATTTCGACGGGGACATCAAAGCCTCCGCAACCGACAGCCTGCGCCATGAAATCACCGCCGTGCTGAGCATGGCCACGGCCCAGGACGAAGTGGTGCTGCGCCTGGAAAGCGGCGGCGGCATGGTCCACAGCTACGGGCTGGCTTCATCGCAGCTGGTGCGCATCCGCCAGGCCGGCATTCCGCTTACGGTCTGTATCGACAAGGTCGCCGCCAGCGGCGGTTATATGATGGCCTGCATCGGTGAAAAGATTATCGCCGCGCCGTTCGCCATCCTCGGCTCGATTGGCGTGGTGGCACAGTTGCCCAACCTGCATCGGCTATTGAAACAGCACAACATCGATGTCGAGCTGCTGACTGCCGGCGAGTACAAGCGCACCTTGACGGTATTCGGCGAGAACACCGAAAAGGGCCGGGAAAAATTCCAGGAAGACCTGGACACGACACACGCGCTGTTCAAGAACTTCGTCGCCCGTTACCGCCCGCAACTCGAAATCGATGAGGTCGCCACGGGCGAAATCTGGCTGGGGATAGCTGCCCTGGAAAAACAGCTGGTCGACGACCTCAGAACCAGCGATGAATACCTCGCCGAACGGGCCAGAGACGCCGAGCTGTTCCATCTGCACTATGCCGAGAAGAAGAGCCTGCAGGAGCGCGTAGGCCTGGCGGCCAGCGTGGCCCTGGATCGCTTCGCCCTGAGCTGGCTGAGTCGGCTGAGCCAACAACGTTTCTGGTAGTTCGCCCCACAAAAAGAGGACTTCAAGATGACCACCTTCAAGGCATTGCAGATCCGCGAAACCGACTCGGGTACGTTCGAGCAGGTGATCGTCGAGCGTGACCTCGCGCAGCTGCCGCCGGGCGATTTGCTGATCCGGGTCAAGTACTCCTCGCTCAACTACAAGGACGCGCTGTCCGCCAGCGGCAACCGGGGTGTTACCAAGCAGTTTCCGCATACGCCGGGCATCGATGCCGCGGGCGTGGTGGAGGCGTCCAGCGTCGCCGAATTCAATGTTGGCGACGAGGTGATCGTCACCGGTTACGACCTGGGCATGAATACGGCCGGTGGCTTCGCTCAATACATCCGTGTGCCGGCAGGCTGGGCGCTGAGGCGCCCGCAAGGGCTGTCGCTACGCGAGGCCATGGTGCTGGGCACGGCCGGTCTGACCGCCGCGCTGTGCGTGGACAAACTGGAGCAGAGCGGTGTCACGCCAGAGGACGGACCCGTCCTGGTGACAGGCGCGACCGGGGGCGTTGGCAGCATCGCGGTGGCGTTGCTGGCCAAACTCGGTTTTACCGTCGCGGCGTCCACCGGTAAGGCCGAGCAGGGCGAGTGGCTGCAGCGTCTGGGTGCCAGCCAGATCGTGGCGCGCAGTGCATTGCAGGATGGCGCGCAGCGTCCAATGCTGAAGGAGCAGTGGGCGGGCGCGGTCGATACCGTGGGCGGCGACATCCTGTTCAACGTGGTCAAGGCGCTGCGTTACGGCGGCAGCGCCGCCTGTTGTGGCTTGACCGCAGGTGTGGCGTTCAATGCCAGCGTGCTGCCGTTTATCCTGCGTGGAGTGAATCTGCTGGGCGTCGACTCGGTGGAGTTGCCGCTGGTGGTTAAAGCGTCCATGTGGGACAAGCTGTCGTTGCAGTGGAAAGTCGAAGGCCTGGAACAGCTGGTCAGCGAAGTCAGCCTCGACCAGCTGCCGGACGCCATCAGCCGGATACTGGCCGGTCAATTGGTTGGCCGGGTGCTGGTTCGCATCGACTGACCCAGCGCCGTGCAGGCGAAACGAACATCCCATCAAATGGCATCACGCCGCCAGTGATGCCCGTCGTACCCACAAGGACCACCATGGGCCGCCGTACCCGTAAAGACGAGATCCTGCAGGCTGCGCTGGCCTGTTTCACCGAAGTCGGCGTGGATGCCACCACCATCGAGATGATCCGCGATCGTTCAGGCGCAAGCATTGGCAGCCTCTACCACCACTTCGGCAACAGAGAAGGGATTATCGCGGCGCTCTATATGGTCGGCACTGGCCAATACGCCGAATTACTGGAGCAGGGGTTCGCCCAGGCGAGCAGCGCCGAAGCCTGCGTGAAACTACTGGTGACCAGTTACATCGACTGGGTGGTGGCCAACCCGGACTGGGCACGGTTCATCCTGCACAGTCGTAGCCGGGTCGAAGCGAGCGAGCGGGGCGGCGAGCTGCGCGAAGCCAACCATGAGCATTTCTCGAGGATTTACCATGCGCTCGCAGGATACCGTGAGCAGGGCCAATTCAAAGACATGCCAGACGATTGCCTGGCGTCGCTGATTATCGGCCCGACCCATGACTTCACCCGCAACTGGCTGGCGGGACGCACCCATACTGCACTGGACGATTGTCGTGAGCTGTTGGCCCAGGCCGCCTGGGACAGCGTCAGCAGTCGCATCAATACATCAAGGTAACGTACTGATAGACATAAAAAAGCCCTGCAAGACAGGGCTTTTTTACGCGTACGCTTATCAGGCGCGGCGGCGGAACAGCGGCTGTGGCTGATCGCTGGAAGCCTGATAGACCTCCGAATAATCGTCGAAAGCCTTCAGTGCATCGTAGGGGTCTTTATCTTCGCGCAGGGCGAAGGCATCGAAGCCACAACGCCTGAGGGCGAACAGTTGATCGCGCAGCACGTCGCCAATGGCGCGCACCTCGCCGGTGTAGCCGTAACGAGTGCGCAGCAGGTAAGCCGTCGAACAATGGCGGCCATCGGTGAACGCAGGGAAGTTCAGGGCAACCACCTGGAAGTGCTGCAACTGATCGGCAATTTCCTCTATCTCCTCGCCAGCATCCAGCCACACACCCAGGCCGCCGTCGCGTGCTTTGAGCGCATGGGCATGATCGACCCACAGTGCGAGTGGCACGATCAGGTCGTCGCAGTTGGACAGGTCGTCCAGCGTCGCGTCCTTCGGCAGCAGGTGCCAGGTTTCGTCGAGCACCTCGCCGTTCTTAATGATTCGCTGCATATACGCGCTCCTTGAACGGGTCGACGCCAACACGGCGGAAGGTATCGAGGAAACTTTCTTCTTCGTTGCGCTGCTCAACGTACACCTTGATGATCTTGTCGATCACGTCGGGCATGTCGTCCTGGGCGAAGGATGGGCCGAGGATCTGCGCCAGACTGGCTTCGCGCCCCGAATTGCCGCCGAGGGAAACCTGGTAGAACTCCTGGCCTTTCTTGTCCACGCCGAGAATGCCGATATGGCCGACATGGTGATGCCCGCAGGCGTTCATGCAGCCAGAGATGTTCAGCTCGATGTCACCGATATCGAACAGGTAATCGAGGTCGTCGAAGCGTCGCTGGATGGCTTCTGCCACCGGGATCGACTTGGCGTTGGCCAGCGAGCAGAAGTCGCCGCCCGGGCAGCAGATGATGTCGGTCAGCAGGCCGACGTTCGGAGTGGCGAAACCGTGTTCACGCAGCTCACCCCACAGGGTGAACAGTTTGCTCTGCTCGACGTCCGCGAGAATGATGTTCTGGTTATGACTGTTGCGCACTTCGCCGAAGCTATAGCGATCAGCAAGATCGGCGATTGCATCCAGCTGCTTGTCAGTCACGTCACCCGGAGCCACGCCAGTTGGCTTGAGCGACAGGGTAACTGCGACATAGCCAGGCTTCTTGTGGGCGAAGGTATTGCGCTGCCGCCAGCGGGCGAAGCCCGGATGCTGGCTTTCCAGGGCGGCGAGCGCTTCTTCCTGGTCCTCCAGCGGTTGGTAGGCCGGGTCGACGAAATACGCCGCAACGCGCTGCACTTCGGCTTCGGTCAAGGTGGTCGGGCCATCCTTCAGGTGCGCCCATTCGGCATCGACGCGCTCGGCGAATACCTGCGGGGTCAGCGCCTTGACCAGAATCTTGATCCGCGCCTTGTACTTGTTGTCGCGGCGGCCATAGCGGTTGTATACGCGCAGGATGGCGTCGAGGTAACTGAGCAGGTGCTGCCACGGCAGGAATTCATTGATGAAGCTGCCCACGACCGGCGTACGGCCAAGGCCGCCACCTACCGAAACGCGGAAGCCCAGTTCGCCGGCCTGGTTTTTTACCGCTTCAAGGCCGATGTCATGGACTTCGATCGCAGCACGATCGCTGACCGCACCGTTGACCGCGATCTTGAACTTGCGCGGCAGGTGGGTGAATTCGGGGTGGAATGTCGACCATTGGCGGATGATCTCGCACCAGGGCCGCGGATCGACGATCTCGTCCTTGGCGATGCCGGCGAACTGGTCGGTGGTGGTGTTGCGAATGCAGTTGCCGCTGGTCTGGATGGCATGCATCTGCACCGTGGCCAGTTCTGCCAGGATGTCAGGCACGTCTTCCAGATCGGGCCAGTTGAACTGGACGTTCTGCCGGGTGCTTATATGGGCATAGCCCTTGTCGTAGTCGCGCGCGATTTTGGCCATCATGCGCACCTGTTTTGACGACAGCAGGCCATAAGGCACAGCCACTCGCAGCATGGGTGCGTATCGCTGAATGTACAGGCCGTTCTGCAGACGCAGAGGGCGGAACTCTTCACCTGAGAGTTCGCCGGCCAGATAGCGGCGGGTCTGATCGCGGAACTGCTTGACGCGGTCCTCGACGATCCGTTGATCGTACTCGTCGTATACGTACATATATATCCTGTGGGTCAGGCTACTGCTTTATTAGACAGCTAACAGGCCGTTGCAAATCAGCGTGCCGCTTCGGGCATCGCTGCAATTGCGCTGGCTGTTACGGCTTTTCTGCACTCACGGCTGCGCACTCCCAGCGGAGGCGGGGCAAGATACCAGTTCGAGCCAGAGGGCAAAAGTGATGTTTACGTATATGCACTGAACCAACAGGACTAAGAAAAACCTGGTCCTGTTGCTGCGCTATCGCTTGAGCGCTTCGGTTTAGTGGTCTTAACTCTGTGGGTATTCATCTATAACCACAAGAAAAGGGGATGTTATGACCGACCACTTGGAATCAGGCGATCAGGACAGCACCGTCGACGCAGTGGCGATTTTCGCCTTGATCCTGCTCGTGGTGGTAACCGCAGTGTTCTGGGTTAGCCAGCAATAATTCAGAGGAAAAAAAGCCCGGCACTGTCGCAGGGCTTTTTTTCGAGTTGAGTTTGCGGGATACGCTTCGGTCAGACCCCAGCCAGATGCAACACCAGTTTGACCACTGAAAAGATCACCAACACAAATACCAGCGTGAATACCACACCCAGAATGATGAAATGGCTGGGTTTGCCGCGGCTGAAATCGCGGCTGCGATTCTTGCCACTCTGCACACCGAGTGCGGCTGCCAGCACGCTCTGCAGCATTTCTCGTAGTGTCAGCGGTCTGTCGTTGTCGTCTTGCTCGCTCATGGGACTTCCCCCTTTTGGCTTCAGCGTAGCCCCTTCTGCACACCCTGCTGTGTTTCAGCTGTGCAGTTCAGGTAAATCGCGAAACAGATCGAGCGCCTGCGGGTTAGCCAGGGCGTCAGTGTTTTTTACCGGTTTGCCGTGCACCACGTTGCGTACCGCCAATTCGACGATCTTGCCGCTGATGGTGCGCGGGATGTCCGCTACGGCGATGATCTTGGCTGGCACATGG
This sequence comes from Pseudomonas cistanchae, assembly GCF_054483635.1. Classification (NCBI taxonomy): domain Bacteria; kingdom Pseudomonadati; phylum Pseudomonadota; class Gammaproteobacteria; order Pseudomonadales; family Pseudomonadaceae; genus Pseudomonas; species Pseudomonas cistanchae. The sequence continues at coordinate 252,019 of NZ_JBTLWN010000002.1, read as the reverse complement.
CGCGGTGTGGTGTTGGCGCGGATCACCTGGCGAATCTGCGTCTGCAACGTATCGGTCAGTTCGACACCTTCACGCAGACGGACAAACAGCACCACGCGCACGTCGTCGTCCCATTCCTGGCCGATGGCGATGGACTCCAGCACTTCTTCGACTTTTTCCACCTGACGATAGATTTCGGCGGTGCCGATACGGACGCCACCGGGGTTGAGCACCGCGTCACTGCGACCATGAATCACCAGGCCATCGTGCTCGGTGATTTCCGCGTAATCACCGTGGGCCCAGATGCCGGGGAAGGTGTCGAAGTAGGCTGCCTGGAACTTGCTGCCGTCGCTATCCTTCCAGAAGCCTACCGGCATGGTGGGGAAATGCTGCGCGCAGACCAGTTCACCTTTCTCGCCGGTTACCGGCTGGCCGTCGTCGTTCCACACCTGCACGTCCATGCCCAAACCCTTGCACTGCAGCTCACCGCGCCGTACCGGCAGCACCGGGTTGCCGAGGGCGAAGCAGGAGACGATATCGGTGCCGCCGGAGATCGACGACAGGCAGAGATCGGCTTTGATCTCGCGGTAGACGTACTCGAAGCTCTCGTGAGACAGCGGCGAGCCGGTCGACAGAATCGCCTTAAGCCGTTGCAGCTTGTGCGTGCTGCCCGGCTTGGCACCGGCTTTTTCCAGCGCCGCGAGAAACTTGGCGCTGGTGCCGAAAATGCTGATGTTCTCCGCGTCGATCAGGTCGATCAGGCGCTCGGGCCCGGGGTGGAAAGGTGAGCCGTCAAACAGCACAAGAGTCGCGCCCAGGGCTAGGCCCGAGACCAGCCAGTTCCACATCATCCAGCCGCAGGTGGTGTAGTAGAACAGCGTGTCGTCGGCATGCAAATCGGTGTGCAGGCCGAGCTCCTTGACGTGCTGCAACAGAGTGCCGCCGGTGCCATGCACGATGCACTTGGGAACGCCGGTGGTGCCGCTGGAATAGAGGATATACAGCGGGTGATCGAAGGCTACCTGAGTGAATTCGGGCTCGCCGCCAGCCTGGTAGAAGTCCTGCCACAGCGCGACCTTGGCTGCTGAGTGGAAGTCGGCGGCTTTGGCCTGGGCATTGGAAAAGGGCACCACAATCAGCTGTTCAAGCGAGGGCAGGCGTTCGAGTATCTCGTTGAGTTTGGTGGTCAGGTCGAGATTCTTGCCGGCGTAGCGATAGCCAGCGGCGGCAATCAGCACCTTGGGTTCGATCTGACCGAAGCGATCAATCACGCCCTGGGTGCCGAAGTCCGGCGAACAGCTCGACCAGGTGGCCCCCAGGCTGCTGGCAGCGAGCATGCCGACCAGGGTTTGCCAGGTGTTGGGCATAAAGGCTGCGACCCGGTCACCAATACCGACGCCGGACTCACGCAGGCTGCGTTGCAGGCCGGCGACATGGGCGGCCAGCTCGGCATAGCTCAGCTGTTCGCGGCTGCCATCTTCGTCAATGGCGATCAGGGCAGGGTGGTTATCGCGGCGATGCAGCAGGTGTTCGGCAAAGTTCAGCGTTGCGCCGGGAAACCAGTGGGCGCTGGGCATGGCGCTGCCCTCTTGCAGCACGGCCTTGGGTTGGGCGCTAAAGCGAATCTCGAAAAACTCGACAATCGCCTGCCAGAACGATTCGCGCTGCGTCACGCTCCAGGCGTGCAGGGCCGGATAGTCGGCCAGTTGCAGGCTGTGGCGCTGATTGACGAAGCGGCGGAAGCTGTCCATTCGGGTGGCGGCGATACGTTCGGCAGAAGGCGTCCACAGGGGATGTTGCATTGTGCTTCCTCAAATTCTTGTTAGGCCGGCCGTTGGCCGGGCGGATGGTAAGCCTAGCGCCTGAAAGCCGGCTTGCCTGAGCGCTTCTGCGCTGCTGCCAGATTGCTGTGGCGCGCCGCTGTAGAAGCTTTGCAACGCCGCTGGTCGTTTTGCGCCTGCCTTGATAGTCAGGCTTTACAGAGCGTAAAGAAAATATGCCGGGGTAGGGCGTACATCGCGAAGCCTTGTGCGCCACGGGATGCAAATGGTGGACAAGCCTTCGGCATGTCCACCCTACGCGTTGGCCAATCGCGCCCGGGCTACCCGCGAGCCATTGGGTTTATCCAGTACTGCGCAAATGCGCTGGCCGGCGGCGATCAACTTATCCATATCAATGCCGGTTTCGATGCCCAGGCCTTCAAGCAGGTACAGCACATCTTCGGTCGCGACATTGCCGGTGGCGCCTTTGGCGTAAGGGCAGCCACCGAGCCCCGCCACCGAGCTGTCGAATACGTTGATGCCTTCCAGGAGGCTCGCATAGATATTGGCCAAGGCCTGGCCGTAGGTGTCGTGGAAGTGCCCCGCCAACAGGTGGCGCGGGATGTCGCGACCAACCACGTTGAACAGGTGGCGAGTCTTGGCCGGGGTGCCAATGCCTATGGTGTCGCCCAGGGACACCTCGTAGCAGCCCATCGCATAGAGCGCCTTGGCCACGCTGGACACTTGTGCTGGCGCCACTTCGCCTTCATAGGGGCAGCCGAGCACGCAGGACACATAGCCGCGTACGCGGACGCCGTGCTGCTTGGCGGCGTCCATCAGCGGTATAAAGCGCTCCAGGCTTTCGCTGATCGAGCAGTTGATGTTCTTCTGCGAAAACGCCTCGCTGGCTGCCGCAAATACTGCGACTTCCTTGACCCCGGCTGCCAGGGCACCTTCGAAGCCTTTCAGGTTCGGCGCCAGGGCGGCATAGGTGATGCTCGGCTGTTGCTCGATCTGCGCGAAAACCTCGGCGCTGCCGGCCATCTGCGGCACCCACTTGGGCGAGACAAAGCTGCCCACCTCGATATAGCTCAAGCCTGCGGCAGACAGGTCATCGACCAGACGCACCTTGTCGGCCACGCTGATCGGCTGTTTCTCGTTCTGCAAACCGTCGCGCGGGCCGACTTCGACCAGGCGTACCTGTTTAGGCAAACTCATTTGGCGTCTCCTTGGGGCCGATGGTGCGCATGGCGCACCCTACGATTGCAGCGATGCGCGCAATCTCATGGGTTTGTAGGGTGCGCTGTGCGCATCGAATGCCTGCTTATATTTCGTCCAGTTGTAGGGTGGATGTCGCTTTATACATCCACCATGACCATCCGCTGTGAATGCTCAGGTGGACATAAAAAGCGATGTCCACCCTACGCACCGCTTACATGTCGTCCAGGTCCACCAGCACGGCACCTTCGCTCACCATCTCACCCTCGCTGCAATACAGCGCCTTGACGGTTCCGGCATGCGGCGCGCGGATGCTGTGTTCCATCTTCATCGCTTCCAGGACCACCAGCGCGATGCCGGCTTCGACCTGCTGGCCGGCTTCTACCAGCACCCGCACGATACTGCCGTTCATGGGGGCGGTGAGGCCGCCGTGCTGCTGATGGCTGGCTTCGACTTCGGCAATCGGGTCGACGCGCTGGATGCTGCGCAGCTCACCGGCATAGTGCAGATACAGAGTATCGCCGCGACGAATCGCAAGGTGCTGCTGCCGCAGGCCATCGCGTTCAACCGACAGGCTTTCACCTTGCAGTTGTACGGTGGAAGCCGAAGCATGGCGCAGGCGTACTATTTGGCGCTCGTTCTGGCAGCTTAGATGCAAGTCTGTTTCCGCCGGCAGCCCCAGACGCAGGCCGTTATTGCGCGACCAGGGCGAGTGGCAGTCATCGTGGCGCTGCAGCGGCGCTTCACTCTGCACAAAGGCCTCGGCAGCCAGTTGCCAGAACTCGGCCCGCAACTCGCTTACTGGCGGCAGCAGCTGCGCCTCGTGGCGTGGAATAAAGCCGGTATCCAGCTCCGCATTGGCGAAGGCCGGATGGGCCAGCACGCGGGTGAGAAAGGCCAGATTGGTTCTGACCCCACCCACGCAGGTCTCCTTAAGCATCGCCAGCAGACGCAGGCGCGCCTCTTCGCGGTTTTCGCCCCAGGCGATCAGCTTGCCGAGCATTGGGTCATAGAAGGGCGAGACTTCATCGCCTTCGCTGACCCCGCTGTCGACCCGCCGGCCTGGGCCAGCGGCGGCTTCGCGGTACAGCGCCAGGGTGCCGGTGGCAGGCAGAAAGTCGTTGTCCGGATCTTCCGCATACAGCCGCACTTCGATGGCGTGGCCAATCAGCGGCACCTGCTCCTGGCTGATCGGCAGCGCTTCGCCACGGGCGACACGGATCTGCCAAGCGACCAGATCGAGGCCGGTAATCAGCTCGGTCACTGGGTGTTCGACCTGCAGGCGGGTATTCATCTCCATAAAGAAGAAGTCGCCGCGCTCATCCAGCAGAAACTCCACGGTGCCGGCACCGACATAGCCGATGGCCTGCGCAGCTTTGACCGCTGCCTCGCCCATGGCGCGGCGCAGTTCAGGTGACAGACCCGGAGCCGGTGCTTCTTCGACAACCTTCTGGTGACGGCGCTGGATCGAGCAGTCGCGCTCATTCAGGTACAGGCAATTGCCGTGCTGGTCGGCAAACACCTGGATTTCCACATGTCGCGGCTTGAGGACGTATTTTTCCACCAGCATGCGCGAGTCGCCGAACGACGACTGCGCCTCGCGCTGGGCGCTGGCCAGGGCTTCGGCCAGTTCGCTTTCACGCTCGACCACCTTCATGCCCTTGCCACCGCCGCCGGCTGCTGCCTTGAGCAGCACCGGGTAGCCGATTGCGTTCGAGGCCGCGCGGAAGGTTTCCACATCCTGCGCTTCGCCGTGATAGCCCGGCACCAACGGCACGCCGGCGGCTTCCATCAGCGCCTTGGCGGCGGATTTGCTGCCCATGGCGTCGATGGCCGAGGCGGGCGGGCCGAGAAAGATCAAGCCAGCGGCTTCGATGGCGCGGGCAAAGCCGGCGTTTTCCGAAAGAAAGCCATAACCGGGATGAATCGCCTGAGCACCGCTAGCCTTGGCTGCGGCGATCAGTGCGTCGATACGCAGGTAGCTGTCAGCCGGCTTGGCGCCGCCCAGATTCACCGCCAGATCGGCTTCACGCACATGGCGGGCGTTGGCGTCGATGGCGCTGTGCACCGCCACGGTCTGGATGCCCATGGCCTTGGCCGTGCGCATCACCCGGCAGGCAATTTCGCCACGGTTGGCCACCAGCAGGGTGTCGATGGGCTTAAGACTCATGCTTGCGGCTCCTGCCATGCGGGTTTGCGTTTATCTAGGAATGCCCGCAGACCTTCCTGCCCTTCGGGGCTGACGCGGATACGGGCAATCGCGTTCTCGGTGTAACGGCGCAGCGCCGGGGTCAGCACGCCGCTGCCGACTTCGCGCAGCAGATCCTTGCTGGCCAGCATGGCCTGAGGACTGTTGAGCAGCAGCGTGTCGACCCACTGGGCCACCGCCGGCTCCAGGGCATCGGCGGCATAGCATTCGGCAAACAGCCCCAGTTCCTGGGCCCGCTGACCGCTAAAGCGCTCGGCCGTCAGGGCATAGCGGCGCGCAGCGCGCTCGCCAATCGCCTGCACGACAAAGGGGCTGATCACCGCGGGTGCCAGGCCGATGCGCACTTCTGACAGACACAGCTGGGCGTCAACGGTGCCGATGGCCATGTCGCAGCAGCTGATCAAACCCAGCGCACCGCCAAATGCCGCGCCTTGCACCACGGCCAGGGTCGGGATCTTCAGCTGATAGAGGTTGTGCATCAGCTCGGCCAGCTCGCGTGAGTCGGCCAGATTGGCGTTGTAGTCCAAGGTCGCCGCGTGCTGCATCCAGGCCAGGTCGGCGCCGGCGGAAAAGTGCTTGCCACGGCCGCGTAGCAGCAGGAAGCGCAGGGTTTTGTCGGCCATCACCGCGTCGAGGGCGAGAATCAGCTCGCGGATCATCTCGGCGTTAAAGGCGTTGTTCTTGTCCGCGCGATTGAGCCAGAGGGTGGCAAAGCCGCGCGGGTCTGTTTGCAGTTCGAGGGTGTTGAAGTCGGTCATGGTCATCTTCGTAGGGTGCGCTGTGCGCACCATTTCGTTGAAAAGCGGTGCGCATGGCCTAGGCGGCCCCGAGCACCCTACGGTGGTCCGGCATTACATGCGGAACACGCCAAAGGTGGTCGGCTCACTCGGCGCATTAAGACTGGCGGACAGCGCCAGGCCCAAGATGTCACGGGTTTGCGCCGGATCGATCACGCCGTCGTCCCACAGCCTGGCACTGGAGTAGTAGGGGTGGCCCTGGCGCTCGTACTGTTCGAGGATCGGCTGCTTAAGCTTGGCCTCTTCTTCGGCGGAAAAGCTCTGCCCGGCGCGCGCTGCCTGTTCGTGTTTGACCTGCACCAATACGCCGGCGGCCTGTTCGGCACCCATCACGCCTATGCGCGCGTTCGGCCACATCCACAGGAAGCGTGGATCATAGGCGCGGCCGCACATGCCGTAGTTACCGGCGCCAAAGCTGCCGCCTATGATCACGGTGAATTTCGGCACCTTGGCGCAGGCCACGGCGTTGACCAACTTGGCGCCGTGCTTGGCGATACCGCCGGCTTCGTATTTCTGCCCGACCATAAAGCCGGTGATGTTCTGCAGGAACAGCAGAGGAATGCCGCGCTGGCAGGCCAGTTCGATAAAGTGCGCACCTTTCTGCGCCGATTCGGCGAACAAAATCCCGTTATTGGCGAGGATTGCCACCGGATAGCCGTGGATATGCGCAAAGCCGCAGACCAGGGTCGCGCCAAACAGCGCCTTGAACTCATCGAATACGCTGCCATCGACGGTACGGGCGATGACTTCGCGCACATCGAACGGCTGCTTGGCGTCCGCCGGAATAACCCCGTACAGCTCTTCGCCGCTATACAGCGGGTTGATCGGCGTTCGGTTGTTGAGCACGCCGAACTTGCGCCAGTTCAGGTTGCTGATACTGCGCCGGGCCAGGGCCAGAGCGTGTTCGTCGTTATCGGCGTAATGGTCGGCCACACCTGAAGTTTTGCAATGCACATCGGCGCCGCCGAGGTCTTCGGCGCTGACCACCTCACCGGTGGCGGCTTTTACCAACGGCGGGCCGGCGAGGAAGATGGTGGCCTGGTTGCGCACCATGATCGCTTCATCGGCCATGGCCGGCACATAAGCGCCGCCAGCGGTGCAGGAGCCCATGACCACGGCGATCTGCGGGATGCCCATGGCCGACATATTGGCCTGGTTGAAGAAGATCCGCCCGAAGTGCTCGCGATCCGGGAACACCTCGTCCTGGCGCGGCAAGTTGGCGCCGCCGGAATCCACCAGGTAGATGCACGGCAAGCGGTTCTGCTGGGCGATGGTCTGCGCGCGCAGGTGCTTTTTCACCGTCAGCGGGTAGTAACTGCCGCCTTTTACCGTGGCGTCGTTGGCCACGATCATGCACTCCACGCCCTCGACCCGACCGATACCGGCCACCACGCCAGCCGCCGGCACCTCTTCGCCGTACACCTCATGGGCGGCCAGTTGGCCGATTTCGAGGAAGGGCGAGCCGATATCCAGCAAGCGATTGATGCGATCGCGCGGCAGCAGTTTGCCGCGCGAGGTATGGCGCTCCTGGGCCTTGGCGCCGCCGCCTTCATGGATGCGGGCGAGCAGGGCGCGCAGGTCGTTTACCTGGGCAAGCATCGCCGCACTATTGGCGGCGAACTCCGGCGAGCGGATGTTGATCTGGGTGTGCAGGATGGCCATCTGGCGCGCTCCGTCAGGCTATTTGGTTTCGTTGAACAGCTCACGGCCGATCAGCATGCGGCGGATTTCGCTGGTGCCGGCGCCGATCTCGTAAAGCTTGGCGTCGCGCAGTAAACGGCCGGCCGGGTATTCGTTGGTGTAGCCGTTGCCGCCGAGCAGCTGGATGGTATCCAGGGCCATCTTCGTGGCCATTTCTGCGGTGTAGAGGATCACTGCGGCGGCGTCCTTGCGCGATTCCTCGCCGCGGTCGCAGGCCTTGGCGACGTTATAGAGGTAGGACTTGGAAGCGTTCATGCCGGCGTACATATCGGCCAGCTTGCCTTGCACCAACTGGAACTCGCCGATCGACTGCTTGAACTGCTGGCGTTCGTGCACGTAGGGCAGTACCACGTCCATGCAGGCAGTCATGATCCCGGTAGGGCCGCCGGAGAGCACGGTGCGCTCGTAGTCCAGGCCGCTCATCAGCACGCGCACACCACCGCCTTCTGCGCCGAGGATGTTCTCTTCCGGTACTTCGCAATCCTCGAACACCAGCTCACAGGTGTTGGAGCCGCGCATGCCCAGCTTGTCCAGCTTCTGGTGGCGGGAGAAGCCCTTGTAGTCGCGCTCGACGATAAACGCAGTCATACCGCGCGAGCCGGCGCTGACGTCGGTCTTGGCATAGATCACGTAGGTGTTGGCGTCGGGACCGTTGGTGATCCACATCTTGTTGCCGTTGAGCACGTAGCGGTCGCCGCGCTTCTCGGCGCGCAGCTTCATCGATACCACGTCGGAGCCGGCGTTCGGCTCGCTCATGGCCAGGGCGCCGACGTGTTCGCCGGAGCACAGCTTGGGCAGGTACTTGGCCTTCTGCTCGTGGGTGCCGTTCTTGCGGATCTGATTCAGGCACAGGTTGGAGTGAGCGCCGTAGGACAGGCCGACCGAAGCCGAGGCACGGCTGATCTCTTCCATGGCCACCACATGGGCCAGGTAGCCCATGTTGGTGCCGCCGTATTCCTCTTCCACGGTCATGCCGAGCAGGCCCATGTCGCCGAACTTGCGCCACATGTCCATGGGGAACTCGTTATCGCGGTCGATCTGCGCGGCGCGCGGGGCCAGTTCAGCCTGTGAGAACTGGTACACCGAGTCGCGCAGCATATCGATGGTCTCGCCGAGACCGAAGTTGAGGGATGGGTAGCTCATGGTTCCACCTGTAATTGTTCGAATTAAGTTCAGGAGATAACGGTTTGTTTTTTATCGGTTTCAGCCAGGGCCGCGAGGCAGCGCTCTTCGGCGGTATCGAGTTCTAGCTGCATCTGCTGGATGTCCAGAAGTTGCTGCTGCAACTGGGCGCGGCGCTCGGCGATCTTCGCCATAAAGGTGTGCAGCTGCTTGTGATTGCCGTGTACCGGGTCGTACAGCTCGATCAGCTCCTTGCACTCGGCGAGGGAGAAACCGATACGTTTGCCGCGCAGGATCAGCTTGAGGGTGACCTTGTCCTTGGCGCTGTAGATGCGCTCCTGGCCGCGCCGCTCGGGGCTGAGCATCTGCTGTTCTTCATAGAAACGAATGGCGCGGGTGGTGATGTCCAGCTCGCGCGCCAGGTCGGATATGGAATACGTCGTTGCAGACATGCTGGTTGCTCTTGCTTACCTTTACGTTAACGTAAAGCTGCGAATGCATTCAGTCAACGGTTTTCACTATCAGAGGCATTTGGCGGATGGCTGAAAAAGAGGGAAAATTCGAAATATCAGGCAGTTGCGGATTACTTGTGAAAAAGTTTTGAAGTCGGCTGCCGGCAAACCGGCAACCGTTGCTAAGTTGCAGCACTCAGTCGAAGCGGTATTCCACACCGGCGCCAACGTACCAGGCGCGCTCGGGACCGGGTTCGTAATAGCGGCCGTTGCCGTCGCCGACGATGATCGAGCCGATGTATTCGCGGTCCAGCAGGTTGTCCACGCGCAGGACCTGGTTGAAGGTCAGGCGCTCCAGCTTTTGCTCGAAGCGCGCTTGCCAGTTGAACAGGGTGTTGCTCGGTGCGGTTTTCTCGATATTGCTGTCTTCAACGTACAGTTTGCTGCGGTAGATGCCTTCGACGGCAGTACTCACGCCCTCAAGCGGCGTCCAGCTCAACTCGCCGAACAGGCTGGTTGCCGGGACTCCGGGAATGCGGTTGCCGGCCTCGATGGTTGTGCCATTGCTGGTGAAGTCCTTGCTGTAGACGGCACTGAGACGGGTGTAGGCCAGTCGCGCCTTCAGCGTATCGCTGAGCTGGCTGTCCAGCGACAGCTCCAGCCCCTGACGACGGGTTTGCCCGGCATTCTGATAGCGGGTGCGTCCACCTGCGGCCTCGGCGACGACCAGTTCGTTCTCGGTGTCTATCTGGAACAACGCGGCGTTCAGCCGGGTGTGCGTGCCCAGCAGGGTTTTCACGCCAACTTCGAACTGCTCGCTGCTGGCCGGCTCCAGGCCGAAACCAAAGCCGCCGTCCGTGCCCGAGTAGGACAGTTCATTCAAGGTCGGTGTTTCCAAGCCCTCGCTCCAACTGCCGTAGATGTTCAGCGTGGGCGTCAGGGCGTAGCTGGCGCCGATACTGGGCGTCAGGTCGCGATAGCGGGTGTCGCCGCTGTCGTCGCCGTTGCCGAGGTAGTGATCCTCGACATCGAACGCCACCTCGTTGTAGCGCAAGCCCGCCTGCAGGTTGGCTTTGCCGAGCTGCCAGCCCAGTTGCAGGTAGGGCGCGATGCTGGCGATTTCGTCGCGCTCGTCGCGGCGCAGGTCACCGCGAACGCCGAGCTGGCTGCCGGAGAAATTTTCATAACCCTGGCGATCATCCCGGGAAAAATCGTAGTCGAGGCCGGCGGTGAGCGTCAGGTTGCCGGGTTCCAGGGCGAACGGCTGAATCCAGCGCGTGCTGCCGCCGTAGAACGTGCGCTCGAAGTCGATTACACCGCCCGACTGGTTCGGATTGGCTTGAACCGCAGCCGGAATCGACTGGTACTGGATGACCCGCCGGGTGCCGCTGTAAAGCGTGCCCTCCAGCGTTCCCGCAGCAAACTCACGCTGGTAATTGAGGCCGAGTTGGCGGTGATCGATGGTTTTGCGGGTGTTGTACAGCACGGCGCTGGGCGCGGCCGCGCGACGGTCCGCCTGGTACTGGGCCCAGGTCAGGCCCTGCGGGTCCTCGGTGTCGTTCTGGTTGAGGTCGCTGAAAATCAGCGCCAGCTTGCTGTCGTCATCCGGGTAGAACGTCAGCTTGGCGAAGGTCTTGTCGAGGGTGGCGCTGCTGTGGTCGCGATAGCCATCGGTTTCGAAATGCGACTGGTTGATCAGAAACCCGGCCTTGTCGTTGCCGCCTTCCGCGCTGAGCCGATTGCGCGTCGTGCCCCAGGCCGCCACCGAGGTATCTGCCGACACCCGTGCAGGCCCTTCGCCGTCGCGGGAAAACAGCTGAATGACGCCGCCCGAATTGCTGCCGTATACGCTGGCGAACGGACCGCGCAGTACTTCGATATGGTCCAGGGTATCGAGGTCGAAGGTGCCCGCCTGGCCCTGACCATCGGGGCTGGAAACCGGAATGCCGTCGGCCAGCAGCTTGATCCCGCGGATACCGAACGCCGCCCGTGCGCCAAAGCCGCGTGACGATACCTGCAGGTCTTGGGCGTAATTGCCGCGGTTCTGCACCACCAACCCCGGTACGCCCGTCAGCGCTTCCGACAGGTTGACGCCCGGTTTGCCCAGGATGGCCTGCTGCGCGTCGATGCGGTCGACCGAAAACGGCAGGTCAAAGCCGCTGGCCTGGTATCGGCTGCCACTGATGACCAGCGGCGGTGCCTGATAGACCCCGTCATTGCCCGAGGCGGCCTGCTCGGCGAGCGCATCGGTAAAAGGGCTGGACAAGGCGGCCATGCACAGGGGCAGGCGGCAGAGGGACAGGCGCGTCTTGTAGAGTCGGGGCTTGTGCATCGTCGGTTCTCTTCTTGTTGCTATCGACACCGTTGTCTGCGGACATTCGGCGGGTGCCTGGCGACCACCCTAACCAGCCGTAGTGGCCAGCGGTAGGACTCGATCGTTACGGCTTACGACAGCGGCGGCGGTTGCAGGCTTGCGCGTGCTTGGACCGAGGGGAGGTGAGAACGCTCCAACGATTTGCCGAGAAACTGATTCGCCAACGGCGCATGGCCGTTCAGACTGCCGGCGTCTGGTCATGCAGGCGCGATCAACCGCGGCTTCGACATCGGACACATCGACCGCGATCCACAGCGTTTGGCGCTGAAAGCGCGGGGTGGAAGACCGCCGCCTGGCTTGGCCGGCTAGGTCTCATGGAGCCCAGTTCAGAGTCGCCCAGCTGGAACAGGATTAACCAGCTCAGGTCAGGGCGAACGGTGCGGCAAGTGGCGGTCGACGCGCTGATGCAGCAGGTCGATGAGGGCAGGGTCCATGAAACCGTAGTCATCGGCAATATTGAGGCAGATGATGCGTTTATTGGCCAATTGCGCTTTGAACTTGGCGCAGAGCTTGGTGCGGTGTACCGCCTGCATCACGAAAATCAGATCGGCCCACTCCAGCAACTCAGGGCAGACCGGTATATCTGCATCATGGTTGATGCCCGCCGATGCGCTGGCAACCCCAGGCCAGGTGGCGAACAGCTGCTCGGCGGTAGGGCTGCGCAAGCGGTTCTTGGCGCAGATAAACAGTGCGTTCAAAACCGCTCCTGTTGCAGACGAATCAGGGTTTTCTAGCGCCGAAGGCAAACAGCAATCCGCCGATCAGCAGGGCTCCGACGCCCGCCCATACAGGCACGTTGACGCGCTCTTTTTCCTGAACCGAGAGTTCGAGCGGGCCCAGTTTTACCGCCGTGGTGTCCTTGGTGTAACTGAAGCCGCCGTACAGCAGCGCCAACAGTCCGGCCACCACAAGCGCAGCTGCAACAAATTTGATCGGGTTCATGGGTCTTCCTTACTAGAGGTCCCGGGCATGCTGCCCGGGGCTGGCTATGGCGCCATTGAAACACAGGGGCGCGCTCGACGTGATTAAGATCAGGTGTACCTGAACGGAGCCGCGGGCTGGCGACTCAGGCGATCTCTTTGATCTCGAAGACATTGACGATCTGCTGCAGCTTGCCGTCCCAGACATAGCGCAGGTGCACGCCTTGCTGCGGGATGCTGGCTGCAGGTGGACGGAACAGCGCGGCGCACTCGCCACCTGGGTTGCGCACGCTGCGGTAGAGCAGACCCCAGGATTGCTGCTTGCGCAAATCGGCAGCGTAGCGTTGGGCGACGGGGTAACTGGCGATGTCGGGATCATGCAACTGGTCGTGACCATCGCGGACGTCGTGCAGCGGCTTGACGATGCGGCACACATAGGTGCGCAGGGTCAGCTCCATGCTCGGTTCGGCGGTGGCACGCAGAAAGCGCTCGCGGTGGAAGCGGGTTTCCGCAACCGCCGTCTGCAGGCTGTCGCCGCAGTAGTAAACGCCGTACTGGCCCGCCGTAAAGCGACTGATCGCCCCCACATGGGTAAAGGCCGCCATCAAGGGTGACGAGCCCGGACCGCTTACGCGGTCTTCCAGTGCCACATGGGCGAGCAATCCCGCTTCCTCACGCAGTCGGTCGTTGGTCAGGCCTTCGATCAGATACGCCTGCTCCAGGTCGGCAGGGTCGAGTACGTCCTCGAATACCGAAATAGGCGGAAACGCACTCGATACCAGGCGATACGCCCGGCGCCAGGCGGGCAGAACTTGCGCTGGCAACATGCTTATCCCCTTACGCCATCCAGATAGCGGCGCACATCGGCGAGATCGACCACGCCACCGGCAAGCATCAGGTTCAAAGCACTGTTGCCGTTGAACGGGGCTTCGCTGTTGGGCTTCTTCACCCATGCATAGGTCGAGGGCTTGTCGCCGAACAGGATGCGCAGGGACTTATGAATGCCCATCAGGTACGACACGCGCTCCATGGTGTCGCGAGGCAGGCGTACTTCCGGCAACTGGCGGTACTTGTACAGGGTGCTGCGCCCGATCGAGCCGAGCAGCACCATCTGCTCTTCCACAGTGCAGTTCCATTTCTCCATCAGGTTGAAGAAAAACTTCAGCGCGACCTGGCCGGCCTGGGGCGAGTCCAGATCAAGTACCGGCTCGTGTTGCTGGATACTGACAGGCATGAAGATAATCTCCTTATGTGGAATTAAAACGAATACTAGTCTTCATGTGGAATATGTGCAACCGCCGTTGCGAATCAGTACCCGACCGATCAATGCGAAACGGTGGCACCCAGCCATGGGGTTGCGCATGTGAAATTAGGGTTGTCGAGTAAATTGGATAGCGCTAACATCCGGCCAACAATGAGTGGCTCCGCATCGACGGCGCCCAGGAGACCCTATGCAATCCATTGCAACTGCTACCGCCAAAGCTCCGGACCGCCATACCTTGGTGATCATGGGCGTCAGCGGCTCCGGCAAGACTGAAATAAGCCAGGCCGTGGCCCGATCACTGGGCTGGCGCCTGATCGAGGCCGATCACTTCCATCCCGCCGAAAACGTTGAGCGCATGCGCGCCGGTACGCCGCTCAGCGATGCCGATCGCATCCACTGGCTTGATGCACTGATTGTTGAAATGCAGGCGGCGCAGGCCGCGGATGGGGATTTCGTGCTGGCCTGCTCGGCATTGAAACTCAGCTACCGCACCCGCTTGCGTGATGCAGTGCCGGGTCTGCAGTTCGCCTACCTGGAAATCGATCACCCTACCGCGTTGCAGCGGGTCGGTGCCCGCCCTGGGCATTTCATGCCGACTTCACTGGTCGACAGCCAGTTCGCCACGCTCGAACCGCCCGTTGGCGAAGCCAATGTGCTCACTGTCGACGCCGCCCAGAGCCGCGAACAGGTGACCGCGCAGATTTGTGCATGGGTGCACCGCGAATCCCTGGGGGAGGTGATCGAGAAACAGGTGGACCTTTCTGCGAGCGAGTTTGATAGCGCTAACAGCGATCCTCACCTCACCGGCGAACCTATCTACGGCGGCTGGCTAGCGCGTCTGTTCGATCGGTTGACCGACGCAATGATGGCGGCGCTGATGGCATTCATGGTGGTTGCGGTATTCGGCAACGTAGTACTGCGTTACGCGTTCGGTACCGGCTGGTCGGGTGCAGAGGAACTGTCGCGGCTGGCGTTCGTCTGGCTGGTGTTCGTTGGCGTCGCCTCGAGCATGCGCCGGGGCGAACTGATGCGCTTTAGCATGATTCGCGACCGCTTTCCGCAGGCCGCGCGCCGGGTCGTCGACTCTTTCAGTTGGGTGCTGGTAGCCGTCGCCAGCGTGGCGTGTGCGCTGGGTGCCTGGAATCAGGTGCAGTTCGGTTGGGGCAACGTCAGCACCGTGGTGGGTTACCCGGTCGTGCTCGGAATGGTGCCAGTGCTGGTATGCATGGGCGTGCTGGCCGTGCTGGCCCTTGCACAACTGGTCAACGTCTGGCGGCGCGCGCCCGCATCGCCCAGCGCCCGCGCCAACGTCACGGTGGATTGAGACCATGCCTAACAAGACCCCGCATTCAACGAGGCCCTGCCAATGACCGTTGCCGTCTTTCTCGCATCACTGCTGGGCTTCATGGCGTTCGGCATGCCCATCGCATTCGCCCTGATTCTCACCGGCGCGGTGCTGATGTGGTACCTCGACTTCTGGGATGTGCAGTTGCTCGCGCAGAACCTGCTGGCTGGGGCCGACAGCTTCCCGCTGCTGGCGGTGCCGTTCTTCATCCTGGCTGGCGAATTGATGAACGCCGGTGGCATTTCCAAGCGCATCATCGCCATGGCCCAGGCGTATTTCGGTCATTTGCGCGGTGGTCTTGGTTACGTCGCCATCGCCGCGGCGGTGTTGCTGGCAAGCATGTCGGGCTCGGCCCTGGCCGACACCGCGGCGCTGGCAACCTTACTGCTGCCAATGATGCGCCAGCGCGGCTACCCGCTGCATTCATCCGCCGGCCTGGTCGCCGCAGGCGGCATCATTGCGCCGATCATCCCGCCGTCGATGCCCTTCGTGATCTACGGCGTGGTGACCAATACCTCGATCAGCCAGCTGTTCATGGCCGGGCTGGTGCCGGGCCTGATCATGGGCATCGGCCTTATTTTCGCCTGGACCCTGATCGCCCGCGGCTTTACCGAGCCCACGCCGCCCAAGGCAAGCAAGGCCGAGCGCCGCCATGTGCTGGTGGACGGCGCTGCCGCATTGATGTTGCCGGTGATCATCGTCGGTGGCCTGCGCTTTGGCATCTTTACGCCCACCGAAGCTGCCGTGGTCGCGGCAATGTATGCCCTGGCGGTTTCCACCTTGCTGTACCGCGAGCTGAGCTGGGCGACCTTGGTTGAAACCCTAACCCGCGCCAGCCGCACCACCGCCTCGGTGATGTTCCTCTGCGCCGCAGCAACCGTGTCGGCTTATATGGTCACGCTCGCCCAGCTGCCGGAGGAAATCGGCGCGATGCTCGGCCCGTTGGCCAACCATCCGCAGCTGCTGGTACTGGCGATCATGGTGTTGATGATCGCGGTCGGCATGGTGCTCGATCTCACGCCGACCATCCTGATTCTTGCCCCGGTGCTGGCACCGATTGCCGTCAAGGCGGGGGTCGATCCGGTGTATTTCGGCGTGATGTTCGTGCTGATCGGTTCGATCGGACTGATCACGCCGCCCGTAGGCACGGTGCTCAACGTGGTGGGCGGCATCGGCAAGTTGCGCATGGAAATCCTGGTGCGCGGCGTGATGCCGTTCTTCCTCGTGTACATGGCCATAGTCGCGCTGCTGATCGCCTTTCCGGCCATCGTCACCGTGCCGCTCGCATGGCTGCGTTGAAAGCTGCAAACCGGCGCCAGCGCGCCGGGATACAGGCTGTGGCCAGGGTCGCAGCTGGTGCGACGGTCGCGCCGCGTAACACCCAACCCGTACTCATTCACAACAAGAAAGGTATGAGCTCATGAGACGTCCACTGATCACCCTCCTGGCTGCCGCGATGCTGTTCAGCCCTGTCGCCACGCTGTCCGCCCAGGCCGACGAAGTCCGCTCGCGGATGATCCGCTTCGGCTATGGCCTCAACGAAAACAGTAACCAGGGCAGGGCAGCCAAGCTGTTCGCCGAAGAAGTGGCCAAGGCCTCTGACGGCAAGCTGAAGATGCGCACCTTCGGCGCCGCCAGCCTGGGCTCCGACGACCAGATGCAGAGTGCCTTGATGGGTGGTGCCCAGGAAATGATGGTGGGCTCCACGGCAACGCTGGTCGGCATCACCAAGGAGATGGCGGTGTGGGACACGCCGTTCCTGTTCACCCGCGAGCAGCAGGCCGACGCCGTGTTGGACGGTCCGGTTGGTCGGCAGATAATGGACAAGCTGGAAGAGAAGGGTTTGGTTGGGCTGGTGTACTGGGAAAACGGCTTCCGCAACATGACCAACAACCTTCGCCCGATTACCAAGCTCGAGGATTTTTCCGGGGTGAAGCTGCGCGTGATGCCCAACCCGGTGTTCCTCGAAACCTTCAAGCTGATGGGCGCCAACGCGGTGCCGCTGCCATTCTCCGAACTGTTCACCGCCCTGGAAACCAAGGCCGTGGACGGGCAGGAAAACCCCTTCAACACCATTCTCTCGTCGAAGTTCTACGAGGTGCAGAAGTACCTGACCGTAACCAACCACGTCTACAGCCCCTGGATCGTCACGGCCTCCAAGCGCTGGTGGGACGGCCTGTCGCAAGCGGAGCAGACCATCCTGATGGATGCAGCGAAGAAGGCGCGTGATTTCGAGCGGCAAGACACCCGCGACGAAGCCTCCAAAGCCCTGGCCCAGCTCAAGGAAAACGGCATGCAGGTCAACGAAATCAGCCCCGAGGAAGTGCAGCGCATGCGTGAGCGGGCGCAGCCGGCGATCCAGCAGGTCATCGACACGGTGGGCCAGCCGCTGTACGACCAGGTGCAGGCAGAGCTCGCCAAGGCCAAGTAACGGCAACAGGGCGATGCTCGGCTTTGCGGCACTGGGCCGTAGCATCGCCACGCCAGCCGACCTCCGGCCGGTGCGCCTGCTAGAATCGCCCGATTTTTCGCCGATGGAACCGTCATGACCCAACGCCGCCGCCGTTCTGCCGACCGCGTCACCTTGTCCGATGTGGCCAAGCTGGTCGGCTGCTCGCTGATGTCCGCGTCGCGCGCTTTGTCCCAGCCGGACAGGGTGTCCGATACGTTGCGCGAACAGGTCATGCAGGCCGCCAAGAACCTCGGCTACGTACCGCATCCGGCGGCTCGGGCACTGGCCAGTTCCAAGTCGAACCTGGTGGCGGTGGTGATTCCTTCGTTGTCCAACTCGGTGTTCGTCGACACCGTCGAGGCGATCCAGCGGGTGCTGATGCCGGCCGGCTTCGAGATGATGATCGGCGTCAGCCATTACCGCCCCGAAGAAGACGAGCGGCTGCTGCGTTCCTACCTGGCCCATCAGCCAGCCGGGCTGCTGGTCACCGGTTTCGAACGCAGCGACACGGCGCGGGAGATTCTTGGCGGCTGTCGCGGGCCCGTCGTCACCATGATGGAACTGAGCGAGGCCGAGGATGATTTCTGCGTCGGCTTCTCGCAACTGGACGCCGGTGCGGCAATGACCCAGGCGTTGATCGAGCGCGGTTACCAGCACATTGCCTTCGCCGCTGCCCAGCTCGATCCACGTACGCTGCAGCGCGCCGAAGGCTATCGGCAGACCATGCACGTCCACGGGCGCTACAACCCCACTCTGGAATTGCTGACCCCCGAGCTGTCGTCCATCGGTTTGGGTGCCAACTTGCTCGACCGCCTGCTGGCGCAGCATCCGGAAATCGACGCGGTGTTTTTCAACAACGACGACCTGGCAATGGGCGCGCTGTTTCGCGCCCGGCAGCTGGACCTGGCGGTTCCGCAGCGCTTGGCGATTGCCGGCTTCAACGACTTGCCCGCCGCCGCCTGGTTGCAACCGGCCCTGACTACGGTGCGCACCACCCGCGGACGCATCGGCCAGTTGGCCGCGGAAATGCTGTTGACCCTGATGCGCGGTGAACAACCGGCCCGGCACTGCATCGACGTCGGCTTCGAACTGGTGCTGCGCGACAGCGCCTGAGCTCTGGGGATTCATCGCGCAATAAAAAGCCTCCGCAAGGGAGGCCTTTTATCAATGGCTTAGCGGCTTATGTTGAAGCTTTCTCTATTTTCTTTTCCTGCGCAGTGACGTGCTGGCAGATCTCGATGATCTGTTCGCGCATCCAGCGATTGGCCGGATCCTGGTCGGTGCTTTCATGCCAGTACAGGTGGGTTTCCAGCGAAGGCACATCGTTGACCGGCAGCTCGACGTAATGCAGGTCGTTGCGTCGGGCGAAACGCTCGGGCACGGTCATCACCATGTCGGTGCTCTGCATGACCGTCGACGCCATCAGGTAATGCTGCGAACGCAAGGCAACCCGGCGCTGCAGCCCCATCTTGCCGAGTGACAGGTCGATGTAGCCGAGGCCGCTACGTCGGCTGGAAATATGGATGTGGGTCAGCGACAGGTACTCGTCCAGGCTGATCTTGTCCTTGCTCAGCGGATGGCCCCGGCGCATGGCGCACACGTAACGATCTTCCATGAGTTTGACGTGGCGCACTTGCGGGTCGGTGTTGAGCGGCGCATCCACGGCAAAATCCAGCCGCCCGGCGGCCAGCTCCTTGGTGGTCTCGCGGCGGCGCGCCAGCATGCTCTCGATGATCACGTTCGGTGCCAGCCGGCGCAGGCGCTGAAACAGCGGCGGCAGCACCACGGCTTCGGTCAGGTCGGTCATGCTGATGCGGTACGTCTTGTTCGCCTGCACCGGGTTGAAGGTGCGGCTTTCCTGCACCGAAATGCGCAGCTGCTGCAACGCATTGCGCACCGGGCCGATGATGTTCTGCGCCATCGGCGTGGGCACCATGCCCTGGGCCGTGCGTACGAACAGCGGGTCGTTGAAGGTTTCGCGCAGGCGGGCGAGGGCGTTGGAAACGGCCGGCTGGGTGATGCCAACGATCTGCCCGGCGCGGGTCAGATTGGCCTCGGTGTAGATGGCGTCGAAGACGATAAAGAGGTTCAGGTCGACCTTGTTCAGATTCATTCCAAGCGCGCTCCGAGGGTTGTCCGCATCAGTGGATCATATATCGGTGATGAATGTTTATACACGATGAAAATAGGTTAGATAAATCCATAACCCTGTTCTAGCATCGTTAACACCTCACCTCAGCCACCCAATCAGCCCGTAGAAGGTAGCCCCATGGATTTCGCCTATTCCCCCAAAGTTCAGGACCTGCGTGAACGCGTGACGGCGTTTATGGAGGCTCACGTCTACCCGGCCGAAGCCGTGTTCGAACAGCAGGTCAACGAGGGCGACCGCTGGCAGCCGACGGCGATCATGGAAGAGCTGAAAGCCAAGGCCAAGGCCGAGGGCCTGTGGAACCTGTTCCTGCCGGAATCCAAGCTGGGCGCCGGCCTGACCAATACCGAATACGCGCCGTTGGCGGAAATCATGGGCAGCTCGCTGATCGGCGCCGAGCCGTTCAACTGCGCGGCACCCGACACCGGCAACATGGAAGTACTGGTGCGCTACGCCAACGAAGCGCAGAAGGAAAAGTGGCTCAAGCCGCTGCTCAGCGGGGAAATCCGCTCAGCCTTCGCCATGACCGAACCGGGCGTTGCCTCCTCGGACGCCACCAACATGCAAGCCAATGCCCGCCGCGAGGGCGACGAGTGGGTGATCAACGGCCGCAAGTGGTGGACGTCGGGCGCCTGCGACCCGCGCTGCAAGGTCATGATCTTCATGGGCCTGACCAACCCCGACGCACCGCGTCACCAGCAGCATTCGATGATTCTGGTACCGATGGACGCACCGGGCGTGAAAGTCCTGCGGCCGTTGCCAGTGTTCGGCTACGACGACGCGCCCCATGGCCACGCCGAAGTGCTGTTCGAGAACGTGCGGGTGCCGTACGACAGCGTGCTGCTCGGTGAAGGCCGCGGCTTCGAGATCGCTCAGGGGCGTCTCGGCCCAGGCCGGATTCACCACTGCATGCGCTCGATCGGCATGGCCGAACGTGCCCTGAAACTGATGTGCGAGCGTTCCATCAGCCGTACCGCATTCGGCAAGCCATTGGCACGCTTGGGTGGCAATATCGATCACATCGCCGACTCGCGCATGGAAATCAACATGGCCCGCCTGTTGACGCTCAATGCCGCGTACATGATGGACACCGTCGGCAACAAGGTCGCTGCCAGCGAAATTGCCCAGATCAAGGTGGTGGCGCCGAACGTTGCCCTCAAGGTGATCGACCGCGCGATCCAGATCCACGGCGGCGCCGGGGTTTCCAATGATTTCCCGCTGGCCTACTGGTACGCGATGCAGCGCACCCTGCGCCTGGCCGATGGCCCGGACGAAGTGCACCGCATGGCCATCGGCAAGTTCGAGGTCGGCAAATATGTGTCCAAGGAAATGATGAGCGCCAGCCGCTGATCAGGCCTGGCTCGTCAGCCGCTCACGCCCTAACCGCAACGCACAAGGCCCGCTTATAGCGGGCCTTGCTGTTGTTGGCTGTTGGGTGGTGGAGCGTTCAAGAGGGCTGGTCCTGCTCGTTATCGGCAATGGCCTGCTGCCGCAGCCAGCCGAGCCGCAGGTACAGCTGCGCGGCAAAGGATCGGGCGGCCAGTTCTTCCTGGAATATCAGCGCGCGACGCCCCATCCGTACCTGCCAGCGTTGGCCGCTGCGGGTCTGTAGCAGTTTGATCTGGATATCCGGCGGCGTCACGGCTGCTCTTGGTCCTGGGTTGGGCGGTCACGGGTTTTCAACAGCGACAACAGCACGCCGCCAGCCAGCAAGCCAAAGGTCACGCCGAGCGAGAGCAGGGCCGGAACCTTGCCGATAAAGCCGTGCAGAAAGATCTTCCCGCCGATAAAGATCAACACCAGCGCCAGCGCGTACTTGAGGTAGACGAAGCGGTGCATCATCGCCGCGAGGGCGAAATACAGCGAGCGCAGGCCGAGAATCGCGAAGATGTTCGAGGTGTAGACGATAAACGGATCCTGGGTGATCGCGAACACCGCTGGCACGCTGTCCACGGCGAACACCAGGTCCGCCAGCTCGATCAGCACCAGGGCCAGCAACAGCGGCGTGGCATAAAGCAGTGAGGTTTGCGTGTGGGGCGTCTGCAGGC
This sequence comes from Pseudomonas cistanchae, assembly GCF_054483635.1. NCBI lineage: Bacteria > Pseudomonadati > Pseudomonadota > Gammaproteobacteria > Pseudomonadales > Pseudomonadaceae > Pseudomonas > Pseudomonas cistanchae. The sequence goes on along the minus strand of NZ_JBTLWN010000002.1, from coordinate 230,229 downwards.
GAACCAAAAACCGGCCGCCGTGCAGTTCATCGGTCACGCGCACATGCCGGCGCAGGAATTTCAGCAGTGGGTTCTGAGCCAGGTCAAGTTGCTGCTCCTCGCGCACGAGCAGCATCTTCACCCCGCTCAGCAGCAGAAAGGCGCCGAATACATAGAGTATCCAGTCGAACCGCTGCACCAGTACCGTGCCCAGGCCGATCATGATGGCGCGCAGCACGATCACCCCGAGGATGCCCCAGAACAGCACGCGGTGCTGGTAGATACGCGGGATGCCGAAGAACCCCAGGATCATCGCCATGACGAACACGTTGTCCATCGACAGCGACTGCTCAATCAGAAAACCGGTATAGAACTCCAGCGCCTTGCTCGCGCCCAGCTGCCACCAGACCCAGCCGCCAAACGCCACCCCTACGCCAAAGTAGCCGCTGTACAGCAACAGGCTTTCGCGCATCTCGATCACGTGCTGGTCGCGGTGCAGCACGCCAAGGTCGAACACCAGCAGGCCCAGGACAATGGCGATAAACGCCAGCCAGAACCAGCCGGGCGTGCCGAGAAAGGGGGTGTGGAGAAACGCTAGCAGAGCTGTCATGAGCCCTCCCGGTAGTCGGTCGGTAAGTTGGCAGACGAGGTCGACCCGCAACTTAATGACTCCGACATCACGGTGAAGGCTCACCGCCAGAGGGGCCCGGCGTCACATACTGCAAGGCTAGAAGCTGTGCAGCGAATTTCCAGTTCTCCTTCCAGTTTGAGCCGTGGCGCGCCGCATCAATACACCCAGACTTCCACTCGACGGTTCTTGATCCGTCCCTCGTCGGCGCTGTTGGCGGCTACCGGCATCTCTTCGCCCAGCCCGGTGATGTCCCGGAACAGCACGCCGTGCTTAGCCAGTTCGCGGCGTACCGCCATGGCCCGCAGCTTCGACAACAGTTCTGCGCGGGCCGCGTCCTTCTTGGCGTCGCCAAAGCCGACCAGCACCACCTTGTCGCGCAGCTTGTCCTGGTCTTTCAGGTAGCTGGCAACCCGCTCGATATCGCGCAGCGCCTTGTTGTCCAGGGTGGAACTGCCTTCCTGGAAGCGGAAATTCACCGACAACCGCTGCGCCTCCCGCGTCAGCGTCTGGTACTGCGCCGGCATCGCTTCGTTGGCCGCGACGGTGACCGCCTGCACGGTCTGGGCGATGAAGCCGCTTTCGTTGACGATGGCCTGGCCGCGTGGACTGTGGGCAAAACGGGTCAACGCGGCAACCCAAGGGTTGGCCTGCTGTGGCGGGTGGTAGAGAAACAGCCGCCGCGACAGCGGGTAATCCTCGGTGGCGATCAGCGTGACGCTCGGCAGCATCGGCTGCGACTCGCCCGCGGCGATGGCCACGGCCTTGGCCTGACGGATGTAAGGCAGGCCGATGAAGCCGATGCCGTTCGGGTCCTGGCTGACGGAGTCAGACAACTGATCGCTCGATTCGAAGCGTTTTGCCGTGCTCGCCAGGCTCTTGCCGTTGGCGCTGAGTACCAGCTCCTTGAAGGTGTCGTAGGTCCCGGAGTTGTCATCCCGTGCGTACAGCGTGATGGCGCCGGGGCGGCCGCCCAGTTGCGCCCAGTCGCTGATTTCGCCAGCGAATATCTGTGCAACCTGTTCGGTGCGCAATGCATCAAGGGGGTTGTCGCGGTTCAGGATCACCGCCAGGCCGTCGAGTGCGACCACATGCTCGGCGTCGCGGCTTTTCATGTCGCCCAAGGCGGTCAGTGCGTCGGCCTCGCTGCTCTTGATCGGCCGCGACGAAGCCGCCAGGTCGGCGGTGTTATCGCTCAGGCCGACAAAACCGGTACCGGAGCCGTGCGCCGCGACTTCGATCGTCACATCGAGACCCTGAGCATTGATGCCGACGATCTTCTGTTCGTTTTCCGCATCGCCCGGCAGGATGCGGATGGAGCTGAAACCCTGTTGTTCGAGCAAGCCCTTGACCAGTGCCGGCCCGAGCTTCGCGCCTATGGTGTTGGAGCCCTGCAGTCGCAATGCGCTGCTTTGGTCGGGCGGGATGGGTAACGCGGCGAATACCGACCAGGGCAGGGCGTAGCACACGAAGCCAAGTAACAGATAAGCGAGCGTACGATTCCAGGTTTCGCGGTCACAAACAGACGGGGCGCGCGACATGCGGCAGATACCTTCAAGGGTTAAAAGTGCCGCGACGATAAGACAATCAGATGTCTGTAATATGACAGCCGCGCCCGCGTTCAAGCCTCTACCGCGGGCGCTCAAGCGTAAGACGTGTCAGTCCAGCTCGAGCCAGATCGGCGCGTGGTCGGACGGCTTGTCCATGGCGCGCAGGTCGTAGTCAATACCGGTGCCTTTGACCCGTCCTTGCAGCGCCAGGGAGGCGAGGATCACGTCGATCCGCAGGCCGCGCTTGGGCTCGTCTTCAAAGCCGCGGCTGCGGTAGTCGAACCAGCTGAAGCGGTCATTCACCTCGGGGTTGTGCTGGCGAAAGGTATCGACCAGACCCCAGCGTTTCAGGGTTTCCAGCCACTCGCGTTCTTCCGGCAGGAAGCTGCACTTGCCGGTGCGCAGCCAGCGCTTGCGGTTCTCGTCACCAATGCCGATGTCGCAGTCTTCCGGCGAAATATTGATGTCGCCCATGACCACAAGGGGCTGTTTGGGGCTGAAACGGGTGTTCAGCAAATGCTGCAAATCCGCATAGAAACGCTGCTTGGCCGGAAACTTGACCGGGTGATCGCGGCTTTCGCCCTGGGGGAAGTAGCCATTCATTACCGTGATCGGGTTGCCATTGGCGTCGGCGAACGTGCCGTAGATAAAGCGTCGCTGGGACTCTTCGCCGTCATCGGGAAAGCCTTTGTGCAGCTCAATCGGTGCCTGCCGCGACAGCAGGGCGACTCCGTAATGGCCTTTCTGGCCGTGGTAGTGCACGTGATAGCCGAGCTGGCGAATCTCCGCTTCGGGGAACTGCTCGTCGGCAACTTTGGTTTCCTGCAGGCCGATCACGTCCGGCTGGTGTTTTTCGATCAATGCCGCCAGTTGATGAGGGCGCGCGCGCAGCCCGTTGATATTGAAGGAAACAATCTTCATGTGCGGCAGATCCCGAGGCAGATTCGAAGTGAATGGGATGCTAGCCGATCCCTCGGTCGGGCGGCCAGTTCTAGCGAGCATGCAGCTACGGTGCTAGGGTGCCTCAGGGCCAAAATAAAAAATACAAAGCAGAGGTCATCCTATGCCGCATCGCACCGCTGAAGTCCGCATGCTCGACGGGGGTTACGCCCGCGAAGCACGTTCATTGCTGTACCACGCCTACCGCCACGAGCCGACATTCGCCTACCTGTTCGAAGCCGAACGGCCGGGTTATGACCAGCGGGTTCGCGCCACGGTGCGCGAGCTGGTGCAGCAACATTTCAGCGAAGACCTGCCGGCCATCGGCCTGCTGATCGACGATCGTCTGATTGGCACCGCGCTGATCGCGCCGCCGCAGCGCCGCCTGGGTATTACCGAAAGCTGGGGCTGGCGCATGCGCATGCTGCTGACCACTGGGTTTCGCTGCACTAAACGTTACCTGGCCTACCACGACGCAGTGCTGGCCTGCCTGCCGCCGGGGCCGTATCACGTGCTGCCACTGCTTGGCATTCATCCGCAATACCAGGGCCAGCACCTGGGCGAACAGCTGCTGGAGGCGCTGCACAACTGGTGTGCGGAAGACGCCAGCTCCCAGGGCGTGGTGCTGGATACCGGCAATGCGCGCTACCTGGACTTCTACAAGCGCCAGGGCTACGAAGAGATCGGCGAGGTGGCGATAGGCCCGGTGATCGAGCACGTGTTCTTCCATCCGAATCCCCAGCCTGCGGTGAAAGCCAGCGCCTGAACAGGCGAAGCGGCGGTGACCGATTCGCAATAAACGGTAACGCCGCCACCCGACCGAGCGCTCTAGAGTGGCGCTCAGCTCGTGTTAGCATCCGGGCATGACGGTTTTTCCCTCACTCTGCGCCGCCTGTGCGCTGTTGTTGTTCAGCTCCTCCCTCCTGGCCGACGCGCAGCTGCGTGTGCGCGTGCAACCCGGCAACAACGCCCTCAAGGAAAACGTCGAAGGCTACATCGGCGACCTGGGCGACCGCGATGCGCGCGACCTGCAGCGCTTTCGGCGCATTGCCGAAGCCCAGGCCGACAAGGCGGTGCGCGCGCTGGGTTACTACCAGGCGCAGATCACCAGCGACGTCAGCGAAACCGCACAGCCCACCCTCAGCATCGACATCGTGCCCGGCGAGCCGGTGCGTCTGCGCGAAGTCGAGGTGCGCGTCGAAGGGCCGGCCGCCGAGCTGCCGGCGTTCCGTCTGCCCAGCACGGCCCGGTTGCAGGTCGGCCAGGTGCTCAACCATGGGCGTTATGAAGCGGCCAAGCGCTATATCGAGAACCAGGCCTCGCGTTACGGCTTTTTCAGCGGCCGCTTCACCCGTCAGGAGCTGTTGATCGATCCCCTCGGCGGGGTTGCGGATGTCGAGCTGGTCTACGACAGCGGACCCCGGCATCAGCTCGGCGATGTCAGCTTTGTTGGCGAAGCGCCCTTCGATGACCAACTGCTGCAACGCATGGTGCCGTTCGAGGCCAATACGCCCTACGACTCGGAACTGATCGCCGAGCTGTACCAGGCCCTGCGTTCCAGCGGCTATTTCGAGTCGGTACGGGTCGATGCCAACCCCGCTCAGGCGCAACAGCAGCGCATTCCAGTGGTCGTTCAGCTGGAGGCGCGCAAGCCACGCAGCCTGGGGCTTGGCTTGGGCTTTTCGACCGACGTCGGGGCACGTGGCAAGGCTGACTGGACGCGCCACTGGGTCAATCCCCAGGGCCACAGTTATGGCGCGGAGATGGAGCTGTCGGCGCCCCGGCAGAATGTCGGGCTCTGGTACGACATCCCCGGCGAATCGCCATTGACCGACAAGCTGCGCTACGCCGCCGGTTACCAGTTCGAAGACCTGGCCAATACCGACAGCAGCAGCCGCCTGCTGAGCATTGGCCCCGAATGGCACAGCCAGCGGCCCAATGGCTGGCAACGGGTGATTTCGTTGAAATGGCAGCGCGAGGAATACGTACTTGGCGACGATTCCGGGCTGAGCACCTTGCTGATGCCGGGCGTCAGCTACGCCTACCTGCAAAGCGACAATCAGGTCGACCCCTCGCGCGGCTACCGCTTGCAGTTTGATGTGTCTGCCGCGAAAAAAGGCCTGCTGGCCGACGCCAACGTGTTGCACGCCAACGCCTTGCTCAAGGGCTTGATTACTGTGGCGCAGGACCATCGCCTGCTCGGCCGGGTACAGGTCGGCGGCACCGAGTCCAACGGCTTCGAATCAGTGCCGCCGTCGCTGCGCTTTTTCGCCGGCGGCGACCAGACCGTGCGCGGTTACGACTACCAGAGCCTGTCTCCGGAAAACCGCCGGGGCGACAAGGTCGGCGGCCGCTACCTGTTTGCCATGAGTGCCGAATACCAGTACAGCGTCGCCGAACGCTGGCGCCTGGCGACCTTCTTCGACCAGGGCAACACTTTCGATTCGCTAAGCCTGCCATCGCTGAAAAGCGCAGTCGGCATCGGCGTGCGCTGGGTTTCGCCGGTCGGTCCGCTGCGCCTGGACATCGCCCATCCGCTGGATGACGAAGAAGGCGGCGTGCGCCTGCATTTCTCCATGGGTCCTGAACTGTGAAGCGCGCAGTCAAGCTGGGTTTGTGGAGCCTGCTTGGCCTGATCCTCGCGCTGCTGCTGGCGGTCACGCTGCTACTCGCCAGCCAGAGTGGCAGCCGCTGGCTGCTGGATCAGGTTCCCGGGCTGCAGGTCGACAACTTCAGCGGCCGGTTGGCCGGGCAATGGCGAGCGGACGCGTTGCGCCTGGAGCAGGCAACGAGCGTGGTGTCGATCCAGGCCCCGGCGTTCAGGTGGTCGCCTGCCTGTCTGCTGCGCCTGACCCTGTGCATCGAGCGCCTGGCCGCCGAGCGCATCGACGTGACGCTCACATCCGTTACCGAACCGAGCGATACCCCGTTCACCTTGCCGGACATTCGCCTGCCGCTGGCCCTGGAGCTTGGCGAGGTGAGTATCGGCGCGCTGCACATCGACGGCACCGAACAGTTGCAGACCTTGCAGCTGAATGCGCGCTGGGCGAAGGATGGTTTGCAGATAGACCGGTTGCTGCTTGAGCGCGATGACCTCAGCCTTGCGCTGCAAGGCCACCTGCAACCCAACGCCGATTGGCCGCTGCAGCTGACAGGCGAGGCGACGCTGCCCGCGCCGGCCGGCCAGCCCTGGCAGCTGCAGCTCAAGCTCAGCGGAGCCTTGCAGCAGAGCGTGCAGCTGACCGTCGACAGCAGCGGCTACCTGCAAGGCCGGCTGGTTGCCGAGCTGCAACCGCTGCTGGAGAACCTTCCAGCGCGCGCGCAGCTGACGGCCGATGCCTTCAAGGCCAGCGCCGATCTGCCGGACACGCTGCGTCTGGATCAGCTGCAGCTCAACCTGCAAGGCGACCTGGCCGAGGGCTACGCCGTTGACGGCAGCGCCGTGCTACCCGGCGAAGGCGGCGCGGTGGCCCTGGCGCTAGAAGGCGTGGTGGACGCCGAGGGCGCGCGGATAGGCAGCCTTAACCTGACCGCCAGCCCGGAACAACAGGTCACCCTGAGTGCTGTGCTCGACTGGCGTACCGGCCTGAGTGCGGATGGACGCATCGAGTGGCAGGCGTTTCCCTGGCGCCGGCTGTACCCGACCGCCGAGGAACCGCCGGTCGAACTGCGCCAGCTGACCGCCGAACTGGCCTATGCGGATAGCAACTACCTGGGCAATTTCGCCGCGCAGCTTGAGGGCCCGGCCGGTGCCTTCAGTCTCAACAGCCCCCTGAGTGGCGACCTGACCCAGGTGCACTTGCCTGACCTGCAATTGCGCGCAGGCCAGGGAAGGGCGGACGGTCGCCTGACCCTCGGCTTTGCCGACGGCATTCGCTGGGATACCGATCTACAGCTGAGCGAGCTGGACCCGGCCTACTGGCTCGCGGAACTGCCGGGTACTCTGGCCGGCGCATTGCGCAGCCAGGGCACACTGAAAAACCAGCAACTCGCATTGAGTGCCGCGCTTGACCTCAAGGGCCGCTTGCGTGGGCACCCGGCGTCATTCCAGCTGCAAACCGCGGGCGCCGACCAGCAATGGACCCTGGAAAACCTCGACCTGCGCCTGGGCGATAACCGGGTTAGTGGCAGCGGCGCCCTGACCGAGGCATTGTCCGGCCGGCTGAACATTGGCCTGGACCGTCTCGGCCAGCTGTGGCCGGGCCTGCAAGGTCAACTGAGCGGCGCGCTCGACCTTGCCGGTAGCCTGCAGGCGCCCCAAGGCCAGTTGGCGCTGAGCGGTGCGAGTCTGGGATTGGCGGAAAACCGCATCAGCGCGTTGCAGCTCGACGCCAGCCTCAACGCCGCGCAGCAGGGGCAAATCGAGCTGAATGCCGATGGCATCGAGCTGGGCGAAACCCGGCTCGGCCAGTTGACCCTCAGCGGGCAGGGCACCGAAATCCAGCAGCAACTGACCGTTGCGCTCGACGGTCCGCTGCTGCAGAGCACCCTCGCCGCGAATGGCACCCTGAACAACGGCATCTGGCGCGGCCGGGTGAGCAAAGGACGCGTGCAAAGCGGCGGACAGGACTGGCGTTTGCAGCAAGCGGCAACGCTGTCACGCTCGGCCAGCGGCACGGTGGAACTGGGGGCGCACTGTTGGCGCTCCGGCGCAGCCAGCCTGTGCGCCGAAACCCAGCGTCTGCTGCCGGAACCGCAGCTGGCTTATCGGCTGAGCGATTTTCCCCTCGGCAGCCTGGCCCAGTGGTTGCCGCGCGATCTGGCCTGGCAGGGCAGCCTGGACGCCGAACTGCAGCTCGACCTGCCGGCTTCCGGTCCGAGCGGCCGAGTGCTGGTGGATGCGGGGCAGGGAAGCTGGCGCATCCGCGAACAGGATCGCTGGGTCGACTTCGCCTATGACACCCTGAGCCTCAGCAGCCAGCTGACGCCGCAGCGCGTCGATACCCGCCTGACGTTGCGCGGCCCTGAAATCGGCGAGCTGACGCTGCAGGCACAGCTCGATCCGCGGCCGGTGCAAAAGCCGCTGGTCGGCGAGTTCCGCCTGAGCGGCCTGAACATCGCCATTGCCCGGCCGTTCGTGCCGATGGTCGAGCGCCTGACCGGTCAGCTCAACGGCAGCGGCAGCCTGGGCGGGACGCTGCTCGCTCCGCAGATCGATGGCAGTGTGCGTTTGAGTGACGCGGAAATAGCCGGCGCGGAACTGCCCACCCAGTTCGAGAACCTGCAGTTGCAGGCGCGCATCAACGGCCAAAGCCTGCGTCTGGACGGCAACTGGCGGGCCGGCGAAGCCGGGCAGGGCAGCCTGACCGGCGACCTGGCCTGGAGTGGTCCGCTGACTGGGCAGGTTCGCCTGCAGGGCAGCCGCCTGCCGGTCAATGTCGAGCCCTTTGCCGAACTCGAAGCGGCGCCGGATCTGCGCCTGGAAATCGCCGAACAGCGTCTGGCAATCACGGGTGAGTTGCGCATCCCCCGCGGCGCGATTGTCATTCGTGAGCTGCCACCGTCGACGGTGCAGGTCTCCGAGGACGCGCGGATCGTCGGGCAGACCAGCGAGCCGGGGCAGGCGGTCGCGATCAATATGGACGTTGACGTGATCGTCGGCGAGGAGTTGCTGACGTTCAGTGGCTTTGGCTTGAATGCCGACCTCGCCGGTCGCGTGCACGTTGGTAATGACCTCGACACCCGTGGCGAACTCAACCTCAACAACGGGCGTTTTCGCGCTTACGGCCAGCGTCTGACGATCCGCCGCGCACGCTTGCTGTTCGCCGGTCCGATTGATCAGCCCTTTCTCGACGTAGAGGCGATTCGCCGCGTCGACGACGTGGTGGTGGGCCTGCGCCTGACCGGCAACGCCGAACAACCGCGCACCGAGGTGTTTTCCGAACCCGCGATGAGCCAGGAGCAGGCGTTGTCGTATCTGGTGCTGGGCAGGCCGTTGGGCGAGGGCGGCGACGGTAATCTGTTGGCCCAGGCGGCTCTGGCGATTGGCATGGCTGGCAGCGTGCCGATTACCCAGAACGTCGCCTCCCGCCTGGGCATCAGCGATTTCCAGCTGGACACCGAGGGCAGCGGCGCGAGCACCAGCGTGGTGGCCAGTGGCAACCTGTCCGAACGGCTCAGCCTGCGTTACGGCGTCGGCGTATTCGAGCCGGCGAACACCGTTGCACTGCGTTATGAGCTGACCAAACGGCTCTATCTCGAGGCCGCCAGCGGGTTGGCCAGTTCTCTGGACTTGTTTTATCGACGCGACTTCTAGGAAAATGCGTCGGCTTCGGGTTTGTGCTGTACGGCCCGCGCGAAGCTCGTATTCATGTCGGCATTTTCGTTTTTTACGTTAAATCCACCTGAGTTTAAGTTGCTAAATAGCGAAAGTCCCTTTGTAACTATTCATATACTGGCGCCCCCAATGCCTGGACGGTTCACCACGACGGTGCAGGCTTTGCGCGATCGGTGTTCGGTGGCTGCCAACAATCTGCCTATCCGGCAATCGAGCAAGCGATGGGTATCAAACCTCGCGTCTATTACAAGAATAAGGAACCTTTAGATGGAATCCCTGAATACTCTGGTTAACAGCATCAACGGTTTGGTCTGGGGCCCGCCCATGCTGGTGTTGATCCTCGGCACGGGCCTGTTCTTGATGCTGCGTCTGAAGTTCATGCCGCTGAGCAAGATAGGCGCGGGCTTCAGCCTGATGTGGCAAGGCCGCAAGAAGGACGACGACGCCAGCGGCGAAATCAGCCCGTTCCAGGCGCTGATGACCTGCCTGGCCGCCACCGTGGGTACCGGCAATATCGCTGGTGTGGCCACTGCGATTTTCCTTGGCGGCCCGGGTGCGCTGTTCTGGATGTGGTGCACCGCACTGGTCGGCATGGCCACCAAGTACTGCGAAGTGGTGTTGGCGGTGCATTACCGCGAGAAGGATGAGCGCGGCGAGCACGTCGGCGGTCCGATGTACGCGATCAAGAACGGCCTGGGCAAGAAGTGGCTGTGGCTGGGTACCGCGTTCGCCATCTTCGGCGGCTTCGCCGGCTTCGGCATCGGCAACATGGTTCAGGTCAACAGCATGGCCGCAGCCCTGCAAACCACCTTCAACGTTCCGCTGTGGGTCACTGGCGTGGTCACCATGGTCATCACCGGCCTGGTAATCCTGGGTGGTATCAAGCGCATCGGCAAGGTCGCCGCGACCCTTGTGCCGTTCATGTGCGTGGCTTATATCGTTGCTTCCCTGGTGGTGTTGGTGGTGTTCGCCGAAGCGATTCCCGCCGCGTTCGATCTGATCTTCACCCACGCCTTTACCCCGGTTGCGGCAACTGGCGGTTTCGCTGGTGCAGCGGTGATGGCGGCCATTCGCTTCGGCGTTGCCCGCGGCATCTTCTCCAACGAAGCAGGCCTGGGGACTGCCGGTATCGCTCAGGCGGCCGGTACCACCAACAGCCCGGTTCGCTCGGGCATGATCGGCATGATCGGTACTTTCATCGACACCATCATCATCTGCTCAATGACTGGCCTGGCGATCATCTGCTCCGGCGTCTGGACCACTGGCGAAAGCGGTGCCGCCCTGTCGGCTGCAGCCTTCGAGTCGGCCATGCCGGGCGTCGGCGGAATCGTTCTGAGCCTGGCGCTGGTGGTGTTTGCCTTCACCACCATCCTTGGCTGGAGCTACTACGGCGAACGCTGCTGGGAATACCTGGTAGGCACTAAGGCCATCATGCCGTTCCGCATCCTCTGGGTGCTTGCCGTGCCCTTCGGCGCGATTGCCCAGCTGGACTTCGCCTGGCTGCTGGCCGACACCCTCAATGGCCTGATGGCGATCCCCAACCTGCTGTCGCTGCTGCTGCTCAGCCCGGTCGTGGTCAAGCTGACCAAGGATCATTTCGCCAAGCGCTAGGCGCGTTAATCGCCAGGGCGATAGTCGTTGAACTGGAGAAAGCCCCGCCAAACGGGGCTTTTTCATGCCTGGCATGCTTTACTCCGCAACGCCTTTCAATCCCAACAATGAGGACAATCCAATGGCTCAAGTAAATCTGCGTGGCAATCCGGTCGACGTCGCCGGCGAGTTGCCGAAGGTCGGTCAGCAAGCACCTGCGTTTACCCTGGTTGGCGCCGGTCTAGCCGATGTCAGCCTGAGCAGCCTGGCCGGCAAGCGCAAAGTGCTGAATATTTTCCCGAGCGTCGACACGCCGACCTGCGCCACCTCGGTACGCACTTTCAACAGCAAGGCGAGCACCTTGGACAACACCGTGGTGCTGTGCATTTCGGCTGACCTGCCGTTCGCCCAGGCGCGTTTCTGCGGCGCCGAAGGTCTGGAAAACGTGATCAATCTGTCGACCATGCGCGGCGCCGAGTTTCTCGAAAACTACGGCGTGGCACTGGTGAGCGGCCCGCTGGCAGGCGTTTCCGCCCGCGCGGTGGTGGTGCTCGACGAGCAGGACAAGGTGCTGCACAGCGAGCTGGTCGCCGAGATCGGCAGCGAGCCGAACTACGAGGCAGCCCTGGCCGCGCTCAAGTAATACCCGGACATACAACCCAAACGGCCTGCATTTGCAGGCCGTTTTCATTTGTGGATCAGTGAGTTAGATACGTAAGCAAAAGGTAAATTGGCGGTAAAGAGGCTTTGCTTCACGCAGCACACTGCTTATCGTTCACGCTCTCCAAGGAAGCGACCCCTAAATCATGTCCGACGTACAACACAGCACCCGTCCATCACGCTCAAGACAGTGGCTGATCGGCCTGATTCTGCTCGCCGCACTGATCGGCCTGCTCGTGTGGTTCTGGCCAAGCCCGGAAAAACCAGCGCAAGGGGGCCGTTGGGGCGATGGCGGGCCAGTGCCGGTGCGCGTGACCTCGGTCGAACAGAGCGACTTTGCCATCGAGCTGAAAGCCCTCGGCACGGTAACGGCCTACAACACGGTGAACATCCGCAGCAGGGTCGACGGCGAACTGGTCAAGGTGCTGTTCGAGGATGGCCAACGGGTGAAGAAGGGGGACCTGCTCGCTGTGATCGATCCTCGCGCCTATGAGGTCGCCCTGCAGATGGCCCAGGGTGCCCTGCAGGAGAACCAGGCGCAGCTTAAGAACGCTGAAATCGACCTGGCCCGTTATCGCGGCCTGTACGCGGAAGACTCCATCGCCAAGCAGACCCTCGATACCCAGGAAGCGCTGGTCAACCAGTACCGCGGCACGCTCAAGAGTGATCAGGCGGCTGTCGCCGAAGCCAAGTTGAATCTGGACTTCACCCAGATCCGTGCGCCCATCGACGGCCGCCTGGGCTTGCGTCAGGTCGATGTCGGCAACCTGGTCAGTTCCGGCGACACCGTACCCCTGGTGGTCATCACCCAGACGCTGCCCATCTCGGTGATGTTCACCCTGCCGGAGGCCGACCTGCCGGCCGTGCTGCAACAGGTGCGCGGCGAAAAGCGCCAGCTGACGGTCGAGGCCTGGAACCGCAGCGAAAGCGCACGCCTGGCCAGCGGCGTGCTGGACAGCCTGGACAACCAGATCGACACCGCGACCGGCACGGTAAAGCTCAAGGCGCGTTTCGAGAACGCCGAGGAGCTGCTGTTTCCCAACCAGTTCGTCAATGTGCGCCTGCGCGTCGACACCCGTGAAAACGCTATTGTCGTGCCGTCGGCGGCCATGCAGTTCGGCGCCAACGGCACCTTCGTCTACGTCGTCGACGAGCAGAGCAAGGTCCAGGTCAGGCCCATTGTTGCCGGCCCGAGCAATGGCGAGCTGACGCTGATCGAAGAGGGCATCCAGGTTGGCGAACGCCTGGTGCTCGAAGGCACTGACCGCCTGCGCAACGGCGCTGCCGTCGAGGTGATCGGCGAAGGCCCGGCGCCGGCGCTCGAGCAGGCCGCCACAGCGCCTATCGACGCATGAACGCCTCCCGCCTGTTTATCCTGCGTCCGGTCGCTACCACGCTGTTGATGGTGGCGATCTTCATAAGCGGGGTGATCGCCTATCGCCTGCTGCCGGTCTCGGCCCTGCCGGAGGTCGATTACCCGACCATCCGCGTGATGACCCTGTACCCAGGCGCGAGCCCGGATGTGATGACCAGTGCCGTCACCGCGCCGCTGGAACGGCAATTCGGCCAGATGGCCGGCCTGAGCCAGATGTCGTCTTCCAGTTCCGGCGGCGCTTCGGTGATCACCCTGCGCTTCAACCTCGACATGGCCCTCGATGTTGCCGAGCAGGAAGTCCAGGCGGCGATCAACGGCGCCACCAACCTGCTGCCCGGCGACCTGCCGGCGCCGCCGGTGTACAACAAGGTCAACCCGGCCGACACGCCGGTCATGACCCTGGCGATCAGCTCCAAGACCTTGCCCTTGCCGCAGATCTTCGACCTGGTGGACACCCGCCTGGCGCAGAAGCTTGCGCAAACCAGCGGCGTCGGTCTGGTCACCCTGGCCGGTGGCCAGCGGCCTGCCGTGCGTATCCGGGTCAACCCGGAAGCCCTGGCGGCCTATGGCCTGAATCTGTCCGATGTGCGCGAGCTGATCACCGCGAGCAACGTCAACCAGCCGAAAGGCAATTTCGACGGCCCAACCCGCGTTTCTCAGCTCGATGCCAACGACCAGCTGAAGTCGCCGCAGGAATACCGCGAGCTGATCCTCAGCCATGAAAACGGCGCCGCCCTGCGCCTGAAGGACGTCGCCCAGGTCATCGACGGCGCGGAGAACAACCGGCTGGCCGCCTGGGCCAATCGCAACGAGGCGGTGCTGATCAACGTACAGCGCCAGCCCGGCGCCAACGTTATCGAGGTGGTGGACCGCATCCAGGCGCTGCTGCCGAACCTGACCAAGGGCTTGCCGGCCAGCGTCGAAGTCAGCGTACTGACTGATCGCACCCAGACCATCCGCGCGGCGGTGCGCGACGTGCAACACGAGCTGCTGCTGGCCATCGCCCTGGTGGTGCTGGTGACCTTTCTGTTTCTGCGCAAACTGTCGGCGACCATCATCCCGTCAATCGTGGTGCCGCTGTCGCTGATCGGCACTTTCGGCGTGATGTACCTGGCCGGCTTCACCATCAACAACCTGACGCTGATGGCGCTGACCATCGCCACCGGCTTCGTGGTGGACGACGCCATCGTCATGCTGGAGAACATCGCCCGCCATCTTGAGGAAGGCGAAACGCCGCTCAACGCGGCGCTCAAGGGTGCTCGGCAAATTGGCTTTACCCTGGTTTCACTGACCATCTCGCTGATCGCCGTGCTGATTCCGCTGCTGTTCATGGCCGACGTGGTGGGGCGCCTGTTCCGCGAGTTCGCCGTCACCCTGGCGGTGGCCATTTTGATTTCCCTTGTGGTGTCGCTGACCCTGACGCCGATGATGTGCGCGCGCCTGCTCAAGCACGAACCGGAGGAACAGCAGAGTCGTTTCTACCGAGCCAGCGGCGCATTTCTCGACCGCCTGATCGCCCGCTATGGCGTCTGGCTGCAATGGGTGTTGAAGCATCAGCTGCTGACCCTGCTGGTCGCGCTCGGCACCATGGCCCTGACCGTGGTGCTGTACCTGGCGGTGCCCAAGGGCTTCTTCCCGGTCCAGGACACCGGGGTGATCCAGGGCATTTCCGAGGCGCCGCAGTCGATTTCCTTCAGTGCCATGAGCGAACGTCAACAGCGCCTGGCCGACGTGATCCTGCAGGACCCGGCCGTTATCAGCCTGTCGTCCTACATCGGTGTGGATGGCGACAATCCGACGCTGAACAGCGGGCGCATGCTGATCAACCTAAAGCCCCACGCCGAACGCGACGTCACCGCCAGCCAGGTGATCGAGCGACTACGGCCCGAATTGAGGAAGCTCACGGGCATCGAACTGTTTTTGCAGCCGGTGCAGGACCTGACCATCGAGGATCGGGTCAGCCGCACCCAGTTCCAGTTCAGCATGGAGTCGCCGGAGCAGCCGCTGCTCGATGAGTGGGTGCCCAAGCTGGGCGCCGCACTGCGCGAACAGCCGCAACTCACCGACGTCGCCAGCGACCTGCAGACCCGCGGCCTGCAAGTGTTTCTGCAGATCGACCGGGACATGGCCGGGCGCCTCGGCGTGAGCGTCGCGGCAATCGACGATGCGCTTTACGACGCCTTTGGCCAGCGGCAGATTTCGACCATCTATACCCAGGCCAGCCAGTACCGGGTGGTGCTGGAAAGCCAGAACGGCGGCAGTATTGGCCCGGCCGCATTACGCCAGATCCACGTGGCGACCGCCGATGGCAGCCAGGTGCCGCTGTCGTCGCTGGCGCGTATCGAGGAGCGCGCCGCCAGCCTGCTGATCAACCATATCGGCCAGTTCCCGGCGGCAACCCTGTCGTTCAACCTGGCTGAAGGCGTCGCACTGGGCGAAGCGGTGGCGGTGATCGAGCAGGTGCAACAGGACATCGGCCTGCCGGCTGGCGTACAGACCCAGTTCCAGGGCGCCGCCGAGGCGTTTCGCGCGTCCCTGTCGAGCACGCTGCTGCTGATTCTGGCGGCGATCGTCACCATGTACATCGTGCTGGGCGTGCTTTACGAGAGCTATATCCACCCGATCACCATCCTCTCGACCTTGCCCTCTGCGGGCGTTGGCGCCTTGCTCGCGCTGCTGCTGACCGGCAACGACCTGGGCCTGATCGCGATCATCGGCATCATCCTGCTGATCGGCATCGTCAAGAAGAACGCGATCATGATGATTGACTTCGCCCTCGACGCCGAACGCAACCAGGGCATGCAGCCCGAGGCGGCGATCTACCAGGCCGCGCTGCTGCGCTTCCGGCCGATTCTGATGACCACCCTGGCCGCGCTGTTCGGCGCGGTTCCGCTGATGCTGGCGTCCGGTTCCGGTGCGGAACTGCGTCAGCCGCTGGGCCTGGTGATGGTCGGCGGGCTGTTGCTCAGCCAGGTGCTGACGCTGTTCACCACGCCGGTGATCTACCTGTATTTCGACCGTCTTTCGCGCCATATCAGTGGCCGTAGCGCCGCCGGGCTCGTGGTCAGCCGATGAACCTGTCCGCGCCTTTTATTCGCCGGCCGGTGGCGACGCTGCTGCTCAGCCTGGCAATCCTGCTGCTGGGTAGCGTCAGCTTCGGCCTGCTGCCGGTGGCGCCGCTGCCGCAGATGGACTTTCCGACCATCACCGTGCAGGCCAGCCTGCCGGGCGCCAGCCCGCAGATCATGGCCTCCAGCGTCGCCACGCCGCTGGAGCGCTCGCTCGGCACCATCGCCGGCATCAGTCAGATGAACAGCCGAAGCAGCCAGGGCAACACGCGGATCATGATCCAGTTCGACCTGGACAAGGACATCAACGGCGCCGCACGCGAGGTGCAGGCGGCGATCAACGCAGCCCGCGAACTGCTGCCCAGCGGCATGCGCAGCATGCCCACCTACCGCAAGGTGAATCCGTCCCAGGCGCCGATCATGGTCCTGTCGCTGACCTCTGAGGTGCTCGACAAGGGGCAGCTGTACGACGTGGCCTCGACCATCCTGGCGCAGAAGCTGTCGCAGGTAACCGGCGTCGGCGAGGTGCAGATCGGCGGCAGCTCCTTGCCAGCGGTGCGCGTCGCCCTGGAACCGCGGCTGCTCGACCAATACGGCATCGCCCTGGATGAGGTGCGCCAGGCCATCAGCGCGGCCAATGCGAAACGGCCGAAGGGCGCGGTGGAGCAGGGCGACCGGCACTGGCAGGTGCAGGCCAGCGACCAGCTGGAAAAGGCCGCCGATTACGAGCCCATGATCATCCGCTACCAGGACGGCGCGGCGGTGCGCCTGGGCGATGTGGCAAGCATCAGCGATGGCGTCGAGGATCGCTACAACAGCGGTTTCTACAACGATGAACAGGCTGTGCTGCTGGTGATCAATCGGCAGACCGGGGCGAATATCCTGGAAACCATCGACAGCATTCGCGCGCAGCTGCCGGCGCTGCGAGCCGTGATGCCCGCCAGCATCGACCTGGCGGTGGCGATGGACCGCTCGCCGGTGATCCGTGCGACCTTGCTGGAAGCCGAACATACCCTGCTGATCGCCGTGGTGCTGGTGATTCTGGTGGTGTTCGCCTTCCTCGGTCGCTGGCGAGCGGCGCTGATCCCGGCGCTGGCAGTGCCGGTGTCGCTGGTGGGCACGTTCGCCGTGATGTACCTGCTCGGTTTTTCGTTGAACAACCTGTCGCTGATGGCGCTGATCATCGCCACCGGCCTGGTGGTCGACGACGCCATCGTCGTGCTGGAAAACATCTCGCGGCACATTGAGGCCGGCGCCACGCCGATGGACGCCGCGTTCAAGGGTGCCCGCGAAGTCGGCTTCACGCTGCTGTCGATGAACGTGTCGCTGGTGGCGGTGTTCCTGTCCATCCTGTTCATGGGCGGCATTGTCGAGCGGCTGTTCCGCGAATTTTCCATCACCCTGGCCGTGGCGATCGTGGTGTCGCTGGTGGTCTCGCTGACGCTGACACCGATGCTCTGCGCGCGCTGGCTCAAGGCCGAGGACGCGGAGCGACCGCCCAACGCCATGCAGCAGTTCGGCGAACGGGTGCAGAAGCGCGTGCTCGGCGCCTATCAGCGCAGCCTGGACTGGGCGCTGCGCCATTCCCTGCTGATGCTGTTCAGCCTGATCGCGACCGTCGCGCTTAACGTGTTTCTGTTCGTCAGCGTGCCCAAGACGTTTCTCCCGCAGCAGGACACCGGCCAGCTGATCGGCATGATCCGCGGCGACGACGGCCTGTCGTTTCAAGTGATGCAGCCGAAGATGGAGATCTACCGCCGCGCCGTGCTCGCCGATCCGGCCGTGGAAAGCGTCGCGGGCTTTATCGGCGGCTCCGGCGGTATCAACAACGCCTTCATGATCGTGCGCTTGAAGCCGCTGACCGAGCGCGGCGTGTCGGCCCAGGAGGTGATCAACCGCCTGCGCAAGACCACGCCGAAAGTCGCCGGCGGGCGGATGTTCCTGATGCCCGATCAGGACCTGCAGATTGGCGGCCGCGAAGGCCGCAGCTCGGAGAACGAGTACATGCTGCTGTCCGGCGATCTCGACCTGCTGCGCATCTGGCTGCCACGGGTGCGCGAAGCGCTGCGGGTATTGCCCGAGCTGACCGACATCGATGCTCAGGAAGCCGAAGGCGCACAACAGATTCGTCTGGTGGTGGACCGCGACACGGCGGCCCGCCTGGGCGTGGACATGAGCATGATCACTGGCGTGCTCAACAACGCCTTCAGCCAGCGGCAGGTCTCGACCATCTACGACAGCCTCAACCAGTACAGCGTGGTGATGGAGATCAACCCGCGCTACGCGCAATACCCGGAAGCGCTCGACCAGATCCAACTGATCAGCGCCGATGGCAGCCGCGTGCCGCTGTCGACCTTCGCCCGCTGGGAGCGCAGCCTGGAAGAGGATCGGGTCAATCACCAGGGTCAGTTCGCCTCGGAGAACATCGGTTTTTCCCTGGCCGAAGGCGTCTCTCTGGAGCAGGCGACGCAAGCGATCGAACGCGCGGTGGCCAAGGTCGGCCTGCCAACCGACGTGCAGGGCATGCTCGGTGGCACGGGCGCGGCCTTCCAGGAAACCCAGGACAACCAGCCGTGGATGATCCTGATGGCACTAATCGTCGTGTACATCGTGCTGGGCATTCTCTACGAGAGCTACATCCACCCGCTGACGATCCTCTCGACCCTGCCGTCAGCCGGGGTTGGTGCCTTGCTCGCGCTGCAACTGCTCAACACCGAGTTCAGTCTGATCTCGCTGCTCGGGCTGTTTCTGCTGATCGGCATCGTCAAGAAGAACGCGATTCTGATGATCGATCTGGCCTTGCAGCTGGAACGCCAGGATCACCTGACGCCCGAGGAATCGATCCGCCAGGCCTGCCTGCTGCGCTTCCGGCCGATCATGATGACCACGCTGGCAGCGCTGCTCGGCGCCTTGCCGCTGATGCTGGGCAGCGCCGAAGGTTCGGAAATGCGTCAGCCGCTGGGCATCACCATCGTCGGCGGGCTGATCCTCAGCCAGCTGCTGACGCTGTACACCACCCCGGTGGTTTACCTCTACTTCGACCGCCTGCGCCACCGCGTCAACCGCTGGCGCGGCGTACGCAGCGACGCCGCTCTGGAAACCCCGTTATGACCGGGGCCAGGGGCGTTGCACTTCGTAGGGTGCGCCGTGCGCACCAGCGGTTTATGAACGCATGTCTGGTGCGCGCGGCGCACCCTACGGTTGCTCAATATGCATCACCTGATTGGTACATAGCCTTATGAACGCCCTAGCCATCTACCGTTTACCCACCGTGCTTGCCCTGAGCCTGGCGCTTAGCGCCTGTACCCTTGGCCCGGACTATCAGCGCCCGGATCTGCCGACGCCGGCGCAGTTCAAACAGATCGAGGGCTGGACGCTGGCGACCCCGAGCGACGCCCTGGAGCGCGGCGCCTGGTGGGAGCTGTACGGCGATGACGAACTCAACGCGCTGGTCGCCCGGCTGAACATCTCGAACCAGAACCTGGCCGCCAGCGAAGCGCAGTACCGCCAGGCCCGCGCCCTGGTGCGCGGCGCACGGGCGGCGTTCTACCCGAGCCTGTCAGCGGGCGCCGGGGTGACCCGCAGCGGGCAGGGTACGGGCAGTCAATCCAGCGGTAGTTCCAGCGCCGATTTCAGCAGCAGCTCGGGCGTGTCCAACAGCTACGAGGCCAGCCTGAATGCAGCCTGGGAGCTGGACATCTGGGGCAAGCTGCGCCGCTCGCTGGAATCCAGCGACGCCAGCTTCCAGGCCAGCGCTGCGGACCTAGCGGCGCTCAAGCTGAGCCTGCAGGCCGAACTGGTGCAAACCTACCTACAACTGCGCGTACTCGACGACCAGCAGCGCCTGCTCGATGCCACGGTCGCCGCCTACGCCCGCTCGTTGCGGCTGACGGAGAACCAGTACAACGCCGGCATCGTGCCGAAATCCGACGTCAGTCAGGCACTGACCCAGCTCAAGAGCACCCAGGCCCAGGCCATCGACCTCACCTGGCAACGGGCGCAGCTGGAGCACGCGATTGCTGTGCTGGTCGGGGTGCCGCCGAGCGAGCTGAGCATCGCGTCGCGCGAGTTGCTGCCGACGCTGCCACAGATTCCCGTGGCGCTGCCGTCGCAACTGCTGGAGCGCCGCCCGGATGTCGCCGCAGCGGAACGCCGGGTGATTGCCGCCAATGCGGAAATCGGCGTCGCGGAGGCGGCGTGGTATCCAGACCTGAGCATCTCCGCCAGCGGCGGTTACCGCGGCAGCAGCTTTGCCGATTGGGTCAATCTGCCCAATCGCTTCTGGTCCCTCGGCCCGCAACTGGCGTTGACCCTGTTCGATGGCGGCGCCCGCACTGCCGAACTGGAGCGCAGCGAGGCGTTCTACGACCAGACCGTGGCGCAATACCGCCAGGCCGTGCTCGACAGCTTTCGTGAGGTAGAGGATTACCTGGTGCAGCTGCGCGTGCTGGAACAGGAAGCAGTGGTTCAGCAGGACGCACTGGAAGCGGCGCGCGAGTCGTTGCGTTTGATCCAGAACCAGTACCAGGCGGGCACCGTCGACTTCAACAGCGTGGTCAACGTGCAAGCCACCGCGCTGAGCAACGAGCGCACCAACCTGACCCTGCTCGGCAGCCGCCTGACCGCCAGCGTGCAGCTGATTGCCGCGCTTGGCGGCGGCTGGCAGGCGGCGGATGCACCCATCGCGCAGCCGCAGCCTTAGCCGCTAACGTGTCGATCCGCCAGCCACGATGTCGTGAAGTGCACGTTATTGGCGTTCGTAGGGTGCGCCATGCGCACCTCGAGGATTATGACGTGAGCTGGTGCGCGCGGCGCACCCTACTGGATTCCTCACGCCTGATGCATCGTCAATCAACCAAAGCCCGCAACTCCGTAGGGTGCGCCATGCGCACCTTGGGGATCGTGACGTGCGCTGGTGCGCGCGGCGCACCCTACCGGATTCCTCACGCCTGATGCATCGTCAATCAACCAAAGCCTACAATTTCGTAGGGTGCGCCATGCGCACCTTGGGGATTGTGACGTGCGCTGGTGCGCGCGGCGCACTCTACTGGATTCCTCACGCCTGATGCATCGGCAGTCAACCAAAGCCTGCAACTCCGTAGGGTGCGCCATGCGCACCTCGGGGTTATGACGTGCGCTGGTGCGCGCGGCGCACCCTACCGGATTCCTCACGCCTGATGCATCGTCAATTAACCAAAGCCTGCAATTTCGTAGGGTGCGCCATGCGCACCTAGCATTGCCCCGGTGCGCGCGGCGCACCCTACCTGGGAAACCGGCGATCTAGTCGCGCTTTTTGCGGTTTACGGTTTGCGCCGCCTTGATCACGTCTTCGCCGATCACCGATTCGAACTGCTGCCACACCGGCTGCATGGCCTGACGCCAGGCGTCGCGCTGCTCGTCGGTAAGGGTGGTGATGGTGCTGCCGGCGGCTTCGATGCGCTTGCGATCGGCCTGGTTGGCAGCCTCGGCCTGACGATTTACCTCGTAGGTGACTTCATCGATCACACCCTCCAGCTCCACGCGAATATGGTGCGGGATGCCGTACCAGAAGCGCGGGTTGCTCACCAGCATGTAGTCGAGCGCGCCGTGGTTGGTTTCGGTGATGTAAGGCTGCACGGTGTGCAGTTTCTTGCTGTAGATGTTCGACCAGGGGTTTTCCGCACCCTGGACCTTGCCGCTCTTCAGCGCATCGAACACCTCGGCGAAGGGCAGCACCATCGCCGTTGCCCCCAGCTGGCTGAATTGCGCCTCAAGCACGCTGGAAGGCTGAATGCGGAAGATCAGCCCGCCCGCATCGGCTGGCACCAGCAGCGGTTTGGTCGCCGAAAGCTGCTTCATGCCGTTGTGCCAATAGGCCAAGCCGACGATGTTGTGATCTTCCATCGAGCGCAGCAGTTGCCGGCCCTTGGCGCGTTTCTGGAAGCGGTTCACCGCCTCAAGGTCATCGAACAGGAAGGGCAGGTCGAACACCTGCAGCTGCTTGGTGTATTTCTCGAACTTGGCCAGCGAGGGAGCCAGCAACTGCACCTCGTTGTTGCTCAGGGCTTCCAGTTCGTTGGCGTCGCCGTAGAGCGTGGAGTTCGGGTAGATCTCGACCTTGACCTTGCCCGGCAGGCGCTCTTCCGCCAGTTTCTTGAACAGGATCGCGCCCTGGCCCTTGGGGGTGTCATCCGCCACCACGTGGGAGAACTTGATCACGATGGGCCCCGATTCCTGGTTGGCGTAAGCCCCTGCGGAAGCCAGTACCAGCGCGCTGGTTGCGATAGCGAGTATCGACTTGAACATAGAGATCCCTTTTCTTTTTATAGGCTAAGTGTTGTTAGTACGCAGCCGCGTTATTCGCAATGCCTATGCCAGATCACCCACTTGCCTGCAGCGCCGATGGAGCGGAAAAACCTCTGTGAACTGGCGCACATGGTGTGGCGACAACCCGCCAAAAAGCCGTATTTATTCGGCGAAAATCCGCTTATTGGCGGCTTTTCGCCGCAATCCATTGCGACATGTACTGGGTGCTCTTGTGCAAGTGGTGACGCAACATGCTGCCAGTGAAATTGCTGCGCCGTTGCGCTTCGAGTTGCTCTCTTACCGTTATCAGCCGCGCGATCAACGCATCGCCCGCCTGCTCGCGGCAGAAGCGCTCGGCCAGAATCGCCGTGCCGCGCTGCTGCGCCTCATGCCACCGCTCGGCGTTCTGGTAGAGCGTAGTCGCTGCCTCGGCGAATGCGTCGGCGCTTTCGACCACAGCGCCGCCCCAGGGCAGCTCGCCGTGCATGCCCTCACTGCCGATCGCCGTGGTTACGCTGGGCGTGCCGCAGGCCATTGCGTCAGCCAGCTTGCCCTTGATACCGGCGCCAAAACGCAGCGGCGCCAGGCACACGCGGGCCTGACTCATCACCTGGTGGGCG
Source organism: Pseudomonas cistanchae (assembly GCF_054483635.1). NCBI lineage: Bacteria > Pseudomonadati > Pseudomonadota > Gammaproteobacteria > Pseudomonadales > Pseudomonadaceae > Pseudomonas > Pseudomonas cistanchae. Next base: position 207,258 of record NZ_JBTLWN010000002.1, on the reverse strand, counting down.
TCCGCCGCCCAGCCGAGCACGTGGAACCCTTGCCTGGGGTTATGCAGCGCCGTTGCCTTGGGTGGCGGATAAGCGCCATACACATGCAGCTGTGCCTGCGGCAGACGCTGGCGAATCGCCGGCCACAAGCCATGTTTGAGCCACAGCACGGCGTCCCAGTTGGGCGCGTGGCGAAAATTGCCGATGCTGATGAAATGCGCGCGCGCCTCGAACGCCGGCCAGGCGGTGGCAGACGGAATCAGCATCAGCGGGCAGTGCTGCAGCAATGCCAAGGGCACGCCGAACTGGCGATGCAGCAGCTGCACCTCGAAGTCGGAGATCATCAACGTCAGGTCGCTGCGGTAGATCGCCGCGATTTCCCGCTGAGCGATAGTGCTGTCGGCAATGGCGGCAAACAGCGCATCGGGGTCAGCCGAAATTGCGCCGACCTGCTGTTTCTCCGCCTCGCTGGGGCAGCCCTGCTGTGCCTGTTTCAGCAAGCGCTGGCGGGCGTCGCGCAGGCTGTGCAGGTCGCAGGTATCGAGCACGCGCAGTGCTGCGGGGCAGACGCGCTCGACCCGCCAGGCAAATTGCTCTTCGGTGAAGAAGCGGTCAAACAGCACCATGTCCGGCTGCAGTTCGGCCAGCCACCCGTCGAAGCTGTCGCAGTTGAGCGTGATCGCAACCTCGGGCACCGCCAGGGCGCTCAGGTCGAAGCGGTGCTCGGACAGCGCCGCTGCACTGGCGAATGTGACTTGCCACCCCTGGTGGCGGAACAACTCGATCAGCTCGACCATCCGGCTGCCGGCAGCCGAAGAGCGCGGTTCTGGCCAGACATAACCGATGATCAGAACCTTGTGCATGGGCGCTTCACCATAGAACGGGAGAACGGAAGGAACGGCGGCGAAGCTGGGCCGTCAGGCGGCACGACCCAGGGGCCAAGACGCACTCAGCGGTTGAGCCGGATGGCGCGCCAGGCGGCGAGCAGTATCAGCGCGAACAGCAAGGTGACGCCCAGCAGCGTCCAGCTGGTGAAGGGCAGGCCGAGAATCGCGTAATCGTTCTGCCCGCACACCCCAGCACTCATGAATACCTCGGGCAGGTAGTCATGCAGCGGCAGATAGAAGGAGTAGAACGGGAAGGGCGAGCAGCTGAAGCTTTCCAGGATGCCGGTTTCGATCAGCACCAGGTGGGCGTTGTCGTACACCGCCATGAAACCCGCCGCCAGCAGCAGCGGCCAGATGATCAGCGTCAACCAGCGCTGGCCGATGGCCTCGCAAAGGGCGAGCAATACGCCGAGTCCGCCGCCCAGCAGCAGCCACAGGCGGATCTGCACGCACAGGGTGCAGGGCTCCCAGCCGAACTGGTGCTGCAGCAGCAACGCCGCGCCAAGCATGGCGAAGCAGGCCAATGCGATCAGCCAAAGCAGCGGGACAAGGGGTTTCTGGCGAGTCATGTAAATCTCCGGGAAAACCTGCGAAAGGCCTGACAGTCGATAAGTGCCATTGCGCTTCGGGCTGCGCTAACGCGTGAGCGGCCAGCCAAGCGAGACGAGGCGGGCAATCTTGCCATAGCGCCGAACGCTCTGCCGCCGCAAATTGCACGGGTCGCCAGCGGCAGCTCGCCGCACCAGGGCAAGCGCAGGGTCCTAGGCCAGTTTGCTGGCTTTTTTCTGCCGGTACATGGCCGCATCGGCCTGCTGCAGCAGCGTGCCTGCGTCGGGGAATACGCCATCGCTCAGGCTGATGCCGATGCTCGCGCCAACGGTCAGCAGGTTGCCGTCGAGGCTCACGGGTTGGCGAATCGCCTGGCGCAGACGTTCGCCCAGTGCATCGGCCGCAGCCTGGTCAGCGATCTGCTCGGCGACGACGATGAATTCGTCGCCACCAAAGCGCGCGACAAAGTCACTGCTGCGGGCCACGCTGCCCAACCGGTTGGCAACGACCTGCAGCAGCTGGTCACCGGCTTCGTGGCCATGGGTGTCGTTGATCGGCTTGAAGCCGTCGAGGTCGATCATGATCAGCGCCAGGGTTTCCTCGCGCCTGGCGGTGCGCAACATGGCGCTGCGCAGGTGGTGCGCCAGGCCGCTGCGATTGGCCAGCCCGGTGAGCGGGTCATGGGTGGCCATTTCCTCGAGGCGCGCATTGGCGTCGGCCAGTTCGCGGGTGCGGCTGGCAACCCGGCGTTCCAGAATCGCCTCCTGCTCGCGCAACGTTTCCAGGTTCTCCTGCTGGGCGAGTTCCTTCTGCCGCTTGAGTTCGTTGAAGCGCGCCGCCAGACCAAAGGAGAGCAACAGCATCTCCAGCGCCGAACCGACCTGCACGCTGTACATCGTCGCCAGGTTGGAGGGCAGCACGCCCAGGTTGCGCAGCGACAGCATCGTGGTGCCGAGCAGGAGCAGCAACCAGGCGACAACGAATATCCTTGCGCCGGGCACGTGCTTCAGCGCGCAACTGACGCCGCAGGAAAACAGCATGACCGCAATCAGAATGCCGAACAGCGACATCAGATAGAGCACCAGCTGCAGCGGCAATAGCAGCGAGCCCAGAATCATCAGCACGCCCGCTACCGTCCCCAGCGCAAGTGCACGGTGACAGCGGGGCGCGTAACGCGCGGTATCGAGGTAACTGCGTGCAAACAGGATTGCGAAGGTCGCCGCGAGCATGAAACCTACGGGCAGGATGCGGTGCCCTGAGAGGCCCAGGCTCGGCCACAGAAACAACGGCCCGACGCCGTTGAAGGCCAGCACGGCGGCGCTGAAGCTAAACACGAACAGCGAATAGAGCAGGAACGACACCTGGCGGATGCCGAAGTACAGCAGCAGGTTGTACAGCCCCAGCGCGAGCAGCATGCCGTAGTACGCGGCCATCACCACATAGGTACGGTCGCTCTTTTCGTAGAAGGCCTGCGACTGCCACAGGTTGGCGTTAAGCGTCTTGCTGCCTTCGGCCTGGACATGGGCATACAGGGTAACGGCTTCACCCGGCGCCAGGTGCAGCGGAAACAGCGGCAGGCGATGACGAATGGCCCGCTGCGCCGCCGGCACGGTGCCGCCCGAGTGCAATACCTCGATGCCCGTCGCACGTACCGTGTAGAGCGTGACCCGGTCCAGGTAGGCGTATTCGAACTCGAGGATGCGCTCCACCGGCACCGCCGCGACAGAGCGCACCTCCAGCTTGATCCACACATCGTCGTCGGTATAACCCAGCTGCAGCTCGCGGCGCGAGTGCACGGAGGTGAACGCCTGCTGACCTTGCACCAGGTCGCCCACCTTGAGCGCGCGGGTCTTGTCGCTGAGGTACTCCATGTGGGGATCGAGCGACACCGCTGCCTGCTCGGCGTCGACCAGCAACGTGGGGGAGGAGTGGGACGCCAGCGCACCGGTAGACAACGCCAGACTCAGGATCAGCAGGCAGCGGAAAATACGGCTGAAGACGCTGCGGTTGCTCAAACCTTTAACCCCGGTGGCTGTGCTGATAGGCCAATACTAGCAGCCGACTCTGCAGCTCGGCTGGTTTGGCTGGCAGGCCGCTTAAGCGGGGGTTATCGCAGCGCCAATCGCGTCAACATGGCCAAAACGAGTTCGTTCGGTGCAGCGGAAACGTCGAAAGGCTCGCCCAGACCTGAATCGTCTCCATCGCCCAGAATCGCCCGCTCCCTTTCGACGGTCTCCATTTCAAACTCCAGTTCGTCAATCGCCCGCGCACTCTGTCGCAGACGGATTCGCTGGAGGTTTTCCTCAACCGGCAGCACGAGCAGGAAGCAGTGAACATCCACTGCAAAACTGCCGAGCCGACGGCGCAGGTCGTCAAGCTCGTCGGCAGAATGCCAGATGTGGTTGACGATAAAGTGCCGGTAGCCGCGCTCCCAGTGATGGCCGATCAGCAACGCCAGCGTTGAGTGCAGGTACTCCAGCTCATCGTCGGGCGCCGGGTTCACCGCCACAACCTGATCGCCATCCAGCATCACGCTCTGGTCCAGCGCCTCCATCAGCACCTCGGCGAGTGTCGACTTGCCGATCCCGAGCGGACCGTTAAGCACGATCACCGAAGCACGCGGTGGCATGGCAGTTGGTTGGCTGGCGGGCAGTTCGTGGCTCATCGGCATCTTCCTGGCAACTGTTTAATCCCGGTCCGGTGCGCCGGGTGGGAAAAAATGTCTGAACGGGCGCGCGTCGTCAACACAGCGGCGAATGGACGGCCGCTGCAACAAGGCAGCGCGATAGGCGCGTAATGCGCGATGCTGCGGTGGGATTTCAAGCACCCAGTCGGCGTAGAACAGCGACGGCGCCGCGGCGCAATCCGCCAGGCTGAACGCTTCGCCACAGGCGTAACGCCTGGACTGCAAGCGGCTGTCCAGCCAGGCATAAGAGCGTTCCAGCATCGCCTTGGCCTGGGCGACCGCCCACGCATCGCGCTCGCCCGGCTCGCGCATGAAGTCGCCCACCACAACCTGGGTCGGCGACATCACGTAGTTGTCGAAAAACCGATCAAGCATGCGCACTTCCAGCGCCTGATCGGCATCTGTGGGAATCAACTGCGTCGCGCCCGGAAAATGCTGCTGCAGGTATTCGATGATGGTCGATGATTCGAACACTGCCGTGTCGCCATCGATCAGCAAGGGAAACTTGCCCTGCGGCGAGTGCATCGCCAGCCGCTGGCGGTTCTCCGGGTGATCGTCATCGACCATGCGAAATTCGAACGGCGTGGCGTTTTCATACAGCGGGATCAGCGCTTTCCAGGTGTAGGAAGAAAATGGATGGCCAAAGAGTTCAAGCATGTTCTGCATCTCCCTTGAAGGCCGCTTCAAGCGCAGCCATGTCCAGTTTGCCCATCTGCAGCATGGCCTCGGTCGCGCGCTGTGCGGCGGCACGATCGGGCGACTGCAGCAGGTCGATAAAGCGCCAGGGCACGATCTGCCAGGACAGGCCGAAACGGTCCTTCAACCAGCCGCATTGGCTCGGGCTGCCACCGTCGGCGATCAGCGCCTGCCAGAGCTTATCCGTCTCAGCCTGACTGTCGGTTTTCACCACGATGGACGCCGCTTCGCAGTGGCGAAAATGCGCGCCGCCGTTGAGAGCCTGATAGGGCACGCCCGCCAGGGTGAACTCGACCAGCAGGGCTGGCCCATGGGGTTCGGGCCGGTAGACGCTGGTGATGCACGAGTCGGCAATCAGCGAGGTGTACAGCTGCGCGGCTTGCTCGGCCGCGCCGTCGTACCACAGGCAGGTGGCTATTTTCTCGCGGGTATTCATGCCGGCTCCCTGGGGTTGCCGACGCCTACCAGCGCAAACATCGCGCCTGTAGGGTCGATGCCGTGGATGATGAACTCGCCGCCCGGAATCTCGCTGGGGCCGAATACGACCTGGCCGCCTGCGGCCGCAACCGTGTCCACCGCCTCGTCGATATTGGCGACGCGGAAGTAATAGCTCCAGAGGGCCACCGGCATGTCCGCCGGCTTCGGCATCATGGCGCCGAACACACCGCCATGGCGGAGAAACTCATAGGCGCCCATCTCGCCCATGTCCATTTCCCCATCCTTCGCCCAGCCGAACTGCGCGCTGTAAAACTGCAACGCAGCCGCCGGGTCGGGAGTGGAGAGTTCGTTCCAGGCGCAATGGCCCACCCTGGGTTTGTCGAAGGCAAACGCCAGGCTGGGTTCGTCGCTCAAACCCCGCATGATGTAGATGGGCACGCCCTGAGGGTCGGTGAAGAACGCAATGCGCCCAACGTTGGGGATATCGGTAGCCGGCATCAACTCCGTGCTGCCCGCAGCCACCGCTTTGGCCAGGCTGGCATCCACATCATCCACGGCGATATAACCCAGCCACACCGGGCGGGCGCCGCCGGAGGCCATCTCGTCGGTAATCTGCATCAGGCCGCCGACGGCAATCGCCGCGCCGGTTTGCGCATCCGGCGCCATCAGGATGCGGTAATCCATACCGGGCTGGCCGCTGTCTTCCACCTGCCAACCGAGTACATCGCTGTAAAACCGTTGGGCACGGTCCGCGTCGCTGGTCAGCAGCTCGTACCAGATAAAATCGCCGTGTTTGTTGCTCATGCTGTGCGCTCCTTTCACTTGGCCGAGAGATCGACAACCGGCACGAAGCCGCCGTAAATCATGCGCTTGCCATCGAATGGCATGGGGTTGATCTCGGGGTTCATGCGCGGGTCGGTTTTCATCAGCGCTTCCATCTTGCCGTGGGCAGCGTTTCGAGTGGCCTGGTCCGGCCACTCGATCCAGGAAAACACCACATCCTCGTCCTCGGATGCCTTAACCGCACCATAGAAGTCGGTCACGGTGCCGTGCGGCACGTCGCTCGCCCAGCACTCAAGGACGCGGGTCGCACCCATCTCCAGAAAAACCTCGTCCGCCATGCGGGCATGGTCGATAAATTTCTGTTTGTTCGCCTTGGGCACGGCCAGGACAAAACCATCGATATACGCCATTTTCCATCTCCTGCTGGGTGGGTGAATAAACACGTTCAACCCTAGTCGTTTGGAAAGCGGGGATTTCGACAGGTATGGAGAATTTTTATGTTTTTTTTGCGGATGCTTGTGAGGCGCAGCGGGTGAGTTGTCGCTGTGCCTCTGCGGAGAAATTATTAGAGGCGTGTAGGCGACTAAATTGGCCGCTTTGCTGACTATTTATTTTGTTGCAACGCATGGTTGGCTAACAGAAGCAGGCTGAGCGAAGATAAGTATAAAATCTAGTGGGTCCGCCCATAGTGATGCGCTCTCCCATTACTTCATTTCGATGTTAGGGGGCGATACTTGACCGTTTTCATCTTGATATAATGCCGCATGGTCTTCGTATCTGTAAGGTAATGAATTATTAATTGAAACCCTCTAACGAAAGTTTAAGTGGTCGCAAAAGACGATCCCGAACGAGCGAGGCGAGTGGCTTGAACCATTTTCAGGCTGCGCTTGTGATCGCTTACTCATGGTATGGGAAATACTTCTTAATGACTGGATATAGTAACCAAGCTATAAAAATTATAAATAGTGCGACTGAAATTCCGGAGTTAAAAAGTGCTTTTAAAGAAAGGTATACGAAGAAGGCGATATAGAAAAAACGGGCACCAAGAGATGTAATCTGCAGTATGGATTCTTTGTCGGGCAAGGTGAATTTAGGCGGCAATGGGTAGGGGGTTTTGCATATCGGGCACTGTTTGTCGCTATGCTTTATATGGCTAGGTCTTTCATATCTACATCTAGAGCAAATAGTTCCCATTATATCTCTCTGCGTGGTGTAACGTTTGGTTAGGGCGGACTTTAGCCTGTCCCAGTGAGCGCAGCGAAAGGTTTTACCCAATAGTTACGTGCTTAGTTAAAGTCATACCTTGTCTCCAGATAATCCATTAGCTCCTTCACTATTTTTTCTACCGAAGCCATATACTTATTCAGAAAATCATATGACACGTCAATGCGCAGTGAGGTTAGCTCAATGCCAGCGCCCGAGCGCTCAAGCTTTTTTAACTCGTCGATTTTGTCCTTGCTCATTGCAGGAAGGTTGCCATTTGCATGAGCGATACAGTTTCTAACTTTGCTTAGGGCGTTGATGTCCTTTATTGAGTGCTCAGAGATTTGGAAATCAAACTCCAGAACATGCTTCATATACTTATTAAATTTTGCAGTCAAAAAGCGGTCATTGATGTCTTTGATTGAAAGCCCTTTCTGCTCCTTTCCCTGGGCATATGAAAGTAGCTGAGTAATTGAGTTCTCAAAAATTGTATATATTGAAACTACGAGCGGAAGTTTGATTGCTCGTGGAATTTCTCCTTCGGCAATGGAGTAAATATGTTGGTATTCGTAATATTCGGATTCTGCGTATTTTATTATTTCGTTATCTAGGTAGGAAGTACACACGGCATTGATTCCGACCTCAATCTGCTTCAGATACTCTTGCATTACAAGAAGCTCAACCTTGATCTCGATCCCTGGGTAGCTAAAGTCGGTATTAAAAAGGCCTTCTAGAGAAGCCATGTGTTCACCATGACATAAAGTTTAGTTGAAGGGCGGGCTTTAGCCCATCCCGAGTGAGCGTAGCGAACGATTTGAATGCTGTAATGGACTTTCCCCACGCCATAGTTCCATACCGAGAACGGTGGTGCCTGAGATTGGGAGTGTTGTCATGAAGCGAATTGCGGTTGATCTGGCCAAGTCCGTTTACCAAGTTGCCGAGAGGGTCCGTTCTGGCCAAGTGGTTCAGCGCAAGCGGCTGAGCCTTGAGGCGTTCCGGCGATATATACAGGAGCAGGCCGAGCCGGTCGAGTGGCTGATGGAAGCCCGTGGCACGGTTTATTATCGGGACATGTGGCGCAGTCCCTAAATGGTCAGGTTAGGCTGCTCCATCCGCTATGTACGTTTCTATCGGCGGCGTAATACCGCAACGATTGTCACGCGCTGCTAGCAGCGCAACGTTGCCTGGCCAGAGCGCCGGAGCATAAACCAACTGCAACGCTGAGCAGTCCAAACCGCGGCCATATTGGTCACAGCAGAGCGGCAGTGGCCTTGGTCAACAAACTGAGTAAGCGATAGCCGTTGGCGTTGCGTTCCCAAGTCCACTTCTTCGAAGTGAAATTCGCGTACAGTGACTCAATTAAAATTCGTCGCCAGCTCGAAGATGCTTAACTAGAAACGATTCAGCGGCTTTGGCAATTACTTGAAACGGTAAAAATTGATGAGGGGCTAACTGGTCAATTTATGGATAATTATTTTTCGGGATGATTCAAGTCGATTTTAAAAAAAACTTATGAGGCTTTAAGGGATTGTACATGAGAGTGCCTGAAGACATCGTTAGGAAGGGTATGTTTTGGAAGGCTGGATGTGAAAATCGCAAGACAGCAGGGGTTTTAACTATAAAAAATGGAGGGATGTCAGAGTTAGAACTAATTGGAAGTCTCGAAGAAGATGATCTTTATGGAGTTAGTGGTGAGATAACAAATAGCTTCACTGTTTGCGGTCAGATAGATAATGATAATTTCACAACCTTGTACGGCTGCTTTTATAAGCGAAAAAGTCATAGCCTTACTAGCGGGATAAGCACCTCGATTTTGAAGTCATCAAGAGCGTTGCTGGGCATTGCTCCAGTCGATACGGATGATCAATTTAGTTACAAATCTATATATTTCGAGATGGAAAATATTGAATCGTGGATTGATATCACTGGTTTTAAGATAATAAAACCGCATAATGTCGATAAATTTTTGGTGGAGTATGAACTGCCCCCTCACATAGAGGCAACTCTACCTAATGTCGGGCGCGTCAAAATAGACTTTAATATTGGGATACCATTCAGGTTTATTAGCGAGGTCAATCTCAAACAGACCGCCGCTATTAAAATCTATCCAGAAGCGCCTATGAAAATAAATGATGCGGCCGTAGTCATCAGTAAAATCCAGCACTTTATAATATTTGCCACACAGAAAGCGTTACCTTTACGAAACGTCAAAGCCATTTTGAGTGAAGATGACTCCAGTGCTGACGAGATATCACACATAATAAAATGGTATTACGAAAGCTCCCCGTTTCAATCAGATTCAAAAAATCTGGAAAAAGAAAACCAACTTTTTACCTTGTCAGAGGTGTCTACAAATTTAGAAAGCTACCTTAAAAATTGGTTTTCCATATATCAAAAAGCCCAGCCATCATTGATGTTGTATTTTTCAGTAGTGTCTGGAGCGCACAAATACGGCGAGAGTATAAACCTTTCGATCTCTCAAGCTGCAGAAACATATCAGCGTAAGATGTCTGGAAATAAGAACTTGACATTCAGGCAGCGTATTGAAGAGTTCGTATGTCCCTTTTCTGCATTGTGCGATTTTGATATTGGTTCTTTTTTAGAATCCACTGTGAATACAAGAAATTACCTAACCCATTACAATGAAAACATAAAGAACAAGTCCGCCTCAGGGATTGATTTATATTTTCTAAACAAGAAAATACAAGACTTTATGACTTTGAATTTACTAAAAGATATTGGTTTTGACTTTTCGTTAATAGAACAGATATCCAAAGAAAGAAACTTGCTTAGCGATGGGTTCTCCTAATTCAGAGGATTGGTATGGCTACAAGCAACGCCACCCTACAAAAACTTGAATTTCATTAGCAACCAATACTTCCTCTAGCCCACTACTTATCCACCAAAAAAAAACCCACAGCAAGGAGCGGATGCCGTGGGGTCGGGAAGGGGTTGGCGTGGCCAACCGGGAGGAGAGGGGTGGTGTCAGGCGTTGGGTTGCCAGCCGCCGCCGAGGGCTTTGTAGATGGCGACGATGCCGCGGTAGAGCTGCACTTCGGCCTGGGCTTGGGCGTCTTCGGCGGCGAGGCGTTCGCGTTCGGCGTCGAGCAGCACGAGGAAGTCCACTTCGCCTTCGCGGTAGCGCACGCCGGCTTGCTCGGCGGCGGCGCGGCTGGCTTCGGACTGGCGCAGCAGGGCGAGCAGGCGCTGCTGGTTTTTCGCGTAGTCGCTAAAGGCGTTTTCCGATTCCTCCAGGGCGAGCAACACCTGCTGCTCATAACTGGCGAGCGCGCCATCCGCCTGTGCTTCGGCGCCGCGCAAACGGGCCCGCACGCTGCCGAGATCGAACGCCGCCCAGGTGATGGTCGGCGCTACACCCCAGGCCCGCGCGGCTGATGAGCCGAGTGCCGAACCGCGCCCGGCGGTAAAGCCGAGAAATCCGGACAGGCTTACCCGTGGGAACAGATCTGCGGTGGCGACGCCGATATCCGCAGTTGCCGCAGCCAGTTGGCGCTCGGCGGCTCGGATATCAGGGCGCCGGCGCAGCAGTTCGCCAGGGTCGCCAATCGGCAAGTTCTTGGCGATGGCGGGCAGCGGCTTGGCAGACAGATCCACGCTCAGTTGTTCCGGGCGCTGGCCCAGCAGCGTGGCGATGCGGTTGCGTGCTCGCGCCTGTTCGGCTTGCAGCAGCGGCAGGCTCGCTTCGGTCGAGGCCAGGCGGGCGTCGGCGCGCAATACATCCAGCTCGCTGCCGACCCCGGCTTCGCGCAGTTGCTCGGTAATGGCGCGGGATTTCTGCTGGTTCTGCAGGTTCTCCCGGGCGATGCGTTCACGCAGTTGCGCGCCGCGCAGCGAGCCGTAGGCGTCCACCAGTTCGGCGATCAGGCTGACCTGCAGCTGGTAGTAGTCGGCTTCGGCCACTTCGATCTGCGCATCGCTGGCTTCCAGCTGCCGCTGGATGCGGCCAAACAGGTCCAGCTCCCAGGCCATGTCGAGGCCCAGATCGTAACGTTCGGCGTTGACCCTTTCCTCGCTTAAGCCAGGCTGCTGGGCTTTACCGATTTCGGCGCTGGCCCGGCTGGTGATGGTTGGCAAACGGTCGTTGGCCACATCGTCGCGGATCGAGCGGGCGGCGCGCAGGCGGGCGAAGGCCACGCGCAGTTCGCGGTTGTCCTGCAGCGACTGATCGACCAGTTGGTTCAGCGTCGGGTCGTCGAACTGCTGCCACCAGACCGTCTCGAAACGCGAGCGGTCGTAGTTGCCGGTTTCGGCGCTGGCCAGGGTGGCCGGCGCGGTATCGGGGCTGCGGTAATCCGGGCCCACGGCGCAAGCGCTCAGGGCCAGGGCGAGCAGGGCGGGGGCGAAGGCCTTCATGCCTGCACCTCCTGTAAACGCGCGGCTTTGCGGGCTTGGCGTTTCTCCACGAATGCGCGGATCAACACGTAGAACACTGGCGTCAGCAGCAGGCCGAAGAAGGTCACCCCGAGCATGCCGCTGAACACCGCGACGCCCATGGCATGGCGCATTTCCGCACCAGCGCCGGTGGAAATCACCAGCGGCACCACGCCCATGATGAAGGCGAAGCTGGTCATCAGGATCGGCCGTAACCGCAGGCGGCAGGATTCCAGCACCGCGGCGACGCGGTCCATGCCTTCTTCCTGTTTCTCCTTGGCGAACTCGACGATCAGGATGGCGTTCTTGCACGCCAGCCCGACCAGCACGATCAAGCCGATCTGGGTGAAGATGTTGTTGTCACCCCCGGTCAGGATTACCCCGGTGATGGCCGACAGAAGGGTCATCGGCACGATCAGGATCACCGCCAGCGGCAGGCTCCAGCTCTCGTATTGCGCGGCCAGTACCAGGAAGGCCAACAGCACGCACAGCGGGAAGACGAACAGCGCGGTGTTGCCGGCGAGGATCTGCTGGTACGTCAGCTCGGTCCATTCGTAGCTCATGCCGTTGGGCAGCTCGTCTTCGAGCAGCTTGGCCATCGCCGCCTCGGCCTGACCGGAGCTGTAGCCTGGTGCCGCGGCGCCGTTGATCTCGGCGGTGATAAAGCCGTTGTAGTGCATCACCCGATCCGGCCCGGCGCTGTCGCTGACCTTGACGAATGTCGACAGCGGCACCATCTCGCCCCGGTTGTTGCGCACCTTGAGCTGACCGATCTGATCGGCTTCGAGGCGGAACTGCTGATCGGCCTGCACATTGACCTGATAGGTACGGCCAAAGCGGTTGAAGTCGTTGGCGTACAGCGAGCCCAGGTAGATCTGCATGGTGTCGAAGATGTCGTTGATCGCCACGCCGTGGGTTTTGGCTTTGTCGCGGTCGATGGCTGCATCGATCTGCGGCACGTTCACCTGGTAGCTGGTGAACAGGCCCGCCAGTTCCGGCACGCTCTGGCTCTTGGCGATCACGTTCTGGGTCTGCTTGTAGAGCTCTTCGTAGCCCAGGTTGCCGCGGTCCTGCACCTGCACGCGGAAGCCGCCGATGGTGCCAAGGCCCATCACCGGTGGCGGCGGGAAGATGGCGATAAAGGCTTCCTGAATCTCCGCAAACTGGCCGTTCAACTCACCGGCAATCGCGCCCGCAGCCATGCTGGCGTCCTTGCGCTGGTCGAAATCCTTCAGGGTGACGAAGACGATGCCGCTGTTCGGGCTGTTGGTGAAACCGTTGATCGACAGGCCGGGGAAGGCCACGGTGTTTTCCACGCCAGGGTGCTTGGAGGCGATTTCCGACATGCGCTTGATCACGTCTTCGCTGCGGTCCAGGGTCGCGGCGTCGGGCAATTGGGCGAAGGCCACCAGGTACTGTTTGTCCTGGGGCGGAACGAAGCCGCTCGGTGTGCTGGCGAAACCCAGGTAGGTCAGGCCGATCAGGCCGGCGTAAACGACCATGGCGATGCTGCTACCACGCAGCACGCGCTTCACGGTGCCGACATAACCGTTGCTGGCGCGGTTGAACACCCGGTTGAACGGGCCGAACAGCCAGCCGCCGAACAGCTTGTCGAGCAGTTTCGAGAAGCCGTCCTTGGGTGCGTCGTGGCTGCGCAGCAGCACGGCGGCGAGTGCCGGCGACAGGGTCAGCGAGTTGATCGCGGAAATCACCGTCGAGATGGCAATGGTCAAGGCGAACTGTTGATAGAACTGCCCGGTAAGCCCGGAGATGAATGCGGTCGGTACGAACACGGCGCACAACACCAGGGCGGTGGCGACAATCGGTCCGGTCACTTCCTTCATGGCCTGCTTGGTGGCTTCGACCGGCGTTTTGCCCAGGCCGATATTACGCTCGACGTTCTCCACCACGACGATGGCGTCGTCCACCACGATACCGATCGCCAGCACCAGGCCGAATAGCGACAGCGCGTTGAGCGAGAAGCCGAACATGTGCATCACGGCAAAGGTGCCGATCAGCGAGACCGGTACCGCCGCCAGCGGAATGATCGAGGCGCGCCAGGTCTGCAGGAACAGGATCACCACCAGTACCACCAGCACCAGGGCTTCGAGCAGGGTGTGCACCACCGCTTCGATGGAGCCACGGACGAAGATGGTCGGGTCGTAGACGATGGAGTACTCGATACCTTCGGGGAAGCTTTCCTGCAGTTCGGCCATGCGCTCGCGCACCGCATCGGAGATGGCGATCGCGTTGGAGCCGGGGCGCTGGAAGATCGGGATGGCGACCGCCGGCTGGTTGTTCAGCAGCGAACGCAGGGCGTACTGACTGGAACCCAACTCGATGCGCGCGATGTCCTTGAGGCGGGTGATTTCGCCATCTTCGCCTGCGCGAATGATGATGTTCTCGAACTCTTCCTCGGTAACCAGGCGGCCCTGGGTGTTGATCGACAGTTGAAAGCTGTTGGCCGCATCGGCCGGTGGCGCGCCGAGGGAGCCGGCGGCAACCTGACGGTTCTGCTCGCGGATCGCGGCCACTACGTCAGAGGCGGTGAGGTTGCGCGAGGCGACCTTATTCGGGTCCAGCCATACGCGCAGCGAGTAGTCGCCGAGGCCGAACAGTTGCACGTCGCCGATGCCGTCCAGGCGCGCCAGTTCGTCCTTGATATTCAGCGCGGCGTAGTTGGACAGGTAGAGCATGTCGTAACGCTCGTCCGGCGAGATCAGGTGCACCACCATGGTCAGGTCGGGCGACGCCTTGTCGACGGTCACGCCAATCCGCTGCACCTCGGTGGGCAGGGTCGGCATGGTGCGGGTCACGCGGTTCTGCACCTGCACCTGGGCGTTATCCAGATTGGTGCCGAGGGCGAAGGTGATGGTCAGCGTCATGCTGCCGTCAGCCGTCGCCTGGGACGACATGTAGAGCATGCCTTCCACACCGGTGATGGCCTGCTCAAGCGGCGAGGCCACGGTTTCGCCGATCACCTTCGGGTTGGCGCCGGGGAAACTGGCGCGTACCACGACGGTAGGCGGCACGACTTCCGGGTATTCGCTGATCGGTAACTGGAACAGCGAGATGGCGCCGCCGATCAGGATGATCAGCGACAGCACCGCGGCGAAAATCGGCCGCAGGATGAAGAATTGCGAGAAATTCATTTGAGAGTCCTTGGACGCTGGTGCGCACAGCGCACCCTACAAATCAATGATCGGGTAGGGTGCGCCGCGCGCACCAAGGCATCTTGTCAGCCGCGTGGCTTGCCATTGTCGATGTCTTGTTTGGCGACCCGTGGGACATCACGTTCGTCCACGGATTGGCGCAATCGGGCCAGCTGGGCGAGGGTGGCCTCGTCGGCCATCGGCACGCTCTGCGGGTCGACCGTTGAGCCGGGCATGGCGCGCTGCAAACCGTTGACGACGATCTTTTCACCCTTGGCCAGACCGCTGCGGACGATGCGCAGGCCTTCCATCTTCGGCCCCAGCTCGATGGTGCGGTAGTTGACGCTGTTGTCTTCACCGAGCACGAGCACAAACTTCTTGCCGAGATCAGTGCCGACCGCCTCATCCTTTATAAGGGTGGCGGCGTAGGTGCTGCTGCCAACCAATTTCAGCCGCGCATAAAGGCCCGGGGTGAACAGGCCCTTGGCGTTGTCGAACACTGCACGACCACGGATGGTGCCGGTTTGCGGGTTGACCTGGTTATCGAGGAAGTCGAGCTGGCCCAGGTGCGGGTGGCCGTCTTCGCTGGACAAGCCGAGGTAAACCGGGCTGGCATCGCGGGTCTGGCCGCCGGCCTGGCGCGCCAGTTCGACGTACTTGAGAAACACCCGCTCATCCGCATCGAAATAGGCATAAACCTTGTCGGTGCTGACCACTGAGGTGAGGTGACTTTCGCCGGCGGTGACCAGGTTGCCGGCTGTTACTGCAGCGCGGCTGACCCGACCGTCGATGGGCGAGGTGACGCGGGTGAAACTGAGGTTGAGGCGAGCGTTATCCAGTTGCGCCTGGATGCCGGCAGCTTCGGCCTGGGCTTCCTGAGCAGCGCTGGAGCGCGCATCGGCAAGTTCGGCGGAAATCGCATTGCTCTTGCGCAGACGCTCGCCACGGCTGGCTTCGCTGACCGCACGGCGCTGACCAGCGCGGGCTTGCTGCAGTTGCGCTTCAAGGCGTTTGACTTCGGCCTGGAAAGGCCGTGGATCGATCTGGAACAGCAGGTCGCCTTTCTTGACCAGGCTGCCTTCATCGAACGCCACCTGATCAACAAAGCCGGACACCCGCGGGCGAATATCGACCGACTCGGGCGCTTCAAGGCGACCGGTGAATTCGTCCCACTCATTAATCGGCTGCTCGATCACTTCAGCGACGCTGACCTTGGCGGCAGGCATCTGCTGAGTGGTTTCCGGTGCTTTGCCGCATGCGCTGAGCGCTGCGACTGCAAGCAACGCGAGGGGTAATTGCCAGCGATTTTTATTCGACTGTTCCATGTGTGATTCCGCCAAAGGTGTTGTGAATAGGCGGAGTCTGCTTCGCGACCGATTACAGAACGAATCGAACGCCGCGAAGATGAATATCATCGGGAATGATTATATGAGGGCTTGTATCAACGCAGCGGTAGGTCACCGCGATTCAAGGCTGCGTCGCCACACAAATTAGTGACGGAAGCGGGTGCCTAGTCGAGGCTGTCCGGGTCGCCCACGAACATCTGGATGCGCGAGCGCAGCCAGCGCTCTGACGGGTCGTTGTCCTGGGCGCCGCGCCAGGCCATATGCACCTCGAAGGTCTGGGTATCCAGCGGCGGATCTTCCGCGCGCAATCCACCTGCCGCCGTCAACGCCGCCGCGGTGTATTCGGGTACGGTTGCAATGATATTGGTGCCGGCGAGGAGGGTGCTCAGGCCGTTAAACTGGGGCAGGGCGAGCACTACGCGGCGGCTGCGACCAAGTTTTTCCAGCTCCGTATCAATAAAGCCGCCAAGGTCCCCGGCAAACGAAACCAGCGCGTGCGGCCGTTCGCAGTAGTCGTCCAGGCTCAGCACGCCGGGCGCCGCGTCGGCCCGTAACACCTTGGCCTTGCTGCGCCGTAGCACTTTGCGCTTTGCATTGGCCGGTAGCTCCTGGGTGTAGCTGACGCCGACGGAAATCTCCCCGGACGCGAGCAACGTAGGCATCAGCAGGTAGTTGGTGCGGCGGATGACCAGCACCACGCCCGGTGCTTCGGCACGCAAGCGCTTGATCAGCGGCGGCAGCAGGCCGAACTCGATGTCGTCCGACAGGCCGATGCGAAACACCGCGTTGCTGGTCGCAGGATTGAAATCGGCGGCGCGACTGACCGCCGTGCTGATCGAATCCAGCGCCGGCGAGAGCAGGGTGGCGATCTCCTGGGCACGGGCGGTCGGCTCCATGCTGCGACCGGTGCGCACGAACAGCGGATCATCGAACAAGCTGCGTAACCGGGCGAGCGCCGCGCTGATTGCCGGCTGGCCGAGAAACAGTTTTTCTGCTGCGCGGGTCACGCTGCGCTCGTGCATCAGCGTCTCGAATACGATCAGGAGATTGAGATCGACTCGACGTAGATCGTTACGGTTCATCCGGTGTCCATCTAGGAGAAAGGCCGCTTAAGCGCGCGCTCATCAGGCTAATGCCGAACGCTATCGCGAGGCAATACACTCCTTTGAATGATGCTCGCGAGCTGAATCATCATCGACAGGCATGGTGAATATCACCCCTGCACGGTGGTATTGCCTGCAAAGCCCGGATAAAGTCCGGGCCTATAAGGGGTCAACCGAAGAGGTTCTTAATGTCCCGCATCATTCGTTTCCACCAGTTCGGCGAGGCTGACGTCCTCAAAATCGAAGAGCGGTCGGTGCCTGTACCGGCTGCCGGCGAGGTATTGATCGATGTCGAAGCCATCGGCGTCAGCTGGTACGACGTGCTCTGGCGGCAGAACCTGGGCAACACGCCGGTACAGCTACCGGCAGGCCTTGGTCACGAACTTGCCGGGACAATCGCCGCGGTCGGTGACGGTGTAAGCGATTTTGCGGTCGGTGATCGAGTCGCCAGCTTCCCTGGGCACAACGCCAATCGCTACCCGGCGTATGCCGAGCAGGCGATTCTGCCGGTCGGCTCGTTGACCCATTATCCGGACAACCTCAGCCCGCAGCAGGCGTGCGTGCATTATTTACCATCGCTGGTGGGCTGGTTCGGTTTCGTCGAGCTGGCGCGTCTGCAGCCGGGTGAAAGCGTCCTGGTTACCGCGGCAAGTCGCTGCTGGGGACCTTATATCGTGCAAATGGGTAAGGCGCTGGGCGCCCACGTCATCGCGGCCACCGAACATGGCGAGGACAAGGAATTCCTGAAAGCACTGGGCGCCGATCACATCATCGTTACCGAGGAACAGGATCTCGTCAGCCGCGTCAGCAAGCTCACTGACGGTCGTGGTGTCAACGTTGTGATGGATGCTCTGGGCGGCCCACAGATGTGCCTGCTGGGTGACGCACTGGCGCCGCGCGGTCGGCTGATCCTGTTCGATTTGCAAGGCGGCAACGAAACGCCGTTTCCGGCCTGTGCAGCTTTTCAAAAGAACATTCAGTTCTTCGTGCACTGCATCGGTAACTTCACCGGCAAGGAAGAACTGGGCATCCCTCAGGACAAAGTGGCAGTCGCCAAAGCGCTGCAGGCGATCAACCAGCTGACAGCCGACGGCATTCTGGTGCCACGCGTCGACAGCGAGTTCGTGTTCGACGATGTAGTGGCTGCACACCTGTACATGGAAACCTGTCCGAATCAAGGACGAGTGGTGCTGAAGGTATAGCGCGCAAGGTTTGCCATAAGAAGCTGTAAGCGAAGCCTGATCAAGAAGCTCAGGCTTGAAATGGTCGACTGCAAGGACCGAAACCCGTAACTCATAACTACGCATAATGTATATTATGTTAAACGACGTATGCAGGTATCAGTCCGTCACCCGCCTCTTTGCGGCATATCGGTTTTCACATCGCAGATACAAATCGGCCCTGACAAGTCAGGGCCGTTTTTACTCAGGCTATATACGCCCTGCGTGATCACTTCTTCGCTGCAGCACCAGAGCCAAGGTCCGCACCCGTGATGGGGTCGGCTGCAGGATCGGACATGGTCCGAACCGCCATCTGTTCCAGCACGTCGGCGTCCTCGTCAGGCAGCTGTACGCTGGCCATGCCGTCGCCGCCATCCACTGCGGGCTCAGGTTTGTCGACAAAGACCCACTCTTCGCCCTGGTTCCAGGAACCGCGCAAATCACCTTCGCCTTGCGACATATTGAAGTAGACGTTGGTGAATTCCGGCAGCCCAGGCACTTTTCCTTGCGGGAAGTTGGGCTGGATCGAATGCAGCGCTTTTTCAAATGACTTCTGATGCGCCAGTTCGCGGGTCATCAGAAACCTCAACGCATCCTGAATGCCCGGATCGTCGGTCACGTTGATCAGGCGCTCGTAAATGATCTTGGCACGTGCTTCGGCGGCGATATTGGAGCGCATGTCCGCCGTCGGCTCGCCAATCGAGTCGATGTACGCACCGGTCCAAGGCACACCTGCCGAATTGACCAGCGCAGGCCCACCACCGTAAAGCAACGAAGTGGTATGGGAATCGTTGCCGCCGCCAGTTAGCGAGCGATACAGATCAGCCTCTTCCTCGACCGCCTCAGCGAGTTGCCCTTTAGCACCCTTGTTCAGCATGCCAACGATGGAACCAATGATCTCGAGGTGGCTGAGTTCCTCGGTGGCGATGTCCATCAACAAGTCCTTACGCCCTGCATCGTCCTCGGCCAGGCCTTGGGTAAAGTAACGCATGGCTGCGGCGAGTTCCCCCTGGGGACCGCCAAACTGTTCCAACAAAAGATTGGCCAGGCCTGGGTTAGGCGCAGCCACCCTCACGGTGTATTGAAGTCGCTTGTTATGTACAAACATTTCAGAAACCTCTCGCGATTGTGAACTCCTTTTCGCTAGGTCCTACTTGTTGCGACGAGAGCATCATGAAGAGCCCCCTCCCAAGAATGGAGGAAGTGTCGGAGCTATTAGTTCAGAAGATTTGTTCCGCCAGTTGCGCAATTGAGCTTTTGAATTCAGTTATTTAAAAAGTACCGCTAGTTGTCGAATTACCCATAAAACCGCTTGAACCAATCCGCTTGGCGACTTCTCTACCTCTTGGTTGAGGAGAAGAACGATGGCTGAAAAAGACTATTTGCTACGGCTGCAACTGACGCACCGTTGCATCGCACTCAATGTCGAAGGCGGACGGTGAAGTCCTCACCGTTGAGGGGCTGTTGCGGTGCACGTGATCCACAGGCGCCGCTGATGAAAACCCTGAGTTTCGCCGCGTTGCATTTCTGCATCGCTTTTCTTGTCGCCTACCTGCTGACAGGCAGCCTGATCACCGGTGGCCTGATCGCCCTTATCGAACCCGCCTGCAATACCGTGGCCTATTATTTTCATGAGCGGGCATGGCAGCGCTTTGGTGTCCGCGCCAAGTCGGCAAAAAGACCTTGGCCATGGCCACTTCTACGAAGGGCCAGGCCGACAAGCGCCTTGAGCCGCACGTGACGCCCAGGTCCGATCCTAGGCTTACCCTTCATGCACAGCGGCGCTCCGCCGCTCTTCAAGGAAATTTACCTATGGCTAAAGTACTGGTTCTTTATTACTCATCTTACGGTCACATCGAAACCATGGCTCAGGCCATGGCTGAAGGCGCCCGGAATGCAGGCGCGGATGTTGATATCAAGCGCGTGCCAGAAACGGTTCCGCTGGAAATTGCCCAGAAATCCCATTTCAAACTGGACCAGCCTGCCCCGATCGCCACGGTTGCTGAGCTGGAAAATTACGATGCGATCATTGTAGGTACGGGCACTCGCTTTGGCCGCATGAGCAGTCAAATGGCGGCATTCCTGGATCAGGCCGGCGGCTTGTGGGCGCGTGGTGCGCTGAATGGCAAGGTCGGCGGTGCATTCACGTCGTCCGCCACTCAGCATGGCGGCCAGGAAACCACCTTGTTCTCGATCATCACCAACCTGTTCCACTTCGGCATGACCATTGTCGGGCTGCCTTACAGCCATCAGGGGCAGATGAGCGTGACCGAAATTGTCGGTGGCGCGCCCTATGGGGCCACTACCATTGCGGCAGGCGACGGCTCGCGTCAGCCCAGCGAGATTGAGCTCGCGGGTGCACGTCATCAGGGTGAGTTGATTGCCAAGACAGCTGCCAAGTTAGCCGGCTAACCTGGTCGGGGATGGGCATTACGCCAGCTACCCTGCCCTCATTTGATTCATTACGCATAACATAAAAAAACAGGGCGAATAGTTCGCCCTGTTTGTCTTTGCCCGCGATCAGTTATAGCGGCTGACCGGCGTGCTCTGAGGCGGAACGACAACCGTCGGTTCGACACCATTATGGTTGCTCGCTGCCTTTTTCTTTGCGACTACCGCCGGCAGTGCAGCGCCAAGCAGCGCACCCAATGCAACGCCCGCCGCTACGGTCAGCAATGGCCGCTCGACCACAACGCGAGTCATGTTGTCCTGCAGGTCATGCGCTTGCTCGCGAATGCGCTGCTTGGCTTGACGCGCATCGTTGGCAACCGACGACAAGCTGTCGGACAGATCATGAGCTCGGCTCTTGATGGCAGTACTGCCCTGACGAGTCATGTTCTTGACCTTGCTGGCCAAGCCAGCAGCACTGCTAGTCGCATGGCTGAGGCTCTCGCTGACACCGTGTGCTACCGATTTGGCTTTGCCCACGCCACTTGAAAGCGACGAGCCAGAGGTCGAACTCTGGTTGCGGCTGCCAAGAATCAGACCCAGCAACCCTACAGCCGTGAGCACGCTGGAAATGGGGTTGGCGCTGATTGATGCGCTAAGGTTGTCAACAAACTCGCGACCGTTATCTTTACCGAACGAAACGGCCTTGTTGATCAGTTGCGATGGATCCAGTTTGGCTTCCAGTGCATCGACAATACCGTCGATGTTGGAAAGCTTCTGATCAATCTCACGCTCGAGTGTCTCGGAGCTTTTATGGGACTCGGCTTCGATACCATTCTGCTTGTTCATAATCAGGTCCTCTGCAGGGGGTTTTTGTTCTTGTGCAACGCATCCATCGTCTTGGTAGGCGCAAGATGCGAAGGCTCAAGCTTCTTCTTACCTGCCTGCAACATGGCAAAACCAACCAGCATCACAGCGACGCCTACGATTAATGCCGCCAGCCACATTTGCATGTACAGGCTTAATCCATATACCGCTGACATCAGCAGAATGATAAATCCAGCGAGTAAAACAATTGCCCCAGAGCCAATACTGATAAGGCCCGCTTTGGTGCTATTGATAGACTCGCTGATTTCACTCTTTGCCAGCGCCAGTTCCTTGGTGAAAAGTGCCAACACTTCATCTTTAAGCTGACGCACAAGCGTCAATACTGAGCCGCCCATGCCAGTTGCTTCCGGAGTTGTCTGAAATGCAGTTCTGTCTTGATCGGTATTCATTCCAGGCGTCCTTTTGGCCGATCACTGATAGGCTGCGAGCTGCTCCCAAAACCAGCCCCTAACGGATCAACGTCAACTTGGCTGTCGATCGAGCCGTTCTTTCCATAACCATTAGTGGAACTGGAAGTGGCGTTGCTGCCGGTGGAGTTGCTGGCTGCCGCACTCGCGTTACCGTATTCGGCAGAGCGCGCCTGGGAGTCCGAGGCAGACAGGCCTTGGGAGGAACTCTGATAGGTCGAATCACCCAGTTCAGGCGTGTCGTGAGTACGAGCCGAACGCAGCATCTGCGACAAGCCATAACCAATGGCTACGGTACCGGCCAGGAACAGCACTGGATTTTCACGAGCGAAGCGTCCCGCCTGCTGAAGCAACTCTTCTGTGCTTTTGCCACGCAGGTTGTCAGCAGCCGTGCTCAACCGCTCCGCCATGCTCGATACGTACTGCGCCAGGCCTAGCGGATCATCGCTATCAATCTCGGCAACTGCGCTGCGTGCGCCGCGGGCTAGGTTATCCAGCTGTTCTGCAGCGCGCTCGCCGTAGTGCTCGACCTGCGCTTTGCCTTGAGCTTTGACGTCTTCAGTGATCGAAACCGCCTCTTCCTTCAGTTTATTGAGGTGCTCATTGACCTTTGAATTCTGGGGTTGATTTGAACCTTTGTTTAAATTGTCCATATGCGCTCACCCTATATAGTCAGAATTGAAATCTGTGAAGGTTGCATAGTGCTCAAGCCTTCATCTAAAGCCAGTCAACTCCAATGCGTAGAGCATCTGCAGTAAGCCTGGCGTACATAGAATGGAGAGCCGTTCGACCGTCGAGGTTCAGCTTAAATTTACGCATCAAGAAAATTGCGACAAAAGGCAAAATAACCTTCAAAGCTTTTAAGCGCTATTTGGCATATCAACACTATTTTGATGCTTAAATAATATCATTGCGATATTAAATTACCGATTCCGATAGTTAGCCAATATTCTAAGCAGTACGATTCCTTGAACTTAGCCAGCCAGGTCCCTTCTATTACCCTGTACCTCTACACAGAGAAGGAGATCGATATGAAACATTCGAAACTATTGACCGCAGGTATGTTTACATTTTCAGTACTGGCCGCAAGCGTCAGCGCTTTTGCCGCGGATATGATCGAGCCGGAGCACTTCGTGGATGAAGCCTCAGCGAAGGGCGTAGCCGAAATCGAAACCGGTAAGCTGGCGCTTGAAAAAGGCACCTCTGCAGAAGTGAAAAGCTTCGCACAGACTATGATCGACGATCACACTAAAGCTAACAGCGAGCTGGCAGCGTTGGCCAAACAGAAAAATCTCGACGTGGCGACCGAAGCGGAACTGCTGAACAAGGTCAAGGCAATGATCCTGGAGCTGCGTGACGGCGAAAACTTTGACGATGCCTACGCCAATAATCAGGTCGTGGCCCACGAGCAGACTATTGAACTGTTCAAGCAAGCCAGCAATTCGGAGGATGCGGAAATTGCGGCCTTTGCTAAAAAGATGCTGCCGAAGCTGAACCATCATCTGGAAGAGGCGAAAGCGCTCGCCGCAGCAACTACCGATCCGGATTGATAAGCAAAAAATCGTTAATAAAAAACGCCCCTTCCGGGGCGTTTTTTTATTGGACGAACGGTTGAAAAGTATCAACCGCTCTTTCGTAAATCACTTTGGTCGGACAGATAAACCTTCACTGATTCCAACTCCCCGTCGGCCGAATATATTTCAACAGGCGCAATCTTGTCAGCCATGAAGTGTTCCGCTAATTCTAATATTTCCTCTTTCGTACCGGCGACTTTCGACGGACGGGTCGCTCCCTCTTTGCGTAACTCCCAACCCCGTCCTGTAAGACTAATATGGTAGCTCTTCACCCTGCTCTCCCGTACATGTAGTCACACTGTAACGTGAGAGCCCGATTCGACTCGGTTCGTTCAGAGAGATTGTTAGCTCAATAACTGCTAAGCCGGGGTTTAAGCAGGCCGTTTTTTAGGTTTTGTAGAACAATATGCATGTAGACGAGCCGACGACTCCCTAACCAGTCACTAGGTCGCGTAACCGTACCTTCATAATCGCCTGTACAGAATACTGGTTAGCCGATAACTGGACGGTCCGGAACGTGCTGTTTGACATCATCGTGATATGACTTGCGCTCGCTCTTGGACCAACGGCTGCTTACAAATGAAAGGAATGAGTACTGGGCTACAAATTAAGTGTACAAGGGAAGGAATTCTCAGGCCCTCGCCATTGTCGAGGGCGCTTAGCTAGCTTAGCATTCAACCCTACCTGCTCCGGCTTGATCCTTACGCTGCGCGCGATGGATTTGGGGTGGCGATGTACAGGATTCACTAATATTGAGGATGCGCCTGCAAGCGAACTCGCTAATTCTTACCGTGCTGTACTGTCTGGAAAGACTGGTTGTGGCGGACTAAGTGCCCTATAGCGACGGATGACCGATTTCTATCGGTGAGGCATTGACTAGCAACTAACTGTTAGGAAATGTGATATGGATATGACGGAGAGAAAAGCAGCTATTTACAACCACTATTGGTATGCAAGCGAACGATACCTTTATGCGGTAGCGGGTCTTGTTCTGTTTATAGCAGCGGTAAATGTTCACCAGCAATACGATCAGCCTATTGAGTCGCCGCACCTTGCAGCGAACTATAACCATGCGGCGCCCGATAATTCGTTATTCTTTTCTGCCTATGAAGTGAGCGATATCAATTCATGCGCGGACTGGCAACTTGTTCTGGCGCAGCCGGGAGACCATGAGTGCAATGAAGTTTGCCAGGCGAACCACTCCATAATTGAAACAGTTGCGCGAGTTGATCGTTTGGTACTTGCCTGTACCGACGATGTCAGTCAACTGCATAGCGATCTTTCAGGGAAAACCATCGCAAACATTGCTCAGCCTGCGGGCAATGCAGCGCTCAAACGGCGCTTGTCTTTTTAACTGCCCTCTTAGCTGTCCTTCGCGCACCTCCGAACAAAAATAACAGCGCACCTGCTCAAGCCAAGCATTCAACGCACCGCAACAAGGGGGCGCGTTACTTGGCTTCGCGCAGTCGTTCGTAATAATAAGGCAGTTGCATAAGCGCATGCTTGGCGGCGGCGACGCGCACTTCGTTGCGGTCGCCCTCGAATTTGACGGTTTCGCTCACCACTCCGGAATGGCCGTTCAGGTTCATCGCACAGGCAAAACACATCACGCCATCCAGTTCGTCATCCGACGCCGCCATCCCAGTGTTGGCCAGCGCAATATTGGCAGTTCCTTTCGCCAAGGCGCCTTCAGCCATTTCCCTGGCTACTTCCTCACTGGTCAAACCATAGGTATCGATGGTTTCCAGCTTGACGCCCAAGTGTCTCTGCTTCGCTTCCACCGAATAAACCACGAAGCCACCTTGAAGAACGGATGCGCAGCCAGGTATGTCCGCGACCGACGAAGCGATCAATCCGGCGGTGGCTGATTCGGCCGTTGTCAGCACCAAGTTGTACTTATCCAGGAAGTTAACGACCTGCTCGATGCTCTGCATGGATGAAGCCCTCTAGCCAGCGCTATGTGACGGATTTTTGAAATAGCTGAACAGGCAAAAGTTCAGGGTATTTCTAGCCCGCTACCGCTAGGAAAAAAGGTGAAACTTTCCTTTTCCAGCCCCGGTCTGGATTAAGTGTGGGGAGGTCGACGGCGGATCAGCCGCCAGCTCACATAACCACTGAGTCGCTTAGGGACTTGCACATCATGTGTGGCGAGGCAATTGGCTCTGCCGTAGACCATGTTTTACCGGAGGATGCTATGGGGAATTTGGGAGCAACTGCTCAGCTCGAAAACGTGGACTTTCTTTCGGCCAGGCCGCAACTCGTTGAAAACATCAATGGGGAAAAACGCAAGATACTTTTTGTGACGTCCGAGTTCGCCGACTTGGTCAAGGTGGGCGGTCTAGGCGATGTGTCCGCAGCCCTGCCCCGCGCGCTCGCTGCTTTCCACGATATCCGCGTGCTGATTCCGGGGTATCGCCAGGTGCTCGACAGTGGCAACCCCATTCGCATCATCGGCCGGATTGCTGGGCACGCTGCCCTACCGGCGTGTCGCATCGGTCGTATGGACCTGAAAGACGGCCTTATCGTTTACGTCATCATCTGCCCCGAGCTGTTCGAGCGTGAGGGTTCGCCTTACACCGACTGCAACAATCGCGACTGGCCGGACAACCATATTCGTTTCGCCCGCCTTGGCCTTGCGGCTGCTGAAATCGCAGCCGGCAATGCCGATATGCAGTGGTGCCCCGAGCTGGTTCACGCCAATGATTGGCCGGCCGGTCTGGTTCCGGCCTACATGGCTTGGCGCGGCGTATCGGCGCCGAGCGTGTTCACCGTGCACAACCTGGCGTATCAAGGCCTGTGCAACCTGGAATGCCTGCCCGAGCTTGGTTTGCCAAGCGCAGCCTTGAGCGATGTCTACGAGAACATGGAGTTCTACGGCAAGCTGTCCTTCATGAAGGCCGGGATTTCCTATGCAAGCCATATCACCACCGTCAGCGAAACCTATGCCCGCGAAATCACGACTTACGACTTCGGCTGTGGGCTGGAAGGCCTGCTTAAGTACAAGGAAGACCTGGGCCAGCTGAGCGGTATTACCAACGGCATCGACGAAAGCTGGGAGCCGCTGTCGGACCCGCACCTGATCGAAGGCTTCACCGCCCAAGACTGGCAGGGCAAGCGCGCCAATGCAGCGTATGTCGAGCAGACGTTCGGTCTACAGGCTGACGCAGGCCCGCTGTTTGCGGTGGTCTCCCGTCTGGTGCAGCAAAAAGGTATTGACCTGACCATTGAGGTGGCCGAGCAAATTGTTGCCCTGGGGGGGCGGTTAGCTGTAATCGGTCGTGGCGAGCCAGAGCTGGAAACGGCGATGAGCGAACTCGCCCAGCGCCATCCGGGTCGCATCGGCGTCCACGTGGGCTTCAACGAAACCGATGCGCGGCGGATGTTTGCTGGCAGCGATTTCCTGCTTATGCCCTCGCGCTTCGAGCCGTGCGGTCTCAGCCAGATGTACGCCCAGCGCTTCGGCTCACTGCCTATCGCGCGGCGCACCGGCGGGCTGGCGGACACCATCGAGGACGGCGTAAGCGGCTTCTTGTTCAACGAATCCAACGCGGCGAGTTACCTCGAAGCGATTCAGCGTGCGTTCCAGGTGTATCAGCACCCTGCCCTGTTCAACGCCATGCGCTGCCAGGCAATGGCCACCCCGCTTTACTGGCATCAGGCTGTTCGCCCTTACGATGAGCTGTACAAGCGCCTGGTGAACGAGCACCTCAGGCAGCATCAGTTCGGCGCCAGAGTCGCGAGGGCTTCCTGATGAAGCCTGTCGAATTCAGACATGGCGCGCAGTTGGAAGACGACGCAATAACCCGATTCTCTTTGTGGGCGCCTAGCGCAAAAAAGGTCGCTGTAGTGCTTGAGGGTGGTCGAACCCTGGAGATGCGCGCGTATCCGGCGGGTTGGTACAGCACTACGGTTAATTGCGGAGCGGGCACTCAGTACCAGTTCCAGATCGATCAGGACACGCTGGTGCCCGACCCAGCCTCCCGTGAGCAGGCAGAGGACGTGCACGGCCCGAGCCTGGTGGTGGACGCCCGCGCGTACGAGTGGCAGACGCCTAACTGGCACGGCCGGCCATGGCATGAAACCGTGATCTACGAGCTGCATGTCGGTTTGCTTGGCGGTTTCAGCGAGGTCGAAGCCTATCTGCCGACGCTGGTGGAGCTGGGCGTCACGGCCGTGGAGTTGATGCCGCTGGCGGAGTTTCCCGGTACGCGCAACTGGGGTTACGACGGCGTCCTGCCATTCGCCGCCTCGTCCTCTTACGGCACCCCGGACCAGCTGCGCAGCCTGATCGACAAGGCCCATGCCTTGGGCCTGATGGTATTCGTCGACGTCGTCTACAACCACTTCGGTCCCGACGGTAATTACCTAGGCCAATACGCCCGCGAATTCTTCCGTGACGACCTGCAGACTCCCTGGGGTGCGGCGATCGATTTTCGCCAGCCGCAGGTGCGGGATTTCTTCTGCGAAAACGCACTGATGTGGGTGCTCGACTACCGCGTCGATGGCCTGCGCTTCGATGCCGTTCACGCGATCAGCGAGCGGGACTTTCTGATTGAGCTGTCAGAGCGTGTGCGTGCTGCCGTGGATGGCTTGCGCCAGGTGCACCTGATTTTGGAAAACGAGGACAACGCTGCCACGCTTCTGCAGCAGGGCTTCGATGCCCAGTGGAACGACGACGGCCACAACGTGTTGCACGTGCTGCTCACCGGTGAGCACGAAGCCTATTACGCCGACTTCGCCGAGCAGCCCACCGAAAAACTGGCCCGCTGCCTGAGCGAAGGGTTCATCTACCAGGGCCAGGCAAGCCGCCATGGCAAACCCCGCGGCGAGCCGAGCGCGATGCTGGCGCCGAGCGCCTTCGTGCTGTTTCTCCAGAACCATGACCAGATTGGTAACCGCGCATTCGGTGAACGCCTCACCCAGCTAGCGGACCCTGATGCGCTGAAGGCTGCGACTGCGCTGTTGCTGCTGAGCCCGATGGTGCCCCTGATGTTCATGGGCGATGAATGGGGTTCGCGGCAGCCCTTCCTATTTTTCACCGATCACCACGATGAACTGGCCGATGCCGTGCGGGAAGGCCGGCGCAACGAGTTTGCCGATTTCTCGATTTTCGCAGACGCCGGTCAGCGCGAGAAAATTCCTGACCCGAACGCCTTGAGCACCTTTACCGATTCGGTCACGACCTACACGCCCGACAGCGCGCCGGAGCAGCGTAACTGGCGCACGCTGTACCGCGAGCTGCTTGCCTTGCGTCGCGAATACATCATGCCGCGCCTGCTCGGTACACGGGCGCTGGGCGCGGTGGTGCTCGGTCAAGGCGCGGTGACAGCGCGCTGGGAAATGGGCGATGGCAGCGTGCTGCGCATCGATCTGAACCTGAGCGACAGCCCGGTCAGGCTGCAGACAGTCTGTGCCGCCGAGCCTATCCATGCTCATCGCATCAATGACGACTACCGGCAAGGAACCTTGGCTGCGCACAGCGTGGCCGTCAGCCTGGAGGCCAGCCATGAGTGATGGCGCACTGGCCAAGCTGGCCCAGGCTGCAGGCCTGAGTATCGAGTGGGTGGATGCCGATGGGCGTCAGCAACAGGTCGATGCCCATGCCCAAGGCGCCTTGCTCGAGGCGCTCGGCTATGCGGTACAAAGCCCGCAGCAAATCGCCGACAGCCTTGCCCACCTGCAGGATCAGGAGCGCAACGCTGCCCTGCCCCCGCTGATTACCGTCGATGAGGGGCATACCCTGTCACTGGCCGAGTACTTTCAGGCCAACTCCCCGTTCTTGCTGACCTGCGAAAACGGCGAGCGTATCGATGGCCGTCTAGACCATGCCGGACGCTTGCCAGCGTTCCACTGTTGCGGTTACCAGCAGTTGTTGATCGGCAACCAGCACCTGACCCTGGCAGTGGCACCTGCCGCATGCCCCAGCGTCGAACAACTCACCGGGCGCAAACACATCTGGGGGCTGACTGCGCAGCTTTACTCGCTGCGCCGTGAAAACGACGGCGGCCTGGGCGACACCCTGGCCCTTGAACAGCTGGCACGCAGCGCCGCTCGCAAAGGCGCCGATGCCCTGGGTATCAGCCCGACTCACGCGATGTTCGGCGCAGGCACCGAAAACTACAGCCCGTACTCACCCTCGAGCCGGTTGTTCTTCAATGCCTTGCACGCCGCACCGGCCAGCGTCCTCGGGGACGAAGCAGTCGCTGCGGCCATCGGTGCCTGCGGCTTGCGTGACGAGCTCGCTCGTCTGGAGTCGCTCAGCCTGATCGACTGGTCGGGCGTGGCTACGGCGCGGCTGAAAATATTGCGCGCGCTATATGGCGGCTTTTCCGCAGCCAGTCCGCGCCTGCAAGAGGATTTCCAGCAGTTTCGCGCCCAGGGTGGCGACGCACTGTTGCAGCACTGCCGCTTCGAGGCGTTGCATGGCCATCTGCTTGGCGAAAGCATGTCAGGTGACTGGCGCAATTGGCCGCAGGCCTATCGCGACCCTGCCAGCGAGGCAGTCGTGCAGTTTGCCGAGAGGCATCAGCGCGAAGTGGACTTCCACGCCTTCTGCCAATGGCTGGCGGCTCGT
This sequence comes from Pseudomonas cistanchae, assembly GCF_054483635.1. Taxonomy (NCBI): domain Bacteria; kingdom Pseudomonadati; phylum Pseudomonadota; class Gammaproteobacteria; order Pseudomonadales; family Pseudomonadaceae; genus Pseudomonas; species Pseudomonas cistanchae. The sequence continues at coordinate 176,993 of NZ_JBTLWN010000002.1, read as the reverse complement.
TGTTTGGGCCGCACCCAGCACGCGGCGCGAGAAGCCGGAATGAAGATCGGCCTGATCGCCGACCTCGCGGTGGGCGCCGACGGTGCAGGCAGCCAGACCTGGGCGCGCCAGGACGAGTTTCTGCATTCGGTCACGGTGGGTGCACCGCCTGACATCCTCAATCGCTCCGGGCAGAACTGGGGCCTCTCGGCGTTTTCCCCGAGTGGTCTCAAGCGCCACGGCTACCGTGCGTTCATCGAGATGCTGCAGGCCAACCTGGCCCATGCCGGCGGTTTGCGGATCGACCACATCATGGGCCTGCGTCGACTGTGGATCATTCCACGCGACAACGACTCAGGCGCAGGCGCCTACCTAAACTACCCGGTCACCGAGCTGCTGCGGCTGCTGGCGCTGGAAGCATCGCGCGCCCGCGCACTGATCATCGGCGAGGACCTCGGCACCGTACCTGACGGCCTGCGTGAGGAACTGGCACAGCGGCGCATCCTCGGCATGCGCGTGCTGCAGTTCGAGCAGTCGGGCCATGGCTTCACTCCGCCCGCCGCGTGGCCACGGGATGCCCTGGCGACCACTACCACCCACGATTTACCGACGATGCGCGGCTGGCTATCTGGCCGCGATATCGAATGGCGTCAGGCGGTTGGTCATCGCTCCGATGAAAACAGCAACGGTGACCGTCAGCAGCGTCAGCATGACAAAGCTGATTTGAAGAAAGCCCTGCAGACCCACGGGCAACTGGACGAAAGCGGCAATGACCTGGAGCAACAGCTCGATGCCTGCGTCGGCTATATCGCCAGCACGTCGGCACCCCTGGTGTTACTGCCGGTCGAGGATGCACTCAGCGAGGAGGAACAACCCAACCTGCCTGGCCCAGGCGACCAACACCCGAACTGGCGGCGCCGCTGGGTACTGCCGGCAGCCCAGATGCTTGATGCCCCACAGGCCGATCAGCGCCTGCAACGTATGGAACAGACCCGCCGACGCGCCGAGGAACGCAACAATGACTGAGCTGCGCGCGACGATTCGTCTGCAATTTCATCGAGGTTTCACCCTCGATGACGCGGTCCCGCTGGTGGACTATTTCCACCGGTTGGGCATTACCCACATTTATGCGTCGCCCCTGCTCAAGGCTCGGTCCGGCTCCATGCACGGCTACGACGTGGTCGACCCGACCCGTATAAACCCCGAACTTGGCGGCGAGGCAGCCCTGCAACGGCTGGTAAGTGCCCTGCGCAAGCGGCGCATGGGATTGATTCTGGATATCGTGTCCAACCACATGGCAGTTGGCGGCGACGCCAACCCCTGGTGGCTGGATCTGCTCGAATGGGGCTTGCGTAGCCCCTACGCAAGTTTTTTCGATATTCATTGGAAGTCCCACGACCCCCTGCTCAAGGGCCAGTTGCTGATTCCCTTCCTGCGCAGTGACTACGGCGAAGTGCTGGCAGCCGGTGAAATCGAGCTGCATTACGAGGCCGAAACGGGCGGCTTCTATACCCGTCACTACGACCATCGCTTTCCGCTTTCACCGCCCACCTACGCCGAGCTGCTGGAGCACAGCGGACACCCGCAGCTTCAGGCATTGGCCGAGCGCTTCAATGCGCTGGAAGACGACACCAATGCCTGGCAAAGCGCCCAGCAGTTGCGCCATGAGCTCGCCGAGCTTGGCCAAACCGCAGAGGTCGCTGATGCCATTCACCTGAGCATGGCGCTGTATAAACCGGTCAGCGAAGAAGGCATGCAGCGTTTGCACCAGTTGCTCGAACGTCAGCATTTTCGTCTGGCGAGCTGGCGTACCGCCGCCGATGACATCAACTGGCGGCGCTTCTTCGACATCAATGAGTTGGGCGGCCTGCAAGTCGAGCGGCCGGAAGTGTTCGAGGCGACCCACGCGAAAATCTTCGAGCTGGTCGAGAACGGCCTGATCGACGGCCTGCGTATTGATCATGTCGACGGTCTGGCCAATCCACGCGGTTATTGCCGCAAACTGCGCAGACGCGTCAATGGGCTGCTGGCCAAGCGCCCCGAGGCCCAGCGTGGCGACCATTTCCCGATTTTCGTAGAGAAGATCCTTGGCCACGGCGAACAGCTGAGCGATGACTGGGGCGTGGACGGCACCACCGGTTACGAATTCATGAACCAGGTGTCGCTGTTGCAGCACGACCCGCTCGGTGAACTGCAGCTGTGCTCGCTGTGGAGCACCCTCACCGGCCGTTCCGAGAATTTTCTCGACGAGGTGCGCGAAGCGCGACAACTGGTGCTGACCAGCTCACTTGCCGGGGACCTGGAAAGCGTCGCCCAAGGACTGCTGCTGGTAGCCCGCGACGACATTGCTACCCGCGACCTGACCCTGGGCGCGATACGTCGGGCGCTGCTCGAACTCATCGTGCATTTCCCGGTGTACCGCACCTATGCCGGTGCCAACGAGCGTTCGGCGCAGGACCAGGTCTACTTCGAACAAGCCCTGGAAGGCGCACGCACAACGTTGCCTGAAGCTGACTGGCCACTCCTCCAGCACCTCGACAACTGGCTGGGTGGGTCACCGTTGCATAGCCTGCCGCCGGGCCAGGAGCGTCGTTTGCGTCAGCGCATCCTTGCACGCTTTCAACAGCTGACCTCGCCTGCAGCCGCCAAGGCAGTGGAAGATACCGCCTGCTACCGTTCGGCCGTGCTGCTGTCGCGCGCCGACGTGGGCTTCGATCCACAGTACTTCAGCGCGCCCACTCAGGCGTTCCATCAACAGTGCATCGAACGCGGCAAGCGCTTTCCCGACAACCTGCTGGCGACTGCCACCCATGATCACAAGCGTGGCGAAGACGTGCGCGCACGACTGGCAGTGGTGAGCGAGCGCGCGGCCTGGTTCAGCCAACGGATCGCAACCTGGCGCGGCCTTGCGGCCCCCTTGCGCGAAGAACTGGAAGACGGCATCGCACCCTCGCCCGCCGATGAGCTGATGCTGTATCAGACCCTGCTCGGAAGCTGGCCGACGGAACTGACGGCGGACGAAGCTGAAGGTCTGGCCGAATACTGCGCGCGTCTGGCGCAGTGGCAGGAAAAAGCCTTGCGAGAAGCCAAGCTGCGCAGCAGCTGGAGCACGCCGAACGGCGCCTACGAGGCGGCGTGCAGGCATTTTCTCGAGCAGTTGCTGACCTCGCCTGAAACCCGCGAGCTACGCGACGACATTGCCGCCGCCGCAGCCGCCATCGCCCCTGCCGGTGCGCTCAACAGCCTGGCACAGACGCTGCTGCGCATGACCACGCCGGGCGTTCCGGACCTTTATCAGGGCGCTGAATTTTGGGACTTCAGCCTGGTTGACCCGGATAACCGCCGGCCGGTGGATTTTGCTGCGCGCAGTACGGCGCTTGCTGGCGTTCACGAGCACGGCGAACTGGTTCGCCAATGGAGCGATGGACGGATCAAGCAACACCTGATCAGCAAGACCCTGGCTGCCCGCGATGCGCATTCGGCACTGTTTCGCCTGGGCGACTATCAACCCTTGAGTGTCACCGGCGAGCATGCTGATCGGCTGCTGGCATTCGCACGGCATTACGACGGCGCCTACCTGATTGTGGTCGTACCACGGCTGGCAGCACCGCTGCTGGACAATTACCCCACGCCCCATGTGCCGCCAGAGCGCTGGGCAGACACTCGAATCGAACTGCCAAAAATCAAGGATGGTCGTCTTAAGGGTTACTTCTCGACCACCCATATTCGTCCCGATCTGGGACACCTCGTCGTCAGCGAGGTGTTGGCGGACTTCCCCGTCAACCTCGTCTATCTCGCCACACACAGCCTGGAGCCGCTGCCATGAGCATTGATGAAAAACGTGTACGTGAATTCGCCTATCAGATCTGGGAATCCGAAGGTCGCCCCACAGGTCAGGAAGCCAAGCACTGGGAGATGGCCAAGAAGCTGGCCCAGGCCGAAGCCCAGGGCGAACGGCAACCCGCGCCGCGTGCGCGCAAGGTCAGTAAACCCAAGGAAGTCACCAGCGCGGCGCCCGGTGCTGCCAGCAAGAGCGCCGAGGAAAAGCCTGCCCTGTTGAAAAAGCCCAAGACATCCGCCAAGGCACCCGCGGCGAAACCAGCGAAGACGCCCAAGGCATAAGCGTGGCGCTTCGCTGGCAACCTATCATCGAAGGAAATCTGTATGAGCACCGCGAAAAAAGATCCCGAAATCCAGCAGCGCTCACGCGTCAGCGAAGGCTATCCGTTTCCCCTGGGCGCCACCTGGGATGGCTTGGGGGTCAACTTCGCGCTGTTCTCCGCCCATGCCACCAAGGTGGAGCTGTGCCTGTTCGACAGCAAAGGTGAAGTCGAGCTCGAGCGGATCGAACTGCCCGAATACACCGACGAGATCTGGCATGGTTATCTGCCCGACGCTCACCCGGGCCAGGTCTATGGCTACCGGGTGTATGGTCCGTACGAGCCAACAGCCGGGCACCGCTTCAACCACAACAAGCTGTTGATTGATCCGTATGCCAAGCAGCTGGTCGGCGCGCTGAAGTGGTCCGAATCGCTGTTCGGCTACACCATCGGCCACCCCGATGGCGACCTCAGTTTTGATGAGCGCGACAGCGCGCCCTTCGTACCCAAATGCAAGGTGATCGACCCCGCCTATACCTGGGGCTCCCACCAGTCGGTGCGTGTGCCATGGGATAAAACTGTCTTTTACGAAGCCCACCTGCGCGGGCTGACCATGCGTCATCCCTCGGTCCCGGAGGACCGTCGCGGCACCTTCGCCGGGCTGATGAACGCGGACGTGATCAAGCACATCCGCAAGCTCGGCGTATCATCCATCGAGTTGCTCCCCGTGCATGCCTTCGTCAACGACCAGCACCTGCTGGAAAAAGGCATGAACAACTACTGGGGCTATAACAGCATTGGCTTCTTCGCGCCGCATCCGCGCTACCTGGCCAGCGGCCATATCAACGAGTTCAAGGAGATGGCCGCGCACCTTCATGAGGCCGGCCTGGAGCTGATTCTGGATGTGGTCTACAACCACACCGCAGAAGGCAATGAACTGGGCCCTACGCTGTCCATGCGCGGCATCGACAACGCCAGCTACTACCGCTTGATGCCCGACGACAAGCGCTTCTACATCAACGATTCCGGCACTGGCAATACGCTCGACCTCAGTCACCCGTGCGTGCTGCAGATGGTCACCGACTCGTTGCGCTACTGGGCCACGGAAATGGGCGTGGACGGCTTCCGTTTTGACCTGGCAACTATCCTCGCCCGCAACCACGACGGCTACGACGAACGCCATAGCTTCCTGGTGGCTTGCCGCCAGGACCCGGTACTGAGCAAGGTCAAATTGATCGCCGAGCCCTGGGATTGTGGGCCGGGCGGCTATCAGGTCGGTGGCTTCCCGCCGGGTTGGGCGGAATGGAACGACAAGTTCCGCGACAACGTGCGCGGCTTCTGGAAGGGCGACGAGGGCCAACTGGCCGAACTCGCCAGCCGCTTGACCGCTTCAGGCGATTTGTACAACCAGCGCGGACGGCGGCCGTTCACCTCGGTGAATTTCATCACCGCCCATGACGGCTTCACCCTCAACGATCTGGTTTCGTATAACGACAAGCACAACGAGGACAACGACGAAAACAACCAGGACGGCAGCAACAACAACCTGTCTTGGAATCACGGCGTCGAAGGCCCCAGTGACGACCCAGAGATCATCGAGCTGCGTTTCCGCCAGATGCGTAATTTCTTCGCCACCCTGCTGTTCGCCCAAGGCACGCCGATGCTGGTAGCGGGCGACGAGTTTGCGCGTACCCAGCACGGCAATAACAACGCCTATTGTCAGGACAGCGAGATTGGCTGGATCGACTGGAATCTGGGTGAAGAGGGCAAGGCGCTTTTCAAATTCGTCACACGCCTGATCAAACTGCGCATGAGCTACCCGATCCTCCGTCGCGGACGTTTCTTCGTCGGTGCGTACAACGAGGAGCTCGGCGTCAAGGATGTCACCTGGCTTTCGCCGTGCGGCGCGGAGATGAGTGAAGAGCAGTGGCATGACCCCAGTGCCCGTTGCCTCGGCATGTTGCTGGACGGTCGCGCGCAGCCGACCGGTATTCGCCGCAGTGGCGCCGATGCGACCCTGTTGATGATCGTCAACTCGCACCACGACATGGTCAATTTTCGCCTGCCGGAAGTTGCCCAGGGTAAGGGCTGGAGGTGCCTGCTCGACACCAACCAGCCGGATCAGCATGAGTCGGAATTCTTTCCGTTCGACAGCGAGTTCGCCGTCACTGGCCGTTCGTTGCTGTTGCTTGAGTTGCAGCGCGAGTCTCAGGAGTAGCGCCCACGCGCTGGCAGGCCGGCGCGCGGCGTGATGGAGCAACCACAAAGGAGCGAGTTGCATGCAGGTGGAACTCAAGGGCAGCGGCACTCCGCTACGTGCCTGGAAAGGTTCATGGCGGCTTGCCCAGGTGCCGTCGATCAGCAGCGATATCCTGGTGCCTTACCCGCGCCGCGCGGTGATCGTCGCTCCTCATCCGGATGATGAAGTGCTCGGTTGCGGCGGGCTGCTGCAACTGCTCTGCGAGGATCGCCGGCCACTGTTGCTCATCTCGGTCACCAATGGCAGCAACAGCCATCAGGGCTCATCGCGCTGGACGGCGCAGCGCCTGGGAATCGTGCGCCCGCAGGAAAGTGCCGATGCCCTGAACCGTCTGGGCTTGCCGCAAACCGCGATGAAATGGATTCATGGCGGTTTTCCGGACAGCGCCCTCGCCGACTACGAGGATGAACTCAAGCGCTTTCTGCTCAACTACCTGTTGCCGTCGGATGTCGTGTTCAGCTCCTGGCGTGAAGATGGTCATAGCGACCATGAGGCCGTGGGTCGCGCCACGTTGCAGGCCTGCAGGGAAATCGGCGCGCTGTTTCATGAGGTACCGATCTGTGCCTGGCACTGGGCAGACCCGGAAGACTCGCGCATTCCTTGGCACCGTGCCCGCAAGGTACACCTGGCCCCCCGGGTGCAAGCCCGCAAGCGCCACGCCATCCAGGCATTCGCCAGCCAGCTGTACCCCGACGAAGCCTCTGGCCAGGCCAATCTGACTCCGCCGATTCTGGAGCGCCTGCAACAGCCTTTCGAGATCGTCTTTCTATAAAACGCCTCAGCGCGCCGATCTGGCCAAGGCCTAATCGGTAGGGTGCGCCATGCGCACAAGGGCCTCAGCCGCTGGTGCGCTCGGCGCACCCTATGAGGCACATAGCCTAAAAAATCTGAACCGCCCTCGCCCCCTCTAGTCGAAAACCTCATTGCCATGAAGCATTTATTGCAATCGACCGAGGAGGACATCATGAAAATCAGCGAAGTCATGACCCGAGGCGTACAGACCGTGACGCCGGAGCAGAGCATTCATGAAGCCGCCGCACTGATGGTGCGCATCGACAGTGGCGCCCTGCTGGTAAACGATCAGGATCGCCTGGTCGGCATGATCACCGACCGCGACATCACCACCCGCGCGGTCGCCGTCGGGCTTGGCGGCGATACCCGGGTCGCCGAGGTCATGAGCAGTGGCGTGCGCTACTGCTTCGAGGACGATGACATCGAAGCGGTCGCCAGCAACATGGCCAGCAATCAACTGCGCCGCATGCCGGTTCTCGACCGCGAAAAGCGCCTGGTCGGCATCGTGTCCCTGGGCAATATCGCCGGCTGCAACCAGACCCAGGCCAGCGCCACGCTGCTGCACGGCGTCGCCAAGGCGCACTGACGGATCGACCGGCGACGGGCTGCCCTGTCGCCGCGTCACTCACTGGACGAGGTACCGCCCCATGCCAGCCCTGCACTTTCAGCACTCGCCTAGCCGTCCACACCAAACGCTGCCTCGGCACGCCGTCTCGGCGCTGTTGGTGGCGCATTCGCGGGCAGTGGCTTGGTCGTGCTCAATCAGGTCAAGCCGACCATGAGCGATATCCGCATCGGTATTTCCGGCTGGCGTTACGCACCCTGGCGCGGGGATTTCTACCCCGAGGGGCTGGTACAGCGCAAAGAGCTGCATTTCGCCTCGCGTGCGGTCAACAGCATCGAAATAAACGGCTCGTTCTATGCCCTGCAGACGCCGCAGCGCTATGCCGACTGGTATGCCGATACGCCCGACGACTTCATCTTCTCGGTGAAGGCGCCCCGCTACATCACCCACATCCGTCGGTTGCGCGACGTGAAAAAGCCGATCGGCAATTTCTTCGCCTCCGGGGTGCTGCAACTGAAGGAAAAACTCGGCCCGATCCTTTGGCAGTTTCCGCCCAGCTTTAAGTTCGACGAGGCGTTGTTCGGTGAATTTCTTGCGCTGCTGCCGAAAGACACGAAACAGGCCAAGGCATGTGCCAAGGCTGCCGACGAGCAGATGCAACAGGCCGATGCGTTGCCGCGCTCAGCCAACCGTCCACTGCGCCACGCGGTGGAGATTCGCAACGAAAGCTTCATCGACCCTGCGTTCGTTGCGCTGCTCGATAAACACCAGGTCGCCCTGGTGGTGGCGGACACCGCCGGTAAGTGGCCGCAGCAGGAAGACCTCACCGCCGATTTCGTCTACATCCGCCTGCACGGCGACGAGGTGCTTTACGAAAGCGGTTACTCGACGCGGGCGATCAACTACTGGCACGCGCGTATCGACGCCTGGCGCGACGGCAGACAACCCGAGGATGCCAAGCTGATTGATCCCGCCCGCGATTACCGCCACCAGCAGCGCGACGTCTACTGCTATTTCGATAACGACACCAAAGTGCGTGCACCCTTCGACGCACGCTCGCTGCTGGAGAAGTTCGACCTGGCCGATGCGCTGGAAGCCACCCCTGGAATTCTGCAAGGAGCAGTGTTGTGAGCCACCTTGTTTCAAATGGTGAGATTGCTGGCAACGAAACAGCCGGCAAGCCCCGTGTCGAGAACGCGCCGACCGTCCATTCGCTGCGCGTGCTCACGCTCAACACCCACAAGGGCTTCACCTTCTTCAACCGGCGTTTCATCCTGCCGGAGTTGCGCGAAGCGGTGCGTGCCTCGGCCGCGGACATCGTCTTTCTCCAGGAAGTGCACGGCACCCATGATCGCCACGCCAAGCGCTACAGCGATTGGCCGAGCATCCCCCAGTACGAGTTTTTGGCTGACAGCATATGGCCGGAATTCTCCTACGGGCGCAATGCGGTGTACCCGGATGGCGACCATGGCAACGCCCTGCTTTCCAAATTCCCGATTCGTAGCCACCAGAACCTGGATATTTCGGTGGGCGACCACGAGGAACGCGGCCTGCTGCATTCAGTGCTGAATGTCAGTGGCCATCGCGAAGTGCATGCCATCTGCGTGCACCTGGGCCTGCGCGAAAACCATCGTCAGGAGCAGCTGAAACTGCTTGGCGATCTACTCGACAGCTTGCCCGCCGACGCCCCGGTGATCATCGCAGGGGATTTCAACGACTGGCGTCAACGCGCCCATGGCCTGCTCGCCGAGTTCGGCATGCACGAGGCTTTTATCGATGCCTTCGGCGCGCCCGCGAAAAGCTTTCCGGCGCGCTGGCCCCTGCTGCCGCTGGATCGCATCTACGTGCGCAACGCCACTACCCATGGCCCCCAGGTGCTCAATCGCCGGCCGTGGTCCCACTTATCCGATCATGCTCCGCTCGCGGTTGAGGTACGTATATGAGTTACAACTGGAAAGACGGCAACGACGTCGAACTGCTGATCAACGGCGAGGAATTCTTTCCCAGCGTGTTTGCCAGCATGCGCGCGGCCAAGCATGAAGTGCTGCTGGAAACTTTCATCATCTACGAAGACAAGGTCGGCAAGGAGCTGAAAGAGGTACTGGTCGAAGTTGCTAGCCGCGGCGTCAAGGTCGAGGTGATGGTCGACGGCTACGGTACCGCTGATCTGACCTCGACCTTTATTGCCGAGCTGACCAACGCCGGCGTCAACATCCATGCGTTCGATCCGCGGCCGAAGCTGATGGGCATGCGCACCAATCTGTTCCGCCGCCTGCACCGCAAGATCGTGGTAGTGGATGGCGAGGAAGCCTTTATCGGCGGCATCAACTTCTGCGCCGATCACCTCGCCGACTTCGGCCCGATGGCCAAGCAGGATTACGCGGTCAAGGTGCGCGGTCCGGTGGTAACCGATATTCACCAGGCCAGCCTGCGCCTGCTGGCCTACAACCGTAACGCCACCCATTCGACAGCCGAACCCCACGCGTTCAATGCCGCCGTCAATCGCTTTGCCGGCAAGGCGCGCATGCTGCTGGCGATTCGCGACAACGAAGACCACCCCAACGACATCGAAGAGCATTACCTGCGCGCGGTGCGTTCGGCGAGCTTCCGCCTGTTGCTGGCCAACGCCTACTTCTTCCCCGGCTACCGCCTGCTGCGCGAGCTACGCAACGCAGCGCGGCGGGGTGTGCATGTCACCCTGATCCTGCAGGGGCAACCCGATATGCCGCTGGTACGCATGTGCTCGCGGCTGCTCTACAGCTACCTGATTCGCGATGGCGTGCAGATTCATGAGTACTGCGAGCGACCCTTGCACGGCAAGGTCGCGCTGGTCGATCACGAGTGGGCGACCGTAGGCTCGAGCAACCTCGATCCGCTGAGCCTGTCGCTCAACCTCGAAGCCAACCTGATCATCCGCGATGCGACGTTCAATCATCAGCTGTATGAGCATTTGCAATCGCTGGCACAGCGCACCTGCAAACAGATTTCCCTGCAACGCGCCAAGCGTGGCTACTGGTGGCGGATGCCGCTGATCTTCGTCAGTTTCCATTTCCTTCGGCATTTCCCTGCGATTGCCGGTTGGTTCCCCGCGCATTCGCCAAAGCTCAAGCCTTTGCTGCCGGTGACCGACGTATCGCCCGTGCAAGACGAGCAAGACGTGCACTTCGAACAGGAGAAGTCGCTGTGAATGAATCGACCGCGCAACACGCACAACCGGGCGATAAGAAACCGGTCAATCCGAAATGGAAGTGGGCCAAGCGCATCCTCACCCTGTTCTTTTTCATCATGGTGCCGGCGTTGCTGTTCATGCTGGTAAAAAACCTCGACTGGCAGGATGTGAAGAAAGCACTGCAATCCTATGAGGCCAGCACTCTGTTACTGGCGGTAGGGATCTGTGCCGCCAGTTATGCGGCCTATTCCTGTTTCGATGTTCTGGGCCGTTATTACACCAAGCACAAACTCCCTGCCACGCAGATAGTGCCGGTAGTGTTTGTCTGTTATGCCTTCAACCTGAATCTAAGCGCCTGGGTCGGTGGCATCGCCTTGCGCTATCGCCTGTACTCGCGCCTCGGGCTGGATGTGCCGACCATCACCAAAGTGTTTACCTTCAGCATGATCACCAACTGGCTGGGCTATATGTTGCTGGCCGGTGTGGTGTTTTCCTCACGCCTGCTTGATCTGCCGGAAAGCTGGTCGATCGGTGCCACCAGTCTGCAGATAATCGGCTTCGTCCTGCTGCTGGTAGCAGGCGGTTACCTGCTGGCCTGCGCCTTTTCCAAGCGGCGTATCTGGCACATCCGTAATCAGACGTTGACGCTGCCGTCCGTGCGTCTGGCGCTGATCCAGGCGGGATTGGGCGCGCTGAACTGGTCGCTGATGGCATTGCTGATCCACACCCTGCTGCCGGATGAAGCCTTCTATCCGGCAGTGCTGGGTGTATTGCTGATCAGCAGCATCGCTGGCGTGGTTACCCATATCCCGGCTGGGCTGGGCGTCCTGGAAGCGGTGTTTATCGCCCTGCTGCAGCACCAGATGTCGAAAAGCGATTTGCTGGCCGCGCTGATCGGCTACCGGGCAATCTATTTTCTGCTGCCGCTGGCGATTGCCTGCGTGGTGTACCTGGTATTGGAGAAGCGCGCGAAAAAGCTGCGCAATGAAAGCGGGGCCAATCAAGGCCCCGAACAATCAACCAGTGTTGCGTGATTTAACTCAACGATCCGGCCGCAGAATCAAGGTACCCAGCGGCGGCAGATTCAGGGCCAGCGAATAAGGCTGGCCATGGCTGACTTCCTCGCCAGCCACCAGGTCGCTGCAACTGCCATAGTTGCTGCCGGCGTAGTGCTCCGAATCGCTGTTCAGAGCGACTGACCAGTTGCCTTGCAAGGGTACGCCGATGCGATAACCCTCGCGAGGCACAGGGGTGAAATTATGCACGACCAGCAACGGCTGGCCGTCCTCACCGCTGCGTAGCCAGGCATACACGCTGTTGGCTTTGTCATCACCGATCAGCCATTCGAAGCCACCTTCCTTGTTGTCCAACTGGTGCAGCGCCGGCTCGTTGCGGTACAGGTAGTTCAAGTCCTTGAGCAGGTTCTGCAGTCCCTGGTGCTCGCCATAACGCAGCAGGTACCAGTCCAATTCGGTGTCATGGTTCCACTCGCGCCACTGCCCAAACTCGCAACCCATGAACAGCAGCTTCTTGCCTGGATGGCTCCACATGAAGCTCAGATACAGTCGCAGGTTGGCGAACTTCTGCCAGCGGTCGCCCGGCATCTTGTCGAGCAGCGAGCGTTTGCCGTGCACCACTTCGTCGTGGGAGATCGGCAGGATGAAGTTCTCGGAGAACGCGTAGATCAAGCCGAACGTCATCTGGTGATGGTGATGGCCGCGGTTGATCGGGTCCTCGCTGACGTACTTGAGGGTGTCGTGCATCCAGCCCATGTTCCACTTGTAGGCAAACCCCAGGCCGCCTTCGTTGGTGGAGCGGCTGACCCCCGGCCAGTCGGTGGACTCTTCGGCGATGACCAGCGCGCCAGGCGCGTCGCTGATCACCACATCGTTGAGGTGACGAAGGAAGTCGATGGTTTCCAGGTTCTCACGACCGCCGTGGCGGTTGGGAATCCACTCGCCATGCTTGCGTGAATAGTCTCGGTAGAGCATCGAGGCCACCGCATCCACCCGCAGGCCGTCGATGTGATAGGTTTTCAGCCAATGCAGCGCCGACGCCAGCATGAAACCGTGCACCTCGGTACGGCCGAGGTTGTAAATGTAAGTTTCCCAATCCTGGTGGAAGCCTTCGAACGGATGTTCGTACTCGTACAGGGCCGTGCCGTCGAAGCGGCCGAGGCCATGGCTGTCTGTCGGGAAATGCGCGGGCACCCAGTCGAGAATCACGCCCACACCAGCACAGTGGCAGGCATCGACGAACTTGGCGAAGTCATGGGGGCTACCGTAACGCGAGGTCGGCGCGAACTGTGACAACGGCTGATAGCCCCACGAGCCGCCAAACGGATGCTCCATGATCGGCATCAGCTCAATGTGGCTGAAGCCCATTTCCAGCACGTAGGGGATCAGCTGCTCGGTCAATTCCTGCCAGCTCAGCACCCGCCCTTCCGGCCCGCCTTCACGGCGCCACGAACCGGGGTGCAGCTCGTAGATCGACAAGGGTTGCGAATGGGCCTGACGCGCGGCGCGCTGGCTCATCCAGGCATCGTCATGCCATTCGAAATCGAGCGGCCGCGACACCACCGAGCCGGTTGCCGGAGGCAGTTCGGTGGCCAGCGCAATCGGGTCAGCTTTCAGCGGCAACACGCCGCTGTGGCCGAGAATCTCGTATTTGTAGACTTCGCCGGCTTGCAGCCGCGGCACGAACAATTCCCACACACCGCTCGGGTGGCGCTGACGCATCATGTGCCGGCGGCCATCCCAGTTATTGAAATTGCCCACCACCGACACCCGCCGCGCATTCGGCGCCCATACCGCGAAGCGCACGCCCTCCACGCCTTCGTGGGTCGCCAGTTGCGCGCCAAAGCGATTGCCGAGGTCGCGGTGATTGCCTTCGGCAAACAGGTACAGATCCATTTCGCCGAGCAACTGGCCGAACGCGTACGGGTCCTCGGTTTCCTGGGTGCTGTTGCCCCAGTTGATGCGGTAGCGGTAGCTGCGCGGCTCGCTCAGGCGGATGCTGAACAGCCCTGGCGCCGCGCTCTGGTCGAGCATGCCGAGCGATTCGCCGGTGCTGGCGTCGAGCAATTCGACGGTCAGGGCATTGGGCAGGTACGCCCTGATGTTCACCCCATCTTCGGTTTTGTGCGGCCCCAGAATGGCAAAGGGATCTGCATGCGTTGCGCGCACCAGTGCCTCGATATCGGCTCGGCTGGTTTCGACCGGCAAGCGGTCGATTGCATCCTTAGTCATGGTTGGAATCCCCTGTTAACTGGTTGATCAACGCCACCATTCCCTGCACTGGTACATCCAGCCATTCCGGGCGATAGCGGGTTTCATAAAGAATTTCGTAGGCAGTTTTCTCGATGGTGAACAGCGCCAACGCGGCCTGTTCACCGTCGCGCTCATGCCAGGCATGCGGCAACTGTGCGGCAGCTAGGCGATAGGCCTCGAGGAACGCCGCGCGCGATTGCTCAAGGTAGCTGGTGGCAATAGTCTGCCGCGCCTGCTCCGCCTCGCTGGATACGTCGGTGCTTTGCGCGTTGCGCATCGCCATGGCGGCCGCGTAGTCGAACGAGCGCAGCATGCCGGCCACGTCCTTGAACGGACTGTGGCGCTTGCGCCGGTCGTCCAGGCTGCGGGTGGGTTCGCCCTCAAAATCGATCAGGTAAGCATCGCCCTGGGAGACCAGCACCTGGCCGAGGTGCAAGTCGCCGTGCACCCGGATGCGCAAGCCACCGCCGGCACGCTTGGCCAGCTTTTTCACCAGCTTGCGCAGCTTGTCGCCGTGCTCGATTAGCCACTCGGCAGGCTCACCCTGTTTCGCCGACATATGGCCGCGTGCGGCCTCCAATGCATCGAGCATCTCGTCAACCTGCCCAATGATGTCGCCCTGCCATTCCTTGCCGTCGCCCTCGTCGCTGGGTACGGCGCCGAAGTCCGGATTGTCCGAAGGTTGCGCCAGGGTCACATGCATTTCCGCCACCCGACGGCCGAGAATGCTGGCGAAACTTTGCAGTTCGGCCAGTGCCTGGTACTGGTTTTCCGCATTGGACAGACCGCCGACCAGTTCGTCGCGAATCGCCCGTTCCAGGGTGTCCTGGGTCCACTGCCAGGCGTCGCCCTGGTTATCCAGGAAGCCCTGCAGAATCATCAGGGTGTGAGGCTGACCCTGCGGGTCGACACGGCGTACTTCGCCCAGCAGCGGCGCAATATTGGCGAAGCCTTTCTCGGTCAGATAACCGCCGATTTCGGTCTCCGGATGCACGCCAGGCATGACCCGACGCAACAGTTTGAGCACCATGCGGTCGCCGATCAGCACTGAGCTGTTGGACTGCTCGGCCGACATCGGCACGATTTCCTCGTCCAGCTCCTCCAGGGTGGCAAGTCGCGAGGTGGCGATGAACTGGATTTCGTTGCCTTCCCATTCCAGTACGGTCTGCTGGCGCAAGTTACGTAGCACCTGGCGGCTGAACTCAGGTAACACGATTGCATCGGTCACCAGGCCGACCTGGCGCCCGCGGCGCAGGCGAGCCAGTGCCAGTTGCTGCGGCAACGGGCTCCCGCCATGGGCATCTGCCGAGACGTACGCCAGCGGTAACTGGAAGTTATCCACGCCTTCGTCACATGTTACCTGCACTTCGCTGAGCACACACAGGTCGCTCGGCTCGCCGAACGGAATGGCGTACAGCAGACGCAGGTCGCTAACCGGTTTTTCCTGGCTGGAGAACCAGCGCCGCTTGGGCAGATAGGCCGGCAGCGATTCGTGCTCAAGGGTCTGCCGGGCACGCCCTTGCAGCACTTCCTGCAGATCGCGCTTGATCACCAACGTCGGCATTTCCGGCATCGGCACGGCGGTCTGCACATGCCAATGCGGCATCTGCTTCTCATCGGCCAGCACGAACCAGTAGAAGCCGTAAGGCGGCAGCGTCAGCAGGTAGGTCAACTCGCCGATGGGCGGAAACGAGCTGCCGCCGACCATCTCCACCGGCACCTGGCCCTGGTAGCTGGACAGGTCCAGCTCGGCCGCCTGGGCCGCTCGGGACAGGTTGACGACGCAGAGGATCACCTCGTGACGATCGCCGTCGTGGTATTCACGCAGGTACGCCAGGATGCGCCGGTTGGCCGGTGACAGCATCTTCAACGTGCCGCGGCCGAACGCTTTCTGCTGCTTGCGGATGGAAAGCATGCGCCGCGTCCAGTTCAGCAGCGAGTGCGGATCACGGGCCTGAGACTCGACGTTGATGGTCTGGAAGCCATAGAGCGGATCCATGATCGGCGGCAGCACCAGGCTGGCTGGGTCGGCGCGGGAGAAGCCGCCGTTGCGGTCGATCGACCACTGCATCGGCGTGCGCACGCCGTCGCGGTCGCCGAGGAAGATGTTGTCGCCCATGCCGATTTCGTCGCCGTAATACAGGGTCGGCGTACCCGGCATGGACAACAGCAGGCTATTGAGCAGCTCGATGCGCCGACGGTCGCGTTCGACCAGCGGCGCCAGGCGCCGGCGGATGCCCAGATTTATCCGCGCGCGGCGGTCAGACGCGTAGTAATTCCACAGGTAGTCGCGCTCCTGATCCGTGACCATTTCCAGGGTCAGCTCATCATGGTTGCGCAGGAAGATCGCCCACTGGCAGTTGTCAGGAATCGCCGGGGTCTGGCGCAGGATGTCGGTGATCGGAAAGCGATCTTCTTGGGCGATGGCCATGTACATCCGCGGCATCAGCGGGAAGTGAAAGGCCATGTGGCATTCGTCGCCCTCGCCGCCTTCGGTGCCACCGAAGTACATCTGGGTGTCTTCCGGCCACTGATTGGCTTCCGCCAGCAGCATGCGGTCCGGGTATTTGGCATCGAGTTCCGCACGGATCTTTTTCAGGACCGTGTGGGTTTCCGGCAGGTTCTCGTTATTGGTGCCATCGCGCTCAATGAGGTACGGAATGGCGTCCAGGCGCAGGCCATCGACGCCCAGGTCGAGCCAGAAACGCATCACGCTGAGCACTTCCTTGAGCACCTGCGGGTTGTCGAAATTCAGGTCCGGCTGGTGGGAATAGAAGCGGTGCCAGAAGTACTGCCCGGCAACCGGGTCCCAGGTCCAGTTGGATTTCTCGGTGTCGAGAAAGATGATCCGGGTGTCCTGGTACTTCTGATCGGTGTCCGACCAGACGTAGAAATCCCGCGCCTTCGAGCCTTTCTTGGCCTCCCGCGCACGCTGGAACCAGGGGTGCTGGTCCGAGGTGTGGTTGATGACCAGCTCGGTGATCACCCGCAGGCCGCGGCGGTGCGCCTCGCTGATGAAACGCTTGGCATCGGCCATGCCGCCGTAGTCGCTGTGCACGTCGCGGTATTCGGCAATGTCGTAGCCATCGTCGCGCCGTGGAGAGGGATAGAACGGCAACAGCCAGATGGTGTTCACGCCCAGGTCGGCGATGTAGTCGAGCTTGTCGATCAGGCCGGCGAAGTCGCCGATTCCATCGTTGTTCGAATCGAAGTAGGACTTCACATGGACCTGGTAGATCACTGCGTCCTTGTACCAGTACGGGTCGTTGAGGAACGCCGCGGGTCTGTTTTTCTTCGCCATCGGAAGGTCCCCTTAGGAGGCTGGTGAAATGCGCCAGATGCCAAATGGCTGATGCCATGGCTCGATGCGCATCCATTGGGTTTTGCCATGCCAGGTCCAGGTATGGCCGTTCATCAGGTCTTCGCCATGGGTAGCGGCGTCGTCCGCCAGGCCCATCTCCCAGAGCGGGAGTTCGAAGCTGGCTTCCTGGGCGTTGTGCGGATCGAGGCTGATGGCGATCAGAATGAAGTTGCTCTGATCGGCGGTGCGTTTACCGAAAAAGAAGATGTTGTCGTTCCAGGCCGTGTACGCCTTGAACCCGAGGTGGGTCTGCAGCGCCGGGTTGAGCCGGCGAATGCGGTTGAGCTGAGCGATTTCGGCGACGATGTTGCCGGGGGCGCGGTAGTCGCGCGGGCGGATCTCGTACTTCTCGGAGTCGAGGTATTCCTCCTTGCCTGGCACCGGTGCCGACTCGCAGATCTCAAAGCCCGAATACATGCCCCACAGGCCGGAACCCATGGTCGCCAGCGCGGCGCGAATCAGAAAACCGGCGCGCCCGGAGTTGTGCAGGAAACGCGGGTTGATATCCGGCGTATTGACGAAGAAATTCGGCCGGTAGCAATCGCGCCAAGGCGGTTGGTTGAGTTCACCGAAGTAGGTTTCCAGCTCCTGCTTGGTGTTGCGCCAGGTGAAATAGGTGTAGCTCTGGCTGAAGCCGACCTTGCCCAGGCGCGCCATCATCGCCGGCCGAGTAAAGGCTTCAGCGAGGAATATCACCTCGGGGTTGTCGCGACGGATATCGGCGATCAGCCATTCCCAGAACGGCAACGGCTTGGTGTGCGGGTTGTCGACACGAAACAGGGTGACGCCCAGGTCGACCCAGCCGCGCACCACATCGCGCAGCGCCTGCCACAGGCCGGGTATGGCGTCCGCGGCATAGAAGTCGACGTTGACGATGTCCTCGTACTTCTTCGGCGGGTTTTCCGCATGACGGATGCTGCCGTCCGGGCGCCAGCTGAACCAGCCGGGGTGCTGCTGCAACCAGGGGTGATCCGGCGAGCACTGGATGGCGAAATCCAAAGCGATTTCCAGGTCATGCTGGCGGGCGGCGCTGACCAGTTCGCGGAAGTCATCAAGGCTGCCAAGCTCAGGGTGAATCGCTTCATGGCCGCCATCGGGGCTGCCGATCGCATAGGGGCTGCCAGGGTCTCCTTCATGGGCGATCAGGGTATTGTTCGGCCCCTTGCGGTGCGCGCGGCCAATCGGGTGGATCGGCGGGAAATACAACACGTCGAAGCCCATTGCCTGGATGTCGGGCAGACGGCCGATCACGTCCTTGAAGGTGCCATGACGACGCGGATCGTCAGTTACCGACCGGGGGAACAGCTCATACCAGCTGGCGAACTGCGCCAGCGGACGCTCCACATCAATGGGGTATATCTCGCTGCGCAGCCGGTGCGGATGCTCTGCAGTTTTTGCCATCAGCTCCGCGGTTTCCGGTGCGAGCAACAGCGCCACGCGCTCGTCGATCGACTGGGTATCCAGCAGTTGCTCCAGCAACTCGCGCATCGGTTGGGCAAACTGTGGCGAAGCGTGCACCACGGCTTCGCGAATCAGCTGTTCGCCTTCCTGCAGTTCCAGGCCGATGGGGACCGCGGCGGCGTATTTCTTCGTCAGCTCGTAGCAGTAGCTGGCGTATACGTCCCACCAGGCTTCGATGGCGAACTGCACGGTGCCCTGCTGTTGAGGGATGAAACTCGCCCGCCACAGGTCATTGCCGACGAATTCCAGCGGCACCCGTTGCCAGTCCGGCGCATCGACTTCGCGCCAGAGCACCTCGCCGGCCAGTTTGTCGTGGCCGTCGGCGAAGATCACCGCACTGACATCCACCGCGCAGCCGGCGGTGGCCTTGGCGGCAAAACGGCCATGTTCCACAACCGGTTCGATGGCTTCAATGGCCAGCCGTGGCAATGCCGTGGCTCGCGTCAGATCAGGCCGAGTAGCGGCGGGATCGGTTGAATGAATTTCCTGCGGTGGGCGTGTTGGCGATGACTGATCTTGGGTAGAGCGTTTTTGCTTTGACTGATTGTGCATAGACATTGGTGCGGGCTCCTCAGCGCAATACGAATCCCTTCCCAGCCAGCCGAGCCGCCCAGGACGTAGCAAAACTCGCGGGAAGTGTGATCAGTGCCCGTTGGCCGGGACTCTAGGAATACCGAGCCCGGCCGCGGCGCAAAAGTTCAGCCTTTATTGGCCATCGATCAGGGTCGCGCGGCTCTGCAATCAGCCATTGACGACGCTGCCGCCGTTGATGTGGATGATCTGGCCACTGACATAGGACGAGTCGCTGCACGCCAGATAGACGTAGGCCGGCGCGACCTCCGAAGGCTGTCCGGGACGGCCGAACGGTGTTTCGGCGCCGAACTCGGCGACCTTCTCTGCAGAGAATGTGGAGGGAATCAACGGTGTCCAGATCGGCCCCGGCGCAACGCCATTCACGCGAATGCTACGCGGCGCCAGATTGACCGCCAGCGAGCGGGTGAATGCGGTAATCGCGCCCTTGGTCGAGGAGTAATCGATCAGCGTCGGGTTGCCCTTGTAGGCAGTGATTGAGGTGGTGTTGATGATCGCGGCGCCCGACTGTAAATGCGGCAGCACGGCCTTTGTCAGCTGGAACATGGCGAAGATGTTGGTGCGGAAGGTTTTCTCCCACTGCGCTTCGCTGATGTCTTCGAGTCGCTCCTGAGGATGCTGTTCGGCAGCATTGTTGACCAGCACATCCACCCTGCCCCATTTCGCCAGGGTTTCCGTCACCACCTTGCTGCAAAACTCGGCGCCGGCCGCATCGCCGGCATACATCAGTACCTCGACGCCGCAGCGTTCGATCTCCTGACGGGTCAGCTCGGCGTCGTCATGCTCGTTGAGGTACAGCAGCACGATATTGGCGCCCTCCTTCGCGTAGTGCACCGCCACCGCCCGGCCGATGCCGCTGTCGGCGCCGGTGATGATCGCGACCTTGCCCTTGAGTTTGCCCGCGGCTTTGTAGTCGTTACTGATGTACACCGGCTTGGGGTGCATTTCGGTTTCCGAGCCCGGCTGATGGTCTTGGTGCTGCGCAGGTAGGGTTTGCTCTGCCATGGTGATATCTCCCGTTGGTGGCCTGATAGAGTCAGGACTGGCGGTTTCGGGAGGAGGTTCAGGTTGATTGCCGCGCGCCTGACGAATGTCCGCCAGGCGCTGGCACGGGCTAACGGTCGCGGCTGCCCAGTTGCTTCCACATCGCCTGGGTGATCCGCTGCCGGTTGCTGTAGCCGGCCCAGGGGTCGTCTTGCAGATCATTCAATCGGCTTAGCAGATTGCCGATATGCCACTGGGAAGCGCTGGTCAGGCCAGCCAGTTCATCGCGGCTGATCGGCACCGAAACCGGCAGGTTGGGCCGGGCACGCACCGAGTAGGCGGACACGGTACTGGCGCCACGTGAGTTGCGCAGGTAGTCAATGAATATCTTGCCGACCCGGTTCTTCGGTCCCATGGTCGCGGTGAAACGGTCGGGCATCAGCCGGGTCATGAACTGAGAAATGGCCTTGGCGAACTCTTTGACATTGTCCCAGTCGGTGTGTCGCGCTAAGGGCACGATGATGTGCAAGCCCTTGCCGCCGCTGGTTTTCAGGTAAGCGTCCAGGCCCAACTCGTCGAGCACGGTCAGGCACAGCTGCGTCGCCTCGATCATGCTGCGCCACGGCAGCGCCGGGTCCGGATCGAGGTCCAGCACCAGGCGGTCCGGAGTTTCGATGCGGCTGCTGTTGGCGCCCCAGGTGTGCAGCTCGATGGTGCCCATCTGCACGGCGCCGACCAGGGCCGAAGGCGTGTCTATTTCCATCAGCCGCGCATGCCCCGGATCGAGCTTGGGATCGAGGTGCTTGATGTTGGGAATCGCCAGGTGTTCGGCATGCTTCTGGAAGAACTGCTCGCCGCCGACCCCTTCCGGCGCCCGCAGCAGGGACACCGGCCGGTCGTTCAGATGGGGCAGTAGCCAGGGCGCGATATCGGCGTAGAACTGCGCAAGCTCGATCTTCTGCGCACCGCTCTCGGCATCGATGACCCGATCCGGGCTGCTAACGCCAACGCCGGCGATGGTCTCTCGCCCCTTGCCGCTGCCCTTGTTGGCTGAAGCGCGCCCAGACTTAGCGGCACCGGCTGACGAGGATTTGCCTTTGCCTGTTTTGCCGCCAGACTCATTGGTGCTCAAGGTGCCGGGCGGGCGCGGGCGTTCGCGGATGATTTCCTCGACCGGTTTGTCGGTGCGCAGCGCGACGAATGCGGCCTGGCGGACGATGCCCTCCTTGGTCCACTCGGCGAACTCGACCTCGCCGACCAACTGCGGCTCGACCCAATGCACGCCACGCCCCTGGGCGCCGCGCAACGGATCGGTAAGCGGCGAGGTCTTACGCTGCAATGCGGTGAGCTGGCCGTGCAAATGCTTCAGCGAGGCATCGCTGAAACCGGTGCCGACCCGCCCGGCGTAGCGCAGGCTGGGCGTGCCGGCTTCATCGTTGACCGCCAGCAGCAAG
Organism: Pseudomonas cistanchae; assembly: GCF_054483635.1. Classification (NCBI taxonomy): domain Bacteria; kingdom Pseudomonadati; phylum Pseudomonadota; class Gammaproteobacteria; order Pseudomonadales; family Pseudomonadaceae; genus Pseudomonas; species Pseudomonas cistanchae. The sequence continues at coordinate 155,008 of NZ_JBTLWN010000002.1, read as the reverse complement.
GCGCCGAAGCCGCTGCGGTTGCCCTGGGGGCGGGTGTAGCCCACGATGACGAATTCCTGGCGAAGGCGACACTTGAGCTTGATCCAGTCGCCACTGCGCCGGCACACGTAGGGGCTACCCACCCGCTTGCCGATTACCCCCTCAAGCGACAACGCACAGGCGCTTTCGACGATGTCGCGGTGGTGGCTGCTGAACGCCTCGGAAAAGCGCAGCACCCCACGCGGCTTGCTGCCCTTGAGCACCCTTTCCAACGCGGCGCGGCGCTCTTCCAGCGGGCGCTCGCGCATATCCCGGCCCTGCAGGTAAGGGGCGTCGAACAGGTAATAGACGATACTGTGGCTGCGGCCGATCTCGAAGGCACTTTGCAACGCCTGGAAATCGGGTAAGCCATGATCATTGAGCACCACCACTTCGCCATCCAGCCAGCTGTCCTGCAGGTCGAGGTCGGCAATCGCTTTGGCTTGAATCGGCAAGCGCTCAGTCCAGTCGTTGCCGTTGCGGGTGATCAGCCGCACCTCGCCGTCACGCACCCGCGCAAGCATGCGGTAGCCGTCGAACTTGATCTCGTAGCGCCAATCGCCGCTTGGTGGTGCGCTGACCAAGGTGGCCAGTTCGGGCGATAGCGATTCGGGAATCGCCACCTGCGCCGCTGACTTTGCAGCGCTGCGCGCACGTGGCTTGGCCGCTTTAGCGCTGGCTTTCCCCGGACTGGTTTTGGCCGGTTTTATGCCGACCAGCTTGCCACTCAGAACGCTTTCCGGCTTGGCCTCGACAATGTCGTACTGGTCCGCAGCCTGAGCCACTTCGTCGCGTTCCTTGATCAGCAGCCACTGCTCCTTGTCACCGCTACCACGCAATCGCGTGCGGACCAGGTTCCAGTCGCCGGCAAGCTTTTCACCGATCAGGGTGAACTTGAGCCGACCCGCTTCATACCCGGCGAGCGGGTCGCCGTGGGGTTGCCAGACGCCATGGTCCCAGACGATCACGTCACCGGCGCCGTACTGCCCCTTGGGAATGCTGCCCTCGAAACTGGCATACCCCAGCGGATGATCCTCGACATGCACGGCCAGTCGCTTGTCCTTGGGGTCGAGGCTTGGCCCTTTCGGCACCGCCCAGCTTTTCAGAGTGCCATCCAGCTCGAGGCGAAAATCGTAATGCAGACGGGTCGCGTCGTGCTTCTGCACGACAAAACGCAGCGAGTCCGTACTGCGCTTATTTCGGCTGCGCTTGGTCGGTTCGGCGGGTTCGGAGGTGATGTCGAAATTGCGTTTGCGATTGTACTCGCTGATTGCCTTGGCCATGGTCAGGGTCCTTGCAATGACGCTGCGCGATGCGCTTACCTGCTTGCGGTTTTCGCCGGTTTCTTACGTGGGGTCTTGCTTGGCGTCTTTGGCTTGTCGGGTTTGGCCGGCGCCTTCTTGCCCGCAGGTTTGCCTGCGCCGCCTCCGCCCAGGCTGCGTTTGAGCAACTCGGTAAGGTCGTAGACGTCTGCGCTTTTGCGCTCTTCGGTGCCGGGCTCGGCCTCGACTTCCTCGATCTTGCCCTTGCTGGCTTTTTCCTCGACCAGCTGCATGATCTTTTCTTCAAAGGTGTCGCGGTAATTCTCGGGCTGCCAGTCGGCGGTCATGTCTTCGACCAGCCGTTTGGCCATGTCCAGTTCGCCTTTGGCCAGGGTCGCGTCAGTGACGTTTTCGCCCAGCTCAAGGGTGTCCAGACCGCGCACTTCAGCTGGCCAGCGCAGCATCACCAGCACCATCGCCCCTTCCAACGGCATCACCGCGGCCAGGTGCTGACGCGAATGCAGCACCACGTTGGCCAGTGCGACCTTCTTGGTCCGAGTCAGGGTTTCGCGCAGCAATGCATAAACCTTCTCGCCGCGTTTGTCCGGGGCCAGGTAATAGGGTTTTTCGATATTGGCGAGGGGGATCTGCTGGCTTTCGACAAAGGCGAAGATGTCGATGGTCTGGGTGGACTTCGGGTGGGCGGCGCGAATTTCCTCTTCGCTGATGATCACGTAGCGGCCTTTCTCGAATTGAACACCTTTGACGATGTGCTCCTTGCTAACCTCCTTGCCGCTGACTTTGTTGACTCGCTTGTAGCCGACCGGGTCCATGCTGCGCTCATCCAGCCAGTCAAAATCGACGCCCTGGGTCGAAGTCGCCGAGACCAGCGCGACAGGAATATGCACCAGGCCAAAACTGATGGCGCCCTTCCAGATTGCTCGTGCCATTGCCGCTCACCTTCATGCCAGTTGTCTTCTGGATGACCCGCGGCGCGAACGAATAGTTTCAGCAATCGACAGCGGCGCAAGCCCGGCAATGCGCCCTCAGAGCATGACCCCATCGCTGTAGATGACCCGGCCCATGGCAGTGATATCACGGATTTCCCTAAGCATCTGATCAGCGGCGGTTTCCGCGTCGTTGGCACACACGCAGCCTGGCGCGATGACCCACAACACATGCACGCTGGCGCCCGGACACTTGGGCTGGTACTCGATCAAACCGACATAGCCCTGATCGTTTTCCATCGCATCGGTCCAGGCCGTGTAGTGCTTGAAATCTTTGAACATGATGAGCTCCTACCAAGTCACTGCGCTGCCGTGTCATCCGGTGGAATGTTTTTGCGGCTGCTGGTCGCGTTGATTACATGAGGTACAGCATTGAGAACGAATAAAGCCAGCAAAGTGCCCAGCACCGCGGTGGCTTCCCGACCAAGGCCCACGGTGATGCCAATGGCCGCCGTCAGCCAGATACCGGCGGCCGTGGTAAGCCCTCTGACTTCGGCGAAGGAATCGCCTTTGAGGATGGTACCGGCGCAGAGAAATCCAACACCGGCAACGATGCCCTGGATCACCCGGCTCATGGCGTCATGCTCGGCACCATCCTGCTCGGGCACCATGACAAACAGCGCCGAACCGATGGCCACCAGCATGTGGGTACGCAGACCGGCCGCCTGACCATTCTTTTCCCGTTCAAAGCCGAGCAGGCCGCCAAGAATGGCCGCCAGGAACAGGCGAATGGTCACCCGCGTCGCCTGCTCCAGCTCGGTCAGATCAGAAAATTCGTTGATGATCGTAGCCGTGATGCGTTCCCACGCACTCATGCTCGCGCGTCCAGCCCACGGGTTGCCGCCGCTGCAGGAACACCGAAGAAATACCGATGGGCGCCGCACCGGCTGCAGCTCTGATAGAGCACGTCGTCATCGCTGAAGTGGGCGTGGGAACCTCGCTCCCAGCTGCATCCGCCAAGCAAACAGACAATGGTCATTTTTTATCTCCACAGGCACATGTCGTACCGGTTACGACTGCGACCCGCTGCGGAGGTTTTAATATTTTTCGTTGCCGCGAAGTCCTTGAACAAGCGCGGAACTATTCACGCCGCGCATCGACCTTAACCATGAGCCACAGGCAAAACGGCGCATCGTCTGAGCTCACTATCTGCTGCACTATCGCTGTACGGGAGAGGATCCATGTCCAAATCAAACTGCTTTCTGGTCAGTTACATCTTCGACAATCAGCCCCATAGCGAGGAAGTGACCGTAGATGCGGAAAGCCTGACGCCGGAGCAGGCTCGCGGCCACATTCAGCCGCTGCACGGCGCCGGTGAGCTTACCGATATCCAGGTCACGCGCATCGTTCATCCCCATAAGTCGGACACCACCCCCGGTCATTACCAGCAGCCCTGATAACTCATTGGCTTGGCGTTTCGCCCTCTTTCGCAACCGAGTCCGCGTTGCGACCCGAAGGCGCCGTCCATCGTTTGCCGTGAACTCTTGCTCTGGATCATTTCTCCGAACACCACGGGCGCCGATTCGAGCCCGAAACAAATACCGGAGAAACGCTTATGCGCGCCCTCACCTATCACGGCAGCCTCGATGTCCGCGTCGATACCGTACCTGATCCCGTTATCCAGCAGCCTGACGACATTATTCTCAAGGTGACGGCGACCGCGATCTGCGGGTCCGACCTGCATCTGTATCGCGGCAAGATTCCCCAGACGGAGCATGGCGATATCTTCGGTCACGAGTTCATGGGCGAGGTGGTGGAGGCCGGCAGCGCAGTCACTGCGGTGAGCAAGGGTGACCGCGTGGTGGTGCCGTTCGTGATCGCCTGCGGCAGCTGCTTCTTCTGCAATCTGGAGCTGCACGCCGCCTGCGAAACGACCAACCCCGGGCGTGGCGCGATCCTCAATAAGAAGCAGATTCCATCGGGTGCGGCGCTGTTCGGTTTCAGCCACCTGTACGGCGGCATACCTGGAGGCCAGGCGGAGTACGTGCGCGTACCCAAGGCCAACACCGGCCCGATCAAGATCCCCGAGGGGTTGGATGACGAGCGCGTGCTGTTTCTCAGCGACATCCTGCCCACCGGCTACCAGGCCGCGCTGAATGCCGGGGTCAAGCCAGGCAGCAGCGTCGCCATCTTCGGTGCAGGCCCGGTGGGCCTGATGGCCGCGGCCTGTTCGAAACTGCTGGGCGCCGAGAAGATATTCATGGTCGATCATCACGCCTACCGCCTTGAGTTCGCTCGCGAAACCTATGGCGTGATTCCGGTCAACTTCGACGAAGTCGATCCGGCGAGCGCGATCATCGAGCAGACCGCCGGCTCTCGCGGCGTCGATGCGGTCATCGATGCAGTGGGCTTCGAAGCCAAGGGCAGCACCACCGAAACGGTACTTACCGCACTGAAAATAGAAACCAGCAGTGGCTATGCTCTGCGCCAGTGCATGGCTGCGGTACGGCGTGGCGGCACAGTGAGCGTGCCAGGGGTATACGCCGGGTTCATCCATGGTTTCCTGTTTGGCGATGCATTCGACAAGGGCCTGACCTTCAAGATGGGCCAGACCCACGTTCAGCCGTTGCTGCCGCGTCTGCTTGAGCACATCAACAATGGCGACCTGCATCCCGAAGTGATCATTAGCCACCGCATGGCGCTGGGCGATGCGGCTGAGGGTTACCGGATCTTCAACAAGCAAGAACAGGCGTGTCGCAAAGTGATCCTGCGGCCCTGAGCGAATAAGGAGGTTTACATGAGCCCTGAAAGCTTTTTGTTACTCGTAGGCTCGGCCTGGCTGCTGCTGACGGCCATGATGGTGCGAGGCATCCTGCGCGTCAGCCGGCCACCGCATCACAAGAGCGAAACCGGCTAGGCGGAACTTCAGCCTTAAGCGAATTCCCTGGTATCAGCCGAAGCGCCTGATCAGCAATGATCAGGCGTTGCGTTTCTGCACTGCCTGAATACGCGTGTATATCAAACATACAGTTCCTCTAATCAGCAAAGTTGCACTTTGATATTAGCTACCGCGTATTACACATCATGAAACCTCACCTTGATTGACACTTCCCGAGCGCTCCTTTCTGATGAATTACCGTAGGCGCAATAAGCCGGTGTGAACGCATTCGCGGCATATGCATCTACTTAACTGCGTTATTGCGACAGTACCTGATAATTCCGCCTTTTCATTAACTGAACAGGAACTTTGATCATGGCCAGCGAGCACGAACAAACAGCTGAATTCACTAGCCCTGATAGTTCGGTCGTGATTGACGACGCCGACTTTCGACAGCGTCTGGTCAGCGCTCTGACAACTCGCGCCCTGCCGCTTTTCCAGGAAACGGCGCGGCATGCCGTTGAAAACGGCTTGAGCGTCACGGTTGAACTCCTCACCGATGCCAGCGAAAGCCGGCCGCGCCTGGTGCTGACTGCGCAACATCCGGACGACGGGCTGGCTAGCAGTTACAGCATCATCGGCGACCTGGAAAATCGCTCGATCGTCCATGAAGAAGTGTATGCCGAACCGCCCGCCACCAATCGGCAGAACGCCCTGCTCCCCTCGATCAACGAAAAGGTGATCGACACCCGCCTGGCGACCTTCTTCAACAAGGCGTTTTCATTGTCGCTGCCACATATTCTTGATCGCCATCCCGCCGGCTTCTGGTAACTGCCCGGCGAGCCAGGCCTTGTCAGCTTCAACGCAGCCGAGACCGCTGCGTTAAAAAAGCGGAACTCCTGCTGCGGTGCACATTCAGAACAGGTAACAGCGACCTGATCGTGTGTGCCACAGGAGCCGTCTCATGCCCCGCGGAAGTAAAGCCAAATACACCGAAAAACAGAAAGCTCAAGCCGCTGAGATCGAAGCCAGCTATGTCGAAAAAGGTGTGCCCAAGGACGCAGCAGCGGCGCGCGCCTGGGCAACCGTCAACAAGCATTCCGGTGGCGGTGAACGCTCAGGCTCGGGCAAGCACAAGCCCGCCGCGAAAAAGGCCGAAGCCCGCGAAGACTCCGCGCAACGGGCTGCTGTTACCCGCATGGCGAGGGATCCCGCGGCGTTAGCGTCTCAGACCAAACAGCGTCTGATGGAAATGGCTCGTACCAAACAGATCCCTGGCCGCTCGACCATGGATAAGCATGCACTTATCGAGGCTTTGAAGAAGGCTTCATAAGTTCAAGGCGCAATGAATTCACATGGATTCATGCGCTCTTCGTTGATAGGAGAAACAGCAATGATCGCTAAAGTTTCCTCAGCACTATTAATCTGCTTGCTCTCGACCACTGCATTCGCTGATGCCTGTTATATCTCGACCCGTTCGCTAAGTACCAAGATTCCCGCAATCGAAGGCGAAAGTTGTTATGAATACCGCGGCGTAGAAGAAGCCTCGGTGGCCTGGTCATGCAGCAATGAAAGCGAAGGCATGATGGACCACCAGAAAAAGCAGCTTAAAAGCTGCCCTGGCGGCTCCTTCGGCACCTGTACCGCGGCGCTGACTCAGGAAACCCTGGCTAATCACAATTCCATCAGTGACCCGGAAGACAACAAGTCGGTAAACATTCCTACCGATGCGAAGATCGTGACCTACTTCTACAAGTCCGCCAACAAAGAACAGACGAAAACCGATTGCGAAAATGGTGGTGGCACTTGGCAGGTAAATTGAGCGTTCTCGATGTCGACCGCGATGAAAGTTTTATGAGTTCGTCTGCGCAGTCTGGCAAAAGCGCAGTCGTGTTGTTGCCCGTGCGCGAGCACATGACCGAGCACGAAGACCATGTGCAACACACCCTTGGCATCAAACTCGCCAAGTTGCTGGGTTGCCCATTTTCCGGTGTTCGCGAGGAATCAGCGCGACAGGAAAACCTCTATTACATCCCGACCGATACGCTGATTGGCGAGGCCAACTACCGCGAGCTTGGCATCCAAGCTGCGGAGGATTTCTTCGGTGGCTGGGTCAGCCAGCCCTTCATGGCTACCAAGGCAATCACCCACCCACTGTTCGGCGCTGTGCAACATGCGCCGCCGGGCTGGTCGACGACCTTTGCCGAGCAGGCGGGCGATGCAATTCTGGCGGGCTATACGGTGTTCGATCTGAATGACGCGGTAGACGCCGCCGAGGCACTTCTGCAGCGGGGGCCGTTGCGGGTGAAACCGGTGCGCGCCACGGCCGGACGCGGCCAGGAGGTCATTGCCTGCATCGAGCAGCTGAAAAATGTGATCGCGCAGATGGATGCCGAGGAAGTGGCAACCTGGGGCCTGGTGCTGGAGGAGAACCTGCACGAGGTCAGCACCTACAGCGTCGGCCAGGTCACAGTGGCGGGCATTACGATCAGCTATTACGGCACTCAGTGCCTGACCGAGGATAATACCGGCGACTCGGTTTATGGCGGCTCGGAACTGGTGGTGGTACGGGGTGACTATGACGCGCTGCTGGCACTTGAGTTACCCGACCCGATCAAGCTCGCAGTCGCCCAGGCGCAAACCTACGAGCGCGCCGCCGTGGCAGCCTTCCCAGGTTTCGTCGCGTCCCGGCGCAACTACGACATCGCCCAGGGGGTCGACGCGCAAGGACAACAGCGCTCTGGCGTGCTCGAACAATCCTGGCGTATCGGGGGCGCCAGCGGCGCGGAAATCCTCGCCCTGGAAGCCATGGCTGAAGATCCCTCATTGAACTGCATTCGGGCATCGACCCACGAACTCTACGGCGCCGATGCCAAACCACCGTTGCACGCGATCATGCTGTATCAGGGTAATGACCCGGATGTAGGCCCTATCACCAAATTTGCCCTGGTGGAGCCCTATGTCGCGTAGTGAAAGCGTAGAGATTCAGGTCGACGACGAACAGATCGCCGGCACCTTTCTGACCCCGAGCAACAAGGTGCCAGGCATTCTCTTCGTGCACGGTTGGGGCGGTAGCCAGCAGCGCGACCTGGCGCGGGCCAAGGGCATCGCCGGGCTCGGTTGCGTATGCCTGACCTTCGACTTGCGCGGGCACGAACGCACCCTGGTGCAGAAGCTCAGCGTCACCCGCGAACACAGCCTTGCCGATATCGTCGCCGCCTATGACAGGCTGGTCAGCCATCCAAGCATCGATACCGACTCGATTGCGGTGATCGGCAGCAGCTACGGCGGCTACCTGTCGACCGTGCTAACCACCCTGAGGCCGGTTAAATGGCTGGCGTTGCGAGTGCCGGCGCTGTACTGGGACGAAGAATGGTCGCTGCCCAAGCAGCAGCTGGACCGTGAACGACTGGCGCTGTATCGACGCAGCCGATTGGCGCCTGCCGACAATCGTGCGCTGGCGGCCTGCGCCGAATTCACCGGCGATGTGCTGATCGTCGAGTCGGAACATGACGACTTCGTACCCCACACCACTATCATGAGCTACCGCTCGGCCTTCGAAAAAGCCCATTCGCTGACCCACCGGATTCTCGATGGCGCCGATCACGGTCTGTCCAGCGAGCCCTGCCAGCAGGCCTATACCTCGATACTTACGGCGTGGATCAGTGAAATGGTGATCGGCGCACGGGTTGGTAACTACCCCCATTGAATGTACTGGGGCGGATGTTTTTTTCCATGCGGCATCAGCTTGAGGAGTCGCTCGCCATGACTATTTCCATTGATCCGGACGCCGGCACCTGCGTCATCGATTGCGCCGAGGGGCAGCAGCAGATGCTGATCCGCGACGTGGTGATCAGCACCGACAAGAACCTGCGGGCCTCGGTTATCCGTACCGAGCGTAGCCATACCATCGTCACCGAAGACGAGATCGATATCCTGCTCGCCGCAGGTGCCAAGGATGATCGGCAGAATCTGGTGTACGACGGCGGCTGAACCGCTACGGCTGACTGACAGCTATGAAACGCATATCGAGTTGTGCCGCACGCTGAACGTGCGCGCCCGCCTATCCTTTTTTGATTGCCAGCCCGCGGCTGCGCTGATATCTGTATATGCAAACAGTATCCGACCGCATCATGGAACAGCAGTTCGACCCCTCGCTCTACTACCTCGCTAACTTTCACAAGGCCCTTGCCTGGCTGCGGCAACGCTATGCCGACGTTCTGTGCGCCGAGGAGCAGGCCTTTATCGAGCAGTTCTGCCAGGTGCCTTCAGCCGCACAGGCGTTGTTGGTGCGCATGATCATGCGCAAGGGCCCGCACTTTCGGGCCAGCAAGCTGAGCTATGCGGAAATCGGTTGCCCGCTCCAGGCAAGCGGCGCCCTGCTCGAAGCCGGCTGGGTCCGGCATGACGCTGCGCTGTCGCTGGCAGAGTTGTTTGGCCTGTTGCGCAAGGTCGAATTGCTCGAGTGTTTCGCGGCCCATGATCACAAGCACCTGAAAAAGATTGATCTGCTGCAGCAACTGGCCGCGCACGATGGCCAACCTCAGGCATTTGCAGCCTGGTGTCCGGCGATGGATGAAACCGTACTGAGTCTGACCATCAGTGAATTCTGCGAACGTCTGCGCCTGATGTTTTTTGGCAACCTGCGTCAGGATTGGTCCGAGTTCGTCCTCGCCGACCTCGGCGTCATGCGCTACGAGCCCGTGGCCTTGAGCGACGATTCCCGGGCGTTCGTGCAGCGGTCCCAGGTCGACAGCTACTTGGCGCTGCAGCGCTGCTGGGAGCGCGCCGAATCTGGCGAGCTGATCGAGGACCTGTTGCCACAGATCAACGCCGTGCCTTGCGACAGCGCCTTTCTGCGTGCCCGGCGTGACAAGCTGCTGTATCGCATGGGCCAGTTGCTGGAGCGCCAGGCGAAGCTGCAGGAGGCCCAGGCGTTCTATGCCGGCAGCGCGTTCAGTGGCGCCCGGTTGCGCCACTTGCGCATGCTCGAACGACTCGGGCACCTGCAGACCGCGCTGGAACTTGCCAGCGCCGCGGCCCTGGCTCCGGAAAATGATGCCGAAGCCCAGGCCTTGCCGCGCATGCTGGCCCGGCTGCACCGACAGCTGGGGTTGCCTGCACCGGCAAAACCACGGGCGCCTGCCCCGGCTCGGATCGACCTGTGCCTGAACAGGCAAGCGGACCGGGTCGAATATTCAGTCAGGGATTATTTATACGACCCCGAAGCGCCGGTGCACTATGTCGAGAACAGCCTGATCTGCAGCCTGTTCGGCCTGCTGTGCTGGGAGGCGGTGTTCGCGCCCATACCGGGGGCGTTCTTTCATCCATTTCACAGCGGGCCGATGGACCTGCTCGACGGCGAATTCCGGCAACGTCGCGCGGCACTGTTCGCTGCCTGCTTTGCCGCGCTCGACGATGGCTCGTACCGCCAGGTGATTCGCCGTACCTACGCGGACAAATACGGCACCCAGTCGCCTTTCGTCTTTTGGGGCGCGCTGGATGAAACCCTGCTTGAGCAGGCCCTTGACTGCCTGCCTGCGGCCCATCTGCGCGCCTGGTTCGAGCGCCTGCTGGGCGACATCAAGGCCAACCGCGCGGGCATGCCAGACCTGATCCAGTTCTGGCCGGCGCAAAAGCGCTACCGAATGATCGAGGTCAAAGGCCCAGGCGACCGCTTGCAGGACAACCAGCGGCGCTGGCTGGCGTTCTGCGCCGAGCACGGCATGCCGATGGACGTCTGCTATGTGCAATGGGCCGACGCGTGAACTACAGGGTCGCCGTACGTGCGCTGTGCGAATTCACTGCCAAGGTCGGCGATCTCGACCTGCGCTTCACACCCTCGCCAACGGCGCAGGAAGGCATGGCCGGCCACGCCATCGTCGTTGGCCGACGCGGCCCCGGCTACCTTGCCGAGGTGGCGCTCGATGGCCAGTTCCAGGGCTTGCAGGTGCGCGGCCGCGCCGATGGTTATGACCCTGACTACAACCGCCTGGAAGAGATCAAGACCCACCGCGGTGACATCTCGCGCATTCCTGAAAACCACCGGCTGCTGCATTGGGCCCAGGTCAAGGTGTACGGCTGGCTGCTGTGCCAGCAGCGCGAGCTGGCACAGATCAACCTGGCGGTGGTGTATTACAACGTGCTGACCCAGCACGAAACGGCGTTCCATGAATGCTTTGCCGCAGATTCCTTGCGCGAATTCTTCGAGCTGCAGTGCAGCCTGTTCATCAATTGGGCGGAACATGAGCGTGACCACCGCCGCCTGCGCAACCAGGCCTTGGCACGGCTGCGCTTTCCCCATGCACAATTTCGCAGCGGCCAGCGGCAACTGGCGGAGTCGGTCTACCGGGCAGCCCGCGACGGCCAGAGTCTGATGGCCCAGGCGACCACCGGCATCGGCAAAACCCTTGGCACGCTGTTTCCCCAACTCAAGGCGTTTCCCGAACAGCAGCTGGATCGGCTGTTCTTTCTCACTGCTAAGACCCCTGGACGGCAGTTGGCGCTCGATGCCCTGGCCACCTTGCGCAGTCAGGAGCCGGCCATGCCGCTGCGGGTGCTTGAGCATGTGGCCCGCGACAAGGCCTGCGAGCACCCGAATAAAGCCTGTCACGGCGACTCCTGCCCGCTGGCCAAAGGCTTTTACGACCGCCTGCCCGCTGCCCGCGAAGCTGCCCTCGCGCGTCAATGGCTGAACCAGGACAGCGTGCGCGAAGCGGCGCTGGCCCATCGCGTATGCCCGTACTACCTAAGCCAGGAACTCTGCCGCTGGGCCGATGTGGTGGTATGCGACTACAACTACTACTTCGACATGGGCGGCCTGCTGTATGGCCTGACCCTGCTCAACGAATGGCGGATAACGCTGCTGGTCGACGAGGCGCATAACCTGATCGAACGGGCTCGCGGGATGTACACCGCCGAGCTCGACCAGCAGCGCTTCGATGCCCTCAGAGCCGTAGCACCGGCCGCGCTGAAGGCGCCGCTGGAGCGAGTCAGCCGGCATTGGCAGCAGTTGCACCGCGACCAGACATTGACCTATCAGGTGTACCCGGCCGCGCCGGACCTGTTCATCATGGCGCTGCAAAAGGCCGTCAGCGCGCTGACCGACCACCTGACCGACCAGCCCACCGGCAACCATGCCGAGCTGTTGCACTTCTACCTCAATGCCATGCTGTTCTGCCGCCTGGCCGAAGCGTGCGACAGCCACTCGCTGTTCGATATCAGCCGTACTGAAAGCCCGTCCGGGCCAGGCCGGTCGACTCTGTGCATCCGCAATATCGTGCCGGCGCCGTTTCTCGCCCCACGCTTCGAGGCCGCGCACAGCAGCACGCTGTTTTCCGCCACCCTGAGCCCCGCGCACTACTATGCGGACCTGCTCGGCCTGCCCGCAGCAACACCTTGGATCGATGTCGAGTCGCCCTTCAGCGCCGAGCAGCTGCAAGTCCAGGCGGTCAGCAATCTATCGACTCGCTTCGCCCATCGCGAGTATTCGCTGGCGCCCATCGCTGCCCTGATGGCCCGCCAGTTCGCCGAGAAGCCGGGCAACTACCTGGCGTTCTTCAGCAGCTACGCCTACCTGAGCCTGGTGCTGGACGAGTTCGTCGAGGCCCACCCGCAGATTCCGGTCTGGCAGCAGTCCAAACAGATGGACGAAGAGCAGCGTCAGGCTTTTCTCGAACGCTTCGACAGCCAGACCCAGGGCATCGGTTTTGCCGTACTCGGCGGCGCGTTTGGCGAAGGCATCGACTTGCCGGGCGATCGGTTGATCGGCGCATTTATCGCCACCCTGGGCCTGCCGCAGATCAACCCGGTCAACGAGGAAATCAAGCAGCGCATGCAGAGCATGTTCGGCAATCACCTGGGGTACGACTACACCTACCTGTTCCCGGGTTTGCAGAAAGTCGTGCAGGCGGCCGGCCGGGTGATTCGCACCCAGCAGGACCAGGGCTGCGTTTACCTGATTGATGATCGCTTCAACCAGGCCGCGATCCGCCGGCTGTTGCCGACCTGGTGGAACGTGCAGCGCTGCAGGCTGCCGCTGGCCGTGCGACCGTCGCCAGTTGAAGGCGCGCCAGAGCTGCCTTGAAGGCATCGCGCTACAGGTAGCGGCTGACTTCCACCAGATTGCCGTCCGGGTCGCGGAAATACAGCGACTCGATCGGCCCGGTCGCGCCGGTGCGTACCACCGGCCCCTCTTCGACCGTGACGCCCTGTTCGGCCAGATGGGCGAGGGTTTTCGCGGTCGGCCATTCGGTGATCAGGCACAGGTCGATGGCGCCAGGCGTGGGACGCATGGCCTTGGGCTCGAACTCGGCGCCATGCTGATGCAGGTTGAATTTCTGCACACCGAACAGCAACGCACTGCGGCCCTCGCCGAAGGTCTGCCGGCGCATACCAAGCACGCGCTGATAGAAATCCAGAGTGCGTTCGATGCTTGCCACGGTGAGCACCAGGTGGTCCATGCGTTCGATCATCAGTCGCGATCCAGCAGGTGAAAACGCGGCAACGAAACGTGCCAGCGGATCGCAGCCAGGCGAATCAGCAGCACCGTCAGCATCGCCACACCAGTATCCAGCCAGTGCGGAGTGCCAAGCTGACGCAGGCCGATAAAGGTCAGCGCGCCGGCAATACAGGCGGTTGCGTAGATTTCCTTCTGGAAGATCAGCGGGATTTCATTGCAGATGACATCGCGCATCACCCCGCCGGCCACGCCTGTCATCACACCCATGATCACCGCCGTGCTGGCGGGCACGTCGTGCTGCAGCGCAACCTCGGTACCGATCACGGTAAATACCGCCAGGCCGAAAGCATCCGCCAGCAGCAGGCCCTTCTCATGAATCGGCTGGGTCAGGCGAACCCAGATCACGGTGCCGACGGCTGCCACCGACGCGACGACGATGTAGAGGTCATTGCGAATCCAGCTGACCGGGTGGTTGTCCAGAATCACGTCGCGCAAGGTGCCGCCACCCAGCGCGGTAATCACCGCAATCACCAGAACGCCGAACAGGTCCATCGACTTGCGCCCGGCCATCAAGGCGCCGGTGATCGCGAAAACCGCTACGCCGAACAGGTCGGCCAGGTAGAACAACTGGGCCATAAACTCCTCAGTACTGAACAGGTGTGCGCATGGTGACGAACTCTTCCGCGGCCGTCGGATGAATGCCGATGGTGTCATCGAAAACCTGCTTGGTCGCCCCCGCCTTGAGCGCGACGGCAAGGCCCTGAATGATTTCGCCCGCCTCCGGGCCGACCATATGGCAACCCAGCACCCTGTCGGTGTCGGCATCCACCACCAGCTTCATCAGCGAGCGCTCCTGGCATTCGGTCAGCGTCAATTTCATCGGGCGGAATCGGCTCTCGTAAACAGCGACGTTGTGCCCGGCCTCCTTCGCCTGTTCTTCAGTCAGACCAACCGTGGCGATGTTCGGCAAGCTGAACACGGCGGTGGGAATCAGCTGGTAATCGACCTTGCGATAGTGCTCGGGCTTGAACAGCCGCCGTGCGACGGCCATGCCTTCGGCCAAGGCGACCGGCGTGAGCTGGACACGGCCGATCACGTCGCCAATCGCCAGAATCGACGGCACCGCGGTCTGGTATTGCTCGTCAACCTTGATAAAGCCGCTCTTATCCAACTGCACCTGGGTGTTTTCCAGCCCAAGGTTATCCAGCATCGGTTTGCGGCCGGTGGCGTAGAAGATGCAATCCGCCTGCAGCGTCCGCCCGTCTTCAAGCGTTGCCTGCAGGCTGCCATCGGCCTGCTTGTCGATACGGGTGATGTCGCTGTTGAACTGCAGGTCCAGGCCGCGCTTGGTCAATTCTTCGCGCAGATGGGTGCGGACCGCGCCATCGAAACCGCGCAGGAACATCTCGCCGCGATACAACAACGAGGTCTGCGCACCTAGGCCGTGGAAAATCGAGGCGAACTCCACCGCGATGTAGCCGCCGCCGACCACCAGTACGCGCTTGGGCAGCTGTTTTAGAAAGAACGCCTCATTCGAGCCAATCGCGTGCTCGCGCCCTGGTATGTCGGGGATATGCGGCCAGCCGCCGGTGGCTATCAGAATATGTTCGGCGCTGTAACGCTTGCCGCCGAGCTCGACACTGTGCGCATCGACGATACGCGCGTGGCCCTCAAGCAAGGTCACGCCGCTGTTCACCAGCAAATTGCGGTAGATGCCGTTGAGGCGTTCGATCTCGCGGTTTTTATTGGCGATCAGCGTCGCCCAGTCGAACCTGGCCTCGCCCAGTGACCAACCAAAACCCTGCGCCTGCTCGAAGTCTTCGGCGAAATGCGCGCCATACACCAGCAACTTCTTCGGCACACAGCCGACGTTAACGCAGGTACCTCCCAGGTAGCGGCTTTCAGCCACCGCCACACGGGCGCCATAACCGGCGGCAAAGCGCGCGGCGCGCACGCCACCCGAGCCGGCGCCAATCACAAACAGGTCGAAGTCATACGTCATTTCAGGCCTCCAGAACAGGCGGCAAGCATAACCCAATAGAACCCATTGCCTGCCCACAAGCCTAAGCTAACAAGACCATTTACCTGGGAGAACCGGCATGCGCCCTACCCTCACTCACCTGGCGCTTCACGTACCCGACCTGGATGCCTGCATCGCCTTTTATGGCGAGTTCTGTGGGATGCGGGTTATTCATCAACGCGAAGGCAAGGGCTCGCGGATCGTCTGGATGGCGGAACCGGGCAAGGAGCACGCGTTCATTTTCGTGATCATGCCCGGCGGACAACAGCGCAACCTTGCCAGCGACGACTACAGCCATTTCGGCTTTGCCGTGGACAGTCGCGAGCGCGTCGATGCCATCGCCGACAAGGCCAGAGAAGCAGGTTGCCTGGTGTGGCCGCCCCGCGATGAGCCCTACCCAGTCGGCTACTACTGCGGCGTGCGCGACCCCGCAGGCAATTACCTCGAATTCAGCTACGGACAACCGCTTGGCCCTGGCGCGGAGGCGATGCCCATTCCATAAAAAAAGCCACCCGGAGGTGGCTTTTTGGCTCGCAGCGCGCGGTTAGAACGCTTTTCCGGTTTTGTAGAGATTTTCGAAACAGAAGTTGGTGGCGTCGATGTAGCCTTCCGCGCCGCCGCAATCGAAGCGCTGGCCCTTGAACTTGTAAGCCAGCACGCAGCCGTTTTGCGCCTGCTTCATCAGCGCATCGGTGATCTGAATTTCGCCACCTTTGCCGGGCTCGGTCTGCTCGATCAGCTGGAAAATATCCGGGGTCAGGATGTAGCGACCGATAATGGCCAGGTTCGAAGGCGCATCTTCCGGCTTTGGCTTCTCGACCATGCTGTTAACCCGGTAGATGTCATCGCGGATCATCTCGCCAGAAATCACCCCGTACTTGTGGGTTTCCTCCGGCGGCACTTCCTGGATCGCCACGATCGAGCAGCGGAACTGGTTGTACAGCTTGACCATCTGGGTCAATACGCTGTCGCCGCCCAGGTTCAGGCACAGGTCGTCAGCCAGGACCACGGCGAAGGGTTCGTCGCCAATCAACGGCCGACCGCTGAGAATCGCGTGACCCAACCCTTTCATTTCCACCTGGCGGGTATAGGAGAAGCTGCACTCATCGATCAGGCGACGGATGCCAACCAGGTACTTTTCCTTGTCGGTATCGCGAATCTGGTGCTCAAGCTCGTAGCTGATGTCGAAGTGGTCTTCCAGTGCCCGCTTGCCGCGGCCGGTGACGATGGAAATCTGGGTCAAGCCGGCTTCCAGTGCTTCCTCGACGCCGTACTGGATCAGCGGCTTGTTCACGATAGGCAGCATTTCCTTGGGCATGGCCTTGGTTGCGGGCAAAAAGCGTGTGCCGTAACCGGCTGCTGGGAACAAGCATTTCTTAATCATGGGACGCCTTAAAAAGTGAGACGAAATGGCTCGCGCAGTCTATCAGGCTGCACTCTCTATACAATGCCCCGGCGCTGGCGCAACGCCAGTAAAACCGGGAAGTCTGCGCTCCTGTGGTTGCGGCCTGAGCATCTGTACAAGCGCAGCGGTCGCTGCGCGCACAATCACCCAGACGGCGCCCCTTTAATGGAGGCGTTGACGCACAAGAAGCAGGTTTCTGCGATTGGGTACCGCTTCGACTACGCCCCGCTTTCGCCGGTTCAACCTGTTTTTGGAGCCGTCTCACCAGTAAGCATTGGTTTCAGATATCGCTTGTAGACAACTGCAGCCACAGGGAGAACAAGCCCAAACCGCTCCAGAACACTACAAATAACCAGGGCGTGCGCAGGGAAAACAGCAGCGACTTGCGATGACTGTCGCCCTGCGACTCTTTTTCGCTGAACAACGGCGAGTCGTCATAGGCCAGGCCGACTTTCGGCTCGCTACGCAGCAGCTGGGTCTGTTTGAAGTGCCAGTGGCCAACGATATCGAACGATGCCTTGATTCCTGGCCAGGCATGCAGCGAGCTGACTACCCCCAGCAGCGCAAGCAATGGCGGTACCACCAGTCGAAACACTTCGCCCCAGGAAGGATTCAGATTGGCCATGCAGGAGGCGTAGGCGATCACCAGGAATGACTGGGCCGACAGGTAGGCATTGGTCCTGTTCGACAGCAGCGTCGTTTCGTACTGGATCTCCCGGCGGTAGAAGTCGAGCCGGTCCTTGGGCGTGCCGAACAGCAGCGCATCCGATGGCGCAGGAGCATAAGGGTCGTCGGGCTTGATGATTCTGGACACAGGGCTTTACCAATCGTCACTGACCCGCTTTAGAAGTACCGATGGCGGGTCAGTTCCGCCGTTTCGCTTGCGGCCTCATATGCGTCGTGCAGATGCGCAGGCACTGCAACTGAACTCTTTGCGTGATCGGGTGGCCTACCAGTGGGTATGAATCGACTGTGGAGGCTGAACGAACATGTGGATCAAGCGAATGATGGACTGGCGACTGGCAGGCCTGCTGTGCCTGGCAAGCCTTACCGCCGGCTGCGGAGTTAACAACATTCCGCAATATGACGAACAGGTGAAATCTGCCTGGGCGCAGGTGGAAAACCAGTATCAGCGCCGCGCCGACCTGATTCCCAACCTCGTGGAAACGGTGAAGGGCTATGCACGCCAGGAGCAGGAAACCCTGACCGCGGTTATCGAGGCCCGGGCCAAGGCCACCTCCATTCAAGTGGATGCCAGCATGCTGGATGATCCCCAGCGCCTGCAGCAGTTTCAGCAAGCGCAAGGCCAGCTGACCAGCGCCCTGAGCCGGCTGATGGCGGTCTCCGAACGCTATCCCGACCTCAAGTCGAACCAGAACTTCCTGGCTTTGCAGTCTCAACTGGAAGGCACTGAGAACCGCATCGCCGTAGCGCGACGCGACTTCATCACCGCCGTCGAGCGTTACAACACGGAAATTCGCACGTTCCCGGGTCGCCTGTGGCACATGGTGATGTACAGCGATATGCCGATTCGAGAGAACTTCGAGGCCACCGCGACGGATGCGGACCAGGCGCCCGAAGTGAACTTCTGATGAACCGCCTTTTCCGCAGTTTCTCCACCCTGTTGCTCACGTGCTGCATGGGCGTGGCAACTGCCGCCGAACTGGAGCTGCCGCCGCTCACCGGGCGGGTGGTCGATCAGGCCGAAATGCTCGATGCGGCCGCCGAGCAGCGCCTGACCCAGATGCTCGCAGCTCACGAACAGGCCAGCAGTGAGCAGGTGGTCGTCGCCACATTGAGCAATCTGCAGAACCGTAGCATCGAGGAGTACGGCGTCGCCCTGGGTCGGCATTGGGGCATCGGTCAGCAAGGCGAAGACAATGGCGCGTTGCTGATCGTCGCCCGCGACGAGCGGCGTATTCGCATCGAGGTTGGCTACGGCCTCGAAGGTCGGCTTACCGATGCGCAATCCGCGCTGATCATCAATTCCATCATCACCCCGGCTTTTCAACGTGGCGACTTCACTGGCGGAATAGTTGAAGGTACTGCAGCAATCATCCAGGTGCTGGGCGGCAATCCCCTGGCGCCCTCTTCTACGGCCATGGCTGCCGCTGGAGAAAAGCCGCCTGCAGCGCTGATGGGGCTGTTCGGCTTTTTCCTGATCGTGATGATTGTATTGCTGAGTGGCGGCGGGCGCGGTGGTTCAGGCCGCGCGCTGTTGCTCGGTGCCTTGATTGGCGGTATGGGCCGCGGCTCTGGCATGGGTGGCGGTGGCTTTGGTGGTGGGGGTTTTGGTGGTGGCGGCGGTGGCTTCGGTGGTGGGGGTGCTTCCGGTGGCTGGTAATACCCGACGCAGAATCAATTGGAGGCAACTCGCATGACCCTACTGAACGTAGCTGAACAGCAACAGGTCGCAGCTGCAATCGCGGAAGTCGAGCAGCACACCGATGCGGAACTGGTGACGGTGCTGGCAGCACGCGCCGACGATTACACCTATATCCCTTTGCTGTGGGCCAGCCTGTTCGCCCTGGTACTACCTGGGGCAGTGAATTTTTTCGGCGGCTGGTTGAATGCGCCGCAGCTGCTGCTGGTGCAATGGCTGAGTTTCATCGGCTTGGCGCTGGTGGGTCGTTTGCCGACCATTACCACCCGCCTGATTCCGCGCTCGGTACGCAACTGGCGGGCGTCCAATCTGGCTCGCCGGCAATTTCTGGAAAACAACCTGCACCACACCGAAGCGGGTACCGGCATCCTGATCTTCGTGTCCGAGGCTGAGCGCTATGTGGAAATCATTGTCGATCAAGGCATCGCCAGCCGCATAGACGACCAACATTGGCAGACCTTGGTACAGGCCTTCACGACCCATGTCAGACAAGGCCGCACGCTGGAAGGCTTTCTTGGGTGTATCCGCGGCTGTGGTGAAGTGCTCAAGCAGCACATCCCGGCAACCCACGAGCGCAATGAGCTACCGAACCGGCTGGTCTTGTTGCCGTAACTCTTAAAAACCTCGCCGCCCATAACCATGCTACTTGAGCACCCCGAGCATGGTCCACACACGGCGCACTTCGGGGTCCGTTGAGAGTAACTCCGGCAGCAACTCCCCAAGCGGCTTGCTGCCCCACTCCACGGCGCGATGAATTAAGTAGGGCACCGGGCTGTGGGGTTCGGTTCGCGCCAGAAACTCGGCGATCAATACCAGCTGCCGGTAGGCATCTTCCCGACTGGAGGGGCCGGCCCCGTTGATCTGCGTGTGTGCGCTCGAGGGGTCGGCAGTTTCGCCTAGAGGCTGAGGGTCGCTTGCCACTTCTACTGGCGCAGGTCGTTGTGGATGCATGGCAATGTACTCCTGCATGAGTGTCGTCAACGCCGCAATCACCGAGCGCAGCGGGCTGTAGCTGGGCGCAACCTCACCTAACGTCGCGTCGCTCCAACGTTCAAGGTGATCAAGGCTGGTTTGACTGGATAACAGACGCTCGAGGCAGTTCAACCAATGGCTGAAAGGTGTGGCACGGATAAGCTCATTTAGTTTCTGCTGGGTTAACTTCGCCGTCTCGGCTTGGAGCTTGGCTTCCTTGTTGTCACCACGAAGTACCTGGCGCTGCTGCAGTAGCTGCCAGTCGCTCAGGGTAAACGCATTGAATTCGCTGCTTGCTTCGAATAATCCACTCCGGGTGTGCAGGATTTCCGCATAACGCCGCACCAGCCAGTCGAAGGGCGCCGCTCGCCAGGCCTGATCCCCATCTTCGGCTAATGGATGGACATCGTTCGGGTAGGTCTCACACAACCCCACCAGCAGTTCCAGCGCTCGGCACAACCCTCCTAGACCATCGCGGTGCAGCCAGGCTTCGCCCAGCCAGGCGGCGACCATCAGATCCTTGCTACGGTTGGCCAGAATGTCGCGGGCGAGTTTTTCCAGCGCTGCCCAGTCACCCCGCTTGATTTCCGACTGCCAAACCCCTGTGGGCAGGCTGGTGTCATCCTCGCGGCGCAACTCGCGCAATAGCCCGTAGTCGTTCTCGTAGCGCAGGCTGCCACCGCAGGGCGACGCGGCCGAAATGGGCTCCAGCAGATCAGCAATCGATGCCGAGTCGGAGGGTATGGGCGTGCTCACGGTTGCTCCTGAGAACTCAGCAATGCGGTCGAGTTGATATGGCCGAAGGGCGAATGTGGGGCGCGAACCGGGAGTGGCTGAATCGACAGCGGCAACTTGCTGCCCTGGGTCATCAGCGACAAGCGCATAAACATCTGTGCCTGGGTATCGGGGCTATAGGGCGCATAAACTGGCAATTGCAGCGTCAGCGGGAACTCCGTGTAATCCGCGTTCGGCTGCCGGGCAACCGTCACGTGCGAACGAATCAGCCGCAACAAGGCCCAGGGCCCGGTGTATTGCCAGCCGGCTTCCAAATCGGTAACCGCCAAGCTCGGCTGCAACGGATCGTTAGCGGGGCTTTGAGAGCCATTTTTGGCCCAGCGCAGCATCAATTTCATCGGTTCGCCAATCAGCCAGTGAATTCGCTGTTGCTCACCCTGGGGGTACAGGATCGCTTGTTGGCCGGAATGCAGCCCCCAGGCGATGACCTGGTCGGCGCCTCGCTCGTCCTCGCGATCAGTGCGCCAGCGTACCTCGAGGTCGAGGCCGAGTATGCCCTCCTTGTCACGCACGAACAAAGGCGCCAACCAGGTGCGCGAGCGTTTCAAGCGATCGAGAAAATCCTGCGCGGCGAGGACATCTGCCGATTGACTGAGCGCAAGGCCTTTTTCCGCCTGTTCAAGGTGCGCATCGATCAACTGCACCATGTACGCAACCCTTGCAGGGTCGGCATCGGCGTCCTGAACGCTGTAAGAAAAAGGGAAGCGCCCGGCCAGGTATTGATTGAAATAGTTGGCTAGCTTGTCCCAGGCGACAGCGGCCAGTTGCTGCTGGAGAACGCCACAGCGAGCCCGCGCGCTTTCCCAGATCGAGCGACTCTGGCGGGATACATCATCGAGGCTTTGCGCAAGACTGGCCGACTTCAAGATCTCAGCGCATGAGCCGGCATCCATTTCGTTCAGGTCGCGGCTGACCAGTTGTTCGAACAACGCGGGCGAACTCACCGGATTTTGCGCCTGGTACTTGTTCATTTCCTCATACAACGCATCGAGTCGCCTGACCTTGTCGTAGTCGGCCAGCGGCACGTTGTGCTGCTGTGATTTCAGCCACTCCACAGCAGGGCGATAGGCCTGGGTAATGCTCAACATCGTTGCGAACTGTTGAGCCAGGCTTTGCTTGAGGTCCTGACTGTCCAGCGAGCGAAACAGGGCCAGTCCCATGCCCTTGGAACCGTCCCAGCGAGCAATATCGAAGCGGGTGCGAAACAACGGCAGCGCGTCGACATTGCCCAGCGCCCGGTCAATGTCCGCCAGGGCACGCTGGTTCAGCGCGTTCTGCAGAGCCGCGGCGAGGTCCGGGCGGTTCAATTCGGTAAACGCCTTTTGCAGGACCAAGGCCTTGTCCGCGGGTACGTCAAAAGACAAACCAGCCGTGGGTTGCGCAATGCTGGCGCTTTTTAGCACGCCGTACCACATGGCTGTCGTGGCCGCATCCTTGGCGCTGGCAATCAAGGTCGGGCGGTATTGCTGAGGTATTTGTGGCGACTCATCGGCAAGGTAGCGCTCGTAGCTGCGCAAGTAATTGAGCGATGCATCCAGGCTTTTTCCATCAAGCGCCCGCGATAACAGATCGCTGCTCAGGCTTCCCTGATTGGCCAGTGCGCTGACTGTGAAATCCTTCTGCAGCAGGCTCTCGATGGCATTGTCCAAACCGATCACATGTTCTTGAAGCGCCAGGACATTGCTGCCTTGCATCACCAGAAGATTGCTGCGAGAACCCTCGTGGGAAATCCAGCGATCGCGGAAATTCCGCTGGAGGCTGGCTTCGGTTTCATCCACTGCAGTTTTTACGGACGGCCCTAACAGCGCGCTCTTGCCGGCGCTTTCCAGCAGGTTTCTGTAACCCGGGACCAAATCCTGGCCACTACCGCGACTCCAGGCAGTATTGGTCAGTGCGATCATCGCCTGCAGGTTGTCGATCAGCTGATCCACCTCTTCGAGTTCTGTCAGCGAATTGCCGTAACCCAGTTGCAGTTTGTCCGTGTAGCGCTTTAGCGATCCGGCTGGGCTCACGAAGTTTTCGCCAAGAAAATACTGATCGAGCCACAGCTGCATCAGCCGCTTGAACTGGTCGGCGAACTGCTCGTGGTTTTCCTCGAGATCAAGTGCCTGTAGTGGGATCCGCTCGGCCAATACCCGGTTGTAAAACGCTTCGCGGCGCAGGGTGCTGGCATTCAGGTTGAGATCCAGCGCGTTGTTGCTCAGCAGGACCAAATCGTCCAACGGCCCTTTCGGGTTATCCAATGCGTTTTCGAACCAGCGATTCTTCGATTCAATATTCAGCAGGCCGCTGGCAAGGCTGTTAGCTTGGACATAATTCGGCCAGCGCTCGGGGTAATCATGCTCACGGGTGGCGCCTTTACGGCTCGGCCTGATGGTTTGTAAGGTGGCGAGGTCAGCCTGCAAAAGATCGCGCAAGGGCTGGAAAAAGTGCGTGAGGGCCGTGCCACGCAATACAGCTTCCAGGTGCCTATCGGTAGCCGAAAACCAGGACGTCGGATAAGCCAGCGAGACGAATTGCCACCGTGGCGCCTGCTCGAGCACATGCCAAAACGCTTGCACGTTCTGCCGTGTAACGTCCTTGCGCCGGGCCTCGTTGCTCACTGCCGCGTAGCGGCTTTGAGCGTCCTGAAGTATGCGCGAAAGGCGATTGGCGTCCTCCACTGCGCCGTGCCAGACCCAAATCATCGCGGCCATCCAGCACAGCCCAAAAAATACCGCACAACCACCGACCAACTGCTGCCAACGCTGGCGCAGCCTTAGAATCCTGGGCACCGCCTGCGCCAAACCTTGCTCGGCGATGATGCGCCGGCTCCAGAGCTGATCGGCAAACATGCAGCGTTGCGCGACGCTTATTGGCCCCGCGATTGCCCATTCATCATCGGCGTGCCCGGACGTTTGTGTCGCGGTGAAATAAAGCCCGCGAAAACGTGGCGCTTCCCCGAGTGCGTTACCCTGGAAAACCGGATCGAGCAGCATCTGTACGTGGCCGTGCAGAGCCGCCAAGCGCTGTGGCAAACAATACAGCTCGGCGCCCACCTCTCCCCTCAGCGTTCCCAATTCCAGCACCGCTTGGGAAAGCGCCTGGGTGATCTGCGTGAGTGCAATCTCGCTCCATTCGGATTGCCAGACCACATCGGGGGCATGAGGCGATGTCCAGCCCAAGGCTCGGCTGCGGGCCTCTTCAGGCAGCGCCGCGATCAACTCCTGGAAGCCTGGCAATTCCTCCATACCGCTGATCACGACATACACAGGCAAACTCAGCCCCAGCCGTTGCAACAGGTCGATGAACTTGCGCCGCGCACCGAGCCCCGAGGCCAACGCAGTGTCAGCGTCGATCAGGCTCCTCGCCGGGACATTCCATATCACCCCGTCCAGTGGCCGTCTCGCCCGCAGACGCAGCAGCAGCCCGAGCAGGCGCCACCATGCGGCCCGCTGCGCCGTGCCTCCCTCCTCAGAGAGAAACAGACCTTCCGGCACGACCAGAACAGCACCGTCCGGATCGGCGTGCCAACGTCCAAACCAGGCGGGCTTGCCCACCGGGGAAAGGTTCCAGGTGGTGCACAACTGCGCGCACTGCTGCTCGTTGCCAAGCATCAGCAGCCACGGCATTTCGTAGCGATCGCGGACCGCGAAGTCTTGCTCCAATTGTTTGTACGCGGCATAGAAGCTACGCACCGCCGAGCCGGACTGCGTCCGTAACCACCAGATCAGTACGCCGATGGCCACCACCAGCAATAGCAAACCCACCACGATGGCGACGATATTCAGCGTGCTCACGAATCTTGCTCTATCGACGAAGCCACGTGCAGCGAAGGCTCAAGCTCCTGCACGATGTCACGCCAGAAAAAATGACCGATTACAGTCAACAGCATGAACATGCAGGCAATGCCCAACCCTAGGCGGAACCCATCCGGCAACGAGCGGCGTACCTGCAAACGCCTGGGTTGCCCGCTAGAGGGCGACTCGAGGGTGTCGCCAATATCGGCATACGACGGGTCCCGTTGCCAGACAAAGGCGAACAGTGCACGACGCCACTTCTCATGGATCGCCTGGCCACGGCCGCCACGTAGCCGCCCGTGAAAGCCCAACAGCATGCATTGCAGATAGACATCGGCAAGATCGCGGCTGGCCGGTGCGCGCTCATCCAACAGCTTCTTGATCGCTACCGGCACACGCTCCCCGGCATTGCGGCTGCCGTAAAGGCGCGCCTCCAACGGCTTTTCCTGCCAGGCGCCTTGCCCGGCCCAGGGCGTAAAAATCAGGGTTTCATCGAGCAAAGCCACGAAGGCATACACAGTTGCCTTCACCTGCTCCGATGACGACTCCCCCACGCTGGCGAACGCGCTGCGCCACAGGCGGCGGGTAATTTGATTGGCCGACTCGATCGTTCTGGGCACCAGCTTCGCATCGCTGTCTTCGTCCTTTTCCACGTCATGCCAGACACTTAGCCACTCCTGCCAAGCGTGCCGAAAAGCGCTACTCAGCGGCGACTCGTGAAGCCCTCGCTGGCGCGGAGCAAAACTCCCATCAGGCATATGCAGTCCTTCTTCTATGCCGCTTCGTTCGCGTTAGCGATCAACAAAACTAATTGCCAGGGAGCACTGCTCTGCGCATGACTGGACGATACAATGCGAAGCCGTTGTGCAGGATCGAACCATTCACCGGCGGCCTGCACGACGAACAGTTTCGTATCGTCCCCGACGCTGTACGAAACCTGTTCCTGGCGCCCCATCGGCTGATGGGCCAGGCCACTCATGCGCTGCCTGGAGAGCGTCGCGATATATGGCTCTGAGCCGATAAACGCCCGCCCCAGCCACTCCGAGGCAGCTTGCTCGTGACTGCCGGCAGGCATGCGCAAACCGACCACCAAACGCTGACTGCGCTTTTGCGTATCGGGTAGCGTGATCGAAAAACCAAGGCCTTCCTGCTCGAAGGCAATGCTGCGGTAACCGGCGCGAATGAGTTCGAGGGTTTCGCCCAGCCATCCCAGCACCTCGTCATAGCCGCGCTGCAATTCCTGAAAATCCAGCGCAGCGAATGCCGGTATGCCGGCCAATGGATTGAGTACACTCCAGGCGCCGGCCATGCCGGTCAGCAATCCGTGAAGCGCACTGGGGCCGGCAATACGGCTGTTCAACAGCGCTTCGACTTCCGGCAGGCGCGACCACAGCGCCGCGAGCTGTCGGCGTATTTCGTCGATGTCATCGTCGTTGCCGGCCTGTTGCGCATGGCGCAAGCGCCCCGCCAGGTACAGGCATTTTTCGCGTGCTCGGGCGCAAAGCGCGGAAACCTTTTGACCGAGAACCGACTCGGGAAGAATCCGGGGGGTAGGCGCGACATAGGGCAGTTGGACATAGCCACCACCCTCCTTGGCAATCTTCAGCAGCGGCATGCAGATGGCATCGGCTTTGTATGCCTCGGTGGTCAACCTCAGGCTCGGACGCCACACCACGATCGGTTCGGGATACTCACCGCTGGCCAGATCAGGTATGGCCTCGCCCACTACTGACTGCAACCGCCCCTTCAACGGCACCAACTGGCCCGCGCGCCACAGTGGGCTGACCGCGAGGAATACGGTAACTTGGGAATGGGTCGTTGCGGCGATAGCCTCGGCAAGCTCCAACTCGAGGGGAGCATGGGTGCCCGGCGTTACGCTGGCAGGCAAGCCATCGGGCAGAACCGCCTCGAGGGACAGAATGCGAATCTTGCCCGTGCAGAGCGCTGATGGGTCCAACTCGAGCGTCGTGACGCCCCAGAACCAGGGGTTACAGGCATTGGCCAGAAGCGTCGACAATGCTTCGGCGCGGAGTCCCTGAAGCTGGAAGTGCTGGGGCAACAACTGCATACCTTCGTGCCAGCAAACCGCGTCAGGCAGAAAACTCATACGACTCCCCTCGACTTCCGATGTGATCAGCGCTGGTCGTCACCCACCAGGCGCATGTCCCTGCTTTCGAACTTCAGCCAGACCTGTCGTTGATCGTCCAGGCGCAGCCGATGTACTCCCGGAGTGTTATAGCTGGCGAAGACCAAAAGTCCAGCCGCGGACTCGCCTGCCATTGGAAAGTCCGCCGACTCCATGAACTGGCCCGGCACCAGCTCAAGACTCCAGATAGCGAGCTTGCGTCGATGATCGCGCTGGTATTGCTCGCGCTCGGCAAACCAGGTCTTGGCGGGTATACCGGAAAGCAACGTGAGCAGCTCCGCATCCTCGACCGCGACAAAATCGACGGCAATGGGAAAGTCGTTATTGGCGAGCGGCGCCACATCCAGCGTCAACCGGTCCAGTTCGACCTGCGGTTGATGGGTGAAACATGCGCTCAGCACACAAGCGGCAAGTGCATAAACCGCCGAGGTGACGAATCTCAATCGTCCATGACGCATACCGACAATCCCAAATTAGGTTTGCGTTTTTATAGACCTGTTCTAGCGTGTTGGGTAGTTCGTCAGCGAGACGAATGAGAGGGATCGTTGGATGCTAAGCCTGTATCCGGCTTGCGCAATGGTTCTTGCAAGGGAGTGCAATGTGCAGGGAAACCGATGCATTCGCACCCGAAAACCTGCATCGGAGTCGAGTTCATGGCTGAGAGTACGCAACACAAACTAGACCGCATTCGCCCTCCCCGTGTTCAGATCACCTACGACGTCGAAATCGGTGACGCCATCGAGAAGAAGGAACTGCCGCTCGTCGTCGGCATACTCGCGGACCTCTCTGGCAAACCTGACAACCCGCTTCCCAAATTAGGTGAACGGCGCTTTGTCGAAATCGACCGCGACAACTTCAACGGCGTACTCGCGTCGATCGCTCCTCGTGCCACCCTTCAAGTCGACAACACCATCAGCGGCGACGACAGCAAGCTGAATGTCGAGCTGCGCTTCAATCACATCGACGATTTCGATCCGGTCAATATCGTCACCCAGGTCACGCCATTGCGACGCTTGTTCGAAGCACGCCAGCGCCTGCGTGACCTGTTGACCAAGCTCGATGGCAATGACGACCTCGACAAACTGCTTCAGGACGTAGTCGCGAGCACCGAGGGCTTGAAGGAAATCCAATCGGCGCGACCGGATACGGCCGAAGCGTCGAGTACCAGTGACAAGAAAGCCGAACCTTCTGCGGATGCTAAGTCGGCCAAGGCCGAATCTGCGGGCGACAGCGAGCCGCCGGCAGAAGAAGAACCTCAAGCCTAATCCGCCCACTCATCAAGGAGGACGTCGTCATGCCCAAGACAACCGCCAGCGAGAGCCAAAGCAATAGCACGACACAGACCCTGTCGTTACTCGACCGCATCATCGCCGAAGGCCGCATGGCCCATGACGATAGCCAGCAGGATTACGCCCGCGACATGCTCGCCGAGTTCGCCACCCAGGTTCTGGACGAAGGGATGGCCATCGACAAAGACACCGTGGCGATGATCAACGATCGCATCAGCCAGATCGACGAGCTGATCAGCGCCCAGCTCAACCAGATTCTTCATCACCCCGAGATGCAAAAGCTCGAAGCCTCATGGCGCGGGTTGCACATGCTGGTACAGAACTCCGAAACCGGTACGCGGCTGAAATTGCGCCTGCTCAACGTGACGCAGAAGGAGCTGCAAAAGGATCTGGAAAAAGCCGTCGAGTTTGATCAGAGCGCACTGTTCAAGAAAATCTATGAGGAAGAGTACGGCACCTTTGGCGGTCACCCTTTCAGCCTTCTGGTCGGCGACTACACCTTTGGGCGTCACCCTCAGGATGTAGCCCTGCTGGAAAAACTGTCGAACGTCGCCGCCGCCGCGCATGCGCCTTTTATTGCAGCGGCAAGCCCGCTGTTGTTCGACATGAACAGCTTTACCGATCTGGCGGTGCCCCGTGATCTGGCGAAAGTGTTTGAGAGCCAGGAGCTGATCAAATGGCGCTCGTTCCGTGAAAGCGAAGACTCGCGCTACGTATCCTTGGTGCTGCCGCATTTTCTGCTGCGCCTGCCGTACGGACCGGACACCTTGCCAGTAGATGGCATGAACTACGTCGAAGATGTGAACGGCACGGACCACAGTAAATACCTCTGGGGCAATGCGGCCTGGGCATTGACCCAGCGCATCACTGCAGCCTTTGCGATGTATGGCTGGTGCGCCGCGATTCGAGGCGCGGAAGGCGGTGGCGCGGTCGAAGGCCTGCCCGCGCATACGTTCCATACCAGCTCAGGCGACCTGTCGCTGAAATGCCCCACTGAGGTGGCGATCACTGACCGGCGCGAGAAAGAGCTGAACGACTTGGGCTTCATTGCCCTCTGTCACAAGAAGAACAGCGATGTCGCGGTATTTTTCGGTGGCCAGACCACCAACAAGGCCAAGCTCTACAACACCAACGAAGCGAACGCCAATGCGCGCATTTCAGCGATGCTGCCGTACGTACTGGCTGCGTCACGGTTCGCCCATTACCTCAAGGTAATCATGCGAGACAAGGTCGGAAGCTTCATGACTCGCGATAACGTGCAGACCTACCTGAACAACTGGATCGCCGATTACGTGCTGATCAACGACAACGCACCGCAAGCGATCAAGGCGCAATACCCGCTACGTGAAGCTCGGGTCGATGTCACCGAAGTCGCAGGGAAACCCGGTGCTTATCGCGCCACGGTATTCCTGCGCCCTCACTTCCAGCTGGAGGAATTGACCGCCTCGATCCGCCTGGTAGCTACTCTGCCGCCGCCCGTCGCGGCCTAAGACCGACCCCGCCGACCCGTTCGGCGGGGGCAATCTATTTATATAGCGAGAACACATTTTCCAGGAGTTTCAAGCGATGGATGCGATCATTCTCGACCTCGGTGACGATATCAAAGGCGACAGTTTGCTAGAAGGCTATACCGACAAGATCGAAGTCATGTCATACAGCCATAACGTCGCCATGCAGGTCACCAACGACGTCAGCAACTCGGAACGGACCTCTGGCAGGCCACATATCGGCGAATTCACCCTCACCAAATTCGTCGACACCTCCACTCCTTCGCTAAACGAATTCTGTTGCGCCGGCAAACCCATAACGGAGGCGAAGATCACCATTGGCCGTAATGCGGCGGAAGGCGACGGCAAATTGCTGCCATTTATCGTCTACACGCTCACCAATGTCGTGCTGTCCAACGTCAGTGTCAGCGGTGGTGCGGGCGGCAAACCGGTCGAAACCCTTTCGCTGAACTTCACCAAGATCAAGTGGGAGCTTACAGCGCAGAAAGACGATGGCACCAAGGAAGGTACCGCCGCCTCGACCTGGGACCTGGCTGCCAACAAACTCATCAAAGCCTAAGCCGCCACGCCATGCGCGCTGTCGGTACAGGCATCCAGCCGTCTCTGTTCGAACGGCTGGCGTCCACCAAGGAGGCGGACGCGGAACTCGATCAGTCCGCCCTCGCCAGCTCGGTGCAAGCCGAACTCATGCGCATACTCAACACCCGGCGAGATGTCCGCCCAGCGGGCGCTGCTCTGACCGTTCTCGATTACGGCATCGCGGATTGGACGGCTCTGTATGGGCATAGCCTGGATGATCGACGCAAAGTCGCGCGGGATGTTCGCAACGCCATTACGCATTTCGAGCCTCGTCTGCTGCTGGCCGATGTCGAAGTGCTTTCGGATGCCAACCAGCATCGGTTGCTTATTCGCCTGACGGGCTCTTTACGCTGCGGTAAGCGTCAGTGGCCGGTGGCATTCGTTATCGAAGACGTGGCAGACACACTAGAGGTAAGTCATGAGCGATTCGATTGACGAGGAGTTGCTTGACTATTATCAGCGCGAGCTGACTTGGTTGCGCCATGCAGGCGCCGGCTTTGCCGCCCGTTACCCCAAGGTCGCACGACGCCTGGAGTTGGCGCCCGGTGAATGCCCCGACCCTCATGTAGAGCGGCTACTGGAAGGGTTTTCGCTGTTGGCCGCACGCCTGCAACGCCGTCTGGATGACGACTACGCCGAATTTAGCGACGCCCTTCTGGAACAGCTGTATCCGTTGGCTTTGCGACCCTTGCCATCGTGCGCCATCGCCCAGTTTCAGCCGGACCCTACCAAAGGCAACCTTGCACAAGGTTACCGACTGCCGCGCGATACCCCGTTGTTCGTGACCACTGCCAGCGGTGCCAGCATTCACTTTCGCAGTACCGCTGAAGTCACTCTCTGGCCGCTGGAAATTACCGAAGCCGTGCTCCTCGATAGCGATGAAGCCCAGGCCCTTACCGGTGTTGCGCAGGCGAGATCGGCGCTACGCCTGAGCCTGCGCTGCATTGAAGGTACGGCGTGGCAAGATTTATCGATCAGCAGTTTGCGCCTGCACCTGGCGGCTTCGCCGGTGATCAATGCCAACCTTTACGATCTGCTCTGCGCCCATGCCTTACAGGTGCTTTGCGGAGCGCCCGGAAGCCAGCCGGTGCCCCAGCGCGGACACCCTGAAGCCGTCGGCTTCGGCAGCGACCACACGCTTTTGCCAGACGAAAGCGGTTTGCACCCTGGGTTGCGTCTGCTCGCCGAATACTTCGCCTTCCCGGAGAAGTTCGCGTTTTTCGATGTGCCGCTAAACGTATCGGCCACTGAAGGGGAGACGCTTTATCTGTATATCGTGTTCGACCGTTCGCCCAGTACGCGCCTGCACCTGCAAGCAACGGACATAGCGCTGGGCTGTACGCCGGTGATCAATCTGTTCCCGCGCACATCGGAGCCCCTGCGTCCAGACGGTACGCGCAGCGAATACCGCCTGGTGGCCGACAGCCATCGGGAAAACAGCGTGGAGATTCATAGCATCCGTGCGCTACGTGCCAGCGCGCCCAGTAGCGTACAACGGGTGCCGGCTTATTACGGTTACCAGCACGGCTCGGGCGACAACCGTCTTTACTGGCACGCTCGCCGGATAGTTGGCCTGACTCCCAACCGCCTGGGTAGCGACTTGCTGCTCAGCTTGGTCGATACCCATTTCGACCCGTTGCAGGATGCGCCCGAATACAGCTTGACCGCCGAACTGCTGTGCACCAACCGCCACCTCGCCGAGTCACTGAGTGCGGGTACCCGGTTGAGCTTCGAACGCCCAGGGCCAGTGGGCTTTGCCTATTTACGCAACCCGCCAACACCCCAAAGCCTGCCAAAACTGGCAGGCGAATCGCGTTGGCGCCTGATTTCTCAGCTCACCCTCAATCACCTTTCTCTGGTGGAAGGCCCCAACGCGCTTATCGCGCTCAAGGAAATGCTCAGCCTTCACAACTTGCGCGACGAAACCAGTGCCCGTCGGCAAATCGAGGGGCTGTTCGACCTTGACTGCAAGCGAGTCGTCGCTCGAGTAGGCGATGACGCCTGGCGTGGCTGGCGCAATGGTCTTGAGGTGCGCATCCGCCTCGACTCGCAGCATTTCGTCGGCACCAGCGCCGTGCTGTTTTCCGGTGTGCTGGCGCAGTTTTTCTCGCTGTACGCCAACGCCAATCGTTTCGTTAGCACCGTTCTGGTTCAGGCCGACAAGGAAATTAAAACGTGGCAACCACAAGCCGGAATGCCCATCGCGCTCTAAGCGAGCGCTTGCGGCGCGAGCCTCAAGCGTTCGAGCTGTTGCAGGCGCTGTTGTTGCTCGAGCGCGAGCAACCTCAAGCGACATCCCTCGGACGTGGTACCTCGCCCCATGCAGAGGCCGTTCGGCTGCGTGGGCCACTGACGCCGTTATTTGCCGCCAGCCAAGTGGAGAGTCTGGCTGAAGAGGACGATGGGCAGCCGGTGCTGACCACGCCAGTGTTCGGGCTCGGCGGTCCTGACGGCCCCCTGCCTTATGCCTACCAAGAGTGGCTGCAACAGCGAGCCCGGCTCAAGGACCACGCCCCGGCGGCGTTTCTCGACCTGTTCCAACACCGCTTGCTCAGCCTGCTATACCGCGTGCTGCGCAAACACCGTATCGCCCTGGGGTTCGGCTTGCCCGCTACCAGTGCCGTGCAGGCGCAGCTGCGCGCGTTGACCGGGTTGCTGCCCAAACCACTACAGGAGCGTCAAGCACTGCCCGACTCGGCGATTCTAGCCCGTAGCGCTCTGTTCATGGGTGGCCGTCGCTCACTGGCGGGTTTCGCCGCCATTGCCCGGCAGCATTTCGATCAGCCTGTTCGCATCGATGCCTATCAAGGCGCATGGCGCAACATTCCAATGGCCAGCCGCAGCCGGCTGGAACGCGGCGGGCGCAATCTG
Source organism: Pseudomonas cistanchae (assembly GCF_054483635.1). Taxonomy (NCBI): domain Bacteria; kingdom Pseudomonadati; phylum Pseudomonadota; class Gammaproteobacteria; order Pseudomonadales; family Pseudomonadaceae; genus Pseudomonas; species Pseudomonas cistanchae. The sequence goes on along the minus strand of NZ_JBTLWN010000002.1, from coordinate 121,695 downwards.
AAACTGGGCCGCAACGCCGTGGCCGGTATTCGGGTCTGGGACGAACATGCAGGCATCCGCTTGACCCTCGGCCCGCTCGACCAGAACCAAGCGGCAGGCTTCTTACCGGACGGCGAAGCCCATGCACAACTCGCCATCTTGGCCGGTTTCTATTTCGGTCCTGATCTGGACTGCTCGCTGAGCTTGCTGGTCAGGGGCACAACCCCGTTGAGCCTGAATCGTCACGGCAAAACCCGGCTGCGCTGGAACACTGGCCTGCAACGTCAGGCAGGCTCCAACATCAACCGTATTGACATCCGGCTGCACCAGCCGACGGTGATCTGAATATGGAACTTGGCACCCTGATCGGCCGCCTCAATGGCGATTGCCGCCGCGCCTTGGAACGGGCAGCCCAACGTTGCATGCAACGCAGCCATCATTACGTCGAGATCGAACACCTCGTGCTCGAACTGCTCGAGATCGAAGGCGGCGATCTGGCCTGTCTGCTGCCCCGGTTCGGCCTGGAGCGTGATGCGGTCAGCGCCGAAATCAATCGGGCACTGGAGCTGTTCAAATCGGGAAACACCCGCACTCCTTCACTCTCCACTCACACCATCGGCCTGCTGGAAGACGCCATGGTGCAGGCCAGTGTGCTGGGCCCCGGCAGTATTCGTTCCGGCCTGCTGCTGCTTGCCCTGCTCGAGCGCGAAGAGCGGCGCACCCTACTGTTGAACAGCGCTTCATCCCTGCTGCGTATTTCCCGCGAAACATTGCGCGGCAATCTACTGGAATGGACCCAGGCTTCGCGGGAAAGCCCGCCCAAGACTCTTACAACTTCAGGCAGCAAATCTCGCGAAACCTCCACGGAGGAGCCTGCTCTCAACCAGTACACCCAGGACCTCACCGAAGACGCGCGCAACGGCCGCATTGATCCCATTGTTGGTCGAGACGGCGAGATTCGCCAGACCATCGATATCCTCCTGCGCCGGCGGCAGAACAACCCGATCCTGGTTGGCGCCCCTGGCGTTGGCAAAACCGCCGTGGTCGAGGGCCTGGCCTTGCGCATTGCCGCCGGCGATGTGCCTCCCCCATTGAAGGAGGTCAGCGTGCGTGTGCTTGACCTCGGCCTGCTGCAGGCCGGCGCCGGGGTCAAAGGCGAATTCGAGCAGCGCTTGAAAGGGGTGATCGATGCGGTTCGCAATGCCGAGAAGCCGATCATTCTGTTTATCGACGAAGCCCACACGATGATTGGCGCTGGCGCCGCTGAAGGCCAAAGCGACGCTGCCAATCTGCTCAAGCCGGCCTTGGCGCGTGGCGAGTTGCGCACCATCGCGGCAACCACCTGGATGGAATATAAGAAGTATTTCGAGAAAGACCCGGCCCTGGCCCGGCGTTTTCAATTGGTCCAAATCGAAGAGCCCGACGAAGCCACCGCAGTGGAAATGCTGCGCGGCGTTGCCACTAAGCTCGAGCAGCATCATGGCGTGCAGGTGCTGGACGCCGCCATCCACGACGCGGTCAAACTCTCGCACCGTTATATCTCCGGGCGGCAGTTGCCAGACAAAGCCATCAGCGTGCTGGACACCGCCTGCGCCCGCGTCTCCCTTGGCCAGCACGATGTCCCTCCTCCACTGGAAAGTCTGCGCCACCGCCAGCAAGCATTGAAAGAAGAACTCGACCGCCTGCGCCGGGAGCAAACTACCGGCCTCGATCACGGTGAGCGGATTACCGTACTGGAAGAGGAATCCGTCAGTAATGTGCTGGCAATAAAGGCATTGGAGGGGCGCTGGGCCGAAGAGCGCGAGGCCGTACGCGAACTCCTCGAAACCCGTCGCGCGCTACTCGACCTCAGCGAAGCCGCCGACGCCAACAAAGCTGACGATGATGTAGACGGACGCCTCGACCATCTCGCCTCAGAACTGTTACGCCTGGAAGCGGGGCTGGATGCCATTCGCCAAGACGAACCGCTGGTGCCCGAGCAGGTTGACTCCAAAACAGTGGCGGCAGTAATCGCGGGTTGGACCGGTATCCCCATGGGCAAGATGCTCGCCGATGAAGCCCACGCCGTGCGTAACCTCGCTCAGCGCATGGGCCAGCGGGTAATGGGCCAGAGCGTTGCCCTGGCGACTATTGCGCAACGGATACAAGCCTACCGCGCGGGCCTGACCGACCCAGCGAAACCGGTGGGTGTTTTTCTCCTGCTTGGCCCTACCGGCGTCGGCAAAACTGAAACCGCTTACGCACTGGCCGATGCGCTTTATGGCGGCGAGCGCAACCTGATCAGCATCAACCTCTCGGAATACCAGGAAGCCCATACCGTCAGCCAACTCAAAGGGGCCCCACCCGGCTATGTTGGTTATGGCAGCGGTGGCGTGCTCACCGAAGCCGTGCGGCGCAAACCCTATTCTGTGGTACTGCTCGATGAAATCGAAAAAGCCCATCCCGATGTGTTGGAGGCGTTTTACAACGTTTTCGACAAAGGCGTGATGGAGGATGGCACCGGCCTAGTAGTCGACTTCAAAAACACCGTGATGCTCGCCACCAGCAACGTCGGCGCCGAACTGATACTCGACACCTCCACAGACGAGCTGGGTAAAGACCTCTTTAATGAGCGCCTACACAAGGTATTGCTACACGCCTTCCGCCCCGCCTTCCTCGCCCGCATGACTGTGGTGCCCTACCACCCACTGGACGAAGCCACGCTGGAAGGGATTGTATTGGCCAAGTTGGAAAAATTGCGCGAGCGCTATAAGGCCGCGACCGGGAAACAGTTTGAGTTTGAAGCAGCGATTGTGCAGGCGGTGTTGGCCAAATGCAGTGGGGCTGGGGCAAGGGATATTGAAAATGTGTTGATGACTCAGGTGACGGGGAAATTGGCGGAGTGGGTGTTGGAATAGTCAGTAGCTATAGCGGGTATTTTATGGAAGAAAAAGAACGCTACATGTCGCCGGTACTTTACGGCAATGTCGCCAACTACGGCCAAGAAATGAAATATATAGCTCACTGGTTATGGTGGGTGGGCGATGTTTGCCATACATTGGCAATTGGCAAAGAGCAAAATGGGGCGGGATTGGAAAAGTCTCCATTCAAACATCCAGACCAGATTTTTTGGAGTGGGAAAATCATTGCCAGGCCAAATAAGAACGCGATCATCGTGACCGACTGTAAGTTGTTGCCATGCGTTAAAGACAATGGGTGTGCGTATCGTGTGCCTCGCTTGATCGGCGAAAAGTTTGGTATTGGAATTCCGATCGGCGTATTTTGCCACAGCGATTACTTCAAAAACGCGGGAAAGTTCGGCTACTACACAGTATCAGGAGCAACTCAGGAAGAGGTGAATGAGTCGATCGCAGGAATGTTCGAATGGGAATGGGACGAGGAAAGCGCTGGCGAATCTTATTTATAGAAAGGCTGCATTCTAAAATTCACCGCTCTTATCCCACTGCCTAGACGCAAGCTTAAGGAGTTGAGAATGCTTTTTTACTGTGTCGAGCCCGCACATGATCGCGTGAACGATGACTACCACGGTTGGAACTTCACAGTGCGAGCCGGCTTGGGCCATCACATCGCCTTTCCGCATGTCGACTCCTGCCTTGCCATTGTCTGTATCCTGCCGGGTAATCGAGTATTTGCAGGTCATATCAACGGCTATTACCAAGGTGCTTACTCCGCGGTCTCTCATCAAAATGCATTTCAAAATCTGACCATGCAGCTAAATGGAGCCGCGGTACAAAGTGCTGCAGTATTCGGTGATGTAACAACATGGCAAGGTTTTTTAGGGTTCCCATGGGTCAATAGCGCAGTGTTTCTTTCGAATAGCTGCCCCAATGGCGTCGACGTCATGTTTGATGTGGACAACGGCACTCTACAATTGATGCGTTATACGGCAAATAGGGATTTCAAGGCTATTACGCCTCAACAGGTACTAGCCAGTAGAAACCTGAGTACCGTCGTGGGCAATGTGATAATTCCGTGCTAATAGGATAGATGATGAGAATTGCGAGTTTTAACATTGAAAAGAGCGGTTACTCCTCAACACTGATCAAGAAATCACAAATAGATTCTTTCGTTGCGTTCTGCGTACAAATAGATGCCGACCTAATTTTTCTGTGTGAAGTTCATTCCGGGCAAGAAGGCAACTATGTCAACAATCTTGGGGATATCTATCAAGGCTATAATGTCGAGTGCCATAAGGGCGGACACTCCAATAGTTATATTTTAATGAGCAAAAAATCTTCTTCTATAAATGTTAGCAGTCAGGGACATCTATTCGGCCTGAACCGGGACCTCATTGCCGTAGAAGCACAAAGTGTCAATGGCTATTCAGGGTATGTATTTCTTGCGCATTTTAAGTCCGGGCAGAACGGACAGACCAAGAGCCAGTTGAATGCCTGCACGCAAATGGGCGGGCGCTGGGTTGCTACCGGGGACTTGAACTTGGACATCTCCAAGGTCGGCGAACTAGACACCGCGGGAATTGCATATGACTGCTGGAAAGGGAAGCAGACGCATAAAAGCGGCGGGATTTTGGACTGGGTACTCGCTTCGGTGGATGTGAAAGTGGCGCCTGTTGACATCACCAGTCTGGAAAATGACTTTGATATGAGTGGGCCCGATCATCGGCCTATTGTCTTCGATGTGTTTTCTGCTTAACGACATTTTTATGAATAGCTTAGTTAGCTGAGCAGAACGGGTTGCCAGTGAGAATCCTTGATGCCTCGCCCTACTGACACCACCACCAGCTTATCCCTTACCGCCACTGCGGTGACTGATCTCTATCCGCAAAATATCTCCGGCGAGGAGTCGCTGAATAGCCTTGGCACCCTGATCCTCAACGGCTATAGCGCCACTGCACTGGCCATGGCCGATGCGGTGACAAGCCACGTAACCGTCACCCTGCACAACGACGCCCTGCTGCGCCCGCTAGATGCGCTCTGTGCGGAAATCTGCCAGTTGCCCAGCGACGCCACTGTCGAGCGATACAGCCTGCTGCTGCGGCCCTGGCTGTGGTGGTTGACCCTGGCGAGTAATAACCGGGTATTCCAAAACCTCGCGACCAGCGACATAGTCACCCGCATTTTCGATGAGCACGGCTTCAGCGATTACCAGTTGCAGCTGACCGGCACCTACACGCCACGGGAATATTGCGTGCAATATGGCGAGACGGATTTCGCCTTCGTTTCGCGGCTGTTAGAAGAGGAAGGCATCTTCTGGTTCTTCACCCATGCCGAGGGTGTGCACACCCTGGTACTGGGTGACAGCAACGACGCCTTTCCGCCGTGCCCAAACGCCACCACTATCGCTTACCTCGGGCAGCAAATGGGTGAGCGCGAGTTGCATGGCATCCGTACCGGACACATCTCTCGGCAGGCGGTGTCCGGGGCCTATCGCGCCACTGATTACGAATTTACCACCCCGACCACCTCGCTCTATGGCCAGGCCGAGGCGGTCGCCGGGCCGTTGTCGATCTACGAGCATCCCGGCGGCTATACCGCCAAGGCCCGTGGCGATGCGCTCGGCAAACTGCGGGTGGATGCGCTGCGCAGCCAGGAAAGCCGCTTTGTCGGTGAAAGCGATTGTCGTTGGCTAGTGCCAGGGCATTGCTTCACCCTCAGCGGCCATGAAGACGACACGGCGAATATCGAATGGGTGCTGACCAAGGTTAGCCACGAGGCGGACCACAGCAGCTACCGCAATCGTTTCGAGGCAATCCCGAAAAGCACCCGTTACCGCCCGCCACGCACCACAGCAAAACCCCGCATGCATACGCAAACGGCCATCGTCGTGGGCAAGGCTGGCGAGGAAATATGGACCGACGAATATGGCCGGATCAAGATTCAGTTTCCCTGGGATCGCACCGGTAGCAATGACGAAACCAGCTCCTGCTGGGTACGAGTGGTGCTTCCTTGGAGCGGCAAGGGCTTCGGCATGCAGTTCATTCCACGTATCGGCCAGGAGGTGATCGTCACCTTTATCGACGGCGATCCTGATCGCCCGCTAGTCACCGGCTGTGTGTACAACGGCGACAATGCCCTGCCCTATGCGCTGCCAGCCAATCAGACACAGTCGGGAATCAAGACCAATTCGTCCAAGGGTGGCGGCGGATTTAACGAATTACGTTTCGAGGACAAAAAGGACAGCGAGGAAGTGTTTCTGCAGGCGCAGAAGGACTGGAACATCAACGTGCTAAACGACACCAACGCTACCGTCGGCCATAACGAAACCCTCACCGTGCAAAATGCCCGTACCCGCATGGTAAAAGACGGCGATGAGACCGTAACCCTGGAAAAAGGCAAACGCACGGTGAGCATCCAGACCGGCAGCGACAATCTCGACGTAAAGGACACGCGCACGGTGAAAGTCGGTAGCGACCAGACCCACAGCACCGGCGGCAATTACACCGAAACCGTCACCGGTAACTACCAACTGACGGTAGACGGTAACCTGACCATCAAGGTCAGCGGCACCCTCACCCTGCAAAGCAGCGGCGACCTCACGGCCAAGAGCGACCAGAACCTCACCACCCAAGCCGGCATGTCGCTTACCGACAAGGCCGGCACCGCACTAACCAATCAAGCGGGCACTTCCTTGGATAACAAGGCAGGAACCACCTTGACCAACGATGCCGGCATCAGCCTGACTAACAAAGCTGCTGCCGAACAGACGGTGGACGGTGGCGGTATGTTGACCATTAAGGGCGGCATCGTGAAAGTGAATTGAGGACGGCCCTCCAATGCATACCGGCAATATCGAATTGAACAGAGGCGACAGTCATCTTTCAGGCCAGCTTGACGAAGGGCGCCTGCAAGGGGAACTTCGCATCAAAGATGCTGGCCGCCCACAAGCCAGCTTGAGTTATAGCCAGGGTGTCCTGCACGGCCCGGTGACGCTCTACCATCCCAACGGCAAAGTGGCGGCGCACATGCTTTACGCGCAGGGTAAACCTCATGGGGTCGCCACCTTCCATGCGGCTGAAGGTTGGCTGCAACGCACAGCCAATTACCAGCAAGGCCTGCTCCACGGCGAAGCCTGTAACTATTTCGCCGATGGAGGTATCGCCGAGTTGGAACACTACCGTGAGGGCGTACGCGAAGGACCTTACCGACGTTTCCATCCAAACGGCCAGGTAGCGATTAGTACTCAGTACATGCGCGGCGTCGAGCTGGAGCCCGGGCGCTTGTTCACCAGCGACGGCCGCCCATTGGATGCCGAGGGCAAACCGGTGTCGCGGATGCGCTGGTGGTGGCAGCGCTGGAACAATCCGCAGGAAAGCTGAGCAAGTCAGGGGATCAACATCTGCACTTGGCCCGGGACGACGATCTTGATCACCCCGCCCCAGGTGCATATCAAGGTGCTGTTGGCATCCAGCGACGGCATGCTGCCTAGCAACATCGTGGGTGGCCCGCCGGAAATCCAGGGCGCCGCGGTGGCCGGAATGCACGGCATTGGTGTGAGCACGCCTAAAGCTGCTGCCGTGGCGGCGGCAACGATCGGATTAGCCGGACTCTGACACATGCCGAAAGTTGGGATGTTCACCAGCGGAATGTGATCCATCAGATTCGCCGCTGGCATCCCACTGGTCAACGTGCGATTGACCGGCAACACATTGAGTACGCTAGGCGCCACTCCGAAGCTGCATTGCAATGTCGCGCCGCTACAGACTTGTGGACATCCCATGTTGGCGTTTCTCCGCAAATACTCAGCCGAATAGCGGCTTGATGGGCCATTAGCTGTGCTTGATCGGCTGGTCTCGAGGGCTGTTTGTGCTCAACTCCAACCCATTCATGACTTCAAGGCTGTTGATTCAGCAAAGGCAGATAAGCTGGATCGCACTCTACGTATAACGTGACAGCGTTGCTTTCGAATAAAGCATCCTCTTGAGGACTCGTCCAGAGTCGTCGAGGTGTCTTAGCTGTCAGGATGAACTAGGGTAGATCGACACTGACGTGCAGATACGACCCTGAGCGAATGCTTACAAAAAAGCAGATTAAAACGGGAGGAGATTAGGCAGGCGCAAAGCAGCTTGCACCACGATGGCAACAAGATAACTGACGGAATAAGCAATTGCGGAACGACTTTAGGAGTTGCGAAAAAGCCAATGAAGGCATGAGTTCGCAAGAACGCATAAAGATGGTGCCCGAAGCCGGAATCGAACCGGCACGGGGTTACCCCCGAGGGATTTTAAGTCCCTTGCGTCTACCGATTTCGCCATTCGGGCGGTAGCGCCATAAAGCAAGGCCTGGACTATATACAGGCTTAGCCTGCCTCGCAAGATGATCAAGTCTCAATAAAAAAGCCTCGTAAATCACTGATCTACGAGGCTTTCTATATGGAGGCTGAGGTCGGAATCGAACCGGCGTTCACGGATTTGCAATCCGGTGCATAACCACTCTGCTACTCAGCCTTGAAACTAAACGGGCCGTTTGAAACGGCCCGTTGAAACTGGAGCGGGAAACGAGACTCGAACTCGCGACCCCGACCTTGGCAAGGTCGTGCTCTACCAACTGAGCTATTCCCGCTTGTCTTGCTGACGGCCGACATTCTATAGTTTCAAACCGTCGCGTCAACCCCTTGATTCAAAAACTTATTTCTTCTCGGAAGTGATGCGCAGATGCGGCCAGGCGGCGAGCAGATACTGCACCATCGACCATAGGGTCAGTACCGCCGCGATAATCAGCAGCGCGTAGCCGAGAAGGACCCAGAAGGTAAAAGTCGGCGGGTTCGCCAGCAACGTAACCAAGGCAACCATCTGGGCTGCGGTTTTCCATTTAGCCAGATTGCTGACAGCGACTTGAGCGCGCGCGCCCAACTCCGCCATCCACTCCCGCAAGGCGGATACCACGATTTCACGCCCGATGATGATCGCGGCCGGCAAAGTCAGCCACAGATTCGCATGCTCGGCCACCAACAGAACCAGCGCAACCGCCACCATCAGCTTGTCTGCTACAGGGTCGAGAAACGCGCCAAAGGGCGTGCTTTGTTCCCAGCGGCGGGCCAGGTAACCATCCAGCCAGTCGGTGGCGGCCGCGATGGCGAAGACCGCACTGGCAGCCCAATAGCTCCAAGTAAACGGCAGATAGAACAAGAGGATAAAAACCGGAATCAGCAGGACGCGGAGGACGGTAAGCAGGTTGGGGATATTCATCGACACAACTTGGCAGCAGGGTGAGCCGGTAGTCTACTCGCTGTGCAATGCGGCATAAATCAGCTCGGCGAGCTTTTTGCTGATTCCTGGCGCTTTAGCAATTTCTTCGACGCTGGCACGGGACAATTCCTGCAGCCCACCGAAATGATTGAGCAGCTCGCGGCGCCGCTTCGGTCCAACCCCTCCGACTTCCTCCAGGGTCGATGTGCGGCGGGTCTTGCCACGCCGAGCGCGGTGCCCGGTGATAGCGAAGCGATGCGACTCATCGCGTATCTGCTGGATCAGGTGCAGCGCAGGCGAATTGCCCGGCAACGTGAATTCATGCGCGGCATCGTTTAGATAGAGCGTTTCGAGCCCTGGCTTGCGGGTCGTGCCTTTGGCTACGCCAAGCAGGATGAGATCGGGAACCGCCAGCTCTTCCAGAACCTCGCGGGCCATCGCGAGCTGACCTTTGCCGCCATCTACCAGCAGAATATCAGGCAGCTTGCCTTCGCCTTCCTTTACCTTGCTAAAACGCCGCGTCAATGCCTGATGCATCGCCGCATAATCGTCGCCTGGGGTAATGCCTTCGATGTTATAGCGGCGGTAGTCCGATTTGAGCGGCCCTTCCGGACCAAACACCACACAGGAGGCTACGGTCGCTTCGCCGCTGGAATGGCTGATATCGAAGCACTCAAGCCGTTGCGGCACTTCGTCCATATTCAGCGCTTCTGCCAGCGCATCGAAGCGCGCAGCAACATGCTGACGATTCGCCAGGCGAGCGCCGAGCGCCTGTTCGGCATTGGTCACGGCCAATTGCTGCCAGCGCGCGCGGGTGCCGCGCACGCGATAGCTGATACTCAGTTCACGACCACGCATTTCATCAATGGCCGAGATCAACGTCGGGAAGTCTTCATGCTGGGCGTTAACGATAAGTTCGCCCGGCAGATCGCGCTCATGGCTGCTCAGATAGTATTGAGCCAGGAATGCCAGCAGTACCTCACTGCCCTCCTCCTCAATCGCCACTTGCGGAAAGAAGTTCTTGCTGCCGAGCACCCGCCCGCCGCGGACAGTGATCAAGTGCACGCACGCGCCGCCGGGATTGACCATGGCGGCCACCACATCCACGTCGCCCGTGCCGCCTTCCATACTCTGCTGATCCTGCACACGACGCAGCAGAGACACCTGGTCACGCAGTTCGGCGGCGCGCTCGAAGTTGAGATCCATGGCGGCCTGTTGCATGGCGCCCGACAATTCGGCGTTCAGCGCGTTGCTGCGCCCTTCGAGGAACATCACCGAGTGGCGCACGTCCTTGGCATACTCCGCGGGCTCGACCAGCTCGACGCAGGGGGCTTTACACCGTTTGATCTGATATTGCAGGCACGGCCGGGTACGGTTCTTGAAGAAGCTGTCTTCGCACTGACGAACCAGAAACGCCTTTTGCAGCAGATTGAGACTCTCGCGGATCGCCCCAGCGCTGGGGTAAGGGCCGAAATACTTGCCCTTCTGCTTCTTGGCCCCACGGTGAATGCTTAGGCGCGGATAGTCGCCGTCCGATAAAAAAACATAAGGGTAGGATTTATCGTCACGCAGCAGAATGTTGTAAGGGGGGCGCCACTCTTTGATCAACGTCTGCTCTAGCAACAAGGCTTCGGTTTCGTTGGCCGTGATGGTCGTTTCGACCTGGGCAATCTTGCCAACCAAGGCAGCAGTCTTCGGCGCCAGCCCGCTTTTGCGAAAGTAGCTGGCGAGACGCTTCTTCAGGTTCTTGGCTTTGCCGACATACAGCAGCTTGGCGCTGCTATCGAACATGCGGTAGACACCAGGTCGTCCGCTGCAGGTAGCCAGGAACGCGCTTGAATCAAACGCGCCACTGGTCTCAGCTGGAGGCATCGATCATGCCGTGACGTACCGCCAGCAGCGCCAGTTCCACGTCGCTGGTGATCGCAAGCTTCTCAAAAATTCGATAGCGGTAGGTATTTACCGTTTTGGGCGACAGGCAAAGCTTGTCGGAAATGCTCTGTACTTTCTGGCAGCCAGCGATCATCAACGCGATCTGGATTTCACGCTCAGACAGCATATCGAAGGGGGATTTATTGCTCTGTGGCTGAAACGACTTCAGCGCCAGTTGCTGGGCAATTTGCGGACTGATGTAGCGCTGCCCGGCAAACACCTGGCGAATAGCCTGGACCATCTCGGTCAAGGCGGCGCCTTTGGTCAGGTACCCGGCCGCACCGGCCTGTAACAGGCGCGTGGGGAATGGATCTTCTTCACAGGAGGTAACAGCGACGACTTTCAGGTCGGGGTGACTGCGGATCAGCTTGCGGGTTGCTTCAAGGCCGCCGATACCCGGCATCTTGACGTCCATCAGTACGACATCTGGTTTCAGCTCGCGGGCTTTTTTCAGTGACTCCTCACCGGACTCCGCTTGACCGACTACCAGCAAACCGTCGATATCGGCCAGCATGCGCGTGATACCTGTGCGAACCAGATCGTGGTCGTCGACCACCAGTACCCTAATCAAGCGCCACCTCGTTCTTCATCAGCCGCCAAGCGCAGCAGTCCTGTGGACATTCGGAACCTTGCAACGAAGGTATGGTTGAACCTAGCTTGGTGCAAAACCGTCAAACAGCAAGCGTCAAATATAGCTAGAACGCTGTTTTGACGTGAAGATGGCGGAAGCGGTGAGATTCGAACTCACGGAAGAGTTTCCCCTTCGACGGTTTTCAAGACCGTTGCATTCAACCGCTCTGCCACGCTTCCGGCGTTAGTGCGGGCGGCAATCTTACCCGAACGCAACACACTGTCAAACTCTGCGGTTTGGAACAATCCAGTGCTCTGTTATTATCGGTTCCGACTCTGGTCACGGAACCATCCGCCTCTACAGGAGCGTCGCCATGCAAGAACAAGATTACGCACTCAATCATGTGCAGGTTGAGCAGCAAGAAGTCAGTCGCGTACTGCGCAACACCTATGGCCTTCTGGCTATTACCCTGGCTTTCAGTGGGTTGGTTGCTTTCTTGGCGCAGCGTGCCAACGTACCTTACCCGAACTTCTTTGTGGTGCTGATCGGCTTTTACGGCCTGTTTTTCCTGACCGCGAAACTGCGCAACTCGCCATGGGGACTGGTTTCGACCTTAGCACTGACGGGTTTCATGGGTTATACCCTCGGTCCGATTCTGAATCGTTACCTGGGCATGGCCAATGGTGCCGAAGTGGTGAGCTCGGCGTTTGCCATGACCGCACTGGTATTTTGTGGCCTTTCGGCTTACGTGCTGACAACCCGCAAGGACATGAGCTTCCTTTCCGGCTTCATCACTGCAGGCTTCTTTGTACTGATCGGCGCAATGGTGGCTGGCTTCTTCTTCCAGATCAGCGGCCTGCAATTGGCGATCAGTGCAGGTTTCGTCCTGTTCTCGTCGGCCTGCATCCTGTACCAGACCAGCGCCATCATCCACGGTGGCGAGCGCAACTACATCATGGCGACCATCAGTCTGTACGTATCGATCTACAACCTGTTCGTGAGCCTGCTGCAGATCCTCGGCATCATGGGCAGCGACGACTGATCCCTGAGTGCAATGAAAAGCCCGCTTCGGCGGGCTTTTTCATGTCTGTGATGGGCATCGCGCGCATTGAGCCTTTATCATTACGCCAGGTATTCATATCGGGCTTCCCATGAAATTCGCCATCGCCCTGTTCGCCGCGCCCCACATGCCCTCCTCTCGCCGCGCCTTGCTCTTCGCCAAGGCGGCATTAGCCGAAGGCCATGAGATCGTGCGGCTGTTTTTCTATCAGGAAGGCGTGCATAACGCGGCAAGCAATGTAGTTACCGCCCAGGACGAACATGATCTACCCCGCGAGTGGCGCGAGTTCGTCCGCGAGCAACAACTGGATGCCGTGGTGTGCATTGCCGCAGCGCTGCGGCGCGGCGTACTTAACGAGCAGGAAGCGCAGCGTTACAACCGCCCTGCTGCCAACCTTGAGTCGCCTTGGGACTTGTCCGGCTTGGGCCAACTGCACGAAGCGGCGCAGATGGCCGACCGCCTGATCTGCTTCGGAGGGCCTTGAAATGCGTCAATCGCTGTTGATCATCAGCCGTCAATCGCCTTGGAGCGGGCCAAGTGCTCGCGAGGCGCTGGACATTGCACTGGCCGGCGGCGCTTTCGACCTGCCGATTGGCGTGCTGTTTCTGGACGACGGTGTGCTGCAGCTGGTTCCCGTGCAGCACGCGGCAACGTTACGGCAGAAAGATTTGAGCGCAAATCTGCAGGCCCTGCCCATGTTCGGTGTGGAGGCGCTGTATGTTTCAGCCCGCAGCGTGCAGGAACGTGGCCTCGATGCTCAGGCATTGATCCTGGCCGCTGAGGTGCTGGAGGATGACGCACTAGCTGCACTGATTGATCGATATGACCAGGTGATCACACTCTGATGGCTACCCTGCACATGCATTCCCACTCTCCGTTCACCGACAGTCGCCTGATAAGCTGCCTGCGTCTGCTGGGGCCAGCCGATGGCCTATTGCTTGCCGGTGATGCGGTCTATGCGCTGCAGGTTGGAACACCACAGTGGCAGGCCATCGAATTAATGCCCGCAGGCATCGGCTTGTTCGCTCTCGAAGAAGATCTGGTCGCCCGCTCCATCGAAGCGCCAAACAGGGTTCAGGTGGTCGACTATCCGGCATTCGTTGCGCTCAGTTACCGCTTCGACAAGGTCAACAGCTGGTTATGAGCACACTCATCGTGGACGGCCACTCAATCGAACTGGACAAGGACGGTTATCTGGTCGCCCTGGCGGATTGGTCGCAGCCGGTCGCCGAGGCGCTGGCGCAGCGCGAACAGATCCAACTGAGCAGCGAGCACTGGGAAGTACTCGCGCTGTTACGAGCCTTCTATAGCGAATTCCAGCTGTCGCCGGCCAATCGCCCGCTCATCAAATACGTGGCACTCAAGCTGGGGCCGGAAAAAGGCAACGGCCTGCACCTGAATCGCTTGTTCAACGGCGCTCCCGCCAAACTTGCCGCCAAGCTGGCAGGCCTGCCCAAACCGACGAATTGCCTATGAACCTCGTGACCCCAGCAGAACATCCTTTCGCTCAGTTCGTGCGCATTCTCGGCAAGGGCAAACGTGGCGCGCGCAACCTGACTCGCGAGGAAGCGCGGGCAGCGATGGGCATGCTGCTCGATGGCCAGGCGGAAGAAAGTCAGCTCGGGGCTTTCTTGATGCTGCTGCGGCACAAGGAAGAGAGTGCCGAAGAAATGGCCGGCTTCGCCGACGCAGTGCGCGCGCGCTTGCAGCCACCTTCAATCCAAGTCGACCTGGACTGGCCAAGTTACGCCGGCAAAAAACGCCATCTCCCCTGGTTTCTCCTTGCGGTTAAAGCATTGGCAAACAGTGGCGTGAAGATTCTCATGCATGGTGGCGGCGCCCACACGGCCGGACGCATGTACAGCGAGCAACTGCTGGAATCGCTGGACATCCCCGTCTGCCGTGACTGGGTCGAAGTCGAGCGTGCGATCGATACCCGAAACCTGGCGTTCATTGCACTGGGCGATTGGATGCCGCGCCTGCAGCACATGATCGACCTGCGCAACATCCTCGGCCTGCGTTCGCCGATTCATTCGCTGGCTCGCATCCTCAACCCGCTGAATGCGCGCTGCGGGCTGCAAAGCATTTTCCATCCGGGCTACCAGACAGTGCATCGCGAAGCCAGCCAGCTGCTAGGCGATAACGCGCTGGTGATCAAAGGCGAAGGCGGCGAAATCGAAATCAACCCGGACGCCATCAGCCATCTGTTCGGTACTGCCAATGGCGAGAACTGGGACGAGGACTGGCCAGCGCTGTCGCCGCAACGCCACGTCAAACCGGAGTCGCTGGTGCCTGAGCGTTTGTCCGCCTTCTGGCGCGCGGACAGCGACGACGCTTATGGCCAATTGGCGGTGCTCAGCACCATGGCCTTGGCACTGCGAGCACTTGGTCTGCCCCGTGAAGATGCATTCGCTCAAGCGCAGTTGCGTTGGGATAACCGCCACCTATCGAAATAGGCGATTAAACCTGCCAAGTATTTGCCCGTTTTCAACAACCCCCGGCGCTAGACTGAGTTCTTGGCTAATGGCTTGGGAGTCACGTATGGGTTTGCTGATTGACGGGCGCTGGCAGGATCAATGGTACGACACCGCTGAAGGTGGTCATTTCAAACGCGAGAATGCCCAGCGACGAAACTGGGTAACCGCCGATGGCCAGCCAGGGCCAAGTGGCGATGGGGGCTTCGAAGCGCAGGCCGGGCGATACCATCTGTACGTCTCACTAGCGTGTCCATGGGCACACCGCACGTTGATCACCCGCAGCCTCAAGGGCCTGGAATCGCTGGTCGAGGTTTCAGTGGTCAGCTGGCTGATGGGGGAAAACGGCTGGACGTTCGATTCAAGCCAGGGTTCTAGCGGCGACCACTTGGATGGTTTCGACTACCTGCACCAGCGCTATACCGTCGATGACCCTCACTACACTGGCCGGGTAACGGTCCCGGTACTCTGGGACAAACAGCGCCAGTGCATCGTCAGCAACGAGTCCGCCGATATCATCCGCATGTTCAACTCGGCGTTCGATGAACTGACAGGCAGTCTTGTGGATCTCTACCCCGAGACGCTTCGCAGCGAGATCGACAGGCTGAACGAACGCGTCTATCCAGCGATAAACAATGGCGTCTACCGCGCCGGGTTCGCAACCACTCAACAGGCCTATGAGGAAGCCTTCAGCGAGCTATTCGAAGCCCTGGATGAAATGGATGGACTACTGGGCGAACGACGCTATCTGGCTGGCGAGTACCTCACCGAGGCGGACTGGCGCTTGTTCACCACGCTGATTCGCTTCGACGCGGTCTATTACGGCCACTTCAAGTGCAATCTGCGGCGCATCGATGATTACCGCCATCTCTGCAACTGGCTGCGCGAGCTTTATCAGTGGCCATGCATTGCCGATACGGTGAATTTCGAACACATCAAAAACCACTACTACCGCAGCCACAACACCATAAACCCGACCGGCATCGTACCCGCAGGCCCCGCTCAAACCTTCGGCCAAGCCTATGATCGGCAGCGCCTGGCGGGGCGTGGAATCTACAAGAACGCTAGTCGGATGTAAGGCTGGCGGTGCTCTGGGCACCTTCGAACCACGCGAGCTTGGCGCGCAACTGCACCACCTCACCGACAATGACCAAGGTGGGCGCGTGCACCTCGTGCTGCGCAACCAACTCGGGCAAATCTGCCAGGGTACCAGTGAACACGCGCTGGTTCTGCGTGGTGCCTTGCTGGATCAAGGCAGCCGGCGTTTGCGCCGAACGGCCGTGGGCGATCAGCTGCTGACAGATCATCGGCAAGCCAACCAGGCCCATGTAGAACACCAGTGTCTGGCTGCTTGCGGTCAGCTCCGCCCAGGGTAGATCGCAGCTTCCATCTTTCAGGTGACCGGTGACGAAACGCACCGACTGGGCGTGGTCGCGGTGGGTCAGCGGAATCCCGGCGTAAGCCGCGCAGCCACTGGCGGCGGTGATCCCAGGCACCACCTGAAAGGGAATGCCCTGGGCGGCCAACTCTTCGATTTCCTCGCCGCCGCGACCGAAGATAAAAGGATCGCCGCCTTTCAGGCGCAATACACGCTTGCCCTCCTTAGCCAGGTCGACCAGGCGTTGGTTGATCTGCTCCTGCGGCACGGCATGTTCGGAACGTTGTTTGCCGACATAGATTCGCTCGGCATCGCGGCGACACAGCTCGATGATTACCGGTGCCACCAGGCGGTCGTACAGCACGACGTCGGCCTGCTGCATCAATCGCAGAGCCCGGAATGTCAGCAGGTCGGGGTCGCCTGGCCCGGCACCGACCAGGTAAACCTCGCCCAGGGCGCGCGGTGCGATACCGGCGATTTTTTCCTTGAGCAGGCGTTCGCCTTCCTGGCGCTTGCCGGCGAAAACGCTTTCGGCGATCTGTCCCTGGAAGACCTCTTCCCAGAACACCCGACGCTGCTGAACATCGGGAAACAAGCCTTTGACCTGGGCGCGAAACCTCTTGGCGAGCATTGCCAGTTGGCCGTAGGTTGCCGGAATCCAGGTCTCGATCTTCGCCCGGATCAGGCGCGCCAGTACCGGCGCATCGCCGCCGCTGCTGACTGCAACGATCAGCGGGGAGCGGTCGACGATGGCGGGGAAAATCACGCTACACAGCTTCGGCGCGTCCACCACGTTCACCGGGATGCCCAATGCCTGGGCCTGTTCGGATATTCGCGCGTTGAGCGGCTCGTCGTCGGTGGCGGCAATGATCAGCGCCACACCTTGAACATCCGTCGATTCAAAACCGCGCACGCTGAAACCGTCAGGGCCTGCCAGCGCTTGCAGTTCGCTGCGGATTTCGGGCGCCACGACCCGCAAGCGGGCACCTGCGTCGACCAGCAACCGCGCTTTACGCAGCGCCACTTCACCGCCGCCGACCACCAATACCAGGCGGTCCTGCAACGTGTGGAACAGAGGAAGGAAATCCATGGCGGCGGCTCGTTAGGGAATGAAGATTCAGGCGCTGTTCTTGTCAGGCCGCGCGGCCGCGGCCATGACAGGCTATGGCTAGCCGATCACCTCGATTCCGCCCATGTAGGGCTTGAGAACTTCAGGCACGCGGATGCTGCCGTCGGCCTGCTGGTAGTTCTCCAGCACCGCCACGAGCGTACGCCCAACTGCCAAGCCGGAACCGTTGAGGGTGTGCAGCAGTTCGGGTTTGCCGGTTTCCGGGTTGCGGTAGCGCGCCTGCATGCGCCGGGCCTGGAAGTCGCCACAGTTGGAACAGGAAGAAATCTCGCGGTACTTGTCTTGGCTTGGCACCCAGACTTCCAGGTCATAGGTTTTGCTTGCGCCGAAACCCATGTCGCCCGTGCACAGCGCCAGAACGCGGTACGGCAACTCCAGCAGCTGCAGGATCTTCTCGGCGTGACCGGTCAATTCCTCCAGCGCCTGATAGGAGGTAGCCGGCTCGACGATCTGAACCATTTCGACCTTGTCGAACTGATGCTGACGGATCATGCCACGGGTGTCGCGCCCAGAGGCGCCGGCCTCACTGCGGAAACAAGGCGTGTGGGCGACGAACTTCAATGGCAGCTGTTTGGCATCGAGGATTTCGCCAGCGACGATATTGGTCAGCGACACTTCTGCCGTAGGGATCAGATACAGATCGGCTTCGTTTTCGCGACTGATCTTGAACAGATCCTCCTCGAACTTGGGCAATTGACCCGTTCCCTGCAACGCAGACGCCTGTACCAGATACGGCGTATAAGCCTCCTCATAGCCGTGTTCGCTGGTGTGCAGATTGATCATGAACTGCGCCAGCGCGCGATGCAGACGCGCAATCGGGCCACGCAACAGCGCAAAGCGAGCACCGGACAACTTGGCCGCGGTCTCGAAGTCCAGCCAGCCATGCTGCTCACCGAGGCTGACGTGATCCTGAATGGCGAAATCGAAGGTTCTGGGCGTGCCCCACCGGCGCACTTCCAGGTTGCCCTCTTCATCAGCGCCGACCGGCACCGATTCGTGGGGCAGGTTCGGAATACCTAGCAATACGGCATCCAGCTCGACCTGAATGGCGTCCAGCTCGTGCTTGCCCTGCTCCAGCTCCGTCCCCATCCGGTCCACATCGGCAAGCAGCGGCGCGATGTCTTCGCCACGCTGCTTGGCCTGGCCGATGGCCTTGGAGCGACTGTTGCGCTCGGCCTGCAATTGTTCGGTGCGGGTCTGCACCTCTTTACGCTGGGCTTCAAGCGCTTCGAGACGGACGACATCAAGGGTGAAGCCGCGTGTAGCCAAGCGCTCAGCGACTTCATGGAGCTGGGTCCGGACGAGTTTGGAATCGAGCATGGTCTGGTCTCTATACATCACTAAGGGTTGCATGGCTCGTGGCCATGGCGCGCAATGCGGCGCAGTTTAAGGCTTTCGTCGGGGCGAGTGCCAATCGGTAGCGTTCAGCTGTAGAGCCGCGCAAGTCCGAGCCCCGCCCATGCGGCCAACAGACCGCCCAACATACTGCAGATCAGGTAAGCCGCCGCTTCAGCCAAGCGGCCGTGCTCCAGCAGTTTGAGCACCTCCAGGCTGAACGACGAGAACGTGGTCAAGCCGCCTAACAGCCCCACCGTCAGTCCCGTGCGCAGCTCCAGCGGCAAGTCGGTGCGCAGCAGAAACAGGCCGGAAAGCAGGCCGATCAACAGGCACCCGATCAGATTGACCGCCAGGGTGCCCAGGTAAAAATGCCGCGGCCAGTGCGCTACCATCCAGCTAGACGTTAGAAAGCGCAGCACGCAGCCTAAGGCACCGCCCACTGCAACGGCGACTAACAGGCGGGTCACGGCGCCCTCCGCCGCTTCGGACTGGCAGCGTCCTGTACCTTGAGGTGGGCCAGTTTTTCCCGAATCTTCAACTCCAGCCCCCTGGGCACCGGCTGGTAATACTGACGTGGCGCCAGTTGTTCGGGGAAGTAGTCTTCGCCGGCTGCATAGGCATCTGGCTCGTCGTGGGCATAACGGTATTCATCGCCGTACCCCAGCTCCTTCATCAATTTGGTCGGCGCGTTACGCAGGTGCAGCGGCACTTCCAGAGAACCATGCTCGGCGGCATCGCGCATGGCGGCTTTGAATGCCGTATAGACCGCGTTGCTTTTCGGCGCGCTGGCGAGATAAACGATCGCCTGAGCCACCGCCAGTTCGCCTTCCGGGCTGCCCAGGCGCTCCTGCACATCCCAGGCGTTGAGGCACAGGGTCAGCGCGCGGGGGTCGGCGTTGCCGATTTCTTCGCTGGCCATGCGGACCACCCGCCGCGCGATGTACAGCGGATCGCAGCCGCCATCGAGCATCCGCGCAAACCAGTACAACGCGCCGTCCGGGCTGGAACCACGCACGGATTTATGCAGCGCGGATATTTGGTCGTAAAAAGCCTCGCCGCCTTTGTCGAAACGCCGGCGACTGTCGCCAAGCAGATCAAGCAATAACGCGGTGCTGATCTCTCCACCGTCGTCAGCAAGGTCAGCGGCGTTTTCAAGAAAGTTGAGCAGGCGCCGCCCATCGCCATCGGCAGCGCTCAGCAGAATCTTGAAGCTGTCGTCCGGCAGTCTCAGGTTGCGCTCACCGAGGCCTTTGGGGTCACTCAGTGCGCGGTTGACCAACTTGCGCAACGCGGTCTCGTCCAGGCTCTTCAGGACATAGACGCGCGCACGCGATAGCAACGCGTTGTTCAATTCAAAGGAAGGATTTTCCGTGGTCGCACCAATGAAAATCAGGGTGCCATCTTCCACGTAGGGTAAAAATGCATCCTGTTGCGACTTGTTGAAGCGGTGCACTTCATCAACGAACAGAATGGTCTGGCGGCCATATTGCGCGGCATGTTGCTGGGCAATTTCCACGGCCTGGCGGATTTCCTTGACTCCCGACAGCACCGCAGAAATGGTCTCGAAGTGAGCATCCGACACTTGGGCTAGCAGGCGCGCCAGGGTGGTTTTGCCAACCCCGGGCGGGCCCCAGAAGATCATCGAGTGCAGCGCGCCCTGCTCGAGCGCTTCACGCAGCGGCTTGCCACGCGCCAGGAGATGTTCCTGGCCGACGTACTCGTCCAGACTGGCCGCCCGCAAACGAGCAGCCAGGGGTTGGGCGACAGGGGCCTTGCGGAACAGATCCATGGCTACGGGCGTAAACCTCTTACTCTTGAATGACGTCCGCGCCTTCCGGAATCTCGAACGTGAATTGTCCGTCGTCGAGGGCTTCGTTCATCTTCACGTTGAGAAACAGGATGTTGGTGCGCTGACCAATGCTGTCGATCAGCTGCATGTCGTTCAGCACGCCGCCACGGAAGGACAGGCGCAAACTATCGAACAGGGTGTCCTTGGACTTTGGCTTCAGGATGAAGTCGATGACGTTGCCGCCCTCCTTGAAGGTGATGTCGAAGTTCTCGCGGATCTTCGACACATCGCCCGACAACAGCAACGCCGGCGTATGGGTCAGCCGCTGATCCAGCGTCTGGATCGTCACTTGCTCAAGGTCTGGGTCGTACAGCCAGACCTTCTCGCCGTTGGAAACCAGCAACTGCTCCATGGGCGCATCGGTGTGCCAGCGAAACAGCCCGGGACGCTTCAGGGCCAGCTGACCCGCGGTTTCCTGTAACTGAGTGCCGCTGCCGTCCAGGGTCAGCTGGGAGAAGCGCGCAGTGATGGTTTGCGCCTGATTGAGCAACTGAGTCAGCTTCTGCACGGCGACTTCGTCGTCGGCCATGGCGCAAATGCTCGACAGGCTTAAAACCGTTAGCAACAACATGCGAATCAGGCGCATGGGACTCCTCATTAATGGGGTGTGATCAACAGGCTGGAGTTATCAATCGCGAACCGGGCTCGGTGCTATGACTTCGCGGGAGCCGTTGGTGTTCATCGAGGTCACTACACCGGCCATTTCCATGGCTTCGATCATGCGAGCTGCCCGGTTGTAGCCGATCTTCAGTTTGCGCTGCACAGCGGAAATGGATGCGCGCCGACTTTCGGTGACGAAACGCATGGCTTCATCGTACAGCGGGTCTTCTTCGCTGCCTTCGCCGCCACCTTCACCGCCACCACCATCGAAGCCACTGCCCGCTTCCTCGGCACCGGCGAGAATATCTTCGATGTAGTCCGGTGTGCCGCGCTGTTTCCAGGCTTCAACGACGCGATGAACCTCTTCATCGGAGACGAACGCGCCATGCACGCGTATCGGCAAGCTGGTACCCGGCGGCATATAGAGCATGTCGCCATGCCCCAGCAGCTGCTCTGCGCCGCCTTGATCAAGGATGGTGCGCGAGTCGATCTTGCTCGATACCTGGAATGCCATACGGGTGGGAATGTTGGCCTTGATCAAGCCGGTGATTACGTCCACCGATGGCCGCTGGGTCGCCAGAATAAGGTGAATACCCGCCGCGCGGGCTTTCTGAGCGATACGAGCAATCAGCTCTTCGACCTTCTTGCCGACGATCATCATCATGTCGGCGAATTCGTCGACTATCACCACGATGGTCGGCAGGGTTTTCAGCAGCGGCGCTTCATCATGCATGCTCTCACGCTTGTACAGCGGGTCGCTCAGCGGCTCGCCCGCCTCTTCCGCATCCTTGACCTTGCGGTTGAAGCCGGCGAGGTTGCGCACCCCCATCTTCGACATCAATTTGTACCGGCGCTCCATCTCCGCCACGCTCCAACGCAGGGCGTTGGCCGCTTCCTTCATGTCGGTAACGACCGGGCACAGCAGGTGCGGAATGCCTTCGTAGATCGACAACTCAAGCATCTTCGGGTCGATCATGATCAGCCGCGCCTCTTCAGGCGTGGACTTGAACAGGATCGACAGGATCATCGCGTTGACCCCGACCGACTTACCGGAGCCGGTAGTACCGGCTACCAGCAGATGGGGCATGCGCGCGAGATCAGTGATCACGGGCTTGCCGCCAATGTCATGACCCAGGGCTAGGGTCACGGGTGACTTGGCTTCGTCATACTCGGTGGATGACAGCACTTCGGAAAAACGCACGATCTGCCGATCTTCGTTGGGAATCTCGATACCGACCGTGGTTTTGCCTGGAATCACTTCCACCACCCGCACGCTGATCACGGCGAGCGAACGCGCCAGGTCTTTGGCCAGGTTGGAAATACGGCTGACTTTCACCCCAGCGGCCGGTTGAATTTCGAAGCGGGTGATCACCGGGCCTGGATGTACAGACTCGACGATAACCTCCACTCCGAACTCCTTGAGCTTGATCTCAAGCAGGCGCGACATGGCCTCCAGGGACTCGGGCGAATACTTTTTCTGAATCTTCTCGGCGACATCCAGCAGGGAGATCGGCGGCAGGCTACCGGCCAGCGCGCTGTCTTCGAACAGCGTTACCTGCTTTTCCTTAAATACGCGCTTGCTCGGCTCTGCCGCTTTGGCAGGGGCTGGCGGCGTGATGACAGGCGCCGGACGGTTGGCGCGCTCACTCATGTGCTTGTTCAGCGCGTCCTCGCGTTCGATCAGACGTTCTTTGACCTTTGCCTGCTCGCGGCGGTCGAGCACGATTGGCGCAGAGACTTCTGTCACCCGTTCATCTACTTCGCGCAGCTGGGCGACCAGTTGCTTGCGCTCGGCCCGGGCATTCCACCAGCGATTGACCAAGCTCTGGATCAGCTCTGCCAGATCGAGAGTGATTTTTCCGGTCAGGTCCATCACCTTGAACCAGGACAGATCGGTAAAAACCGTCAACCCGAACAGAAACAGCGCGATCGCCAGCAGGGTACTGCCCTGCACATTCAGCGAGTTCACGGCGAGCTGGCCAAGACTCTCGCCCAGTGCTCCGCCCGCAGACGCCGGCATATCGGCGCCGGCATGGAAGTGGATGTAAGCCAGGGTCGCCCCAGACAGCACCAGAAAGACCAGCCCGATCAATCGCCAGGAAAACAGCCAGCCACTCCATTGCCATGGCTGATGGCGAGCGCGAAACACCTGCCAGGTCTTCACCCCGAGCAATAGCGGAAATAGGTAAGCGAAATAGCCCAACGCCATGAACATGATGTCGGCGAACCAGGCGCCTGCACGGCCAGCGGCGTTGTGCACCTGCTCGACGGTGCTGGTGTGCGTCCAACCCGGATCGGCTGGGTCGTAAGTCAGCAATGCCATCCACAGATAAAGGCACAGCGCTCCGAGAGCAATCAGAGCACCTTCCTTCAGGCGATAAGGCAGCTGCTGGCGCCAGAGGGGGGGCTGAGCGGTGGGACTAGAATTCTTCAAACGCATCTGTTCCTGCGTCGGCGGATGGCCGAGTGGTCGATTGACGGTGAAATTGGCCGTATTGTACGGCTTTACTCAACTGCTGGCATGCCAGGCAAAACGGCGACGCCTTGGCGGCCGAGCCGGTGCGTATGCCGCGCTCCCGTTCGCAACCTGCTTCGGTGTAGCATACCGGCCAAGATCTTCCGTGCGGCTCAATTGGAGCATGCATTCTCTTTCGTGACAAAGGCTTATGAGGTGTTTTTATGAGCGAAGTCAAGCATTCACGCCTGATCATCCTGGGCTCCGGTCCCGCCGGTTACAGTGCAGCAGTCTATGCCGCTCGCGCCAATTTGAAGCCTGTCGTCATCACCGGCATTCAGCCCGGCGGCCAGCTGACCACCACCACCGAGGTCGACAACTGGCCGGGTGATGTGGAGGGGCTGACCGGTCCGTCACTGATGGAGCGCATGCAGAAGCACGCCGAACGCTTCGATACCGAGATTATCTACGATCACATCCACACCGCAGAGTTGCAAAGCCGCCCATTTACCCTCAAGGGCGACAGCGGCACCTACACCTGCGATGCGCTCATCATCGCTACGGGCGCCTCGGCCCAATACCTCGGCCTGCCCTCGGAAGAAGCCTTCGCTGGCAAGGGCGTATCGGCCTGCGCCACCTGCGACGGTTTCTTCTATCGCAATCAAGTGGTGGCAGTGATCGGTGGCGGCAATACGGCTGTTGAGGAAGCGCTGTACCTTTCCAATATCGCCAAAGAAGTGCACCTGGTGCACCGCCGGGACAAGTTACGCTCCGAGAAGATTCTGCAGGACAAGCTGTTTGACAAGGCTGCCAATGGCAACGTCAAGCTGCACTGGAATCACAAGCTAGACGAGGTACTCGGCGATGCAAGCGGAGTGACAGGTGTGCGCTTGCAAGACACCACCAGCGGCGTCAGCAAGGAATTGCCGCTGGCAGGCGTGTTCATCGCCATTGGGCACAAGCCCAATACTGAGCTTTTCCAGGGTCAGCTCGAGATGCGCGATGGTTATTTGATGATCAAAGGCGGCAGCGAAGGCAACGCCACCGCCACCAGCATCGAGGGCGTCTTCGCTGCGGGCGATGTGGCTGACCATGTATACCGTCAGGCAATCACCTCGGCCGGCGCGGGCTGCATGGCCGCATTGGACGTCGAGAAGTTCCTCGACGACAACTGATGACCCTGGGGCGAACGCTGCGTTCGCCATACCCTCTCACGGCTTGCCCAATGCTGACTTGGCTACAACGCGACTCGCTGGATTTTCCTTCCCTCGACAAAGCGCTTCGGGAGCCTAATGGGCTGCTTGCCGCAGGCGGCGACCTGAAGCCGGAGCGCCTTATCCAGGCCTATAGACACGGTTGCTTTCCCTGGTACCAGGATGGCCAGCCGCTTCTGTGGTGGTCGCCAGACCCGCGCACCGTGTTATTCCCAGATGAGCTGCACACCTCGCGCAGTCTGCAAAAAACGTTACGCCAGGGGCATTACCGCGTCAGCTTCGACCAGGCATTCGCTGCGGTCATTCAGGCGTGCGCAGCGCCGCGGGATTATGCCGACGGCACCTGGATTACCACGCCAATGCAACAGGCCTATCTGCAGCTCCACGAGCGCGGGGTCGCCCATTCAGTCGAAGTCTGGAACAACGATGAACTGGTTGGCGGCCTTTATGGCCTGGCCATAGGCCGTTTATTTTTTGGCGAATCCATGTTTAGTCGCGCCGATAATGCATCGAAGGTCGGCTTCGTTACCCTGGTCGAGCGCCTGAAAACGTGGAGGTTCGTGCTGATTGACTGCCAGATGCCGACCCAACACCTGCACAGTTTCGGTGCGCGCCCCATCTCCCGCGACGCCTTTGCAGATTACCTGCGTCGGCATCTTGACCAGCCCAGCGATGCCAATTGGCTTGCCTAGGCGAGTGCGGCAGCCTGGCATACACTTGTTGCAGACTTCCTCCGAGAGTCGAACATGACCGAGCTGGCCCGTCTCAAGTTCTATGCCACACAGCCCCACCCATGCAGCTATCTGCCCGATGAACAGGCCACCACCCTATTCCTCGATCCCAGTCAGCCGATGGATGCGCAGGTCTACGCCGAACTTTCGGAGATGGGTTTTCGTCGCAGCGGTGATCACCTGTATCGCCCACATTGCCAGCGTTGCTCAGCCTGCGTACCAGCGCGCATTCCGGCAGCTGACTTTCACCCCAACCGGCAACAGCGGCGTATTTTCAAACGTAACCGCGATCTGGTAGTGCGAATGGTGCGCCCGGTTTTCTCCGAGGAGTACTACGACCTTTACGTCCGCTACATCGAAAAACGCCATGCCGATGGCGACATGTACCCACCGAGTCGCGAACAATTTTCGACTTTTCTGGTACGTGACCTCACGTTTTCACGGTTCTACGAGTTCCGCAAGGACGGCCGGCTGGTTGCGATTGCGGTAACCGATGCACTACCCAACGGACTTTCAGCCGTTTATACCTTCTACGATCCTGTTGAAGAGCGTCGCAGCCTGGGTCGTTTTGCCATTCTCTGGCAGATTGCGGAAACCACGCGCCTGGGCCTGCACGCGGTCTATCTCGGTTATTGGATAAAGAATTGCCGAAAGATGAACTACAAGACCCAATACCGGCCTATCGAGCTGTTTGTCAATCAACGCTGGGTCGCACTTTCCTGAAGGTCTTGGCGCTAGGCGCTGTTTTCGGGCACAATGCTCGCCGCTTTTGCCTGGGGCCAGTTGCGCCGGGCCATTCATTGGATACCGAGGGCTTTACTGCATGTCGAAAGAAGACAGCTTCGAAATGGAAGGCACTGTCGTCGACACCCTGCCCAACACCATGTTCCGTGTGGAGTTGGAAAATGGGCACGTCGTAACCGCGCATATCTCCGGAAAAATGCGCAAAAATTACATCCGTATTTTGACTGGCGATAAGGTGCGCGTTGAACTGACGCCTTATGACCTGAGCAAAGGTCGTATCACCTACCGCGCTCGCTAACGGGCCGAAACTCAGTTTTGGCCTCTGCAAGCCAAGCCACAATGAAAACGCCCGGCATGCCGGGCGTTTTTGTTTGCGATGGAAAAGCGTCGCTAGACGCTCTCCTGGTTATTAAGCCATTTCTGCCGTGGTCTCGAAGTCGAAGGTCAACTCACCGCTTTCCAGGTCGATGTGTACCACGCCACCATGCTCGGCAAGCTCGCCAAACAGGATTTCCTCTGCTAGAGGCCGCTTGATCCTGTCCTGAATCAAACGCGCCATGGGCCGAGCCCCCATCTGCACGTCATAACCCTGCTCAGCCAACCAGCCGCGAGCAGCATCGGTAACCTCAAGCGTGACGCGCTTGTCCTCAAGTTGCGCCTGCAACTCGGTGAGAAACTTGTCGACGATGCTCTTGATAATCTCATGGCTGAGGCGACCAAACTGGATGATGGTATCGAGCCGATTGCGGAACTCCGGCGTGAAGCTCTTCTTGATCACTTCCATGGCATCAGATGAATGGTCCTGATGGGTGAAACCGATCGAAGCCCGCGCAGCAGTCTCGGCACCGGCGTTGGTGGTCATGATCAAGATAACGTTGCGGAAATCCGCCTTGCGTCCGTTGTTGTCGGTCAAGGTGCCGTGGTCCATTACCTGCAGCAGCAAGTTAAAGACTTCCGGGTGAGCCTTCTCGATCTCATCGAGCAAGAGCACGCAATGGGGCGTTTTGGTTATGGCCTCGGTTAGCAGGCCACCCTGATCAAAGCCAACATAACCGGGTGGCGCACCGATCAAACGAGAAACCGTGTGCCGCTCCATGTACTCGGACATGTCGAAGCGTACCAATTCGATGCCCAAGGATTTCGACAGCTGCCGGGCAGCCTCGGTTTTACCCACGCCTGTCGGACCAGCGAACAGGAACGAGCCGACCGGCTTGTCAGGGGCCTTGAGGCCAGCACGGGACAACTTGATTGCCGTCGAAAGCGAATCAATGGCCGCATCCTGACCGAAGACCGTCAGTTTTAGATCACGCTCCAGATTACGCAGCAGCTCCTTATCCGAACTGTTGACGTGCTTCGGAGGAATGCGCGCTATTTTCGCAACGATGTCTTCGACCTGGGCCACATCAATACGAGTGACTCGCTTGTCTTCAGGCTGCAGACGTTGATAAGCCCCCGCTTCGTCAATTACGTCAATGGCCTTGTCAGGCATGTGCCGATCATTGATGTAGCGCGAAGCAAGCTCAGCCGCGGCACGCAGGGCTTCGTCGCTGTACTCGATGCCGTGATGCTGTTCGAAACGCCCTTTCAGCCCCTTCAAGATGCCGTAGGTATCGTCCACGGACGGTTCGCTGACATCCACCTTCT
The DNA here is from genome assembly GCF_054483635.1 of Pseudomonas cistanchae. Taxonomy (NCBI): domain Bacteria; kingdom Pseudomonadati; phylum Pseudomonadota; class Gammaproteobacteria; order Pseudomonadales; family Pseudomonadaceae; genus Pseudomonas; species Pseudomonas cistanchae. The sequence continues at coordinate 93,452 of NZ_JBTLWN010000002.1, read as the reverse complement.
GAAAGCGCCGCGCCAGCGCCCGGTCCTTCTCGAAAATGCCGCGAAACTCCTGAAAGGTCGTCGAGCCAATGCAGCGAATCTCGCCGGAGGAAAGCATTGGCTTAAGCAGGTTTGAGGCATCCATGACGCCCCCAGAGGCTGCTCCTGCGCCGATGATGGTGTGAATCTCGTCAATGAACAGAATCGCCTGGGGGCGTTTGCGGAGCTCGTTGAGGAGTGCTTTCAAGCGCTTCTCGAAGTCGCCACGGTATTTGGTTCCGGCAAGCAGCGCTCCCAGGTCCAGCGAATACACGACGCTATTCGCTAGCAACTCGGGAACCTGATTATCGACGATGCGTTTTGCCAGGCCTTCTGCGATAGCGGTTTTGCCAACTCCGGCTTCACCAACAAGCAACGGGTTGTTCTTGCGACGACGCGCCAGAATCTGCGCGACGCGCTCAACCTCGACCTCACGACCAACCAGAGGGTCAATCCGACCTTGGCGGGCCAGCTCATTGAGGTTGCTGGCATAGGCATCCAGCGGATTGCTCGACGCTGAAGACTCACCGCCCTCCTCATCCTGCATTTCCTGCTCTGCTTCGGAGTGGCCGCCATGTCCAGGCACTTTCGAGATGCCGTGAGCAATAAAATTGACTACATCAATACGTGCAACGCTCTGCTGCTTGAGCAGAAATACCGCCTGGCTTTCCTGCTCGCTGAAGATCGCGACCAGAACGTTGGCGCCCGTTACTTCGCGTTTGCCGGAGCTCTGTACGTGGAATACGGCGCGCTGCAGGACGCGCTGGAAACCCAGGGTAGGCTGGGTTTCACGCTCATCGTCATGCTGGGGAATCAACGGCGTGGTTGAATCGATAAATTCCTGCAAGTCATGTCGCAACTTGTCGAGGTTGGCGCCGCAGGCGCGCAAAACGCCAGCAGCGGCTTCGTTATCCAGTAGCGCAAGAAGGAGGTGCTCAACCGTCATAAATTCATGACGCTTGGTGCGAGCCTCCTTGAAGGCCAGATTGAGGGTGACTTCGAGCTCTCGATTTAACATAGCTGCACCTCATGCCCAAGCGGCCGGCGTTAACCGTCCTTCTCTATTTCACAGAGTAGCGGATGCTGACTCTCTCTCGCGTATTGATTTACCTGCATCGCTTTGGTCTCTGCGATGTCTCGGGTGAACAATCCGCAAACCGCCCGCCCCTCCGTATGGACGGTCAGCATTAGTTTGGTTGCCATTTCCCGATTTAGGTTGAAAAACACCTCAAGCACCTCGACTACAAAATCCATCGGGGTGTAGTCGTCATTAAATATGACCACTTTGTACAGCGGTGGTGCCTGCAATAATGGTTTGGATTCCTGAACAGCTACACCGGAGGAATCGTCCTCATGCGTTGCTGGGCGGTCCTGATTGAATGTTAGTCGAATCTGGCTACTTGCATGCATGCTGGATAACGATCTTGGTTAGACGAGTCTGATGATAGAAGGAGTTTGACCGGGTTCTCAGCCAGTTACAGCACGGCCTTGACTATCGGCAAAACGGTGTTACAAACAATGAATACCCAATTGTGGGTATAGAGGGGTTCCGCGCCCTCGTCCAACCGTTGGTCGTGCGCGGAATCAAAGTGGATGATACTCCAGTGATGGAGTCCTTTGCAGAGGGATATCAGCATGGTTAGCGGTAAGGTCAAGTGGTTCAACAACGCTAAAGGCTACGGGTTTATCCTGGCTGACGGCCGAGATGAGGACCTGTTCGCCCATTACTCGGCCATACAGATGGACGGCTATAAAACGCTAAAAGCTGGTCAGCCGGTAAGCTTCGATATTATTCAAGGTCCTAAAGGACTCCACGCCGTGAATATCAGCGCGCCTTCGGTTACTGCCGAAGCTCCCGTAGCGGTAACATACCCTCAGGGTGCGGCGGTTGAAGTCTGATTCTGAGCATTTCAATCGCTCATAAAAAAGGCCGGTCAAATGACCGGCCTTTCTTTTATCGTTGATCAGCTCACATGTGAGAGATCATCGCATCGCCGAACTGCGAGCAAGACATGAGCTTGGCACCTTCCATCAGGCGCTCGAAGTCATAGGTCACGGTCTTGGCCGAAATCGCGCCATTGGTACCCTTGATGATCAGGTCCGCTGCTTCGACCCAGCCCATGTGGCGCAGCATCATTTCGGCAGAAAGAATCAAGGAACCTGGGTTCACCTGATCTTTACCTGCGTACTTGGGTGCAGTGCCGTGGGTGGCTTCGAACATGGCGATGGTGTCGGACAGGTTCGCGCCAGGTGCGATACCGATACCGCCTACTTCCGCTGCCAGGGCGTCGGACAGGTAGTCACCGTTCAGGTTCAAGGTCGCGATCACATCGTATTCGGCCGGGCGCAGCAGAATCTGCTGCAGCATGGCGTCTGCGATGGCGTCTTTGACGATGACGTTCTTGCCGGTTTTCGGGTTCTTGAACTGCATCCAAGGACCGCCATCAAGCAGGGTTGCGCCGAACTCTTCGGCCGCAATCTCGTAGGCCCACTCTTTGAAGGCACCTTCAGTGAACTTCATGATGTTGCCTTTGTGCACGATGGTCAGCGAGTCGCGGTCGTTGTCGACAACGTACTGCAGGGCCTTGCGCGCCAGACGACGAGTGCCTTCTTTGGAGACCGGCTTGACGCCGATACCGCAGTTTTCATCGAAGCGAATCTTGGTAACACCCATTTCCTCTTTGAGGAACTTGATGACCTTGTTGGCTTCAGGCGAACCTGCTTTCCACTCGATGCCGGCGTAAATGTCTTCGGAGTTCTCACGGAAGATGGTCATGTCAACGTCGCCGGGCTTCTTAACCGGGCTAGGCACGCCTTCGAACCAGCGCACCGGGCGCAGGCAGACGTACAGGTCGAGCTGCTGACGCAGCGCCACGTTCAGCGAACGGATACCGCCACCGACCGGAGTGGTCAGAGGGCCTTTGATGGAAACGACATAGTCTTTGACTGCGTCCAGAGTTTCCTTAGGCAACCAGGTGTCTTGGTCATAAACTTGAGTGGCTTTTTCGCCAGCGTACACTTCCATCCAGGAAATCTTGCGCTTGCCGCCGTAGGCTTTCTCGACAGCGGCGTCAACGACCTTGATCATTACCGGGCTGATATCAACGCCGATGCCATCGCCTTCGATGAAGGGAATGATTGGGTTGTTCGGAACGTTAAGCGACATATCGGCATTGACGGTGATTTTGTCACCGGTTGCTGGCACTTGGATCTTTTGGTATCCCATGCTGGACTCCGTTGTTCTCGTGGTCTGACATCCCGCTGCATGTATAGCGCAACGGAATAGATCTTGGGTCTCGGAAAGGCGGGCCATTTTTGTAGTTTTTCTACAAAATGTCACGCACTTTTCCGTCGACAAACACTGCAATAGCCCGTTACAAGCGGCGTGTAGCTAAACGCAAACAAACAGCTGTAGTCAAACTACAGCGACGCTACAAGTCCTGATTTCAGGTGCCATCAGCCTAGCAGCTCAACACTCAATTGCTTCAGCTATCGCCAAATTGCGCGCGGCTGAGCGCACCGCCACCCAGTCAAAGGTTGTATCGAATGCGCTTTATTCCACATGTCACCGTCGCCACTGTAATCGAGGACCAGGGTCGATTTTTGCTGGTCGAAGAGATGGCGGATGGCCGCGCAGTATTTAATCAGCCGGCCGGCCACTTGGAAGCCGACGAAAGTCTCATACAGGCCGCAGTGCGTGAAACCCTTGAGGAAACCGGCTGGGATGTCGAACTCACCGCGGTAACGGGAATTTACCTGTACACCGCGCCAAGCAACGGGGTCACCTATCAACGCGTCTGCTTCGCGGCGAGGGCCGTGCAAAAGCGGCCGGCCTATCGTCTGGACGAGGGCATCATTGGTCCGCGCTGGCTAACCCGTGACGAACTGGCCGCGCAACCCGAACGCTGGCGCAGCGAGCTGGTCATGCGCTGCATAGATGATTACCTAAGCGGCCCGACATTTCCTTTAACACTGATCCGAGACTGAGCGTGGTTAGCCCGGCGCACCTCGCCTCCTGTTAGACTCGCTCCCTTTCAGTCTATGCACAGCACACCCATGCAAGATCCAACTACTACTCGCGTCATCGTCGGCATGTCTGGTGGCGTCGATTCTTCGGTGTCCGCTCTGTTGCTACTCGAACAGGGCTATCAGGTCGAAGGTCTGTTCATGAAGAACTGGGACGAAGACGACGGCACCGACTATTGCACCGCCATGGATGACCTGGCGGACGCCCAGGCTGTCTGCGACAAGATCGGTATCAAGCTGCACACCGCCAATTTTGCCGCCGAATACTGGGACAACGTGTTCGAACACTTCCTGGCCGAGTACAAGGCCGGACGCACGCCGAACCCGGACATCCTGTGTAACCGCGAAATCAAGTTCAAAGCCTTTCTCGACTACGCCCTGATGCTCGGCGCGGACCTGATCGCCACCGGTCACTATGTGCGCCGTCGCGATATCGACGGGCGCACCGAGCTGCTCAAGGGGCTGGATCCGAATAAGGATCAGAGCTACTTCCTGCACGCCGTCGGCGGCGAGCAGATTGCCAGGACCTTGTTTCCGGTGGGCGAGCTGGAAAAACCAGCAGTGCGCGCCATCGCCGAAAAATACGAGCTGGCCACGGCGAAGAAAAAGGATTCCACCGGCATTTGCTTTATCGGCGAGCGACGCTTCAGCGACTTCCTCAAGCAATACCTGCCAGCGCAACCCGGCGATATCGAAACCACCGAGGGCGAAGTGATCGGCCGTCACCACGGCCTGATGTACCACACCATTGGTCAACGTCAGGGGCTCGGCATTGGTGGCTTGAAGGATGCCAGTGACGAACCCTGGTACGTGCTACAGAAAGACCTCCAGCGCAACGTCTTGGTCGTCGGCCAGGGCAACGACCATCCCTGGTTGTTTTCCAGCGCCCTGCTGGCTTCTGACATCTACTGGGTCAATCCGATCGACCTCAGCGGCCCGCGCCAGCTGAGCGCAAAAGTACGCTACCGCCAGGGCGACCAGACGTGCACCCTCGAAAAGACCAGTCAGGGTTATCGGGCCATTTTCGATATGCCGCAACGCGCGGTGACACCTGGCCAATCGGTGGTTTTTTATGATGGCGAAGTATGCCTAGGTGGCGGCGTGATTGAAGTCGCCGAGCCATGGCGCAGCAAGGATCAACAACCATGACGCCCATGCAGGAACAACTGATTGCACTGGGTGCGGTTTTCGAGTCCGCCGTATTGGTCGACAAACTGGCGAAAACCGGGCAAGTCGGCGAGCCCGCACTGAGCTGCATGCTCGGCAGCCTACTGGTGCGCGATCCCAAAAGCACCCTGGACGTCTACGGTGGCGACGACCTCAACTTGCGCGATGGCTATCGCGCCCTGGTGAGCTCGCTGGAACGGGACCCGACCAGCTTGCAACGAGAACCGTTGCGCTATGCCCTGGCGCTGCTTGCCCTCGAACGCCAGCTTGCCAAGCGCGACGACATGTTGCAGGTCATGGGTAGTCGCCTCGACCAGATTCAACAGCAGGTCGGCCACTTCGGCCTGACCCACGAAAATGTCGTCGCTTCGTGCGGCAGTCTCTATCAGGACACCATCAGCACTTTCCGCCAGCGCATTCAGGTGCAGGGCGACATGCGCCATCTGCAGCAGCCAAGTAATGCCTCGAAAATACGGGCGCTTCTGCTGGCCGGCATTCGCTCCGCGCGACTGTGGCGGCAACTCGGCGGCCACCGCTGGCAACTGGTGTTCAGCCGCAGCAAGTTGCTCAAGGACCTCTACCCGCTGTTGCGCGGCTGAACATGGGCATACGCCTGGTCAAGCCCGTACAAGGCGCAGCGCTGCTCGCCTTGTCGGCACTGCTGTTTTCCCTGATGGCGGTCGGCATTCGCGAAGTGTCGGATAGCGTCAACAACGAATCCGTGGTGTTTTTCCGCAACCTCGTGGGCGTGCTGTTCTTCATGCCGCTGATTCTGCTCAAAGGTCTGCGCCCACTGGCCACGACTCGCCTCAAATCGCACCTGTGGCGCACCACCTATGGCCTGGCAGCGATGTACTGCTTTTTCTACGCCATCGCTCATTTGCCACTGGCCGACGCCATGCTGTTCACTTACTCGGCGCCGCTATTCACACCGCTGATCGCCTGGTGGTGGCTAAAAGAGCCATTGAGCAAACGCATGCTGTTGACCACCGGCTTAGGCCTGATCGGTGTGCTGCTGGTAGCCAAACCGTCTGCAGCGCTACTCGACAGCCAGGCGCTGATCGGAATGGCCGCGAGTGTTCTTGCTGCCTTCGCTTTTGTCTCGATTCGGGAAATGAGTGACACCGAGCCAGCGTTTCGCATCGTGTTCTATTTTTCCCTGTTCAGCGCGCTGATCTCGGCAATCCCGATGGCGTTGACCTGGCAATCTATCGCCCAGCCTGAACTGGAGTTGCTGCTGGTGATTGGCTTGCTTGCCACTGCCAGCCAGATTGTGATGTCCAAGGCCTATGCCATGGCGCCGCCCGGCCTGATCGGGCCCTTCGCCTATCTGGCCATCGTCTTTGCCGGCGTTATCGCCTGGCTGCGCTGGGGCGAAACTCCCGATCCGTCTTCATTGCTGGGCGCCGCGCTGATTTTTACCGCCAGCCTGCTTGCGATCGCCCGCCGCCCGCGCTGAACGGCTGCCGAGACGGCACGGCCAGCCGCTGATTTCATGTATGATGTGCGCCCTTTTCAATGCCCGATTGTCCGAGAACGCCTCCCATGCAGCTTTCCTCGCTCACCGCGGTTTCCCCCGTTGATGGCCGCTATGCCGGCAAAACCAGCGCACTGCGCCCAATTTTCAGCGAATACGGCCTGATCCGTTTCCGCGTACTGGTTGAGGTCCGCTGGTTGCAGCGCCTGGCCGCCCACGAAGGTGTTGCCGAAGTTGCGCCCTTCTCCGCCGAAGCCAACGCCGTGCTCAATGAGCTGGCGGACAACTTCGCCGTCGAGCACGCCGAGCGCGTCAAGGAAATCGAGCGCACCACCAACCACGACGTTAAAGCCGTGGAATACCTGCTCAAGGAACAAGCGGCCAAGCTGCCTGAGCTGGACAAGGTCAGCGAATTTATCCACTTCGCCTGCACCAGTGAGGACATCAACAACCTGTCCCATGCGCTGATGCTGCGTGAAGGCCGCGACAGCGTGCTGCTGCCGCTGATGCGTCAGGCTGCCGAAGCCATCCGCGAGCTGGCGATCAAATTCGCCGACGTGCCGATGCTTTCGCGCACCCACGGTCAGCCGGCGTCACCGACTACGCTCGGCAAGGAGCTGGCCAACGTGGTCTACCGCTTGGAGCGCCAGATCGCTCAGGTTGCAGCAGTGCCGCTACTGGGCAAGATCAACGGCGCGGTGGGCAACTACAACGCCCACCTTTCGGCCTACCCGCAGATCGACTGGGAAGCCAACGCGCGCCAGTTCATCGAAGGTGACCTGGGCCTGCAGTTCAATCCCTACACCACGCAGATCGAGCCGCACGACTACATCGCCGAGCTGTTCGACGCCATCGCCCGCTTTAACACCATCCTGATCGACTTCGATCGCGATATCTGGGGCTATATTTCCCTGGGCTACTTCAAGCAGCGCACCATTGCTGGCGAAATCGGTTCCTCGACCATGCCGCACAAGGTCAACCCAATCGACTTCGAGAACTCCGAAGGCAATCTGGGTATCGCCAACGCGTTGTTCCAGCACCTGGCCAGCAAATTGCCGATCTCGCGCTGGCAGCGCGACCTGACCGACTCCACCGTGCTGCGTAACCTCGGTGTCGGTTTCGCCCACAGCGTTATCGCTTACGAAGCCAGCCTCAAGGGCATCGGCAAGCTGGAGCTGAACGAAGTACGCATCGCCGCAGATCTGGACGCCTGCTGGGAAGTCCTCGCCGAGCCGATCCAGACCGTCATGCGCCGCTACGCCATCGAGAACCCCTACGAGAAGCTCAAAGAGCTGACCCGCGGTAAGGGCATCAGCCCCGAGGCGTTGCAGACCTTTATCGACGGCCTGGACATGCCAGCCGCCGCCAAGGCCGAGCTCAAGCTTCTGACCCCAGCCAGCTACATCGGCAACGCGGTCGCCCAGGCCAAGCGCATCTAATCGGCGACAGCCTCCCAGACGCCCGGCTGCGCCGGGCGTTTTTATTTATGGGCATCTAATTACTTCAAGGGCTTAGCGATGAATCCTGATACTCCGCTACAACTGCTGGGCGGCCTGACTGCTCGTGAGTTCATGCGTGACTACTGGCAAAAGAAACCGCTGCTGGTACGCCAGGCCATTCCCGGCTTCGAAAGCCCGATCTCGCCGGACGAGCTGGCCGGTCTGGCCTTGGAAGAAGAAATCGAGTCGCGCCTGGTCATCGAGCATGGCGAACGCCCCTGGGAACTGCGCCGCGGCCCGTTCGCCGAAGACGCCTTTAGCCAGCTGCCAGCGCGCGACTGGACCCTGCTGGTGCAGGCGGTCGATCAATTCGTCCCGGAAGTGGCCGAGCTACTGGAAGAGTTCAAGTTTCTACCCAAGTGGCGCATTGATGACGTGATGATCAGCTTCGCCGCACCCGGCGGCGGTGTCGGCCCGCACTTCGACAATTACGACGTGTTCCTCCTGCAGGGCTTCGGCAAGCGCCGCTGGCAGGTCGGCCAGATGTGCAACTCCGATAGCCCGATGCTGGAACATGCGGATCTGAAGATCCTTGCTGAATTCGTTAAAACTGAAGAATGGGTTCTGGAACCTGGCGACATGCTCTATCTGCCGCCGCTTCTGGCCCACTGTGGTACCGCTGAGGATGACTGTATGACGTATTCCGTAGGCTTCCGTGCGCCAAGCGCCGCTGAAGTTCTGACCCATTTCACCGATTTTCTCGGCCAGTTCCTGCCTGACGAAGAGCGCTATAGCGACGCCGACGCGCAGCCGACCAGCGACCCGACGCAGATCCAGCGCGACGCGCTGGATCGCCTCAAGGCGCTGCTCACAGAGCACATGAGCGACGAGCGCCTGCTGATGACTTGGTTCGGCCAGTTCATGACCGAGCCGCGCTACCCGGAGCTGATCGCCGGTATCGAGATCGACGACGAGAATTTCCTTGGCAGCCTGGAAGACGGCGCGGTGCTGATCCGCAACCCCAGCGCGCGCATGGCCTGGTCGGAAGTCGGTGACGACCTGGTGCTGTTCGCCAGCGGCCAGAGTCGTTTGCTTTCCGCGGGGCTGCGCGAACTACTGAAACTGGTCTGCTCGGCCGATGCCATGCATATCGACAACCTTGGCCCGTGGCTCGCTGATGACGAAGGGCGTAACCTGCTCGTGGAACTGGTCAAACAAGGCAGCCTGGAGTTTGCTGATGAGTGAGATTCATGTCCGTGTCGCCGATTGGCAGAAAGACAACGCCGATTTGCGCCGTATCCGAGAGACCGTTTTTATCGCCGAGCAAGCGGTGCCGCCTGAACTCGAATGGGATGCCGAAGACGCAGATGCCGTGCACTTTCTGGCGCTCGAAGGTGATTATCCGATCGGCACCGCACGGCTGTTACCAGACGGCCATATTGGCCGGGTCTCGGTGTTGAAGGATTGGCGCGGCATGAATGTGGGCGCCGCGCTGATCAATGCGGTCATCGAGGAAGCGGAAAAACGCGGCCTAGACCAGCAGATGCTCAGTGCCCAGGTGCAGGCCACGGCATTCTATGAAAAGCTTGGCTTCGCCATCGTCAGCGGCGAATACCTGGATGCCGGCATCCCCCATGTCGACATGGTACGCAGCCGCCACTAGTCTCTACAGAGGCCATCATGAACGACGACAACGCCCCGCCAGACCTGCCCGAAAGCAGCGAGCCGATTGAGCTTCCCGCCCTCGAGTTTCAGTCCCCGGGGCGTTTCGCCATTCACAACCCCGCGACACCTAACAACGATGGCGCCCATGCCGAACCTGCTCCGTTCTTGCTGGGCGAGCACCAGGCGCTGGAGCGATTCAATCACCCTGACGAAGCACGCGCCCATGCACTCGCCTTGCTTCAGCAAGCCCGGCGCAGCCTGAGCATTTACAGCAACGACCTGGAGCCCTGGCTTTACCACCGCAGTAGCGTGCAGGAGGCCTGTACCCAGTTCCTGCTGGCCAGCCCCAGGAATCAGTTACGCATCCTGCTCAAGGACACCACCCGCGCGGTTAAGGAAGGTCACCGCCTGCTCAGTCTCTCGCGGCGGCTATCAAGCAATCTGCATATTCGCAAATTGAACCCTGATTACCCAATCGAGGACGTGGCATTCCTGCTCGCCGATGACAAAGGCCTGTTGCTGTTACCCGAACACGGTCAGTTCAGCGGCTACGCGCTTTATCAGGATCCGGCGCGCGTACGCCTGCGCCAGACCCAATTCGATCAATGCTGGGACACCAGCGTCTCAGACGCGGACTTACGGAGTTTTCTGCTATGAAGGTTGCTGTCCTGCTTTCAGCTGCGCTGTTGTTTTGCAGTCTTTCGCTCAGCGCCGCGACCGAAGTCATCCCGCTCAACTACCGTACGGCGGACGAAATCCTCTCTGTGGTGCAGTCGGTGCTGGGCGCCGATGGACGGGTGAATGCCTATGGCAATCAATTGATCGTCAACGCACCGCCGGAAAAGGTCGAAGAGGTGCGCGCGTTGCTTGCGCAACTGGATACCGAGCCACGGCGCTTGCTGATCAGCGTTGACACCAGCGAGTCCAGCTATCAGGACGATCGTGGCTACCGCGCTGACGGCAGCATCAGCGCAGGTGATGCCGAAGTAGAGATTGGCCGAGGCGAAGTCCAGGGCCGTGACCAGGTGCGCATCATTCGGCGCAGCACGGATAGCCGCGGCGGCGGCACTCAGCAGGTGCAAGCTACCGAAGGCTATCCAGCGCTGATTCAGGTGGGTCAAAGCGTGCCCCTGACTAGTCAGGGAGTAGATCCTTATGGGCAGCCCTACAGCACCACCCAATACCGCGACGTCACCCGCGGCTTTTACGTAACCGCGAGCCTGAGCGGTGAGCTCGTCCATATCAGTATCAGCAGCAACCGCGACCGCGTGAGCCAGACCGTGCCCGGCAATATCGACGTGCAGAGCACCGACACCCGGGTAAGCGGTCGACTCGGCGAATGGATCAGTATCGGCGGCGTGAGCGAACAGAATCAGGCCGACCAGGGCGGTTTCATGCAGCGGCGCTCGACCCAGGGTCGCGATGACATGAGCCTGCGGGTAAAGGTTGAAGTGGTCGATTGAGACCCGCCAAATAGCTGACTCGCCGGTCGTCCTGGAATTATGTAGTAGTCACCCAAAAAGCACTACAAAATAATTGACGAACACTTTGAGCAGAGGCATCATGGCCCCGCTCCCGCTAATCAGAGGTTCCGTAAGGGCCTCCGGATCGTGCTCCAGCTTACCGTCAGAGCCGATTTGCGTTGTAAAGCCCACAAGGCCGTTCGATGAGATTGCGACTGGAACGAAGTTGTCCTGAGGGACGGGGAAGCGTTTAGCATCAGCCCGCAAGTCGCAGCTTAACTGAGTCGTTGAACGGCATCCTGGATCCGGTAGACGCCAAATGACCCGCTCATTTGCAGCAGCTGAACCCGCGAACTGTTAGCTCGTCACCCTCCTCCCGGATCAATTCCGTCTCAAGTCGATTTCTCGACGTTCTGCAGTGAGCTACAACGACCTCCGGCAACACAGGTGTGCAGTGGGGAAGTCGGTGCTCAACCAAACACATACTTTGAAGGATTGACCATGTCAGCTTATCAAAACGACATCAAAGCCGTTGCCGCTCTCAAAGCCGCCGCCGGCAGCAGCTGGAGCGCTATCGACCCTGAGTCCGTGGCCCGCATGCGTGCTCAGAACCGCTTCAAAACCGGTCTGGAAATCGCCCAGTACACTGCCGACATCATGCGCAAGGACATGGCCGAGTACGACGCTGACTCCTCCGTCTACACCCAGTCCCTGGGTTGCTGGCATGGTTTCATCGGTCAGCAGAAGCTGATTTCGATCAAGAAGCACCTCAAGACCACCAACAAGCGCTACCTCTACCTGTCGGGCTGGATGGTTGCTGCTCTGCGTTCGGATTTCGGTCCGCTGCCGGACCAGTCCATGCACGAGAAGACCTCGGTCTCCGGCCTGATCGAAGAGCTGTACACCTTCCTGCGCCAGGCTGACGCCCGTGAGCTGGACCTGCTGTTCACCGCTCTGGACGCTGCCCGCGCTGCTGGCGATAACGCCAAAGCTGCTGACCTGCAGAACCAGATCGACAACTACGAAACCCACGTAGTGCCAATCATCGCCGACATCGACGCTGGCTTCGGTAACCCGGAAGCCACCTACCTGCTGGCTAAAAAGATGATCGAAGCAGGTGCTTGCTGCATCCAGATCGAAAACCAGGTTTCCGACGAGAAGCAGTGCGGCCACCAGGACGGTAAAGTGACCGTTCCTCACGCCGACTTCCTGGCCAAGATCAACGCTGTTCGCTACGCATTCCTTGAGCTGGGCATCGACAACGGCGTGATCGTTGCGCGTACCGACTCCCTGGGTGCCGGCCTGACCAAGCAGATCGCGGTTACCAACAAACCAGGTGATCTGGGCGACCAGTACAACTCCTTCCTGGATTGCGAAGAAGTGTCCCCTGCCGACCTGAAGAACGGCGACGTGGTTCTGAACCGCGAAGGCAAGCTGCTGCGTCCTAAGCGTCTGCCGTCCAACCTATTCCAGTTCCGTGCAGGCACCGGTGAAGCACGCTGCGTACTGGACAGCATCACCTCGCTGCAGAACGGCGCTGACATGCTGTGGATCGAAACCGAGAAGCCACACGTCGGCCAGATCAAAGGCATGGTTGATGAAATCCGTAAGGTCATCCCGAACGCCAAGCTGGTTTACAACAACAGCCCGTCGTTCAACTGGACTCTGAACTTCCGTCAGCAGGCATACGACGCATTCGTAGCCGAAGGCAAGGACGTTTCCGCCTACGACCGCGCCAAGCTGATGAGCGTCGAATACGACGAAACCGAGCTGGCCCAAGTTGCTGACGAGAAGATCCGCACCTTCCAGCGCGATGGTTCGGCCAACGCCGGCATCTTCCACCACCTGATCACTCTGCCGACCTACCACACCGCCGCGCTGTCCACTGACAACCTGGCCAAAGGTTACTTCGCAGACCAGGGCATGCTGGCGTACGTGAAAGGCGTTCAGCGTCAGGAGATCCGTCAAGGTATCGCCTGCGTCAAGCACCAGAACATGTCCGGTTCCGACATCGGCGACGCTCACAAAGAGTACTTCGCGGGTGAAGCAGCCCTGAAAGCCGGCGGTAAAGACAACACCATGAACCAGTTCAGCTAAGAACCGGTTCACTCAACCGAGGCCACGATCAAGGTTGAGTGTGTTGAGAAAAAACCCCAGCAGCGATGCTGGGGTTTTTTTTCGCCTGCAGAAACGAGCGTTTTGTGCACTTCAGCACACCGACTGTCATTGTTTCGTCGTTTTCGTTGGGTAGCGTCAAGGCTCCGTCGATTTCCCCTTAAAGGAGCCCTGCATGAGCCCCCTCGATGACAACAACAATGTTCTGTTCGGCAATGGCGATGAGCTGCCGAGCAATCACTCCTATAACCCGCACATCAACGAGCTGATCAGCCAGGGCGTCGGTCGCCGCCAAGTGGTAGCCGGCGGCGCTGCGTTCAGTCTTCTGGCATTTCTCGGGGTGACCTTACCGGGCAGCGTCGAAGCCGCCGATACGCTTGGCGAGCGCCTCGAGGGGATGTCCTTCAAACGCAACCGTCTGCCGTTCTCTCCGGTTGCAGTTACCCGCGCCGACACTATCACCGTACCGGTTGGCTTCGACGCCAAACCCTTCATTCCGTGGGGGACGCCAATTACCGGCAGCTACCCACAGTTTGCCGAAGATGGCAGCAACACCGCCCAGGACCAGGCTGAGCAGCTCGGCATGCACCATGACGGCATGCACTTCTTCCCCATCGACGCGCAGTTCGGCAAGGGCTTGCGTTCCAATCACGGGTTGCTGGTGCTCAACCACGAATACATCGATGTCGATCTGCTGCACCCCAACGGCCCTACGGTGGTCGACGGCAAACGCACCGTGGCTGACGAAGTGCGCAAAGAAATCAACGCGCACGGCGTGTCGGTTGTCGAAATTCGCCGTAACGCCAAGGGCGAATGGAAAGTCGTTGCAAGCCCGCGTAACCGTCGCATCACCGCAGCCACGCCGATGATCATCACCGGCCCGGCTCGCGGCCATGCGCTGATGAAAACCCGCCACAGCAAAAGCGGTACCTGGGCCCGCGGCACGCAGAACAACTGCGGCAATGGCCATACGCCCTGGGGCACCTACCTGACGTGCGAAGAAAACTGGGCGGGTTACTTCGTCAACAAGGACGCCGAGCAGCCACGCGAGCATCGTCGCTACGGCATTCCGAAAACCAGCCGCTATGGCTGGGATACCTTGTCGGGTAACGAATTCCGTCGCTTCGACGCGAGCATTCGCGGCGCCGACGCGACCGAGGACTACCGCAACGAACCGAATCAGTTTGGCTGGATCGTCGAGATCGACCCGTTCGACCCGCAGTCGGTGCCCATGAAGCGCACCGCATTGGGCCGCTTCGCCCATGAAGGCCTGGTGTTCGCACCCGTGAAACCGGGCAGGCGTCTGGTGTGCTACTCCGGCGATGACTCGCAAAACGAATACATCTACAAGTACGTCAGCCGTGACAAGTACCAGCGCAACACCAGCAAGACCAAAAACTACCTGCTCGATATTGGCACGCTCTACGTAGCCCGTTTCGATGCCGATGGCACCGGCACCTGGCTGGCGCTGGACTACGCGGACGCCAACTTCCAGGCAGCGTGCGCGGCAGCTGGCGTTAGCTTCGCCGACCAGGGCGACGTGCTGGTCAATACCCGTCTGGCTGCCGATATCGTCGGTGCTACCAAGATGGACCGCCCGGAATGGGGCGCGGTCAATCCGGACACCGGCGATGTGTATTTCACCCTGACCAATAACAGCAGCCGAACCACCAGTGATGCGGCCAACCCCCGCAGCCCCAACCCATACGGACATATCATCCGGTGGCGCGAGGCCAGCAAGGACTTCACCGGCAACCGCTTTGCCTGGGACATTTTCCTGCTGGGAGGCCCCCAGGATGACAGCCGTGACCCACGTGGACGCGCTCTGAATGACGACAATATCTTCGCCAGCCCGGATGGGCTGTGGTTCGACGATGAAGGTCGGCTGTGGATTCAAACCGACATGAGCGGCAGCCAGCTGGGCGCCGGCCCCTTCGGCAATAACCAGATGCTGGTGGCAGATCCACGTACCGGTATCGTCAAGCGCTTCCTGGTCGGGCCGGTCGGCGCCGAAGTGACAGGCATCACCCAGACGCCGGACTTCAAGACGATGTTCGTCAACATTCAACACCCTGATGACGGCAGCACTTGGCCCGACGGCCCTGGCAAGCGCCCCCGCTCGGCAACCGTAGTCATCACCCGCGAGGACCGTAAGCGGCTCTTGTAATTCGAGCCTAAAAAAAACCGGCCTACAGGGCCGGTTTTTTTATTTTCAGTTTCAGCCAATGGGAATGGCTCGGGCTCGGCAATGCCCGCGGCTCTGAGTTGCGCGAGTCATTGCAAACTCCGGCAATAGCGTCAAACAGTTACAGGCAAGCGACACTGCGCATTCGATTGCGCTGTTATAGATGGCATTGCGCGTCTGTTGCTTAAGCCAATCGCCACGAAAACGCTTCGCTGAAAATAAATACTTTTTCTGTTCAAGTACTTACAACACGCCCAACGGACATTGGAAAATTTCAAAAATCTTGGCTTTGAAGTTAATTTTCTAAAGCTGAAAAATTTACTTACACCCCAATACCTGCATAATATTGCGCACGCAGATTGGCGTCACCGATTCGACGCCCCACCTACTTCATTCAAATCCAAGCGAACGCCGTTCCTTGCGCCGAGGATTTCAGGCATGTCGGAAGCAACAACCGTTCTTTCCCACAATTGGGCGCTGGCCGTTTTCCTGCTCGGCGTCGTGGGTCTTTGCGCATTCATGCTGGGCGTCTCCAGCTTGCTGGGCAGCAAGGCCTGGGGTCGCAGCAAGAACGAACCGTTCGAATCCGGCATGCTTCCTACCGGCAGTGCGCGCCTGCGCCTCTCGGCAAAATTCTATCTGGTCGCGATGCTCTTCGTGATCTTCGACGTCGAAGCCCTCTTTCTCTTTGCCTGGGCCGTGTCCGTCCGTGAAAGCGGTTGGGCCGGGCTCATCGAAGCTACCGTTTTTATAGCAATTCTGTTGGCAGGTCTTGTCTACCTTTGGCGTATCGGGGCGCTCGATTGGGCTCCCGAAGGTCGTCGCAAGCGGCAGGCGAAGCTAAAACAATGAGGCTTTGGCGATGCAATACAAACTTACTCGGGTCGACCCGGATGCTCCGAATGAGGACTATCCGATTGGCCAGCGGGAGACTGTTTCTGACCCGCTGCTAGATGATCAAGTCCACAAGAATATCTACATGGGCAAACTGGAAGACGTGCTGAACGGCGCGGTCAACTGGGGCCGGAAGAATTCGCTGTGGCCGTATAACTTCGGTCTTTCCTGCTGTTATGTGGAAATGACCACCGCCTTCACCGCCCCCCATGATATCGCCCGTTTTGGCGCGGAAGTCATTCGGGCGTCTCCCCGCCAGGCCGACTTCATGGTCATTGCCGGCACCTGCTTCATCAAAATGGCGCCGGTCATTCAGCGCCTGTACGAGCAGATGCTGGAACCCAAATGGGTTATTTCCATGGGCGCCTGTGCCAATTCCGGCGGCATGTACGATATTTACTCGGTCGTTCAGGGCGTGGACAAGTTCCTTCCCGTGGACGTCTACATACCGGGCTGTCCGCCCCGCCCCGAGGCATTCCTGCAAGGCTTGATGCTGCTGCAGGAATCCATCGGTAAGGAGCGTCGTCCGCTGTCCTGGGTCGTTGGCGACCAAGGCGTCTACCGCGCCGAGATGCCTTCGCAAAAGGAGCAGCGACGCGAACAGCGCATAGCTGTCACCAACCTGCGCAGCCCAGACGAAGTCTGAGTCATCCCTTCCACAAGAAGGCCGATTCATTCTCTACGTTGACCGATAGCGACCGAGACCATGACTGCAGACACCGCTCTGTTTATTCCGCCGTACAAGGCTGACGACCAAGATGTCGTCGTTGAGCTCAATTCCCGCTTTGGCGCCGAAAGCTTTACCGCGCAAGCCACCCGCACGGGCATGCCGGTAATCTGGGTCGCCCGGGAAAAGCTGATCGAAGTGCTCACCTTCCTGCGCAACCTGCCGCGCCCCTTCGTCATGCTGTACGACCTGCACGGTGTCGACGAGCGCTTGCGCACCCAGCGCCGCGGCCTGCCTGATGCCGATTTCACGGTGTTCTATCACCTGATGTCGATCGAGCGTAACAGCGACGTGATGATCAAGGTCGCCCTCAACGAGCGTGACCTGAGCCTGCCCACCGTCACCGGCATCTGGCCGAACGCTAACTGGTACGAGCGCGAAGTCTGGGACCTGTACGGCATCACCTTCCAGGGTCACCCGCACCTGACCCGCATCATGATGCCGCCCACCTGGGAAGGTCATCCCTTGCGCAAGGACTATCCGGCCCGCGCCACCGAATTCGACCCGTTCAGCCTGAACCTGGCCAAGCAGCAACTCGAGGAAGAAGCCGCGCGCTTCAACCCGGAAGATTGGGGCATGAAGCGCGGCAGCGAGCACGAGGACTACATGTTCCTCAACCTCGGCCCGAACCACCCATCTGCCCACGGCGCCTTTCGTATTGTCCTGCAGCTGGACGGCGAGGAGATCGTCGATTGCGTGCCGGAAGTCGGCTACCACCACCGCGGCGCCGAGAAAATGGCCGAGCGCCAGTCCTGGCACAGTTTCATTCCCTATACCGACCGTATCGACTACCTCGGCGGGGTAATGAACAACCTGCCGTACGTGCTCGCCGTCGAGAAACTGGCCGGCATCAAGGTGCCGCAGAAGGTCGACGTCATCCGCGTCATGATGGCCGAGTTCTTCCGCATCACCAGCCACCTGCTGTTCCTCGGCACCTATATTCAGGACGTCGGCGCGATGACCCCGGTGTTCTTCACCTTCACCGACCGCCAGCGCGCGTACAAGGTGATCGAGGCCATTACCGGTTTTCGTCTGCATCCGGCCTGGTACCGCATCGGTGGCGTTGCCCATGACCTGCCGCGCGGCTGGGACGGCCTGGTCAAGGAATTCGTCGACTGGCTGCCCAAGCGTCTCGACGAGTATGAAAAAGCGGCGCTGAAGAACAGCATTCTCAAAGGCCGGACCATTGGCGTGGCGCAGTACAACACCAAGGAAGCGCTCGAATGGGGCGTCACCGGTGCGGGCCTGCGCTCCACCGGTCTCGATTTCGACCTGCGCAAGGCGCGTCCGTATTCGGGCTATGAGAACTTCGAGTTCGACGTACCGCTGGCGCACAACGGCGATGCCTATGACCGCTGCATGGTTCGCGTCGAGGAGATGCGCCAGAGCATCAGGATCATCGACCAGTGCATGCGCAACATGCCGGAGGGCCCGTACAAGGCGGATCATCCGCTGACCACGCCGCCGCCGAAAGAGCGCACGCTGCAGCACATCGAGACCCTGATCACTCACTTCCTGCAAGTTTCCTGGGGGCCGGTGATGCCGGCCAACGAGAGCTTCCAGATGATCGAAGCGACCAAGGGCATCAACAGCTACTACCTGACGAGCGACGGCAGCACCATGAGCTACCGCACCCGCATCCGTACCCCGAGTTTCCCGCACCTGCAGCAGATCCCTTCGGTGATCCGCGGCAGCATGGTCGCCGACCTGATTGCGTACCTGGGCAGTATCGACTTCGTTATGGCCGACGTGGACCGCTGATATGAGCCAGACAACCAATAGCAGCACGCTTATCCAGAGTGACCGTTTCACGCTCAGCGAAACCGAGCGCTCGGCCATCGAGCACGAAATGCATCATTATGAAGACCCCCGGGCAGCGAGCATCGAAGCCCTGAAAATCGTGCAGAAGGCGCGCGGCTGGGTGCCGGACGGCGCCGCCGATGCCATCGGTGCAGTTCTCGGCATCCCGGCCAGCGACGTCGAAGGGGTCGCAACCTTCTATAGCCAAATTTTCCGCCAGCCAGTGGGGCGTCACATCATTCGCGTCTGCGACAGCATGACCTGCTTTATCGGCGGTCATGAGTCCGTGGTGGCATCGATCCAGCAGCAACTGGGGATCGGCCTTGGGCAGACCAGCACGGACGGCCGCTTCACCCTGCTACCGGTCTGCTGCCTGGGCAACTGCGACAAGGCGCCGGCGGTGATGATCGACGATGACACCTTTGGCGATGTCCAGCCGGACAACGTCGCGCAACTGCTGGAGGCCTACTCATGAGGAGTTCGACGGTCGCTCTGACCTCCATAGGCCCGGCCAACCGTATCGCGCGCAGCGAGGAAACCCATCCGCTGACCTGGCGCCTGCGCGACGACGCGCAACCGGTATGGCTCGACGAATATCAGCAGAAGAATGGCTACACCGCAGCGCGCAAGGCCCTGGGCGAAATGACCCAGGCCGATATCGTGCAAACCGTCAAGGATTCCGGCCTCAAGGGCCGGGGCGGCGCCGGCTTCCCCACCGGCGTGAAGTGGGGCCTGATGCCCACCGACGAATCCATGAACATCCGCTACCTGCTGTGCAACGCGGATGAAATGGAGCCCAACACCTGGAAAGACCGCATGCTGATGGAGCAGCTGCCGCACCTGCTGATCGAAGGCATGTTGATCAGCGCACGGGCACTAAAGGCCTACCGCGGCTACATCTTCCTGCGTGGCGAGTATGTCGACGCGGCGCGCAACCTCAACCGCGCGGTCGACGAAGCCAAGGCCGCCGGCCTGCTTGGCAAGAACATCCTCGGCAGCGGTTTCGACTTCGAACTGTTCGTCCACACCGGCGCCGGCCGTTATATCTGCGGTGAAGAAACCGCGTTGATCAACTCCCTGGAAGGTCGCCGCGCCAACCCGCGCGCCAAGCCGCCCTTCCCTGCGGCAGTCGGCGTCTGGGGCAAACCGACCTGCGTCAACAACGTGGAAACCCTGTGCAACGTGCCGGCCATCGTCGGCCAGGGCGTCGACTGGTACAAATCCCTCGCCCAACCGGGCAGCGAAGACCACGGCACCAAGCTGATGGGCTTCTCCGGCAAGGTGAAAAACCCAGGGCTGTGGGAATTGCCGTTCGGCATCAGCGCCCGCGAGCTGTTCGAAGACTACGCCGGGGGCATGCGCGACGGCTTCACCCTCAAGTGCTGGCAACCGGGCGGCGCCGGCACCGGCTTCCTGCTGCCCGAACACCTTGATGCGCAAATGTATGCCGCCGGCATTGCCAAGGTCGGCACGCGCATGGGCACCGGGCTGGCCATGGCGGTAGACAACTCGGTAAATATGGTCTCGCTGTTGCGCAACATGGAAGAGTTCTTCGCCCGTGAATCCTGCGGCTGGTGCACACCGTGTCGCGATGGTTTGCCGTGGAGCGTGAAGATCCTTCGCGCCCTCGAGCGTGGCCAGGGCACCCGCGAAGACATCGAGACCCTGCTCGGCCTGGTGAACTTCCTGGGCCCAGGCAAAACCTTTTGCGCCCACGCACCGGGTGCGGTCGAGCCGCTGGGCAGTGCCATCAAGTATTTCCGCGACGAATTCGAGGCAGGCGTTGCCCAGCAGACGCCGCCGCTAACGACGGGCCAATTCGTGCCCGCGTAATGATCAGCGCCACGGCGGCCACTCACCTGGCCCCGCGGCACAACCGTTTTCCATTAGCCAAGCCTGCTTCGGCAGGTAAAGAAGACCCTCAACCATGGCCACTATCCACGTAGACGGCAAAGACCTTGAAGTCGATGGTGCAGACAACCTCTTGCAGGCCTGTCTGTCCCTCGGACTCGACATCCCCTACTTCTGCTGGCACCCGGCGCTCGGTAGCGTCGGCGCCTGCCGCCAGTGCGCGGTCAAGCAGTACACCGACGAGAACGACACCCGCGGTCGCCTGGTGATGTCGTGCATGACGCCCGCCACCGACAACACCTGGATTTCCATCGATGACGAGGAAGCCAAGCAGTTTCGCGCCAGCGTCGTCGAATGGCTGATGACCAACCACCCGCACGACTGCCCGGTGTGCGAGGAAGGCGGCCATTGTCACCTGCAGGACATGACCGTGATGACCGGTCATAACACCCGCCGCTACCGCTTTAGCAAGCGCACCCACCAGAACCAGGAACTTGGCCCATTCATCGCCCACGAGATGAACCGCTGCATCGCCTGTTATCGCTGCGTGCGCTACTACAAGGACTATGCCGGCGGCACCGACCTCGGCGTATTCGGCGCCCATGACAACGTCTACTTCGGCCGCGTCGAAGACGGCACCCTGGAAAGCGAGTTTTCCGGCAACCTGGTCGAGGTCTGCCCGACCGGCGTGTTTACCGACAAGACCCACTCCGAGCGTTACAACCGCAAGTGGGACATGCAGTTCTCGCCGAGCATCTGCCACGGCTGTTCGAGCGGCTGTAACACCAGCCCCGGTGAGCGCTATGGCGAGATCCGGCGCATCGAGAACCGGTTCAACGGCGACGTGAACCAGTATTTCCTCTGCGATCGCGGCCGCTTCGGTTACGGCTACGTCAACCGCGACGACCGCCCACGCCAGCCGGTGATGATGCTGAGCAAGATGACCATGGGCATCGACTCGGCACTCGACCAGGCCGCCGCCTTGCTGAAAAACCGTACGGTCATCGGCATCGGCTCGCCGCGCGCCAGCCTGGAAAGCAACTTCGCCCTGCGCGAACTGGTAGGCCGCGAGCACTTCTATTCCGGAGTCGAGGCCAACGAGCAGGACAACCTGCACCTGATTCGCGACCTGCTGTTGAACGGCCCGCTGCCGGTTCCGACCTTGCGCGAGGTGGAAAACCACGACGCGGTGTTCGTGCTCGGCGAGGACCTGACCCAGACCGCTGCACGTCTGGCACTGGCCCTGCGCCAGGCGGTGAAAGGCAAAGCCACTGAAATGGCCGCCGCCATGCGCATTCAGGAATGGCATATCGCCGCGGTGCAGAACGTTGCTCAGGTCGCGCTCAATCCGCTGTTCATCGCCAGCGTTACCGCCACGCGCCTGGATGACATCGCTGAGCAGTGCGTACACGCCGCGCCGGATGACCTGGCGCGTATCGGCTTCGCCGTCGCCCACGCCATCGACCCGAGCGCGCCGGCCGTAACCGGCCTGGAGCCGGAAGCCGCCGAGCTGGTAAAGCGTATCGCCGACG
The DNA here is from genome assembly GCF_054483635.1 of Pseudomonas cistanchae. Classification (NCBI taxonomy): domain Bacteria; kingdom Pseudomonadati; phylum Pseudomonadota; class Gammaproteobacteria; order Pseudomonadales; family Pseudomonadaceae; genus Pseudomonas; species Pseudomonas cistanchae. The sequence goes on along the minus strand of NZ_JBTLWN010000002.1, from coordinate 71,093 downwards.
CCTTGCTGGCCGCCAAACGCCCGCTGATCGTTTCCGGTGCGTCGCTCGGCAGCCAGGCGCTGATCGAAGCCGCGGGCAACATCGCCAGCGCACTGAAGAATCGCGAGAAGAATGGCTCCATCAGTCTGGTCGTGCCCGAAGCCAACAGCATGGGTCTTGCCCTGCTGATGGCCGATGACTTCGCCGGCAAATCCCTTGACGCTGCGCTGGATGCGCTCAGCTCCGGCCAGGCCGATGCGCTGCTGGTATTGGAAAACGACCTGTACCGCCGCGCCGACGCCGCCAAGGTCGATGCCGCGCTGGCCGCCGCCAAGGTGGTGATTGTTGCCGATCACCAGGCAACCGCCACCACAGCCAAGGCTCATCTGCTGTTGCCGGTCGCCAGTTTCGCCGAAGGCGACGGCACCCTGGTCAGCCTCGAGGGCCGCGCCCAGCGCTTCTTCCAGGTGTTCGAACCGTCCTACTACGATGCCTCGATTCTGATCCGCGAAGGCTGGCGCTGGCTGCACGCCCTGCACAGCACGCTGCTCGGCAAGCCGGTCGACTGGACTCAGCTAGATGAAGTGACCGCCGCCTGTGCGACCAGCAACCCACTGCTCGCTGGCATTCGCGAAGCGGCGCCATCGGCCTCGTTCCGCATCAAGGGCATGAAGTTGGCCCGCGAACCGCACCGCTATAGCGGCCGTACCTCGATGCGCGCAAACATCAGCGTGCACGAGCCGCGCCAGCCGCAGGACAAGGACTCGGCCTTTGCCTTCTCCATGGAAGGCTATTCGGGCAGCAAGGAAGACCGCCAGCAGATCCCTTTCGCCTGGTCGCCAGGCTGGAACTCGCCGCAGGCCTGGAATAAGTTCCAGGACGAAGTTGGCGGTCATCTGCGCGCGGGCGATCCGGGCGTACGCCTGATCGAAGCCAAAGGCCAACCGCTGCCGTGGTTCACCCCGAACAGCCCGTTCAGCCCGGCCGCCGGTACCTGGCGGATCGTGGCGCTGCATCAGCTGTTCGGCAGCGAAGAAACATCCGCCCGCGCGACGCCGATTCAGGAGCGCATGGGCCAGCCCTATGTAGCCATGGCACCGCTTGAGGCCGAACGCCTGGGTGTCAGCGACGGCGCGCTGCTTGCGGTCAATGTGAATGGTCAGGTGCTGCGTCTGCCATTGAGCGTGCGCGACGAGCTGGCAGTCGGCTTGATCGGCTTGCCCATAGGCCTGCCGGGCATTCCGCCGCTAGTCGGCGGAGCGTTGGCCACCTCGATCGAGGGGGCAGCGCAATGAGTTGGCTGACTCCTGAAATGAGCGAAATCCTCATCGCCGTGATGAAGGCCATCGTCATCCTCCTGGCGGTGGTGATTACCGGCGCGCTGCTCAGCTTCGTCGAGCGTCGTCTGCTCGGCTGGTGGCAGGACCGTTATGGCCCTAACCGGGTCGGGCCGTTCGGCATGTTCCAGATCGCTGCGGACATGCTGAAGATGTTCTTCAAGGAAGACTGGACGCCGCCGTTCGCCGACAAGGTGATCTTCATCCTGGCGCCGATCATCGCCATGAGCGCCATGCTTCTGGCCTTCGCGATCATTCCAGTCACCCCGACCTGGGGCGTTGCGGACCTGAATATCGGCATCTTGTTCTTCTTCGCCATGGCGGGCTTGTCGGTGTACGCCGTGCTGTTCGCCGGTTGGGCGAGTAACAACAAGTTCGCCTTGCTTGGCAGCCTGCGCGCTACCGCCCAGACCATCTCCTACGAGGTGTTCCTGGCACTGGCGCTGATGGGCATCGTCGCGCAGGTCGGCTCGTTCAACATGCGCGACATCGTCGATTACCAGGCGGAAAACCTGTGGTTCATCATTCCGCAGTTCTTCGGCTTCTGTACCTTCTTCATCGCGGGCGTGGCGGTCACTCACCGTCACCCCTTCGACCAGCCGGAAGCCGAACAGGAGCTCGCCGACGGTTATCACATCGAATACGCCGGGATGAAATGGGGCATGTTCTTCGTCGGTGAATACATTGGCATCGTGACCATTTCGGCGCTGCTGGTGACGCTGTTCTTCGGCGGCTGGCACGGCCCGTTCGGCCTCCTGCCGCAACTCCCATTCATCTGGTTCGCTCTGAAAATCTGCTTCTTCATCATGATCTTCATCCTGCTGCGCGCTTCCATTCCGCGCCCACGGTATGACCAGGTCATGGCGTTCAGCTGGAAGTTCTGCCTACCGCTGACTCTGATCAACCTGCTGGTGACCGGCGCACTCGTGCTGGCCGCGGCCCAGTAAGGAGAAACCCATGTTCAGATACATCAAGGACGTCGTGATCGGCACCTACACCCAGCTGCGCAGCCTGGCGATGGTGTTCTCCCACGGTTTCCGCAAGCGCGATACCCTGCAATATCCGGAAGAAGCGGTCTATCTGCCACCGCGTTACCGTGGCCGCATCGTGCTGACCCGCGACCCGGACGGCGAAGAACGCTGCGTGGCCTGCAACCTGTGCGCCGTGGCCTGCCCGGTTGGCTGCATTTCGCTGCAGAAAGCCGAGACCGCGGACGGTCGCTGGTACCCGGATTTCTTCCGCATCAATTTTTCGCGCTGCATCTTCTGCGGGCTGTGTGAGGAAGCCTGCCCGACTACCGCGATCCAGCTCACGCCGGATTTCGAAATGGGCGAGTTCAAGCGCCAGGACCTGGTCTACGAGAAGGAAGACCTGCTGATCTCCGGCCCTGGCAAAAACCCCGACTACAACTTCTACCGCGTCGCCGGCATGGCCATTGCCGGCAAACCGAAAGGGGCCGCGCAGAACGAGGCCGAGCCGATCAACGTTAAAGGGCTGCTGCCGTAAGGAGAGGTTCCGTGGAATTCGCTTTCTATTTCGCCGCAGGCATCGCCGTCATGGCCACCCTGCGGGTGGTGACCGGCACCAACCCGGTGCACGCCCTGCTCTACCTGATCATCTCGCTGCTGGCGGTTTCCATGGTGTTTTTCAGCCTGGGCGCGCCCTTCGCCGGCGCCTTGGAAATCATCGTTTACGCCGGTGCGATCATGGTGCTGTTCGTGTTCGTGGTGATGATGCTCAACCTCGGCCCGGCTGCGGTCGAGCAGGAAAAGAAATGGCTGACGCCCGGCATCTGGTTCGGCCCGGCGCTGCTGTCCGCGCTGTTACTCGGGCAGTTGCTCTACGTGCTCTTCGCCAACCCGAGCGGCGCGGGCATCGGCCACACCACGGTTGACGCCAAAGCGGTCGGCATCAGCCTGTTCGGCCCTTATCTGCTGGTAGTCGAACTGGCCTCGATGCTGTTGCTCGCCGCGCTGGTGGCCGCCTACCACCTAGGTCGCCAGGAAGCCAAGGAGGTCAAACCATGACCGGTATTCCAATGGAGCACGGCCTGACCCTGGCCGCCGTGCTGTTCAGCCTGGGGCTGGTTGGCCTGATGGTGCGCCGCAACATCCTGTTCGTCTTGATGAGCCTGGAAGTGATGATGAATGCCGCTGCGCTGGCATTCGTCGTCGCAGGCGCGCGCTGGGCACAGGCTGATGGTCAGATCATGTTCATTCTGGTGATCACCCTGGCCGCAGCCGAAGCCAGCATCGGTCTGGCGATCCTGCTGCAGCTGTACCGCCGTTTCAACACCCTCGATATCGACGCAGCCAGCGAGATGCGCGGATGAATCTTCTATTTCTGACCTTCCTCTTTCCGCTGCTCGGCTGGTTCATCCTGGCCTTCTCGCGCGGACGTTTCACAGAAACCACGGCGGCGATCATCGGCGTCGGCTCGGTCGGCCTGTCCGCCCTGACGGCGGCCTGGATCATCTGGCAGTTCAACGTCGCCCCGCCGCCGGGCGGCGTCTACACCCAGCTGCTCTGGCAGTGGATGAGCGTCGACGGTTTTGCCCCAAGCTTCACCCTGTACCTGGACGGCCTGTCGCTGACCATGCTCGGCGTAGTCACCGGAGTGGGCTTCCTAATCCATTTGTTCGCGTCTTGGTACATGCGCGGCGAAGAGGGTTATTCGCGCTTCTTCGCCTACACCAACCTGTTCATTTTCAGCATGCTGCTGCTGGTACTCGGCGACAACCTGCTGTTCCTGTACTTCGGCTGGGAAGGTGTGGGCCTGTGCAGCTACCTGTTGATCGGCTTCTACTATAGCAACCCGAATAACGGTAACGCCGCGCTCAAGGCCTTCGTGGTCACCCGCATCGGCGACGTGTTCATGGCCATCGGCCTGTTCATCCTGTTCCTCAATCTCGGCACCCTGAACATTCAGGAGCTGTTGGTGCTGGCGCCGCAGAAATACGTGGCCGGCGATAGCTGGCTGTGGATCGCCACCCTGATGCTGCTCGGTGGCGCGGTCGGCAAATCCGCCCAGCTGCCGCTGCAGACCTGGCTGGCCGACGCCATGGCCGGCCCGACCCCGGTTTCCGCACTGATCCACGCGGCAACCATGGTCACCGCCGGCGTCTACCTGATCGCCCGCACCCACGGTCTGTTCATCCTCACCCCGGGGATTCTCGAGCTGGTCGGCATCGTTGGCGGCGTGACACTGGTGCTGGCCGGTTTCGCCGCGCTGGTGCAAACCGACATCAAGCGCATCCTCGCCTACTCGACCATGAGCCAGATCGGCTACATGTTCCTGGCGCTGGGTGTGGGCGCCTGGGACGCGGCGATCTTCCACCTGATGACCCATGCCTTCTTCAAGGCCTTGCTGTTCCTCGCTTCCGGTGCGGTGATCAATGCCTGCCACCACGAGCAGAACATCTTCAAGATGGGCGGCCTGTGGAAGAAGCTGCCGTTGGCTTACGCCAGCTTTATCGTCGGCGGCGCGGCGCTGGCCGCACTGCCGCTGATCACCGCCGGTTTCTATTCCAAGGACGAAATCCTCTGGGAAGCCTTTGCCAGTGGCCATCAGTGGTTGCTGTATGCCGGCCTGGCCGGGGCATTCCTGACCTCGATCTACACCTTCCGCCTGATCTTCATCGCCTTCCACGGCGAGCAGAAGACCGAGGCCCATGCCGGCCATGGCGTCGCCCACTGGCTGCCATTGTCGGTGCTGATCCTGCTCTCCACCTTCATCGGGGCGTTGATTACTCCGCCGCTGGCCGGCGTGTTGCCGCAGAGCGTCGGTCATGCTGGCGGCGACGCCAAGCACAGCCTGGAAATTGCCTCGGGCGCCATCGCCATCGCCGGCATTCTGCTTGCCGCGCTGCTGTTCCTCGGCCAGCGCCGGGTTGTCAGTGCCGTGGCCCAGAGCGGCATTGGTCGGTTCCTCGGCGCCTGGTGGTTTGCTGCGTGGGGCTTCGATTGGCTGTACGACAAGCTGTTCGTCAAACCGTATTTGCTGGCGTGCCGCCTGCTCGGGCATGACCCGATCGATGGCAGCATCGGCGTCATCCCGCGTCTGGCGCGTGGCGGACACGGCCTGCTGAGCCGCAGTGAAACCGGACAACTGCGCTGGTACGCGGTATCGCTCGTTGGCGGCGCCGTGCTGGTGCTCGCCGCCGTCCTGCTGGCCTGATCGACTATGCCTATTTTGCGAAAGGAACCCCGCCCATCATGATTCTGCCTTGGCTAATCCTGATCCCTTTTATCGGCGGCCTGCTGTGCTGGCTCGCCGAGCGTTTCGGCAATACCTTGCCGCGCTGGATCGCGCTACTGACCATGACCCTGCTGTTCGGCCTGGGCCTGTGGCTCTGGGCCAGCGCCGACTTCAGCCTGGCCCCCGCGCCTGATGCCGATCCGGCCTGGGCGGCGGAATTCCAGGTGCCGTGGATCGAACGCTTCGGCATCAGCGTGCACCTGGCGCTCGACGGCCTCTCGGTGTTGATGATCACCCTCACCGGCCTGCTCGGCGTACTGTCGGTGCTCTGCTCGTGGAACGAGATCCAGAACCGCGTCGGTTTCTTCCACCTCAACCTGATGTGGATTCTCGGCGGCGTGGTCGGGGTGTTTCTGGCCATCGACCTGTTTCTGTTCTTCTTCTTCTGGGAAATGATGCTGGTGCCGATGTATTTCCTCATCGCGCTCTGGGGTCACAGCGGCAGCGCCGGCAAGACCCGCATCACCGCCGCCACCAAGTTCTTCATTTACACCCAGGCCAGCGGCCTGATCATGCTGGTGGCGATCCTGGCGCTGGTGTTCGTGCACTTCAACCAGACCGGCGTGCTGACGTTCAACTACGCCGACCTGCTGCGTACCGAACTCGCACCTGGCACCGAATACCTGCTGATGCTGGGTTTCTTCATCGCCTTTGCGGTGAAGTTTCCGGTGGTGCCGTTCCATTCCTGGCTGCCGGATGCCCACGCTCAGGCGCCAACCGCCGGCTCGGTGGACCTGGCCGGTATCCTGTTGAAAACCGCCGCCTATGGCTTGATGCGCTTCGCCCTGCCGCTGTTCCCCAATGCGTCGGCGGAGTTCGCGCCGATTGCCATGGGCCTGGGGGTGTTCGCCATTCTCTATGGCGCGTTGCTGTCATTCGCCCAGACCGATATCAAGCGCCTGGTCGCCTACTCCAGCGTGTCGCACATGGGCTTCGTGCTGATCGCGATCTACTCCGGCAGCCAGATCGCCCTGCAGGGCGCGGTGGTGCAGATGCTTGCCCACGGTCTGTCGGCGGCTGCGCTGTTCATCCTCTGCGGTCAACTGTACGAGCGCCTGCACACCCGCGACATGCGCGAGATGGGCGGTATTTGGGCGCGTTTACCCTGGCTGCCCGCGCTCAGCCTGTTCTTCGCCGCGGCGGCGCTGGGCCTGCCGGGTACCGGGAACTTCGTCGGCGAGTTCCTGATTCTGATCGGCAGCTTCCCGGCAGCGCCCTGGATCACCGTCATCGCCACCAGCGGTCTGGTATTCGGCTCGGTCTATTCGCTGATCATGATCCACCGCGCCTATTTCGGCCCGGTGAAATCCGAAGAACCGCTGTTCGCGCTGAAAGCCCGTGAGTTGGGCATGGTGCTGCTGCTGGCGGTGCTGCTGATTCTGCTCGGCATTTATCCGCAGCCGGTGCTCGATACCTCCGCCGCCAGCATGCAAGGCGTGCAGCAGTGGATGAGCGGCGCCCTCAATCAACTCGCCCGGCCCGGTAGCCTGTAAAGGAAAGCAGCGATATGCAATTTACTGTTCAACACTTCATCGCTCTGCTGCCGTTGCTGGTCACCAGTGCCACGGTCATCGTGGTGATGCTGGCGATCGCCTGGAAGCGCAATCACACCCTCACCTTCGTGCTCTCGGTGTTGGGGCTCAACCTGGCCCTGCTGTCGATCATTCCGGCGATCAAGGTCACGCCGCTGCAGGTCACGCCGCTATTGCTGATCGACAACTTCGCCTTCTACTACATGGCGATGGTGCTTGCCGCCACCTTGGCGTGTGTGACGCTGACCCATGCTTACCTGGGTGAAGCGACTGTCAGCAGCGGCGAAACCTCGAAGGCGGGCTACCCCGGCAACCGCGAGGAGATGTACCTGCTGATGCTGCTGTCGGCGACGGGCGGCCTGGTGCTGGTCAGCGCTCAGCACCTGGCCGGCCTGTTCATCGGCCTGGAACTGCTGTCGGTGCCGGTGTACGGCATGGTCGCCTACGCCTTCTTCAACAAGCGTTCGCTGGAAGCCGGGATCAAGTACATGGTGCTGTCGGCCGCGGGCAGTGCATTCCTGCTGTTTGGCATGGCGCTGCTGTATGCCGAATCGGGCAGCCTGAGCTTTGCCGGAATCGGCGCCAGCCTGGCGACTGGGGGCAGCGGCCTTTTGGTGCAGATTGGCATCGGCATGATGTTGATCGGCCTGGCCTTCAAGCTGTCGCTGGTGCCCTTCCACCTGTGGACACCAGACGTCTACGAAGGCGCGCCTGCACCGGTGGCGGCATTCCTCGCCACCGCCAGCAAGGTTGCGGTGTTTGCGGTGCTGCTGCGGCTTTATCAACTGTCGCCGGCGACCGCGGGCGGTTGGCTGAACGACCTGCTGACAGTCATCGCGATTGCCTCGATTCTGTTCGGCAACCTGTTGGCCTTGTTGCAAAGCAACCTCAAGCGCCTGCTCGGTTATTCATCGATCGCGCATTTCGGCTACCTGCTGGTGGCACTGATCGCCAGCAAGGGGCTGGCTGTCGAGGCGGTTGGCGTGTACCTGGCCACCTATGTGCTGACCAGCCTCGGCGCGTTCGGCGTGGTGACGCTGATGTCCACGCCTTACAACGGCCGCGACGCCGACGCACTCTACGAGTACCGGGGCCTGTTCTGGCGCCGCCCTTATCTGACGGCCGTTCTGACCGTGATGATGCTGTCGCTGGCGGGAATCCCGCTGACCGCCGGTTTTATCGGCAAGTTCTATGTGGTGGCCGCAGGCGTGCAGGCCCAGCTCTGGTGGTTGCTCGGCGCGCTGGTACTCGGCAGCGCCATCGCCGTGTTCTATTACCTGCGGGTCGTGGTGACGCTGTTCCTCAACGAACCCAACCTGCGCCGTCACGATGCGCCCTTCAACTGGGGGCAGCGTGCGGGCGGCATCATGTTGCTGGTAGTCGCTCTGCTCGCGTTCTTCCTCGGCGTCTATCCGCAGCCGCTGCTGGATATTGTGCAACAGGCCGGGCTGGCCAGCCTCGTTCGATAGAAACCCATGCATAAAGAAACCGGCTCTCGCCGGTTTTTTTATGGCTGCGCTCAGGGCAGCTGGATGGTTTTCTTGCTGCTGAACAGGTTCCAGCTAGAGATGAACAGGGCCGCAATCAGCGGGCCGATGACAAAGCCGTTGAGGCCGAACAAGGCAATCCCGCCGAGGGTCGAGATCAGCACCAGATAGTCCGGCATGCGCGTGTCTTTGCCGACCAGAATGGGGCGCAGGATGTTATCGACCAGACCGATTACCAGGACGCCGAACAGGATCAAGGTGACGCCCTGCCAAACGTAGCCGCTGAGCAGCAGATAGAGCGCCACGGGTGCCCAGATGATGCCGGCACCGATTGCCGGCAGCAGCGACAGGAACGCCATCATCACGCCCCAGAGCAAGGCGCTGGGGATATCGAGCGCCCAGAAGATCAGCCCGCCAAGCGCCCCTTGCACCGCCGCGACGACGATATTGCCTTTGACCGTGGCGCGCACCACACGGGTGAATTTGATCTGCAGCCTGCGTTTTTGCGTATCGCCCAACGGCACCGCCATGCGCACCTGACGCGTCAGCGCCTGGCCGTCACGCAGGAAAAAGAACAGCAGGTAGAGCATCACGAAGAAGCCAATGACGAACTCGAACGTACCCTGGCCGATGGCGAACAGCCGCGTCGCGAGAAACTGACTGCCGGCCATTGCCGCGGCCGATATGCGATCACGCAGCCCATCGTTGCTGCCCAGGCCGATGCGGTCCAAATGGCGCTGCACGGCATACGGCAGCATCTCGCGCAGTTGCGCAACATAAGCGCCGACATCCAGCTCACCCGATTCGATGCGCTTGTACAGCGTGGAGCCCTCTTCCACCAGCATGCCGGTAATGGCGATCATTGGCAGAATGGCCACCACCATGCACACGCCCAGGGTAATCAGCGCGGACAGGTTGCCACGTCCGCCTAACCGTGGCGCCAGACGGCGTTGTACCGGGTTGAACACCACGGCGAGCACCACCGCCCAGAACACTGCGCCGTAGAACGGCAGGAGGATCCAGCCGAATGCCACGGTGACGATGACGAGCAGCAACAGAAAGGTTTTGTATTCGAGCGAGGCCGAGGGCATGGGTAAACCGCGAGTTAAGGAAGACTGTGCTGTTTAGTCTGCTTTTCCCCTCAACAAGTGCCTGCTGTTTTCGCTTCGCCAGGCGGCGTCACCGCAAAACGACAAAGGCGCCGAAGCGCCTTTCCAGAGGCTGCGCGTCAATCTGCGCAACCCATTGAGCCGCGCGCCAGCAGGTGGCGCGCGGCGCCGTTCAGATCCTGAACTGCCGCACCAGGGCCCCCAGGCGCTCACCCAGTTGAGCGAGGCTGCGCGTGGTTTGCGCACTCTGCTTGGTTTCATCCGCCACGCTGTCCACCGCCACGGCAATTTGATGGACGCTGCGATTGATTTCTTCCGCCACCGCGGTCTGTTCCTCTGCGGCGCTGGCGATCTGGGCGTTCATGGCATTGATAGTGGCGATCAGTTGAGCGATGGCATCCAGCGAGGCGCCGGCCTTGTTAGCCTGCTCGCTGGTTTGCTCGCCGGCGTCGCTCGACTGGCGCATCGCACTTACCGCCGCATTGGTGCCCTTTTGCAGGCGGTCGATCATGCCCTGGATTTCCTGGGTGCTCTGCTGGGTTCGACTGGCCAGCGCACGCACCTCGTCGGCCACTACCGCGAAGCCGCGGCCTGCTTCGCCGGCGCGGGCCGCTTCGATCGCCGCGTTCAGTGCGAGCAGGTTGGTCTGCTCGGCAATCGAGCGAATCACGTCCAGTACGCTGACGATCGACAGTACATCCTGCTGCAGGCTATCCAGCGACAACCCACTGCCGCGAATATCCTGCACCAGCGTGTGGATGCGCTCGATGCTGCCATCCACCACCCGCTTGGCGGCCTGGCCTTCGGTATCGGTTTTCTGCGCTGCTTCGGCCGCGCCCTGGGCGCTTTGCGCCACTTCCTGAGCGGCCGCCGACATTTCGTTGATCGCCGTGGCAACCTGATCGGTCTCATGCCGCTGACGCTCCATGGCCTGCTCGGAGCGCTGCGCCTGGGCCGACACTTCGCCGACCAGCCCGGACAGCTGGCCGGTCATCTCGACGATCTGCCCGACCAGGGTGTGAATCTTCTCGACAAAGCGGTTGAACGAGCCAGCGAGCTGGCCCAGTTCGTCATTGCCGCTGACCGGCAGGCGGCGGGTCAGGTCGCCCTCGCCCGCGGCGATGTCATCCAGGTTGTCTTTGATCTGCTGCAACGGCCGCAGGAAGGTGTTGGCGAGGACCACCCCGACGACGCCGAAAATGGCCAGCAGAACCCCGGCAATGATCAGGATGCTGGTAATAATGGTGCCGATGCGCTGATCGATCTCGGCCTGCACATTGGCCACCGCCGCCTCAACGCCGTCGAGGTTGACCGCAGTCCCCACGGCCATATCCCACTTCGGCAGGTAATAGCTGTACGCCAGCTTGGGCACCAGCACCGAGTCATCGGTCGGCAATGGCGACGAATAATTCACGTAATAGGTGTTGTTCTTGGCGACGTTGACCAGCTCGCGGTTGATGTAGACACCATTCGGGTCTCGGCGGTCCGCCAGGCTTTTGCCGACATCGACCGGGCTTGAGCTGCGAAACAGCCGCACGACATTCGAGTCGTGGCCGAAGAAATAACCGTCTTTGCCGAACTTGATCTTCGACAGAATGGCGATGGCCTGTTCGCGGCTGGCCATGTCGCCGGCACTCGCCTCGTCATACAGGCCCTGCACCGCGCCCAGGGCAATTTGCATGTAGCTCTCAAGCTCTGCGCGTTTTTGCTCGATCAAGCGCTCGCGGGTTTCCGCGATTTCCTCGGCGGCCAGGTTCTGCAGGACTTTGGCGGCGGCGCCACTGAGCACGACAGCGAACAGGATGACCGGAACCAGGGCAAGCAGAACCACCTTCGACTTCAATGTCAGGCGCATTGTTGTTTTCCTCATAGGCCAAACAAAACGGGGCTACCCATGTATCGGCAGCCCCGGCAAAGCTAAAACGACTTTTTGGCAGGAAAATTTATCGCCTGCGGCTGCCCTGCCTTACAGGACCATAGCAGCCAGCCACCCGAACGCCAGCAGCGGCAGGTTGTAGTGCAGGAAGGTCGGTACCACGCTGTCCCATACATGGTTGTGCTGGCCATCGACGTTCAGCCCGGAGGTTGGGCCCAGGGTCGAATCGGACGCTGGCGACCCGGCATCGCCCAGGGCGCCTGCGGTACCCACCAGGCAGACGATTGCCATCGGGCTGAAGCCCAGCTGCAGGCCCAGCGGCACGAAGATCACCGCGATGATCGGCACGGTCGAAAACGACGAACCGATACCCATGGTCACCAACAGGCCGACCAGGAGCATCAGCAGCGCGCCTGCGGCTTTGTCGTGGCCGATCAATTCGGCCGAACCGTCGACCAGGGTCTTGATCTCGCCAGTGGCTTGCATCACCTCGGCGAACCCGGCGGCGGCGATCATGATGAAACCGATCATCGCCATCATCTTCATGCCTTCGGTAAACAGCCCGTCCGCTTCCTTCCAGCGCACCACGCCGGATACCGAGAAGATCACGAACCCCAGCAGCGCCCCGATGATCATCGAGTCGAGCCACAGCTGAACGATAAACGCCGCGACGATGGCAACCCCCGCGATCAGCAGGCTCAGCGGGTTGTAGGTGCGAGTGGTGGCTTCGGCCTGCTCGATCCTGCTCAGGTCATAAACACGCTTCTTGCGGTAACTGAACAGCGCTACCGCCAGGCCGAACAGCATGCCCAGCGCGGGAATCGCCATGGCTTCGCTGACATTCACACCGCTGACGTCGACGCCGCCCTTGGCCACGTTGCCGAGCAGGATGTCATTCAGGAAGATGCCGCCAAACCCCACCGGCAGCAGCATGTACGGGGTGATCAGGCCGAATGTGAGCACGCAGGCGATCAGACGTCGGTCCAGTTGCAGCGTGCTCAATACGAACAGCAGCGGCGGCACCAGCAGCGGAATGAATGCGATGTGAATCGGCAGAATGTTCTGCGATGCCACCGCCACCGCAAGCAACAGGGCGATCAGCATCCACTTGAGCGTCGCACCGGTTCCACCCTGCTGCGCGCCGAGCAGCGCCAGCGCCCGGTCCGCCAAGGCATGGGCCAAGCCTGACTTGGCAATCGCTACGGCGAAGGCACCAAGCAGCGCATAGGACAACGCCACCTTGGCGCCACCGCCCAGGCCGTTATTGAACGCCTGCAGCGAGCCTTCGATGCCCAGACCGCCGAGCAGACCGCCAACCAGTGCCCCGACGATCAAGGCTACCACCACGTGCACGCGGCACAAACTGAGGATCAGCATGACGCCGACCGCCGCGATAACTGCATTCATTTCACTAACTCCAGCGTTTATAGATAGGCTGGCGCGGCGCTAGAGCGCGGCGCGATCAGCGGCCTGGGCGACAAAGGGCGCGTACTCTGCCGAAAGCGACTGCGGCTGTCAAAACGCGACGACTGCCTATCGCCCATAACAACCCGAGGCACAGTTGCTACGCTTGCTCAAGAAACCTGGCACCCCGCCGATAGGGCCTCTAAGCCTGACTGAACAAATAAGGTAGTAACGATGCTGCTCAGCCGACTCTCGATCCAATTGAAAATCACCCTGCTCGCCGGCCTCTGTCTGCTCGGCGTGGTGGCGGTACTGGTGGGGGCCTCGGTCATCCAGGCCTCGCGCAGTTCCAGCCTGGTCAAACAGGTCAGCAGCGGCATGCTCGAACAATCGGCGCAATTGCGCATGGAGGCCCGCGGCGAAGCGCAGGCCTTGCGGATGCAGCGTTATTTCATGGACGCCTACCAATACGGCAAAGGCGCCGCGACCCAGGTGCTGTTCATTCGCGAGCAGGCGGAAAAGCGCTTTCTCGATGCCTTCGACCTGCGCGAAGACCTCAGCCGGCAGATCCGCAGCGCGCTGGAAGCCAACTCCAGCCTGCTCGGCATCTACGTGACGTTTGAACCCAATGCGCTGGATGGCAAGGACAGCCTGTTCGGCGACATGCCGGAACTGGGCAGTAACGAAGCCGGGCGGTTTTCCCTGTACTGGTCGCAGAGCAAAAGCGGCGAGCTGGCCGCCGAAGCGATGACCGAAGAAAACCTCAGCGATGCCACTCCGGGCATCAGCGGCGCGCCCTACAACACCTGGTACACCTGCCCGCTGAAAACCGCGCAGGCCTGCCTGCTCGAACCCTACATGGACGAGGTCGACGGCGAGAAGATACTGATGACCAGCATTGCCTTTCCGCTGCAACAGGACGGCAAGGTGATTGGCGTGCTGGGTGTCGACATCAGCCTCGCCAACCTGCAGGAAATCAGCATGCAGGCCAACCGCGAGCTGTTCGACGGCCAGGGCCATGTCAGCATCATCAGCCCCGCCGGTCTGCTCGCCGGCCACAGCCGCGACAGCAGCCTGCTTGGCGGCAAACTGGATGCGGCCTTTGCCGACCAGCACAGCGAGATGGTCCGGATGATCGGCAGCAATCGCCCAGAGGTCGTGCACCACGATGGCAATTTGCAGGTGCTGATGCCGCTGCTGCCGATCCCGGAGTCCAAACCCTGGGGAGTCCTGGTGGAAGTGCCTGAAAGCGTGCTGCTGGAGCCCGCTGCGCAACTGGAAAATCAGCTGGACGCTCTGCGGGGCCGCAACAGTGCTGTGTCCCTCGGCATCGGCCTGGCCGTTGGCGTGGTTGGCATCTTGCTGATCTGGCTGACCGCCCTTGGCGTCACCCGACCGATCCTGGGTGTCGCCGCCATGCTCAAGGACATCGCCAGCGGCGAAGGCGACCTGACCCGTCGCCTCGATTACGCCCGAAAGGACGAACTGGGCGAGCTAACGGGCTGGTTCAACCGCTTCCTCGACAAGCTGCAGCCGATCATCGCCGACGTCAAAACCAGCGTTCAGGATGCCCGCAGTACGGCGGACCAGTCGGCTGCCATCGCCAGTCAGACCAGCGCCGGCATGCAGCAGCAGTTCCGCGAGGTCGATCAGGTCGCCACCGCTTTCCAAGAGATGAGCGCAACCGCCCATGATGTGGCACACAACGCCGCCCAGGCCGCGGAAGCGGCGCGTAGCGCGGACACGGCAACCCGCGAAGGGTTGGGGGTCATCGACAAGACCACGGCCAGCATCGAACTGCTCGCTAACGAGATGAACGTCGCCATGCAGGAAGTGGAAGGCCTGGCCACCAGCAGCGACAAGATCGGCTCGGTATTGGAGGTGATACGGTCGATCGCCGAGCAAACCAACCTGCTCGCCCTCAATGCGGCCATCGAAGCGGCCCGTGCCGGCGAAGCGGGCCGCGGCTTTGCAGTAGTGGCCGATGAGGTGCGCAACCTGGCCAAGCGCACCCAGGACTCTGTCGAGGAAATCCGTCAGGTCATCGAAGGCCTGCAGAGCGGCACCCGCGAAGTGGTCAGCACCATGCACAGCAGCCATCGCCAGGCTCAGGGCAGTGTCGAGCAGGTCGAGCAGGCGGTTGCCGCCCTGCAGCGGATCAGCCAGGCAGTCAGCGTGATCACCGACATGAACATGCAGATCGCCAGCGCCGCCGAACAGCAGAGTTCGGTGGCCGAAGAGATCAACCGCAATGTCGCCTCGATCCGCGACGTGACCGAAGCGATCTCCGGCAAAGCCGACGAGTCGGCGCAAGTCAGCCAGAACCTCAACCAGCTGGCCAACCATCAGCAGGGGTTGATGGATCACTTCCGCGTCTAATCACTGCTGAGCTAAGTCGCGCGGCTGACTTGCCGCTCAGGCTTACCCTGGTTAGCCTGAGCGCTGGTTTTTATGGGAGCGCCACATGATCAATATCGCCCTGGTAGCCGGCTCCGGCCGCAGCAACAGCCAATCCGGCAAGGTTGCCCGTTTTCTCCGTCAACGCCTGATCCAGCTGGGCCAGACCAGCGACGAGGCCAGCTGCATCATCGACCTCGGCCTGGCGCCGCTGCCACTCTGGCCGGCCGACGATACCGGTCACTGGGACATGTACCGCCAGCAGCTGAAAAACGCCGATGCAGTCGTCATCGTTTCACCGGAGTGGAACGGCATGGCCTGTCCGGCGATCAAGAATTTCTTCATCTATGCGAGCAAGGCCGAGTTGGCCCACAAGCCAGGCTTGCTGGTTGGTGTCTCGTCCGGGGTTGGCGGCGCCTATCCGATCAGCGAACTGCGCGCCTCCAGCTACAAGAATTGCCGGCTGTGCTACCTGCCCGAGCATCTGATCGTGCGCCACGTCGAGCAAGTGCTCAATACGCCGCAACCTTCCGGTGAGGATGATCAGCGTCTGCATGCTCGCATCGACTATGCGCTGGATATTCTGGTTAGGTATGCCCACGCCCTGAAACCGGTGCGTGAGGCCGTCGACATGAGCAATCCGGCCTTCACCAACGGCATGTAAGCGGGGCCGCTTGGCTACCGCAGTGCACCGGATGACAAGCTGCGCGCGGGCAGCTCGATGCGCACGCACAGGCCGCCCAGCTCGCTGTCGAGCAGCGCCAGCTGGCCGCCCCAGGCATCGACGATGTCCCGCACGATACCCAGGCCCAGGCCGTGGCCGGCGACCTGTTCGTCCAGACGGCTGCCCCGGCTCATGACCTCGCTGCGCAGTTCAGCATCAATACCGGGGCCGTCATCTTCAATCTTCAGCACATAGGCCTTTTCCCGGCGTTCGATATCCAGGCGCACCTGCCCGCTCGCCCATTTGCAGGCGTTGTCCAGCAGATTGCCAAGCAGCTCCAGCAAGTCCTCGCGGTCCCACGGCAGGCGCAGGCCAGGCGCGGACCGCCAGTCGAGCTGCAAACCGCGGTCATGGATCATGGCCAAGGTCGAGAACAGCCCCGGCAACTCCGCCGCACAGTCGAAATGCGCACCCGGCAGCGCCTCGCCGGCCAATCGGGCACGGCCCAGTTCACGCGCCAGGCGCTGTTCGATCTGCTGCAACTGCTCGATCATGCTCGCGCGCAACGCAGGTTGCGCGTCGAACGCATCGCGCGAGGCTAGGCTGACCAACACCGCAAGTGGCGTTTTCAGGGCGTGGCCAAGGTTGCCCAGGGCGTTGCGCGAGCGCTTCAGATTTTCTTCGGTATGGGCCAGCAGGTGGTTGACCTGCTGCACCAGCGGCTCGAGCTCTTCGGGCACCTGGGTGTCGAGGTCGCTGCGCTGGCCTTGCTGGAGCTGGGCAATCTGCCGACGTACCTGCTCAAGGGGGCGCAACGCGCGACGCACGGTCAGCCGTTGCAGCAGCAGTACCAGAATCAGGGCGCCGACCCCGAGCGCCAGCGCAATGTGCTGAACGCGACGAAAGCTTTCCAGCGCCGGGCGATAGTCGCGCGCCACGTAGATCGACAACGGCTGGCCGAAGCGCCGGTAGTCGGCGCGATAGGTCAGCAGCAGTTGGCCGTGAGGCCCGTCGCCCAGCTCGGCTTGCAGCCCAGGAGTATTGGCGAGTTGCAGCTCGCGGTCCCACAGCGAGCGTGAGCGCCAGGATTCGTCGCTGAACTCGATACGAAAATACGACCCCGAATAGGGTCGCTGATAGGCCGCACTGAGCCGTTGCTCATTCAACTGGACGCCGTTGGGCCCACGAACCAAGGCGGTCAGCAGCGTTTCGGCGTCATCCTTGAGACCGGCCTGCAGGTAGCGGCGCAGGCTGTTGTCGAACAACCACACGCTGGTCTGCGCGAACAACAAGCCGATCACCAGCAGCACGCTGACCAGGCCAAGGCTCAGCCGGCGCTGGATCGATCTCAAGCGCCATCTCCGGCAAAACGATAACCCTGGCCGCGGCGGGTTTCGATCACCTCGCGGCCGAGCTTGCGGCGCAGGTGATTGACGTGCACTTCGATGACGTTGGAGTCACGCTCGGTTTCGCCGTCATACAGGTGCTCGGCCAAATGGCTTTTGGAAAGCAGCTGACCAGGGTGCAACATGAAATAGCGCAGCAGCCGGAACTCGGCGGCGGTCAGTTGTATCTCCGTTGCACCGCGGGATACGCATTGGCGACCCTCGTCGAGCTGCAACCCTGCGGTCTGCAACTGCGGCTGGTTGGCCAAGCCGCGGGCGCGCCGCAACAGCGACTGGATGCGCAGCTGCAGTTCCTCCGGATGAAAGGGTTTGCTCAGGTAGTCGTCGGCGCCAGCTTTGAGCCCCTCGACGCGCTCCGCCCAGGAGCTGCGTGCGGTCAGAATCAGCACGGGCGTGAGCAAGCCGCCAGCGCGCCACTCCTTGAGCACTTCGAGCCCCGGCCTGCCGGGTAGGCCGAGGTCCAGCACGATCAGGTCGTAGGGTTCGCTGGCGCCCTGGTAGGCGGCGTCGCGGCCGTCGGCCAGCCAGTCGACCGCGTAGCCCTGACGCGTCAGGCTGGCGGTCAACTCGTCCGCCAGCGGCACGTGGTCTTCAACCAGTAACAGGCGCATCAGTCTTCCACTTCATCTTTGAGTATCTGGCCGCTGTTGGCGTCCAGTTCCAGTTCGCGAACGATGCCCTGGGTCGTCACCAGCTCGACTTCGTACATCAGCACGTCGTCCTCTTCCTCCAGCTCGACCTCCAGCAGCACCGCACCGGGGTAGCGTTCCAGCGCGCTCTGCATCAGGCGCTCAAGCGGCAGAATCAAGCCATCGCGGCGCAGGCTCAGGGCTTCGTCCTGATCCAGATCGCGTGCAGCGCTGCCAAACGTCAGAACGACCAGAGACAGCGCGACAAGGCTGCGGGTAGCTATGAGGGTTTTCTTCATCAATCGTCCTGCTGGTTCTTCAGCACCTGGCCATTGGTGGCATCCAGTTCAATATCCCAGGCCACGCCCTGAGCATCGCGCACTTCCACCTGGTAGACGTAGCGACCGTATTCCTCTTCCAGCTCGGTGTCCTTCACGGTACCGCCAGCATGCAGCGCCAGCGCGGTGGCGTTGAGCTTTTCGAATGACTGAATGGTGCCCGCATCGCGAAGCTCAAGCGCCTGATCCGGGCCCAGGTCGCGCGCCTGAACGGTGACAGCAGTGAAGGTCAGTGCCAGGGCGGTAACGAGCGACGTAACTGCGTTCATGTTCAATCTCCTGCGATTGCTTTGACGCCCCTTACGTTACTTCAGCGGACTTAAGCCAACCTGAATTTGCTGAAGGCCACGCCAGGCATGCCCCGCACCTAAGCAGGCGCAGGCGCATCATTCACGGCTTGAAGTGGCTTGGCGTGGGGCTACCGCCCTTTATAATCGCTGCCTCGCGAGTTGGAGAGCAGCATGAGCGCCATCCTAATCAAGTCCCCTGCCCTGACGATCAAAGCCGGTCCGCGTGCGCTAAAGCATATTCGCGAGCATGGCCTGCGGCCAGCGGATGTCGGCATTCTGCCAGGTGCTGCGGGTGGCCCCAAGGCGCTGGGCATTCAGGGCCTAGACCTCGCGCTGTTTGGCGAGTGGCTGCCGCGGGCGCCCCGCGAGCGTTCGCTGATCGGCGCGTCCATCGGTTCCTGGCGTTTCGCCAGTGCCTGTCTGCCTGACGCGGCAGCCGGCATTCGCCGCCTGGGCGAACTGTATACAGCACAACGCTTTGCCAAAGGCGTCAGCATGGCGCAGGTGACCGTCAGCTGCCGGCTGATGCTCGAACAGCTTCTCGAAGATCAGGACAGCCAGGTCCTGGCCAACACCCATTACCGTCTGAACATCGTCGTGGTCAAAAGCCATGGTTTGCTCCAGCACGATCACCGTGGCGCACTGGGCATCGGCTTGTCGTCGGTGATCGGCAGCAACCTGCTTGGCAGACCACGCCTGGCACGGCATTTCGAACGGGTGATCCTGCACGACTCGCGCTTGCCACCGCCGCTTGGCGCGCTCAATGACTTTCCCTCGCGCTACCTCGCGCTTGATGCCGGTAACTTGCGCCAGGCGCTGCTGGCATCCGGCTCGATCCCGATGGTCATGCAAGGCGTGCGCGATCTGCCGGGCGCAGGGCCCGGCACTTACCGCGATGGCGGCCTGCTCGACTATCACCTCGACCTGCCCTACAGCGGCGATGACGTGGTGCTGTATCCGCACTTCACCGACAGGGTCATCCCGGGCTGGTTCGATAAAGGCATGCCCTGGCGCCGTGGCTGCAACACACGCCTGCAGAATGTGCTGTTGCTGGCGCCCTCGACCGACTATCTGGCGCGCCTGCCCCACGGCAAATTGCCGGACCGCAAGGATTTCAGCCGCTACCTCGGCGATGATGCCGGGCGCGAGCGGTATTGGCGCAAGGCCATGGATGAAAGCCGCCGACTTGGCGACGAATTTCTCGACCTGGCTGACAGCGGCCGCTTGGCCGACCGTATGCAACCGCTTTAAAACGCAGCGCGGATAACGGTCCACGTTCTAATACTGTTCAAGTGCGATCTGGCAAGCAGATCGCCTATCGTTTTGCCGGGCGTCCCGAACTAAGCCGAGCCCAAGTAGAAAAAACGCACCCGATGCGCTGACTCTTTTCTTCGTTTAATACTTTCAGGCTGTGCGGAATGATCGCGGAATTTGCTTGTCCATCGTTACGCAGTTCACCGTCTGCAACTTATTTTCTTAAATAAGTTATTTTTTTCGCAAACGATGTGACTTAACTGTCTGACCGAACCATCAACACTTACGACGGGCCAGCATGTGTTTACTGCAGGCCAAAACGATATTGGGATTACTCGGAGAAACCCACCCCATGGACGCCCCGTTGCGTTTCAATGAAGCATTACTGATCGCCGATCGCGCCTTTCAACCTTTTCAGTGCGTGGCCTGGGCTCCCCAGGATGGTAGCGGAGAGCTGAGTCTCACCGTCATGGATCGCACCACGACGCGCCTGCTCGGGCGGACCCAGCTTTCCTGCAATACCTATAGCGACCCTATCAAGCTGGCGAGCGTTCTAAAAAAATCCCGGGATGAACTAAGCCAACAAGGTTTTAATCTGGAACCCTGGAGCATGCCGGAGTAACTCGCAGCTCGGGTCATAGGCTGTGCAACTTCATTATCGTTGTTAGCGGCACAGCCTGACCTGCTGCAAGTTTCCGGAGTAGTTTTAGGGGCAGCCAGTTTTTAGAGTTGGGCGTCGCAACTAACTGCGGCTATTCGCAGCCCTTTCATATCCTCTTCAACTGCCCATCCTCTTTCCCGCACATTAAAGCCATGCGTTAAAGCCATGCGTTCTGCCATGGACTTTGCGCACGCCCTTTCTCCCGTTCGCTACAGCTGCCGACACGAAAGAGGCGGAACTTCTACGCGCCTTCAGCAGCCAATTGAGTCATCGACATTGGGATAATTCCTATGAATGCGTTTGACTGGCAGCGGATGCTATTGGATGAAGTCACCCTGGGTTTTCTTGGCGAAGTCGCCTTTCGTACCCTCCTCGCGTTTATCGTCGTATTCCTTTTCCTCAAGACTGCCGGGCGTCGCGGCGTCCGCCAGCTGTCGCTGTTCGAGCTGGTCATCATTCTGACCTTGGGCTCCGCCGCCGGGGACATGACCTTCTACGAAGACGTCCCGCTGTTGCCGGTACTGATGGTCTTTATCGCGATGAGTCTTCTCTATCGTGCCACCACCTCCCTGATGGGCAAAAGTCGGCATTTTCAAGATTGGGTCGAGGGAGAGCCCTTCGTCTTGGTGCGCGACGGGCAATTCGAACTGGAAACCCTGACGAAAGGCAACATCGCTCAAGACGAATTTCTCATGGAGTTTCGTCAGCATGGCGTCGAGCACCTGGGGCAGGTGCGCCTGGGCATTGTCGAGGTCAACGGCGACATCAGCCTGCTGTTCTATGACCGGGAATACACTCGGCCCGGCCGTTCGGTAATGCCGCGCAACTACAAGTCAGTGTTTACCCAGGCGCCACGCGACGCGCTGTGCGCCTGTGAACATTGCGGCGCGCTGCAGCAGCTGCATGCACAGGAACAGCTGGAGTGTCCGCGTTGTGGCAAGAACGAATGGGCCGAAGCCCTGCACACCCAGCGCATTAGCTGATCAGGAGTATTCGATGGCTGATGTCCGGCAACTACCCGAGCTTCCCCGTGACCTGCACTACGTCGACGACAGTCAACCTGGGATCAGCCGCAGACTGCTGCGCGGCAAGTTCTGTTATTTCAACCCCCAGGGCCAGCGCATTCGCGACGAACAGCAGATTGCTCGCATCAATGCCCTGGCAATTCCGCCTGCCTACCGCGACGTCTGGATCTGCACCGACCCAAACGGCCATCTTCAGGCAACCGGCCGGGACGCCCGTGGGCGCAAGCAATACCGCTATCACCCGCGCTGGCGCGAGATTCGCGATACCAACAAATACGAGCGGATGATCCAGTTCGGCCTGGCCCTGCCCAAGCTGCGCAAAACCTTGCAGCTGCACCTGGCGCTGACCGACCACGGTCGGGAAAAAGTCATGGCGACGGTGATCACCCTGCTCGACGAAACCCTGATACGCATCGGCAACGCGCGTTATGCCAAGGAAAATCGATCCTATGGGTTGACCACCCTGCGTAACCGGCATGTCGATGTGAAGGGCAACGCGGTGCGGTTTCACTTCCGCGGCAAAAGCGGTGTCGAACATGAGGTGAAGGTCACCGACCCGCGGCTGGCGCGCATCATCCGGCGATGCCTGGAATTACCGGGCCAGCACTTGTTTCAGTATATCGACGAGCAGGGCCAGCGCCACCCTGTGACCTCCTCCGACATCAACGCCTACCTGCGCGAAATGACCGGCGCCGACTTCACCGCCAAGGATTACCGCACCTGGGCCGGCAGCGCCTTGGCATTGGCGCTGTTGCAGGAGCTGGAATGGCAGCCGGAGACGACTGCGAAGAAGCACACCGTCGAGATGGTCAAACAGGTTGCAAGCCAGCTGCGCAACACCCCTGCGGTCTGCCGCAGCTGCTACATCCACCCGGCAATTCTGGAAGCCTTTGCCAATGGCGAGCTGGCGCAGTTGCCGAGAAGCCGCAGCCGGAAACACCTCAACCGCGAAGAGGTGGCCTTGCTGCAGTTTCTGCAACGCCGCACTGAGCAGCTCGAAGCCTCTTAGCCGCTGCCAGCGTGGCTATATCTGTGGGTTTATTGTCATTGTCGCCATAAGCGCGTCGCGTGCAGACTGCCTCCATTGTTTCTGGTGAAACGTTCCTGGAGATACGCGGATGGATGCATTGCGCACGGTGGCCTGCCTGGTCTATCACGATGTCATGAGCCTGGATGTAACCGGGCCGCTGCAGGTGTTCGCCTCGGCGAACGTCGAACGCCAGCGGCAGGGCTTGCAACCCTTCTATCGCCTGCAACTGCTTGGCGAATGCTTGGGACCGGTCACGACCTCGGCCGGTTTCCAGCTGGTTGCCGAGCAGACATGGCCGCATCTGGATGCAGGCGCACTCGATACGCTTTTGGTGCCTGGCGGCGTTGGCGAGCAAGCGCAGTGTAAAAACCCTCAATTGTTGGGCTGGTTGCGCGCTGCCGAGCCCAAGGTCCGTCGCCTCGGCTCTGTCTGTTCCGGCGCGTTGATCCTGGCGGCAGCCGGATTGCTCGACGGTCGCTGCGCAACCACCCACTGGGCCGATGCGCCAACCCTGCGCCAGGACTACCCGCAGGTCGAGGTGCTCGCCGACTGCCTGCACACCTACGACCCTGCAGACGAGGGCGGCAATGCCCATATCTTTACCTCGGCCGGGGTTACCGCCGGGATTGATCTGGCCTTGGCCCTGGTTGAAGCCGACCTCGGCCGAGCCATTGCGCTGGCGGTTGCGCGGCGTCTGGTGATGTTCCTGCGCCGCCCAGGCGGCCAGGCGCAGTTCAGCGCACTGTTGGCGCCAGAGCCGAGCCGGGTGCCCCGCCTGGCCGCTCTGCTCGACTGGATTCCCAATCACCTGGGCGATCAGCTTTCACTCGAAGCGCTGGCTGAGCAGGCAAAGATGACCCCGCGCACCCTGTCCCGGGTATTCGCTCAGGAGCTTGGCATGGGGCCAGGACGCTATGTCGAACGGGTGCGCCTGGAAGCCGCCCGCAACCTGCTGCAGAGCGCCAATGCCTCGATCAGCACGGTAGCGCGGCTGACCGGCTTCGGCCATCCGGAAAATCTACGTCGCACCTTTCACAAACACCTGGCGATCAGCCCTCAGGAATACGCCGATCGCTTTGCCTGAACCCCACCGTACGGAGCGACCCCCATGCTGCAATTACGCCCAAACTGCGAATGCTGCGACCGCGACTTGCCCACCGACTCGCCCGATGTGCTGATCTGCTCGTTCGAGTGCACGTTTTGCCGCGACTGCGCCGAGCAACGGCTGTCAGGGCGCTGCCCGAACTGCGGCGGCGAGCTGCTCCAGCGCCCACGCCGGCCCGCCGCGAAACTGCTGAATGCACCCGCATCCACCACCCGCGTTCACGCGGCCCTGCCCTGCACCTCGGCTTAGGTCATCCTCATGTTGCTGCTCACCAATACCACCGTGTTGCGTCTGTTCATCGGCCAGGCTCTGTACTGGAGCTGCAACATGATCGGCATCACCCTTACCTCCTTGGTGGGGTTGCAACTGGCCCCGCTGAACATCCTGGCAACCTTGCCACTGGCCTTGCTGGTCCTGGGCAATCTCCTTTCGGTACAGCCCTTGTCGATGTTCATGCAGCGCCATGGCCGTCGGCCGGGGCTGGTGCTGGGCGCCGGCTGCGGTATCGCCGGAGGTCTGATCAGCGCGTTGGGGGTGTGGCTGGGCGACTTCAGCCTGTTCTGCCTGGGGGCGCTGCCACTGGGTGCCTACCAGGCATCGGCGATGTATTACCGCTTTGCCGCGCTTGAGGCGGTGCCTGCCGAGCAACAGGGACGGGCGACTGCCTATGTGATCGGCGGCGGCGTGGTTGCCGCCCTGCTCGCCCCGAGCCTCACGCTCTGGTCGCAAAACGCTGTGAGTACGCCGTTTGTCGGTGCTTACCTGGCCATTGCAACCCTTGCCGCCGCGGCGGTGCCGCTGATGGCGCAATTGCGCGAAGGCAGCGTGCCTGCGCCCAACGGAGGCAGCTTCGCGGCGATGCGCGAATTGCTGGGGCGCCCGGCAATCCGTGCCGCTATTGCGACTACGGCCATCGGCCATGGCCTGATGATTCTGGTGATGAACGCCACGCCATTGGCGATGCAGGGGTGTGGTTTCTCGCTGGCCGACGGCTCTCGAGTCATCCAGTGGCACATGCTCGGCATGTTCCTGCCTGCATTTGTGGCGGGCCCCATGGTCGACAGGTTTGGTGGTGGGCGAGTTGCGGTGCTGGGAGGTCTGATTCTGTTGGTCAGCGCTTGCATCGCCTTGAGCGGCCTAGGCCAGGGGCATTTTCTGGCGAGTTCCTTTTTCCTCGGCCTGGGCTGGAACCTGATGTTGATCGCCGGTACCACCCTGCTCTCCGCTGCACACCGCAGCGCCGAACGGGGCAATGCGCAGGGTTTGATGGAGCTCAGCAACGGCACGGTCGCGGCAAGCGCATCATTCGCGTCCGGGGCGCTGATCAGTTCGGTGGGCTGGGGCGCGGTCAACGTTGTCATTCTGCCGATGGTGGCAGTTGCCCTGCTGATGCTGCTGCCCCTACGCGGCAAGGCGGCTGCCCGTGAGCCGAACCAGACGTCCTAGCTCGGGCCCTGGTAGCAGGTCACGCGGTTACGACCGCCCTGCTTGGACAGGTACAGCGCCTGATCGGCGCGCTCGATGAGCTGCTTGTGTTCATCGGTCTGGTGGCTCAGGTCGGCAACGCCGAGGCTGATGGTAAACGGGATGCTCTGCCCCTCGTAGGTCACCAGCAGCGACTCGATGCGCGCGCGCAGGCGTTCGGCAAACAGCATCGCGCCCGAGCTGTCGATGTCCGGCAGCAGAATCACGAATTCCTCGCCGCCATAACGCCCGGCGTAATCGGTATCGCGAATCTGCTCGCGAACCACCTCGGCCACGACCTGAATCACCTTGTCACCGGCCGGGTGACCAAAGGTGTCGTTGACCTTCTTGAAGTGGTCGATATCGAACATCACCAAGGCTGCCATGCTCTGATAACGTCGGTGCCTGGCGTATTCATGCTGCAGGCATTCCTCCCAGTAGCCGCGGTTGTTCAGCCCCGTCAGGCGATCCGTGCGAGACAGGTGCTTAAGCTGCTGGTTGAGCGTCTGCAGTTGCTGCTTGTTGGTCGCCACGTTGGTGACGTCGTAGATGATCAGGCACATATGTTCGACCTTTCCGTTGGTCGAGCGCAGCGGCAGGATGGTGGTGTTCTGGTACATGAACTCCTCCTGCCCGGTGATCGGCTGGTAGTTCTTGAATCGCACCAGATACGGCCGCTGCTCCCAGATGGTAAACGCCGGAGTGCCCAGGGTGACGACGCTTTCTACCTTGTGGCGAAACCATTCCTGCTCGACTTCCGGAAAAATGCTGAAAAACGATTGCTGGTGGACTTCGCCAGGCTGGCGGCCGGAGCGGTTCTCCATAAAGGTGTTCCAGACTTCAACGCGGTATTCGCGGTCCAGGACGACCACGCCGACGTCGATGCTCTGCACGATCGCCAGCAGCCAGTGGAATTCAGTCAAATCAAGGCTATTGCTCATGGTCAGTTCATCAGGTAATCAAGTTTTTTGGTAAGCAGCTCTACCGAATCCTCGGTGAACAGCAACAGCAGATCGAAATGAATGACATGCCCTTCGATGCTGTAGCTGACCTCCACGGCGAGGGTGCTTTTCCAGCGCGACTGATTGAGGCAGATTAGCTCTTCGATCGAGCTGTGTTCGCCCAGCACAGTGGGATGACTCTGGGAGAAATTGACGTCTACCTGGCCGGCAATGCCGCTCAGGCATGCACCGATGAGCACCGTGGACAGGTCCAGCAGCATTTCAATTTCGGAATAATCATGGGAGAACCAGTGCATGAGCTTGGCCATGTCGCCCACTTCCGAGTCATGGAAGATCAGCAGCGCCTCGCCGGCTATTCCGCCGCCGATAAAGCCCTGACATACCGCAGTGAGCCCGCTGCCACGCTGGACATCCGCCAAGGCCATGTGCAATTCGCCGACCTCGAATACGTTCACGTTCGGTACCGGCAGCTGCACAAAGACCCCCAGCACGCGCGCCAGCAACGCCGCCGCGCGGCCCATGGAGACGTTGATCACCTCGCGAAACGCATCGGTAAAGCTGATGGGCGCGTTTTCAGCCTGGGAACGGGCGACAGCCTTGGCCGCACTACCCTGTAGCAAGCCCAACTCGTCGAGGGTGTTCTTCAATTGATCGGGATCTGCCGGCTTCTGCACGAACGCCATCGCGCCAAGCCCCATCACCCGTTCAATTGCCTGCGCCTGTACATCACCAGAGACCACGATGACCTTGCACACCAGGCCTTCAGCCCTGATTGCAGCCAGCACCTGATAGCCGTCCATTTCCGGCATGGTCAGATCAAGCAGCATCACGTCGATCGAGCCCTGGCGCAGGATATCCATCGCCTCAGAGCCATTGGCGGCCTGCGCCACCGAAACCGGCCAGTCGGCGGGCAGCGCGCGCAGCAACTGCTTGCGCGCCATGTTCGAGTCGTCACAGATAAGCAGAGAAATGACGGTCATTGGCACCACGTCTTGTTGTTTTTTCACGCTGTACGGCCAGCGGTTAGGGCTTCACGGTTTGATCGCAGCAAAACTCAGGCGGGCGAGCGCCGATTGAACTTCGACCACGCGCGCCCGGAAATACTGCGAAAAAATACTACCCCTGAAGGCAAGGCCATCGGCTATCGCCGACTCACTCCTAGACTGAGTCTAGCCACTGATCTTCAACACTATGTTTTTAATCAACGTTTATCTGCATGTTCTATCTCGAACCAGATAAGCGACAGGCGTGCTGATCATTGCCAGCCATAAAAAAAGGCACCCGAGGGTGCCTTGTTTAATACGCCTGTTGCTTAGTAGTAGGCATTTTCCTTGATGCTGTGATCGGTCACATCGCGCACGCCCTTGAGTTCGGGAATGCGTTCAAGCAAGGTTTTCTCGATGCCTTCCTTGAGCGTCAGGTCCACCTGACCACAGCCCTGGCAACCGCCGCCGAACTTCAATACCGCGATACCGTCTTCGACCACGTCGATCAGGCTGACTTCACCACCATGGCTGGCCAGCCCGGGGTTGATCTCGGTTTGCAGGTAATAGCTGATGCGCTCGTTGATCGGACTGTCTTCATTGACCATCGGCACCTTGGCGTTCGGTGCCTTGATGGTCAGCTGGCCGCCCATCCGGTCGGTGGCGTAATCGACCACCGCGTCTTCCAGGAATGGCTCGCTGACCGCGTCGATCCAGGCAGTAAAGCTGGCCAACCCCAACGCGGTGTCTTCGGCTTTTTGCTCGCCGGGCTTGCAGTAGGCGATGCAGGTTTCCGCGTACTGGGTGCCAGGCTGGGTGATAAAGACGCGGATGCCAATGCCGGGGGTACTCTGCTTGCTCAGCAGATCAGCCAGGTAATCGTGGGCGGCATCGGTAATGGTGATAGTGCTCATGGCAACTCCTCGCAAAACATGCCGGCAGTGTACGCCAGTCCGCCAAGACGGAAAAGTCCTAGTGTTTTAGTCGGAAAAGGGTTGGAATCGAAATAAGAACATTGCATTGCGCTCAACGTGAGCGAAATTCATGCAAACCCTCCGGTCGCTGCAAAAGCTTGCAGCTTTGTTATTATCGCGCCCTCTTGTATTGGCTTCTCCCAGGTAATCGCGTCCATGTCCCTGTCCGATCGCAGCGCCCGTCTCCAAGCACTTCAGCAAGCCCTCAAGGAACGCATCCTGATCCTCGATGGCGGCATGGGCACCATGATCCAGAGCTACAAGCTGGAAGAAGAGGACTACCGCGGCGCGCGCTTCGCCGACTGGCCGCAGGATGTAAAAGGCAACAACGACCTGCTGATCCTTAGCCGCCCGGACGTGATCGGCGCGATTGAGAAGGCCTACCTGGATGCCGGCGCGGACATCCTCGAAACCAACACCTTTAACGCGACCCAGGTCTCCCAGGCCGACTACGGCATGGAAAGCCTGGTGTATGAGCTGAACGTCGAAGGCGCACGCCTGGCCCGTCAAGTGGCCGATGCCAAGACCCTGGAAACCCCAGATCGCCCGCGCTTTGTTGCAGGCGTGCTCGGCCCTACCAGCCGCACCTGCTCGATCTCCCCGGACGTAAACAACCCCGGCTACCGCAACGTCACCTTCGACGAGCTGGTGGAAAACTATGTGGAAGCCACCCGCGGCCTGATCGAAGGCGGCGCGGACATGATCCTGATCGAAACCATCTTCGACACGCTGAACGCCAAGGCGGCGATCTTTGCCGTGCAGGAAGTCTTTGAGCAGCAAGGTTTCGAGCTGCCAATCATGATCTCCGGCACCATCACCGACGCCTCCGGCCGCACCCTGTCGGGGCAGACCACCGAAGCCTTCTGGAACTCGGTGCGCCACGCTAACCCGATCTCCGTGGGGCTGAACTGCGCCCTCGGCGCCAAGGACCTGCGCCCGTACCTGGAAGAGCTGGCAGCCAAGGCGGAAACCAACGTCTCCGCTCACCCCAACGCCGGCCTGCCGAATGCCTTCGGCGAATACGACGAAACCCCGGCGGAAATGGCCGTGGTGGTTGAAGAATTCGCCGCCTCGGGCTTTTTGAACATCGTCGGCGGCTGCTGCGGCACCACGCCTGCGCATATCCAGGCGATTGCCGAAGCGGTGAGCAAATACCCGCCGCGCGCCATACCGGATATCCCCAAAGCCTGCCGCCTGTCGGGTCTGGAACCCTTCACCATCGACCGCAACTCGCTGTTTATCAACGTCGGCGAGCGCACCAATATCACCGGGTCGGCCAAGTTCGCCCGGCTGATCCGCGAGGACAACTACACCGAAGCCCTCGAAGTCGCCCTGCAGCAGGTGGAAGCCGGCGCCCAGGTGATCGACATCAACATGGACGAGGGCATGCTCGATTCGCAGAAGGCCATGGTTACCTTCTTGAATCTGATCGCCGGCGAGCCGGATATCTCTCGCGTGCCGATCATGATCGACTCCTCCAAATGGGAAGTGATCGAAGCCGGCCTGAAGTGCATCCAGGGCAAGGGCATCGTCAACTCGATCTCGATGAAGGAAGGCGTCGAGCAGTTCAAGCACCACGCCAAACTGTGCAAGCGCTACGGCGCCGCCGTGGTGGTAATGGCCTTCGACGAAGCTGGCCAGGCCGATACCGCCGCGCGCAAGCGCGAGATCTGCCAGCGCAGCTACGACATTCTGGTCAATGAAGTGGGCTTCCCGCCGGAAGACATCATCTTCGACCCGAACATCTTTGCCGTGGCCACCGGCATCGAGGAACACAACAACTACGCCGTCGACTTTATCGAGGCCTGCGCCTATATCCGCGACCACCTGCCTCACGCCCTGTCGAGCGGCGGCGTGTCCAACGTGTCGTTCTCCTTCCGTGGCAACAACCCGGTGCGTGAAGCCATTCACTCGGTGTTCCTCTACTACGCGATCCAGAACGGCCTGACCATGGGCATCGTCAACGCCGGTCAGCTGGAAATCTACGACGAGATTCCCAAAGAGCTGCGCGATGCGGTGGAAGACGTGGTGCTCAACCGCCACGAAGGCGCCACCGAAGCGCTGCTGGCGATTGCCGACAACTACAAGGGCGACGGCAGCGTCAAGGAAGTCGAAACCGAAGAGTGGCGCACCTGGAACGTGGTCGACCGCCTCAAGCACGCGCTGGTCAAGGGCATCACCAGC
This sequence comes from Pseudomonas cistanchae, assembly GCF_054483635.1. Classification (NCBI taxonomy): domain Bacteria; kingdom Pseudomonadati; phylum Pseudomonadota; class Gammaproteobacteria; order Pseudomonadales; family Pseudomonadaceae; genus Pseudomonas; species Pseudomonas cistanchae. The sequence continues at coordinate 40,746 of NZ_JBTLWN010000002.1, read as the reverse complement.
CATATCATCGAAGACACCGAGGAATGCCGTCAGCAATGCGCGCGGCCTATCGAAGTCATCGAAGGGCCGCTGATGGCCGGGATGAACGTGGTCGGCGACCTGTTCGGCGCCGGCAAGATGTTCCTTCCGCAAGTGGTGAAATCCGCCCGAGTGATGAAGCAGGCGGTCGGCCACCTGATCCCCTTTATCGAGCTGGAAAAAGGCGACAAGCCGGAAGCCAAGGGCAAGATCCTGATGGCCACTGTAAAAGGCGACGTGCACGATATCGGCAAGAATATCGTCGGTGTGGTGCTGGGCTGTAACGGCTACGACATCGTCGATCTGGGCGTGATGGTGCCGGCGGAGAAGATTCTGCAAACCGCGATCGCCGAGAAGTGCGACATCATCGGCCTGTCCGGCCTGATCACACCGTCGCTCGACGAGATGGTGCATGTCGCCCGCGAGATGCAGCGCCAGGGCTTTAGCTTGCCGCTGATGATCGGCGGCGCGACCACCTCGAAAGCCCACACCGCGGTGAAGATCGAGCCCAAGTACCAGAACGACGCAGTGGTCTACGTCACCGACGCCTCGCGCGCTGTGGGTGTGGCCACTCAGCTGTTGTCTAAGGAACTCAAGGCCGACTTTGTCGAGCGCACCCGCCTCGACTACATCGAAGTGCGCGAACGTACCGCCAACCGCAGCGCCCGCACCGAACGCTTAAGCTACGCCGCCTCGGTCGCCAACAAGCCTAAATTCGACTGGGCGACGTATCAGCCGACCGTGCCGAGCTTTACCGGCGTCAAGGTGCTGGAAAATATCGACCTCAAGGTGCTGGCCGAATATATCGACTGGACGCCGTTCTTTATCTCCTGGGACCTGGCCGGCAAGTTCCCGCGCATCCTCACCGACGAGGTAGTGGGCGAAGCCGCCACCGCGCTGCATGCCGACGCCCAGGAAATGCTGAACAAGCTGATCGACGAGAAGCTGATCAGTGCCCGCGCCGTCTTCGGCTTCTGGCCAGCCAACCAGGTGAACGATGACGATCTGGACGTCTACGCCGACAACGGCGAGAAGCTGGCCACCCTGCACCACCTGCGCCAGCAGACCATCAAGCCTGACGGCAAGCCGAACTACTCCCTGGCCGACTTCGTCGCGCCAAAAGACAGCGGCATTACCGATTACGTCGGCGGCTTTATCACCACCGCCGGCATCGGCGCTGAGGAAGTGGCCAAGGCCTATCAGGACGCTGGTGACGACTACAACTCGATCATGGTCAAGGCCCTGGCCGACCGCCTGGCCGAAGCCTGCGCCGAATGGCTGCACCGCGAAGTGCGCACCAACTACTGGGGTTATGACCCGGAAGAGCAACTTTCCAACGATGAGCTGATCAAGGAAGCCTACAAAGGCATCCGCCCCGCTCCCGGCTACCCAGCGTGCCCGGATCACACCGAGAAGAAGACCCTGTTCACCCTGCTCGACCCAGCGGCCGATTTCAACAAGACGGGTGCCAGCGGTGTGTTTCTCACCGAGCACTACGCCATGTTCCCGGCGGCAGCCGTGTCCGGCTGGTACTTCGCCCACCCACAGGCGCAGTACTTCGCCGTCGGCAAGATCGACAAGGATCAGGTAGAAAGCTACACCGCGCGCAAGAAACAGGATCTCAACGTCAGCGAACGCTGGCTGGCGCCTAATCTGGGGTATGACAACTAAGGCTTCGACAGATAAAAGCCCGCAGACGCGGGCTTTTTTGTTAAAAACAGACAGCCACTGATAAACAAGGACTGCATGTCGCCCATCACCTATATCACACGCCATCCCTCCGCCGGCCTGCTGTTTGTGCAGTTGCTGGGGGTGTTGCTCTATCCCTGGATGGAGGGCACACCACTCGGCAGGGCGCTGTTCGGTGCATTCGGTCTGGTGGTGCTTGGCCTTGCGTTGCATGTGGTCAAGCGCAGTCCGGTACAGAGCTGGGTAGCCATGTTACTGGCCCTGCTGGTACTGACGTTGTCCGCAATCGATATGCTGCGCCCCACCCCCATGCTGGAATGGCTGATCGCTATGGTGGAAGCGGCGTTCTACTTTTATGCGGCGGCCAGCCTGATTGCCTACATGACGGCCGACCAGCACGCCACCACCGATGAGTTGTACGCGGCCGGTGCGACCTTCACCCTGCTGGCCTGGGCCTTTGCCTATCTCTTCAGTGTTTGTCAGTTGCTACTGCCTGGCAGCTTCGTGGCAATGATCGAACCGCAGGCGGCGCGCACCTGGATGGAACTGCTGTTCTTGAGTTTCACCACCCTTTCTGGGGTCGGCCTGGGCGATATCCTACCTGTCACGCCCATGGCCCGCTCCCTGGTAATGATCGAGGAGTTCGCCGGGGTCATGTACCTGGCGCTGGTGGTATCGCGCCTGATTGCCCTGTCAGTCAGCAAACGCTGAACCCTTGGTTCAGGACGAAAGAAGCCTGCAGAAGCGGACTTTTATGCTTGTGGTGCACGTTGCCACCGTCGCCGGTCTTGACTTTGAGCAACTGCGGGTAGCCGAAAAAGCGAGTCCCGCACGAGGATCTGTCGGATGGCTAACGGTTTTCCTGCGCGCGCCCGCCAGCTATACGGCGCATGGCGCCGATCACTCAAGTGTGATCTGTAGACCAGAACCGCGGCAAGGACCAGTTCGCCAGGGCAATCACAACTCGCAACGCCTAGCGTGGCGTGGCGTGGCGCACTCAACTCAGGCGCGAGGTCGACTTGCGGATGATCTTGATCGAGTGCTTGAGCGTCGGCTTGCGCGTCACGCTGATAGCCTTGCGGCTGACCGTGTCGATGGTGATATTCCAGAAACCGCTGCTGGGGACGGTGATCTTCGCCGGAAAGGTGTCGAACGCACCACCGTGATAGGTGTGCCGGCCGCCATTCTTGAAGCTGCGGAAGTTCGCATCGCTCATCAGGCGGATATTGCAGGTCTGCGAGCATTCGATGACAACCACGTCGTCTTCGTTGAGGTGCTCGCGCTGGTGTATGAATTTCATAGTGTGTCCCCACACATTTTTCCGGGGCGCGACCATAGCACAGCCACGCCCAGGCAAGCTGAAGGATTGCCAGCTAACCTTAGTTGGTCGGTAGTACCTTAGCGGCGATACCCTCTCTATCAACCATGCCCGGACAAGGATGCCCCATGCACCTGCGCGAACTGCTGCTGTTACCCCTGTTTATCACCGGTTGCAGCTCGCCCAGCTATTTTGAGGCAGTACAACCGTCCAGCCCGCAACGTTCGATGCTCTATCTGTATCGCCCGGAAGCGAGCAATCCCGGCCTAATGCAGCCACTGCGCTACAACTACCCGGAAGTTTTCATCGATGGTCAGAGCATTGGCACGCTGAAATTCAACAGCCACCAGCATGTCGAACTGGCACCGGGCAAACACAGCGTGCGCATAACCGGCCTAACTCCGGGAGCCAAATGGGAGCCGCGTGATATCGAGCAATCGCTCACGCTCAGACCGGCGCAAATCGCATACCTGAAGCTGAATGTGCAGTATCAATTGGATGAAATGATGCTCGGCCAACCCGAGCCCCGCTACAGCATCCACCTGACCCCGATGTGCAACGAAGACGCGGTCTACGAGATTCGCCATACCAAGCCACAATAACCCTTAGGAAAACCGGCATGCGCACAATCAAAAGTCTGGGGCTTCTGGTGTTCAGTTTTGCACTGCTCACCGCCTGCAGCACTCAGGAGCAGAACAAAGCGCTAACCAGCGACGCGCGCTCCGTTCAAGTCACCCAGGAAGGCATCCCCGGTGGCGTGGCAACCCAAGTTGAAGAGATCAACGCCGTCGTCAGCGCCATCAACTACGCCACCAACAGCGTTACCCTGGAAGATGCGCTGAGCAATCAGCACAGCTTCAAAGCCAGTCCTGAAATGATCAACTTCCCGCAATTGAAAGTGGGCGACCGGGTCAATGCTACCGTCGTTCTCGAACAGGTGGTGTATCTGCGAGAGGCCGGGGCAGCCGGCACGGCCAGCCGCACCGGCGTGCTAGTCGCAACGCCTGTCGGCGCCAAACCGGGCATGGTGGTTGCCGACAGCGTCGAGGTCATCGCAGTGGTGAAAGCCATCGATACCACCCTACATACCGCCACGCTCGAGTTCCTCGATGGCACCCGCAGGGTCGTCAAGGTACGTCCGGACGTCCAACTCGAAACCGACTACCTCAATCGCCAGGTAGTGATTCGTCTGAGCTCGGCGCTTGCCATCCGCGTACAAGCACAGTAATTCGCCCGCTCGGCGGGCGTAGAGCCACCGAGCCACCCACTACGCCGCCCCCGCTCACAGTGATAGCATGCGCGCCCCATGCATATTCACGACTTTCACCAACGCCTAGCCGATCTCGGCGCCAAGCCTATGCATATCGGGCGGATCAGCCGTTTCTGGCTTCGCGGCCTGCCCCTCGATACCGGCACACGCAATCAGAAGACCGAGAACTTTCTGCCGCTTGCCGTGCGGCAGGCGCTGCCGCAATTGACGGCAGAGCTCGACGCCCTCGCCCGTCTCAGTTCCGAGCACCCTGCGGCTGACGGCTCGGCGCGCTTGCTGGTACAACTGGCTGACCAGCAGATGGTGGAAAGCGTGCTGCTGCCGCGCGACGGTCTGTGCGTTTCTAGCCAGGTCGGCTGCGCAGTAGGCTGTGTATTCTGCATGACCGGCAAAAGCGGCCTGCTGCGCCAGTTGAGCACCGCGGAAATCGTCGCTCAGGTGGTACTGGCGCGACGCTTCCGGCCGGTAAAGAAAGTGGTATTCATGGGGATGGGTGAACCGGCGCATAACCTGGATAACGTGCTGGACGCGATCAACCTGCTTGGCACTGACGGCGGCATTGGCCAGCGTAATCTGGTGTTTTCCACCGTTGGCGATCCGCGGGTGTTCGAGCGTCTTCCGCACCAGCAGATCAAGCCGGCACTGGCCCTTTCGCTGCACACCACCAATGCCGACCTGCGTCAGCAGTTGCTGCCACGTGCGCCTCGGATCGATCCCGAAGAGCTGGTCGAGCTGGGCGAGCGCTATGCCCGCCTCATCGATTACCCGATCCAGTATCAATGGACGCTGCTCAAGGGCATCAACGACAGTCAGGAAGAAATGGACGCCATCCTGCGGTTGCTCAAAGGCAAGTACGCGCTGTTGAACCTGATCCCCTACAACAGCATGGAAGCCGATGAATACCAGCGGCCTGATGGCGACCGTATCGTGCAGATCGTGCGTTACCTGCACAGCCGCGGCTTGCTGACCAAGGTGCGCAATTCCGCCGGTCAGGATATCGACGGCGGTTGTGGGCAGTTGCGGGCCAGGGCGGCCCACCTGCTCAACAACCGAAAAGCGCCATCGCCGTCCTGACCAGCACAAACACCGCGATCAGGCCTGGCTGACGTACATATTGATTTCAGCGCGAAACACCGGCTTGTCGCCAACATACGCCATCACCGGCACCTTGACGTCACCGAGGCTTGCCCAGTCCACTGCGCTGCCATCGGCAACCGCGCGAACATCGCCATCGGCCTTGGCCAGATATTCCACGCTCATGCCTTTCGGAATCCAGCGACATCCCTTAGGGATAGACGCGTCGGTCATGGTGCCGGCAGCCAGCTCGGCCGCGTTGCACAGAGCGATGGCATGCACGGTGCCGATGTGGTTGAGCACCTCATGGCGCTTGGCGAAAGTGACCTCCGCGTAGCCCGCACGCAACTCGACAAACAGCGGATCGATGCTGGCGAAGTACGGGGCGACCTGACGGATCATGGCGCTGAACTGCTTTGCGCCCACGGATTTGTATAGCTGCAAGGTTTGGCTCATCGGATTTTCCTACTGGCTGGAATGGTTTTGCGCGCCGAGCCAGTATGAAACACCTCAGAAGTATTTTCTAGAATATATTTCTATAAACAGATCAACCCAGGGCCGTGTCGAGGAACATCATCACCGCGAAGCCACCCATCAAGCCGACGGTGGCTGAGGTCTGATGACCATGTCGATGGGTTTCGGGGATGATTTCGTGGGAAACGACGAAGATCATCGCGCCGGCCGCCAGCCCCATGCTCACCGGATAAGCGATCGCATACCCGCTGGAGATGCCCAATCCCACCAGCGCGCCAATTGGCTCCATCAGCCCGCTCGCCACCGCAACAAGCGCGGCGGACAGCGCAGACAAACCGGTGGTGCGCAACGCCAGTGCAACCGCCAGGCCCTCGGGGATATCCTGAATGGCGATCGCGGTCGTCAAGGGAATGCCGACATTCAGGTCGCCCCCCGCAAAGCTGACGCCAATCGCCATGCCTTCGGGCAGGTTGTGCAAGGCGATGGCGAAGACAAACAGCCAGACCCGGTTGAAGCGCTCGTAATCCGGGCCACAGGGCCCGGTGCTTTCGTGCTCGTGCGGGGTGAATTTGTCCAGCCCCAGCATCAGCAACACACCGAGTCCCAGTCCCAGCACCACTGTTGCAGCGGCAAGAAAACTGCTGTTCACGATCGTTTCGGCTGCTGCCAGGCCAGGCAGAATCAGCGAAAAGGAACTCGCGGCGAGCATCATCCCTGCCGCAAAGCCGAGCATGCTGTCCTGGGTGCGTACGCTGATGTTGCCCAGACCAAACGCCAGCAGCGCGCCCAGCGCGGTCGCGGCAAAGCCTGCGCTGCCGCCGTAGAAGGCGTACCGCAGGCGCTCCGACGTCTGCCCTTCAAAGGCATTGATGGCGCTGCCGATCAACAGCGCAAGGATCGCCAGTACGGCAATGCCCAGCCCCGATGCGATGACCGGATTGGCGCGCGCCTGGGCAACCCAGGCGCTGCGAAAAGTCGCGTAGTGGTTCTGTAACGTATCCATAGAGTGTCGCTTCGCAGGTTGGCGGTGGCGCAGACTATCCAATGAGCTGCATGTTGGAACAAGCTATAGGGGCGATCAGGATCCATGGCTTCTCGGCCATGATTACCCTTGCTACCCCCTGTTAGAGACCACCACCATGGCGCAACATTCTGCTGAAATTCTCTGGCAGCGCGGCGAGCAGGATTTTCTCGCCAACCGCTATAGCCGCGCGCACCGCTGGCGCTTCGACGGCGGTGTGGAGATACCCGCCTCCTCTTCGCCCCATGTGGTGCCGCTGCCTTGGTCCGACGCTGAAGCGGTCGACCCGGAGGAAGCCTTTGTCGCGTCCCTGTCGAGCTGTCACATGCTGTGGTTTCTGTCACTGGCGGCGAAACAGGGATTCCAGGTAGATGAGTATGTCGACCATGCCCTTGGCACCATGGCCCGCAACGACGAAGGTCGCCTGGCCATGACGGAGGTGCTGTTACGCCCGCGGGTCCGCTTCGGCGGCACCCGCCGCCCAGATGAGCGACAGCTGCGCGCGCTGCATCACCTGGCGCACGAGGAATGTTTTATCGCCAACTCGGTCAAAACCACCCTGCGCTGCGAGCCGGTGCTGCCGCACGACTGATCGTTGCGCTCAAAAAGGAAACTGCCCATGGAATGGAACAAACTGGTCCCGGAACTGCTGGTGGCGAACTACCCACGCTCCAAGGACTTCTACCAGAACCTGTTTGGCTTTAAGTTGCACTTCGAGCGTGCCGAAGACAATTTCGGTTACTTCGACCTCGATGGCGCTCAAGTCATGCTGCTGCAGGCGGATGCGTCGCAACACCAGGCGCTCAGTCGCGCCGGCAGCGGCCTGCACTTTCAGGTCGAGGTCGCGGCGATCACCGGCGTGCTTGAGCGACTGATGGCGGCCTCGATTGAACTGCAGGCGCCGGTTACCGAGGCCTGGTACCGAGCCGACGACATCGAATACGGCCAGCGCGAGTTCTTCGTTGCCGACCCCGACGGCTACTTGTTCCGCTTCTATGAATACATCGGCGAACGCGCCGTGGCGTGACGCAGCGCCCTGCGGTCAGATCCCGGTGCGCCCAGGGTCCTCTGGTGGTGTGTCCTCTTCGAGATCTTCCAGCTTGAGCTCCAACCCCCAGTCGGCGGCTTCGGCCGGCTTCAGCGGAACCGGTGCTGGCGCCGCCGGAGTCGCCGCTACCGGTGTGGCAGCAGGTGGCGTTTCGCGATAGAGCTTGAGCTTCAGACGCACGTTGTTGGCCGAGTCGGCGTTTTTCACCGCCTCCTCTTCGTCGATGACGCCTTCGTTGACCAGATCGATCAGCGCCTGGTCGAACGTCTGCATCCCCAGGTTTTTCGACTTCTCCATGATCTCCTTGATATCGCCGAAATCGCTGCGCTTGATCAGGTCGCGAATGGTGGGCGTGCCTAGCAAGACTTCCACCGCGGCGCGACGCTTGCCGTCGACGGTTTTCACCAGGCGCTGGGAAACGAACGCCTTGAGGTTGTTGCCCAGGTCATTGAGCAGTTGCGGGCGGCGGTCTTCCGGAAAGAAATTGATGATGCGATCCAGTGCTTGATTGGCGTTGTTGGCGTGCAGCGTCGAGATCGCCAAGTGACCGGTATCGGCGAAGGCCAAGGCGTGCTCCATGGTTTCGCGGTCGCGGATTTCGCCGATCAGGATCACGTCAGGCGCCTGGCGCAGGGTGTTTTTCAGCGCAGCATGGAAGCTGCGGGTATCCACGCCGACCTCACGCTGGTTGATGATCGACTTCTTGTGCCGGTGCACGTACTCGACCGGGTCTTCGATGGTGATGATATGTCCGCCGCTGTTACGGTTGCGGTAATCGATCAGCGCGGCCAGCGAGGTGGACTTCCCCGACCCGGTGCCGCCTACGAAAAGCACCAGGCCGCGCTTTTCCATGACGGTCTTGAGCAGCACCTCAGGCAGCTTCAGGTCCTCGAACTTGGGAATGTCGAGCTTGATGTTGCGCGCCACGATAGACACCTCGTTGCGCTGTTTGAAAATATTGATCCGAAAACGACCGACTCCCGGCAGCGAAATCGCCAGATTCATCTCCAGTTCGCGCTCGAATTCGTCACGCTGAGCACTGTCCATTACCGAGGCGGCAATGTCGGCCACTTCCCCGGCTTTCAAAGGTTCGCCGCTGATGGCCTTGAGCACGCCGTTGAACTTGGCACAAGGCGGCGCGCCGGTAGACAGGTAGAGATCTGAACCGTCCTGGCTGGACAGTATTTTCAGCATTGCGGGAAGGTCCATGGGCAGCCGATCCGTTCAAGTTGGAGTTAATACGTTAGGTCAAGATCGGTATTGCTTCCGCTTACCGATCCAACGAAAAACTGACGCCATTCTGTTGGCGATGCATTCGCGGCACAATAGCGCCTCGATCACAGTGAGGAACCTGTCATGGCAAAGGCGATGGCCCGCCACATTCTGGTCAAGACCGAAGCGCAAGCGGCTGCGTTGAAACAGCGTATCGCTGCAGGCGAAGCCTTCGATGTACTGGCTCGCAAGTATTCGACCTGCCCGTCCGGTAAACGTGGCGGTGATTTAGGGGAAGTGCGCCCAGGACAGATGGTCCGGGCTATAGACCAGGTCATCTTCAATAAGCCGGTACGCGAAGTACACGGCCCGGTGAAGAGCACGTTTGGCTATCATCTGGTGCAAGTCTTCTACCGCGAGTAAGCACCGTGACGCCTGACCAAGTTGCTGCGTTCTGCCTGAGCCTGCCTGGGGCCCGCGAGGACATAAAATGGGGTGGCGTGCGGGTATTTTCCGTGGCCGAGAGCAAAATGTTTGCCCTGTTCCATCTGAGTACCCAGAACGGCCTGGCCTTCAAAGTCGATGCCGATCTGTTTCTCGGTTACTGCGACCGCCCCGGCATCCGCCCGGCGCCCTATCTGGCACGTGCGCGCTGGGTCAGCATGGCGGCGCCCTACCCGCTGGGCGATGACGAGCTGCAAGAGTTGCTGACGCGCTCCCATCAACTGGTAGTTGCCAAACTGCCTAAACGGCTGAAACTCGGCCTGTTGCTCTAAGCAGCATTCAGGATCAACAAGACTCGTTATTTTGTGACTCACACAGTTATTCAAGGCCATGCCGTGTTCTCCTCTGAGCGTTTGAAAGGCATCGATGTATTCGTATGCGTCGCCGAACTCGGCAGCTTTGCCGCGGCGGCCGAACGCCTGAGCCTCACCAGCTCGGCGGTGAGCAAAGGCATTGCGCGCCTGGAAACCCGCCTGGGCATACGCCTTTTCGAACGCACCACGCGCAGGCTGGTGTTGACGGATGCGGGCACGGCCTTCTACCGAACCTGCACGCGAGTGCTCGACGACCTGGAAGAATCGGAGCTGTCACTGCATGCCGAGCTCTTCGAGCCTCGCGGGCGGATTCGTATCGATCTGCCGGCCTCCTACGGCCGTATGCACGTGCTACCGGTGATTCTGCAGCTGGCCAAGCAGCACCCGCTGCTGATGCCGCATATCTCCTTTACCGATAGCTTTGTCGACCCCGCTGATCAGGGCATCGACATTCTGGTGCGCATCGGCGGTTCGGATATTTGGCCGGCTACCCTGGGCCACCGCTACCTGGGCGCCGAGCGCCTGATCTACTGCGCTGCGCCCGAGTACCTGTCCAGGCGGGGTACGCCGGCAAACGAAGTGGAGCTTGAGCAACATGACTGCGTGCTCTACGGCCATAGCGATGGACAAGTCAGCCCCTGGTATCGGGAAGGCCCTGAGCCTGGCGACAAGAAGCGGCGAATCATGCCGGCGCGAATCGCTGTCGGCGATGGCGAAGGAGAAGTACTGGCTGTCCTGGCGGGTTATGGCATCGCGCAACTGCCCACCTGGCTGGTGCAGGGGCATCTGGATAGCGGAGCACTGGTCGAAGTGCTGCCTCAGCTCGCCACCGATGGCCTGCCGATGAACCTGGTCTGGCTGAAGAAACGCGAGGCGCTGCCCAAGGTCAGCGTCCTGCTGGAAGCGCTCGCGGCCTGCCTAGTTCCCGCAGGCCACAGTTTGCCTACGCAAACAGATAAGTGAATTCAGCTCAGCAATAGCCAGAAAAAACGCCAGAAATAGGAATAGAAAGAACCAATACCATGACGCCTTCCTTGCTAAAGAGCGGCGTCATGAGTGCTATCGAATTACCCCGGCCACTGGTTTCCACTGCTGGTAGCTCCACGCTGAGCATCACCATCCTGGCCATCTCGGCCTTTCTGATCGTGACTACAGAATTCCTGATTATCGGCCTGCTGCCGGCCCTGGCCCGAGACCTTGGCATTTCGATTGCCGCAGCCGGTCAGCTGGTCACGCTGTTTGCCTTCACTGTCATGCTCTTTGGCCCACCGCTGACCGCCGCCCTCGCCCACCTGGACAGGAAGAAGCTGTTTATCGCGATCCTGCTGGTGTTCGCCTTCGCCAATGGCCTGGCGGCGCTGTCGTCAAACATCTGGGTACTGGCCATCGCGCGTTTTATCCCGGCGCTGATGCTGCCTGTCTTCTGGGGCACCGCCAGTGAAACGGCAGCCCAGCTGGCCGGCCCGGCAAAGAGCGGCCAGGCGATTGCCCGGGTCTATCTGGGTATCACTGCCGCGCTCCTGCTGGGTATCCCCCTTGGCACACTGGCTGCCAACGGCATCGGCTGGCGGGGAGCGTTCTGGCTGCTGGCGGGCCTGTCACTGGTGATGGCGATTGCCATCGCGCTCTACATGCCCACAATCGCTCGCAGCGCTCGGGTCGACTTCCTCAAGCAAGCGCGCATTTTCAAAGAGCCGCTGTTTCTGGCCAACGTCGCGCTGTCGATCATCATCTTCAGCGCCATGTTCGTTGCCTACACCTACCTGGCCGATATGCTGGAGCGCATCGCCGGCGTGGCCCCCGCGCATGTGGGTTGGTGGATGATGGGCTTCGGCGCCATAGGCCTGGTTGGCAACTGGATTGGCGGCAAAGCAGTGGACCGCTCGCCCCTCAAGGCCACGGCCCTGTTTGTGGTGCTGCTGGCGGCGGGCATGGCTGCCGTCACACCGTTAGCGAGTTCAGGTCTACTCGTCTGTATCGCGCTCGCACTGTGGGGCATTGCCAATACAGCGCTGTATCCGATCTGCCAGGTGCGAGTCATGAACTCGGTGAGCCATTCCCAAGCCCTTGCCGGGACGACCAACGTTTCGGCGGCCAACGCCGGTATAGGTATCGGCGCGATCATCGGCGGTTTGACCATCCAAACCGCCGGCATAGCCAGCGTTGGCTATGTAGCGGCGGCCGTTGCGGGTCTTGCGTTGCTGGTGATGCCGCTGGTGAACCGCCTGGCAGCCCGCAGGTGACGTCGTGACAAGTGCGACCTGCGAGCACTTGACATCATTGGCAAACAGCGGTCCACCAGCAGCGCTTTGCCAATCTCAGGAATATTTGGCCGAAGGCAACTTGACCTCGCGCCGCTCGCGGAAAGCGAACAGAAATACCAGCAGCACCCCCAGCGAGAACACTGCGGGAAACAGCCAGATGCCTTGCCAGTCGTGACCGGCACTCGTTGAAAAGTGGTCGGTAATCCGCCCAGCCACCCAGAAGCCGACCAACATGCCAACCCCGTAGGTGGCCAGCGTAATCAGCCCCTGCGCCGAACTCTTGAAGTGCTCCCCCGCTTTGGCATCGGTGTAGATCTGCCCTGAAACGAAGAAGAAGTCGTAGCAGATGCCGTGCAACGCAATGCCGGTGATCAGCATGAACATGAGGTCGCCACTGTTACCGTAAGCGAACAGCGCGTAGCGCAGCGCCCAGGCCAGCATGCCCAGCAGCAGCGTTTTCTTGATCCCGAAACGCTGGATGAACAATGGCAGCAACAGCATGAACAGCACCTCGGATATCTGCCCGAGGGTCATTTTGCCGGTGGGGTTGGCGACGCCGATCTCGGCGAGAAAGGGGTTGGCGTTCTGGTAATAGAACGCCAGTGGAATGCAGATCAGCACCGAAGAGGCGAAGAAGATCGCGAAGCTGCGGTCCTTCAGCAACTTCAGCGCATCGAGCCCCAGCACCTGGCTAAGCCCGTTTCGCTGACCGCTCCTGGCCAGCGGCGGCGTGCCTGGCAGGCTGAAGCTGTACAGGCCAAGTAGCAAGGACGCAATCGCGCACATCAAAAAGGTGTTGCGCAGCGCACCGGCCGCAATGGCCTTCTGCGAGTCCCAGGCAAACACGAAGCTGATCACCAGACCGGCGATAATCCAGCCCACCGTGCCCCACACCCGGATCCGCGAGAATTCGAGCGCCGGATCGCGCATCTGCCGAAAAGCCACCGAGTTCACCAGTGCCAGGGTCGGCATGTAGAGAATCATGTAAACCAGCACGTAAGGGTAAAAGGTGCTGAAGTCCTCGCTGCGATACAACAGGTACAGCAGCACGGCGCCAGCCAGATGGAGAATGGCGAGGATGCGCTCGGCGTTGAAGTAGCGGTCGGCGATCAGCCCGATGATGAAAGGCGCCAGAATCGCGCCCCAGGATTGCGTAGCGAAGGCCATGCCGATCTGCCCGCCGCTGGCGCCCAATGTGCTGCCGAGAAAGGTGCCGAGGGTGACGAACCATCCGCCCCAGATAAAGAACTGGAGAAACATCATCAGGCTCAGCCGTGCATTCAGAGTGCTCATTATCTTGTCCTTGTTTTAGTGCACATCAGGTCAATGGGAAGCGTCATCCAGACCCAGCAGTTGGCGGTTGCGCGCGTCGCTTGCTGCAATGCCGGCGAAGTCGTCGAAGGCTCGGGTGACGCGGTCGATCAGGTGTTCCTGGATAAAACGCGCGCCCTCTTCGGCGCCTTGCGCGGCATCCTTCAGGCAGCACTCCCACTCCAGCACCGCCCAGCCCCGGTAACCGTATTGGGTGAGCTTGCTGAATATCTGCCTGAAGTCGATCTGCCCGTCACCGAGCGAGCGGAAACGCCCGGGACGGTCGATCCAGCTCTGGTAGCCGCCATACACCCCGGAACGGGCATCCGGGCGGAACTCGGCATCCTTGACGTGAAACATGCCGATGCGCGCGTGGTAGCGATCAATGAAACCGAGGTAATCCATCTGCTGCAGGAGCAGATGGCTGGGGTCGTAAAGAATCTTCGCCCGCGGATGGCCGCCAACGGCGTCGAGGAAGCGTTCGAAGGTGGCGCCGTCGTGCAGGTCCTCGCCAGGATGGATCTCGTAGCAGAGGTCGACGCCTGCGTCATCGAACGCATCGAGAATCGGTCGCCAGCGCCTCGCCAGCTCTTTGAACCCCTCGTCCACCAGCCCGTGCGGGCGCTGCGGCCACGGATACATATAAGGCCAGAGCAGCGCACCGGAAAACGTCGCATGGGCCTGCAGCCCGAGCCGCTGACTGGCACGTGCGGCGAGCTTCAACTGATCAATCGCCCATTCGGTGCGCGCCTTGGGTTTGCCACGCAACTCGACCGGCGCGAAGTCGTCGAACAGCGCGTCGAACGCTGGGTGCACCGCAACGAGCTGGCCTTGCAGGTGCGTCGACAGCTCGCTTATCTCGACGCCGGCCTCGGCGCAGAGCCCCTTGAGCTCGTCGCAGTAGGTCTGGCTTTGCGCCGCCAGACGCAGATCCAGGCACTGGGTATTCAGGGTCGGTAGCTGCAAGCCGCGATAGCCCAGCGAAGCAGCCCATTGGGCGATATTGGTGAGGTTATTGAACGGTGCTTCGGCAGACAGAAACTGCGCAAGGAAGATGCCTGGCCCGCGCATGTTGCCGGTGGATGTTTGCTGCATGGGATTTCTCCTAGCCAATGTCCGCCAATGGCGTCCACTTGCTGTCGCTGTGATGGCTGGCGATCACCGCCTCGATAAATGCCATGCCACGAAGGCCGGCTTCGATACCTGGATAACCGTGGTTGCCTGACCCACGAATCGCCCCAGCGAACTCGCGGTAGAGATTGGCCATTGCCTCTAAATACCCCTCGGGGTGGCCGGCGGGCAGGCGCAGGCGCCGACGGGCCTCGCTACACAACCAGGTTTGACCAGCGCCCGCGCGCAGCACGCGCATCGGTTCGCCAAGCGATCGGTGAATCAGGCTATTGGGTTCTTCCTGACGCCATTCGAGCCCGCCCTTTTCGCCATAGATGCGGATGCTCAATGCGTTCTCCTCGCCTGCGCAAACCTGACTGGCCAACAAGACGCCGGTTGCACCCTCTGCTGTTTCAAACAACATGGCGCCGTCATCGTCCAGCCGCCGACCATCCACATGCGTCCCGAGACTTGCGCAAACGCGTTGAATGCGCTGGCCGCTTACAAACTCGGCGAGGCCGAATGCGTGGGTACCGATGTCTGCCATACAGCCACTCGGCCCGGCCTGCTGCGGCTCGCCACGCCAGCCTGCCTGCTTGTTGCCCTGGGCGGCCTGATCCTCGCTGAGCCAGCCTTGTGAGTATTCGACAAAGATCTTGCGCAATCGCCCCAGCGCGCCGGAACTGACCAGCTCTCTCGCTTGCCAGATCATCGGGTAGCCGAGGTAGGTATGTGCCAGGCCATACAGCCGGTCACTACCTGCCAGCGTCTGCGCTAGACGCCGAACCTCTTCAAGCGATAGCGCGGCCGGCTTTTCCGAAAACACATGAAAACCCGCCTGCAACGCAGCCTCGGCGATCGGCGCGTGGAGATGGTTGGGCGTGACGATGGCAATGAATTCCGCGCGCTCATCCGCCGATAACTTGCGCTCTTCATCCAGCAGGCTTTGCCAGGAGTCGTAACAGCGGTCCGCCGGCAATCCCAGTGCGTCAGAGGTGCGGCGATTGTTTTCCCGGTCGCGGCTGAAGGCGCCGCACACCAGCTCGATCTGTCCGTCCAGACCTGCGGCCTGGCGATGCACCTGACCAATAAACGCACCTTCGCCGCCACCGACCATCGCCATGCGGACTTTACGGGGTGACGCCATAAAAAATGCTCCAATTCTTCGCTGCTAAACCTTGAACATAAGCGTATGTAACCGGTTACATTGAGCGTGAATCTAGCAGAGTGAAATGTGATGTCAACCGAACGGGGCTCGTGCAGGGCGTCATTCTGAATCTTCTGGCAGTGCACGAGCGCGCTCGACAGCCATGCGTGTGGTTGAATCTAGCTGCGGTAAGCTAGCCGCCAATACCGCTGAGCTGACCGAACAGCGTTCTATCTATGCCGGCAGTGAGCTTGACCAAGGTTCGATGACGAGGGGCTATGTCAAACATTCGCAAGGTTGCCGAACTTGCCGGCGTTTCTGTCGCCACGGTGTCGCGCACGCTGAAAACACCGGATGTAGTGTCGCCGGATACTCGCGAACGAGTTCTCGCCGCCGTCGACAAGGCCGGTTACAGGCCGAACCTGATGGCCGTTCAGTTCCGTTCGCGTAAAACCCGCAATCTGGTGGTTCTGGTACCGGCGATCGCCAACGTGTTCTTTGCCCGGGTGATAAGCGGCATTCAGGAAAAAGCCCAGGCATTCGGCTACCGCGTATTGCTGTGCAACACCCTCGGCCGCGAAGAAGTGGAAACGGAATATGCCGAACTCGTTCATGCGCACCAGGCCGACGGCGTGATCCAGTTGCGGGCCTTCAATCCGTTCCAAGAGGCAAGTCTGCATGGCGAAGGCCTGCCACCGATGGTGAACGCTTGCGAAGTGCTCGACGATGCGCCCTGCCCAACCATCAGCCTGGACAACCGTGCCGCCGCCCGCGCCATGACTGAGCATCTTCTCAGCCTGGGCCACCAACGCATCGGCTTGATCAAGGGGCCGCAGGGCAGCCCGCTGACTCGCGAACGGATCGCCGGCTACGAAGACGCGCTGCGCTGCGCCGGCATCGAGCCGGATCCAAGCCTGCTGTGTCGCGGAAATTTCAGCCTGCAGTCGGGCTACGCCGCCGCCACCGCATTACTTGAACACCCGGACCGGCCGACAGCGATCTTCTGTGAGAACGATGAAATGGCCATTGGCGCAATCCAGCGTATCCGCCAGGCCGGGCTGCGCGTTCCTCAGGACATCTCGGTGGCAGGCTTCGATGACATCTCATTCGCCGCCTATTGCGACCCACCGCTGACCACCATCGCCCAACCCGCCGAGGACTTTGGCCGGCATGCCGTAGAGATGCTGGTGGCCGTGTCGGAAAACCTGCCCCTCCCCTCGCGGCACCTGGTCCTGCCCTTTGAATTGGTGATACGCGCTAGCACTGCAGCTGTGGTCCGTTAGTCCGGGGTAAGTTCAAGGTGATAACCGGTAGTAGGCGCGATAGCCGCCAGCCCAATTTTTACGAGTCTCTAAGTGACTCCATGTCGGGGATAACAATCGCAGCGACAATAACACTCAAAGCCTGAGGTTCTCGGGCTGCCTGGTGGCGTTGGCGAACAGCAACTCAATAACAAGATTAATAACTACCACAAACAAACAGCCCGCCATTAAGGCGGGCTGTTTGTTAGCGCGTTGTACTACTGCCAGTTTGCTGCGATGACCGCGTTGAGTTGGTCACGCTGCACCTGACTCAGGTTGATTTCCCCGCCTGCTGGCGCGCCGAAGGCGGCCATAGCACTGACGAGGTTGTCGACCTGGTTGGCGTACAAAGTCGAACCGCCTGCCTGGACGGCATCCAGACGCTGGGCCGAGTTTGCATACCAATCCTGCACGGTAACGCTGTCTTCCGAGCCCCGGACGTCAATCACCAGGCTGTCGCCTTGGCGCGACAACCAGAGGTTGTCACGAGTGATACCTTCGATGCTCAGGATGTCGTTGTCAGCCGGAGTATTGGACAAGTTGTTGATGCTGTCCTGACCATCACCCGCAGCGAAGTAGTAGGTATCACTGCCGTCGCCACCGAGCAGGTAGTCATTACCCTTGCCGCCGCGCAGCTTGTCGTTACCGGCGCCACCGTCAATCAGATCAGCATCGGACGAACCCATGATGCTCTGATCGCCCGCCTGCCCCGCCAGGATGGTGCCGAAGGCACGTTCATCCGGCACTCCCTGGTAGTTCGGCGAGCCCGCGGTATCAGGGTTAGTCAGGCCGAACGCGCCAAACAGCTGAGCTGCAGTTAGTTGGCCGCCTGAGGCAAAGCTGATCACATCAACAACATGGTCACCGCCCAAGAACCAGTTCTTCAGGGTGACCTGATCGCTGCCACCGCTGACCTTAAGCACCAGATCGTTGCCGCTTTTCATCAGCCCACTGGAGACTTGGTTGAAGGCAATGCCGTCGAAGCGCAAGGTGTCGAAACCGCCACCGATGTTATCGATAACGTCCTGGCCACCACCCGCAGCGAACACATAGGTGTCGTCGCCACGGCCACCGAACAGGGTGTCGTTCCCGGCACCACCGTTGAGCGTATCGTTGCCGTTGTCACCCTCAAGGCGATCATTACCGGCAGCACCAGAAAGCTGATCATTGCCATTGAAGCCCTGCAGCAAGTCACGCTGAGCAGTGCCATTCAGTGCAGCATCGTTGCCACTGGTGCCCTGCACAACACTGTCAAACGCTGCAGCAGGTGCTGTCGGTACAGGCAGCCCAAATGCCCCAAAGATCTGCGATGCAGTCAACTGTCCGCCCGTTTCGAAGCTGATGGTTTCAACCAGGTTGTCGCCACCCAGGAAGAAGTCTTTCAGGGTCACTTGGTTGGCAGTGCTGCCATTCACTTTGAGGACGAGGTCGTTACCCGACTTGCCCAAGCCAGAAGCCACCTGGTTAAAGGTAATGCCATTCGCGAAGCGCAGAGTGTCGACGCCACCTAGTTCTTCAAGCACATCCTGGCCGGCTGTGTAGACATAGGTGTCGTCACCAACGCCACCCAGCAACCGGTCATTACCTGCGCCGCCGTTGAGGGTGTCCTTACCGGCACCACCAATCAGCACCTCATTGGCTGCAGTTCCGGTGAGAACATCATCACCGCCAACACCTGCAACTGGAGGCTGGTCTCCACCGCCTGGATTGGTACCGCCATCACCCGGCTCTTCCCCATCACCGGGATTGCCACCATCGCCCGGCTCACCAGTGCCGCCATCAGGCAGCGCAGTCAACAGGCCGACAATCTGAGCAGTCGTGATGTAGCTACCACCATCAGGCTGAACATAATCAATGGCGAAATCACCACCCAAGAAGTGATCAGTTACTTTTACCTGCTGCTCAAGATCACCATCCACCAGAATCAGCAGATCGTCGCCCTCGCGATGGAAGCTCAAGCGAGTGCGGGCGATACCGATAAAGAAGGCGCCGTCGAAACCGCCGCCGGAGTTGTCGATTACATCGACACCGCCGTTGGCACGGTAGTAGTACTTATCATCACCTGCGCCGCCGGTTAGTTGGTCATCGCCATCCTCACCGTCGAGCACGTCGTTGCCAATGCCGCCGATCAGGATGTCATCACCCGAACCGCTCTGCGAGCCGTTGCCGCCGGACAGGTAATCATTGCCGTCACCGCCTTCAATTTGGTCGTTACCGCCCATACCAAACAGGGTGTCGTTACCCGCGAGACCACGTACCAAATCGCGCTCCTGACCGCCGGCCAATTGCTCGCCTGCCGCAGTGCCTTCTACGAGAGTATCGAAGCCGCCAGGCACGTTGCCGGCTGCAACGATCTGGGCGATACGTGTGGCGTTAATCAGGAAACCGCCATCGGGCTGAACATAGCTGATGGCCTTGTCGCCGCCCAGGAAGTGACCCTGCACACGCACAGATTGCTCTGCATCGCCGTCCACCAGAATCAACAAGTCATCACCATCGCGGGTAAACGTCAGACGCTCCTCATCGATACCACCGCTGAAGAACACGCCATCATTGCCGCCACCGGTATTGTCGATAGTGTCGACACCATCGCCCAACTTGTAGACGTACTTGTCGTCGCCAGTGCCGCCGAAAAGCTGGTCACTGCCAACACCGCCCATCAACTGGTCGTTTCCAGCACCACCATAGACAGTGTCGTCACCAGCCTCACCGTCCAGATAGTCGTTACCACCCTCACCATGGATCACGTCATCACCGGCGCGGCCCCAGGCTTTGTCATCACCCGCGCCAAGACGCATGCTGTCGTTGAGGTCGCGGTAACCGATAAAGCTGTCCGCAACCTCGGTACCGTGCCAGATCACTTGCCCTTCTACTTCGGCCTGGCTCAATTCGCTGCCATCGGCAAACACGAAATGCTCAAGCTTGAAGTGATCGTTGGGCTCCTTGAACCAGTTCTGCACAGTGATCGAGTCAGTGCCGTTGGCATGCTCAATAATCATGTCCAGGCCACGACGGTGGAAGCTCAAATCGCTGGCGGCAATACCTTCACCGAAGCTCAGGGTATCGGCAGTCGGCTCAACGTTGCTAAAAGCTTCGTTTGCACGACGTTCGATCAGCAGGTCGTTACCATCGCCCAAGTTGAAGACATAGGTGTCTTCACCGAACGAGCCGTAGATGGTGTCGTTACCAGTACCGCCCTCGATAGTATTAGTGCCCTGATTCCACGCATTGCTGTATGCCTCAATCAGATCGTCGCCAGCGCCGCCCTGCAGGGTGTCGAAGCCTTGGCCTTTTAGGGTGTCGTTGCCTGCGCCACCAATCAGGGTACCCGAACCTTCCAGCACGTCGCTGCCGTCGCCACCGTCCAGAAGACCGTATCCGCTGAGCGTGTCATCACCACCTTCGCCAAACAGTCGGTTATCGCCGGAGAAGTCATTCAGCGTGTCGTTGTCCTCGCCACCGCGAAGTTCGTCATCGCCATACTCACCGTCGAGAACGTCGATACCCGATCCGCCAAACATGAGATCGTTGCCATCCCCGCCAAGGATCTGATCGTCGCCAGCCCCGCCGTCGATTTCATCATCCCCATCAAGTCCGTGAATTTTATCATTGCCGCCCAAGGCCTCAATAAAGTCGGCGTCCGGGTGGGCGTTGAGCACGTCATCGCCATCAGTTCCAGCCAGGGTGGCCAGAGCAATGCCGTCTGTATCCAGAGTCGTCCCGTCGGCGAAGCGGACCTGCTCCAGCGCTGCAGCGGTAGCAGCCTTGGAAGTCGAGGAAAAATGATTCAGGACTCGAATGGTTTGGCCATCGGCCTGGTTCTTCACCAGTAGATCATTGCCTTCGCGGCGCAAAATGACTTGGTTGGGCTTCAGATCGGCGAGCACCAATGTATCGAAGCCGGCCAGTTCGTCGATCACATCATGGCCATCCCCTGCTCGGTAGACATAGGTATCGTTGCCACCCTGGCCCTTGAGCAGGTCGTCGCCCTTGCCACCGACCAACTGGTCGCCGCTCCCATAACCCAACACCGTGTCGTCGCCAACCGTGCCTTGCAGGACCAAGTTGAGCAAGTCTTGCTTATTCCACAGCGTGCCATCAGCGAATTCAACGCGATCGATCGAGGCCGGCGAATCGCCGTCATTATCGAAGAAGCCTCTGATGGTGAGCATGTCAGTGGCGCTATACGCCAGTACGAGGTCCTGGCCAGTTCGGCTTGCCGTTAGTGTGGCAGGCTGAATACTGGCACCGAACTTCAGGCTATCCACCGAAGCTGATCCTGCGTCCTGGTTGACGATCACATCTTGCCCGTCACCCTGTTGGAAGACATAAGTATCGCTGCCGCCCAGTCCTTGCAGGTGGTCATTGCCTTTCCCGCCTTGGATAAGATCGTTACTCTCATAACCGATCAACTCTTCGGAAGCATCGGTACCGATCAGGGCTAGGGCCTTAAGTGCCTCCGAATCCAAGAATGTGCCATCGGCGAACTCAACCCTGGAAAGGTTCGCTGCTCCGTTGGCGAAGAAACCCGTCATCGTCACCGAATCAGAGCCTCCTGAAAGGCTCAGGACCAGATCATTGGCTACTCGTCGGACCTTGACTTGATCTACTGAGACGCTCTCCAGGAAGCGCAGTATATTCGACTCTCCAGCGATATCGATGATGCGATCTGCACCGTCCCCCACACCGAACAAGTAGGTGTCGTTGCCCAATCCGCCGTTTAGTTCGTCACTTCCCTGCCCACCATTTAGTGTATCGGCGCCTGCACCGCCGAGCACACGGTCATCTCCTCCGCGGGCATTGATGATGTCTCCAGAAGACTCATAACCAATCAGCACTTCGGATTCGGCAGTGCCCTAAAGGGCCATGCGCTTGAGGTCCTCAATCGACCAAGTAGTCCCGGTAAACGCAAAGGTCACTTGGTCTATGGACTTAGAGGTGGTCGCGTCGTTCTCGAAGAAGCCTTGCACGGTGACGCTATCACTCGTGCCGACCACCCTCAGTATCAGGTCGTTGTTGATCCGACGAACGCTCACATCTTCTGGGTAGATGTCTTCTTGGAATGCCAGGGTATCGCGGCCGTTGGACGGGTCGAAGTTGTCAATGGACTCAGTGCCATCCCCTAGAGAAAACTGGTAGGTATCATTTCCCGCACCGCCCTTCAAAATGTCAGTGCCTTTGCCACCCGCGAGCTGGTCATCTCCTGCACCACCAACAAGCTGGTCCTCTCCATCAGCGCCGGAGAGGATGTCATGACCATCACCGCCGTTGACGATGTCATTGCCTTGACCGCCATTGATCACATCATCACCGGAGTCTCCATTGAGAGTGTCGTCACCGGCCTCTCCGAAAATCAGGTCGTGATCTAAGCCACCCGATACGTTGTCATTGCCGGCACCAGCTCGAATTAGATCACTGCCAGCATTGCCTGACAGGTTGTCGTCCCCCTCACTGCCCTTGATTACCTCATCCTGGGTGTCGACACCGGAAGTGTCACCCGCTGCACCGCCTGGGCTAGGCTGGTTCGCATTAGGGTCTGCGGATTTAAGGTCGCCTTCACCGGTTTTAATGGCCTGTTGTGTGCTTACAGATCCATCTGGCCAAAGGACGTACTCGGTGACTGCATTGGCGGGAACCTGCGGATTGCCGTTGGCGTCAGGAACGGGCGCGAGAATGTTTCCATTCGCATCCTTGTAATAGAGCAGCGGGCCCGACAGAGAGATGGCGCCACTGGCCAACCAACTGGCGGGGTTATTCAGATCTAGCACACCACCACTGGAGCTAACGCCCAGTAGCTGCCCGCCAAACCAGCCGAACGTATCAGCGGAAATTCCGAGACTGAATCCGGTTGATACGAGTTCCGACAGAGTGGTCGCCCCTTTGCGCCGCGAAGACTGGATCAGTTGGCCAATGCCTTCGATATCAAGGGTTTCACCGTTGACAAAGCGAACCTCTCGCAGATTGATCAAGGAAGAGTTCGCTATGGCGATCTTGTCGTTCAGGCCATAGTGGATATAGGTCGTGTTCGGGCTTTGCTGAACAATAAGATTGTCCTTAGTGACGCCCTTGTTGAAGACGAGAACCAACTCTCCGGTATTGTCGAGGATGTAGTCGTACCCGTCGCCCCTATCGAACACATAGGTATCGTCACCGGAGCCGCCATACATGCGATCGTCACCGGTTCCACCAACCAAGTTGTCTTCACCGGACTCTCCAAAGAGAACATCACCGCCGGTCCCGCCATAGAGCACGTCGTTACTGGCACCGCCCTGCAGGTGGTCATCTCCCGTTCCCCCGTAGAGCGTATCCTGCCCCTTGCTGCTGATCAGTACATCTTTACCGCCATCGCCACGCAGCACGTTTTCATCGGAGGTGCTGGCATCGATCCAGTCCTGAATCCAGTCATCTCCTTCTCCCCCGTGCAGGGAGTCGCTGCCCGCCATGCCAAAGAGGCGGTCATCACCATCACCACCATAGAGGGTGTCATCACCTTTGTCGGCTACCAGTTCGTCATTGCCAGCGTCGCCGTGGAGCACATCGTTGCCGTTCTGCCCAAAGAGACGGTCATCACCACTACCGCCTTTGAGGGAGTCATCACCATTGCCGCCCTGAAGCTCATCACTATCAGCGCCCCCATCTAGTGAATCGTCTCCGTCACCAGCTAACAGATTGTCATTGCCCGCCCCACCACTGAGAACGTCATCGCCCGCATTGCCCCAGATGTTATCCTGGCCGTCTTCGCCGTAGAGATGGTCTTGGCCACCACCTCCCACGAGTTGGTCATTCCCGCCCCCCCCATAAAGCACATCATTACCAACGATCTGCGAATCATCGCCGTCGATTTCGTCACCCCAGAGCAGGTCCCTGCCTTCTCCTCCGGCAATGACATCGTTGCCGCCCCCCCCTTGGACCCGATCATCGCCAGCCCCTGAGTCGACAATATCGTCTCCATGCAAATTGGCGGGCAAAGCGACATAGGTATCCCGTAGAAGCTCTCCATAACTATCTATCAACGCGAGATCTGCATGGATCAAGTCGTTACCGGATCCAGTTAAGATCCGATCAGAACCAGCACCTCCAACTACCTCATTATCACCATCACCTGCATCAATTACATCATCGTACTTTTCTTTAGAAGATGATTGATCCTGTTGTAAATGACTAGTGACGCCATATTCATTGGTGCCTTCAATATACTCCAAGTACCCGTCACCAAAGATCCGGTCAACCCCACTCCCCCCCCTAATGGTATCTTTACCTGCCCCCCCAGCAAGGAAATTTTCGCCTTCTCCACCATCAATAACATCATCCCCACCACCAGCACTAATATAGTCTTGCGCTGATCCGCCTTGGCCAAAGTCACTACCATCCCCAGTGTCTTTCGAATCAAGTTTGTCAAGGAAGATAAAGTTTTTCCCTTCACCGCCAAGTATGTAATCGTCCCCATCATCACCGACAAGTAGATCTACGCCGCCACGACCGTCTATAAAATCATCCCCATCACGCCCAACTAAACGGTTCGCACCATTACTACCAGTCAGGCGGTCATTATGATCAGCCCCCTCAAAATCAATGTTACTTGCAGGCCCCATTCCCTCCAAAGCAGTGACGTCAAACACAATTTCCTTGTCATTTATATAAGATTGATCGTGATCAAAATCACCATCATCTTTCTCGCCGACAGAATCCTCACGCTCATCATATGTAAATAAAACCTTAAGCTTATCGGTAATCTCATTGCCATCTGAATCAAACCAAGAGTGCTTATCAAGCACGCCGTTACCTACAACGAATGCAGATGAAGATTGTTCCGGCTGGGCAGGTTTTTCAGTCTCTTCGGCTCCGCTAAGGCGTAGACCGAATGATCCTTGGGATTCGCTCCAGCGAATTATGGTGACTTTACCGCCCGATGCGAGAGAGATAACTAAATCGAAAGCCGCACCTCGACTAGAAGGCACCAAGGTGTAAACGTTACGCGCATCGTCCAAATAAGACAGGCCCCCAGCAGCATCATTTCCAATTGATCGTTTAATCTCAGATACTAGAGACCCATTTACTTGAATTCTGTTGTTACCTTGGGGGTCGTAGATAAACTTGTGCTCAGCGATACCATCCAGCACGAAGGTATCGTCGCCTTTTCCACCGTCTAGCACATCCGCTGCGCCAGAGGCGAGAATGAAGTCGTTACCGTCACTGGAGTAAGACCCCAACAGAAAGCCGTCCCGCGAAAGAATTGTCTCGAATTTATCTCTATATACTGAAACTATGGACTCTAGTTTTGCGGAAATATCATCAACAATGAAGTTATACCATCCCTCAGCAAGCCCAAGTTCAACTCCCTCACCACGCAGAGTATTAAGCCAATCGAAGTCCTGATAGAACATTGCCAGCAAATTCGCGGTCTCTCCCTTGGTAAGAATCCCGGAATCGTTGATCTCTGCCACCATGTCACGAGTAAACTTATCAATAAGAGACGAGGTTCTACCAGCCCCCTCGTGGTAGTCGGATAGAATTTCCAATTTCTGTTTCGCAGGATCATAAAGCTCCGCAAAACTGGAGAATATATCTATAACATTCTCATTTAGCTCTGTAATAGCTGCGGTTTGAATTTGGTTTAGCTGCTCAATCTTTGCTTCAAATTCAGCCTGCTTTTGAGCAATCTCCGCAGCTTTCTGCTTTGCGTTTTCATCAACCGTGCCAGTGTTTACAATGTAATCCATAGCCGTTGAAGCAAATGCCAATGCAACGCTAAGAGTGCGCGCATAGGGCAATGGCACCTTCGAGGCTGAACTCATAACGAGCGTATATAAACCCGAAGCAAAAGATGCTGCCTCTATAATAAACGCCCCAAGCTCCATAGAAGTCAGAGTGCCAGCCTGTGCCTTCTTGACAGCGTCCATCGAAGAATACGCGAAAGATGCAGCTGACGCTGCCCCCCCCCATTTTTTTCAACCAATCTGAGTCTTTGAGTGCGTTAGCGACCCCAAGGGTTACATCCGCTAGATCGACAACCGCTCTATCAGATGTGCCAGAATAAACACCACCCTCATACTTGTAGTCCCAGACTTCAAATTTAACAACAGAAGTTACTATATCTGCAAAATTAGTTAGCTTTTCGCTCATTTGGCGCCCTGCTCTTAATCAGAAAGGTGAGGAGTAACAATAGGAAAGTTATAGACATCCCTTGCTGCCCAATTTTCTTGTCGACATCCTTGGCTCTTCTATAACTTTCTTGCCCGTATATTTTTTCCCCATTGAAGTGAGCCTCAACTATTCCGTTGTCCTGCCTAACAACGGCATTCAAAACATCGCCTTTTTTTAGGCTTCGAAGAAAGCTTCTAACTTTATCGTCTGCAAAAAGAACTGCATATTTATCGGTCTCAGTAATTATGTAGATAGCTTGATAGCTAGCAAACCCGACGCGCTCAGTGACTATTCTTTGAGATCTTAGAGAGCCAGATGGTTCGTACTGTATAACCCAAAATGCAAACAGCACTCCAGTCAGTACAAAGCGCAACCAGACCCTGTATTGATAGACCAAGTCCATATTTCCCAACACCCCATATTAACTAATTAAAAATCTCAAGTTAAATCTCTTAATCCGATTAAGACTGCTTTGCAGACTGAACTTCTGCCTTATTAACCATAAAGAGCAGATAGAAAGACATCGTTACTTAACGCTCAACCAAACTCTCGTCCATGTACTGCTGTAACGGACTAAGGAAGTAATCAATCACCTTCCTCTTATCCGTCTTCACTTCTGCCCTCACTGCCATACCCGGTGACAACGAAATCAAGTTCTCACCCACTTGAATCGTGTTCTTCTTTAGCTGTATCCGCGCGCTATACACCAACCCCAAGCGTTCATCTTCGATGGCGTCGTTGGAGATGCTTTGCACGACGCCATCAATTACGCCGTACTTGGTGAAACTGAATGTCTCGACCTTGATCTCGACGGTTTGACCTGGCCTCACAAAGCCGATGTCTTTGTTCTCAAGCATGGCTTCCACTTCCACAGGCTGGTCGCTGGGGACGATAACCATCAGCGGCTGGGCTTCGGTGACTACGCCGCCATTGGTATGTATGGCCAATTGCTGCACGGTGCCATCCACTGGGGCGGTCAGTCGCATCAGGCTGTCACGCTGTTGAGCCTTTTTCAGCTCTTGGGTGAGTGCAGCGGCGCGCTGTTGAGACTCATGCTGCAGGTCGAGCATGGCGCGGCGGGTCTGGGCGATTACGCTGTTTTGTTGGCTCTGCGCAGCCTTTTTCGCCGCGGTGAGTTCGCGTACACGCGATTGCTGGATGCTCAACTCGCGCTCCTGGTCGAGGCGGATCTGTTCCTTTTCCAGGTAGGCGTGTTTGGCGACAAATTGTCGTTCGAGCAGGCGCTTGTAGTCAGCAGCCAACTCGCGAGTAATAGGCAGGCTTAGTTCAAGTGAAGCTACCGTGCTCTGTGCAGCCTGGATCTCGGCAGTGCGTTGCTCGATGGTGGCGGCGCTTTGCTCGAGAGTGCTTTGCAGTTCCAGGTACTGGCCTTGCAGCCAGCGCTGCGCCGCCAGTTGCTGTTCGGCGCTGGCCTGAGGGATCAGTTGCGCCAAGCTTGTCGGAGCACGGTTATGCTGAATGGCATCGAGCAGTGCCTGGGCGCGGGCGCTGTCGACCTGAGCGGCGAGCAGGTCGCTGTTGAGACGCTCGACATCGGCGCCGGTCATGCTGGTGTCCAGTTCAATTAACAGGTCACCGACTTTCACCTGCTGGCCGTCGTACACGTGAATGGCTTTAACCACCGCCACTTCACTAGGCTGGATAACCTTGCTCTTACCGCTGGGCACGATCTTGCCGCTGGCGGTGGCCACCACATCAATTTCGCCGACACAGGCCCACAGCAGGGCCAGGGCAGCGAAGACCATAAGCGTCCACTGGATGATACGTGGCGCCGGGTGAACAGGCTGCTCCTGCAGCGCCAGGGCAGCCGGCAGAAACTGCACTTCATGATTTAGCCGTGCAGGTGCGTCCATGGCCTTGCGGTTTTTCCAGGAATGTCGCCAGGCCTGCCGGTAGCGGTTCATCAAGTCGCGTTTGGCGCTCATGCCGCACCGCCTTGCTGTAGGCGATGAAGACGTGAGTAGTGCCCGGCTTGATGGGCCAACAGTTCGGCATGGTTGCCCTGCTCGACGATCTGGCCGCGATCCATTACCAGAATACGGTTGGCATCGCGTACGGCAGACAGTCGGTGGGCGATGATGATCACCGTGCGACCTTTGCAGATGGCCTGCATATTCTGCTGGATGATGCGCTCGGACTCGTAGTCCAAAGCACTGGTCGCTTCGTCGAAGATGAGGATGCGTGGATTGCCGATCAGCGCGCGGGCGATGGCGATACGTTGGCGCTGGCCACCGGACAGCGAGGCGCCATGTTCGCCAACGACGGTGTCGTAGCCTTCGGGCAGCTCCAGAATAAAGTCATGGGCGCCGGCCATCTTGGCGGCATGCATCACCGCTTCGATGGGCGTACCAGGATCGACCAGGGCAATGTTCTCGCGGATGCTGCGGGCGAACAGCATGTTGTCCTGCAGGACCACGCCGATCTGCCGGCGCAGCGAAGACACGTCGGCCAGGGCCAGGTCCATGCCGTCCACCAGCACCCGGCCGCGCTCGGGGGTATAGAGGCGCTGCAATAGTCTTGTCAGGGTGCTTTTGCCGGAGCCGGAGCGCCCCACTACGCCAATTACTTCACCCGCCTGGATGGTCAGACTGATACCGCGCAGCACTTCGGAACCATCTGGACGATAGCGGAAGTGCACCTGGTCGAATTCAACATCGCCACGCAGGGGCGGCAGCGCGCTGCGTGAATCCTGAGACAACTCGGTGCGGGTATTCAGAATATCGCCCAAGCGCTGTACGGAAACGCCGGTCTGCTGGAAGTTGGTCCACAGCTGAGCCAGGCGCATGATCGGCTGCGATACCCGGCCAGCGAGCATATTAAACGCGATTAACTGACCGACACTTAGATCACCCTCAACCACTAAGCGCGCGCCCAGCCACAGAGTGGTCACGGTCACCAGCTTGCCAATAAAGCCAACGCTTTCATTGGCGATGGTCGAGAGGGTTTGGGTTTTGAAACTGGCAGCCACATATCCGGCCAGTTGGTTGTCCCACTTGCGGTTGATCTGCGGCTCAACTGCCATCGACTTCAGGGTGTCGATGCCGTTAATGGTTTCCACCAGAAAGGCCTGGTTCTCTGCACCACGGGTAAAGCTCTCGTTGAGGCGGGCGCGTAGCACCGGCGTGATCAGCAGAGAGACGATGAAGTACAGCGGCAGCGACAAAATCACCACCAGGGTCAACCAACCGCTGTACATAAACATCACGGCGATAAACACCACCGAGAACAGCACATCCAGAATCAGGGTGATGCTGTTGCCGGTGAGGAAGCTGCGGATGTTTTCCAGCTCGCGTACGCGTGCAACCGAGTCGCCGACACGGCGCGCCTGGAAGTAGGCCAGCGGTAGGGTTACCAGATGGCGGAACAAGCGCGAGCCCAGTTCCACGTCGATGCGACTGGCGGTGTGGGCAAAAACATAACTGCGCAAACCACTGAGCAGCGTCTCGAAGATCATGATGCCGAGCAGGCCGATGGCTATCACATCCAAGGTCGTCAGGCCGCGGTGCACCAGCACCTTGTCCATCACCACCTGGAAAAACAGCGGCGTGAGCAGGGCGAAAATATTGAGCACGAACGACACCAGCAGCACTTCGCCGAGCAGCTTGCGGTACTTAACAATGGCGGGGATAAACCAACTGAAATCGAAACGCGCCAGGTCGCCGGCAAGTGAGGCTTCGGAGCGGATCAGGATCAGCTCGCCGGTCCAGCGCGCCTCCAGCTCCTCGAAACTCAACACCTCGGGACGCTGTGCCCGCGGGTCGTGAATAAGCGCTTTGCCATCATCGAGGCGGGCAATGATATAGAAGCGCCCTTCGCTGTCTGCGGCAATCGCCGGCAGTGGTGTATGGCTCAGACGAGATAGAGAACTGCGTGCAGACTTCGCTTTGAGACCGAGTTTCTTGGCAGCCAACAGCATTTGGCACGGCCAAACAGGCGGCCGTCTTCGGCGTATTCGTGGGCGAGTTGTTCAGGTGACGCAGCGACGTTGTGGAAACGCGCGAGCATGAC
Source organism: Pseudomonas cistanchae (assembly GCF_054483635.1). Lineage (NCBI taxonomy): Bacteria > Pseudomonadati > Pseudomonadota > Gammaproteobacteria > Pseudomonadales > Pseudomonadaceae > Pseudomonas > Pseudomonas cistanchae. The sequence continues at coordinate 10,498 of NZ_JBTLWN010000002.1, read as the reverse complement.
CAAGCAAGCAAGGCCGCTATCCACGGTAGGAGTAGCACCCATTCCCGGGTGTTCATCTGTCATTAGCAATCCTTGGCACAGATACCGTTAGGCAAACGGTCGTTTGACCCGAGAAACTAGCGCATCACAGAGACCCCTGCAAGTTACGTGAGTACCGAGATAGAGCGTCTCCGAGCAATTGTGAAAGCGGTCTCATTTGTAAGTGGGGCCTTAAGCATTAACGTCTTCAGAGCTGGTATATGCGCTATATCACCGCGATCCTCGACGGAGGGGCTGATCGTACTGGCAGACTCTGAGTATGCTTTATCGCTTGATGTACACAGCGATGAAAATCGCTACTCCTCTACGTCGAACTTTAAGGGTCCTTGTGATCAGTTGTATAAAGTTGATTATAAAGAAGCCGCCATTCACTGCTCAGCGCGTAAATTCTTAGCACGTTGTCAGCTCGCCGCCTGTCCCATCCGCTGCCCTTCCTGGCCGTAAACCGCTACAATCGCGCCCCTTTCGCGCACGTGCGCCCGTTTATCTGGACTCAGATTCGTGATCTCCACCGCTAACATCACCATGCAATTCGGCGCCAAGCCGCTATTTGAAAACGTGTCCGTAAAGTTCAACAACGGCAACCGTTACGGCCTGATCGGGGCCAACGGCTGCGGCAAGTCGACCTTTATGAAAATTCTCGGTGGTGATCTGGAGCCGTCCGGCGGCCAGGTGATGCTGGAGCCGAACGTACGCCTGGGCAAGCTGCGCCAGGATCAGTTCGCCTACGAAGAATTCAGCGTGATCGACACCGTGATCATGGGTCATGAAGAGCTGTGGAAGGTCAAAGCCGAACGCGACCGCATTTACTCCCTCGCGGAGATGAGCGAAGAAGATGGCATGAAGGTTGGCGAGCTCGAAGGCGAGTTCGCCGAGATGGACGGCTACACCGCCGAGTCACGCGCCGGCGAGCTGCTGCTTGGCCTGGGTATTCCGCTGGAGCAGCACTTCGGTCCGATGAGCGAAGTCGCCCCTGGCTGGAAACTGCGCGTACTGCTGGCGCAGGCACTGTTCTCCGATCCGGACGTGCTGCTGCTAGACGAGCCGACCAACCACCTGGACATCAACACCATCCGCTGGCTGGAAAACATTCTGACGGTGCGTAACAGCACCATGATCATCATTTCCCACGACCGTCACTTCCTGAACTCGGTCTGCACCCACATGGCCGACCTGGATTACGGCGAGCTGCGCCTGTTCCCTGGCAACTACGACGAGTACATGACCGCCGCGACCCAGTCCCGCGAGCAGCTGCTGTCGGACAACGCCAAGAAGAAGGCGCAGATTTCCGAACTGCAGAATTTCGTCAGCCGCTTCTCGGCCAACGCCTCGAAAGCCAAGCAGGCCACTTCGCGGGCCAAGCAGATCGACAAGATCCAGCTGGCCGAGGTCAAGCCTTCGAGCCGCGTCAGCCCGTTTATCCGCTTCGAGCAGAACAAGAAGCTGCACCGCCAGGCCGTGATGGTCGAGAAAATGGCCAAGGGCTTCGACGGCAAGCCGCTGTTCAAGAACTTCAGCTTCCAGGTTGAAGCCGGCGAGCGTGTGGCCATCATCGGCCCCAACGGTATCGGCAAGACCACCCTGCTGCGCACCCTGGTCGGCGAACTGACCCCGGACGCCGGTAGCGTCAAATGGACCGACAGCGCCGAGCTGGGCTACTACGCACAGGACCACGCCCACGACTTCGAAGACGACGTGACACTGTTCGACTGGATGAGCCAGTGGACCCAGGGCGAGCAGATGGTGCGCGGCACCCTCGGGCGCATGCTGTTTTCCAACGATGAGATCCTCAAGTCTGTCAAGGTCATCTCCGGCGGTGAGCAAGGTCGCATGCTGTTTGGCAAGCTGATCGTGCAAAAGCCCAACGTGCTGGTGATGGACGAACCGACCAACCACCTGGACATGGAATCGATCGAGGCGCTCAACCTGGCGTTGGAGAACTACCCGGGCACGCTGATCTTCGTCAGCCATGACCGCGAGTTCGTCGGCTCCCTGGCCACCCGCATCATTGAGCTATCGGCCAACGGCATCACCGACTTCAGCGGTACCTACGATGATTACCTGCGCAGTCAGGGCGTGATCGTCTAAGCGCTGCACTTATGAAAACGCCCGGTTCGCAGCGATGTGAACGGGGCGTTTTCGTATGCGCTCGAGCCGTTGCTCAGGGGTAATGGCGACTCAGAAAATCCAGCAGCAGCTGATTGACCTGACCCGCCTGCTCACTCTGAATCCAGTGCCCGCACGCCTTCACCACATGCTGCTCCAGGTGTGGCACGCGCTTGGGCATTTGCTTGAGTGTGTAAGCCTCCAGCGTCCCAACCGGGTCCTGGTCGCCAAGCAGAAACAATGCCGGTTGCTCGACCTGGCGATCCGCCAGAATCTCGGTGCGCTGCCAGTTACGCTCGAAGTTCCGGTACCAGTTCAGCGCACCGTAAAAGCCACGACCACGGAAGGTGTCCAGGTAGCGGGCAAACGCTTCTTCATCGCACCAGTCAGGCAACCGGCCGGGGTCCTGCATGCCATCGAACAATCCGGCGTCAGCGGGTTTCTCCTGCAGGAAAAAGTCTCGAGGCACAGCGGCCGAGGTGTTGTGCATCATCATGCGCAGCGTCCGCGGCAGGTCGGCGTCCATTTCTGCCTCGGCGACGCCGGGCTGCTGAAAATGCAGGATGTAATGAAAGCGCCCGGCATACAGCTGACGCATGGTGGTAATGGCTGGCTGCTTGGGTCGCCCTGCAAAGGGCACGGCCATGCCGACCACGGCTTTGACCCGTTCGGGCTCAAGAAGCGCAAGGTGCCAGGCGATGGGGGCGCCCCAATCGTGACCAATGACGCAGACCTGCCGCTGACCCAGCTGATCCATCGCGCCCTGGATGTCGGCGCAGATAGTCACCACATCATAGGCCGCTGGCTCATGCGGCGCACCGCTCTGCCCATAGCCACGCATCTCCGGAATCAGTACCCGATAGCCGGCACTCACCAAAGGGCCGACCTGCTTGCGCCATGAGTACCAGCACTCGGGAAAACCATGCAGCAGCCAAAGCGGCCGACCTTCAGCAGGACCGGCGCTGTAAAGGCTGAGAGTAATACCGTTGACGTCGAGCAATTGGTGGTCGAAGCCGCTCATAGAGCCTCCTTGGGTCGAGCTTTTAAGCGACAACAGCGAGCCTGCTTGCCCCTGTTCAGCCCTGGGCCGTGCTCCAGTCGATCAGGTTCAACTGCCAGGTGGCCAGAATCAACAAACCAAAGCCGATCCGGTACCAGGCAAAAGCCGCGTAGCTGTGGTTGCCGATGAACTTGAGCAGCGCGCGCACGGCGATCATGGCGAAAATAAAGGATGTAACGAAGCCGATGGCGAACACTGGCAGATCGGCAGGCTGGAACAGATCCCGGTACTTATAGCCGGAATACACCGCTGCACCGACCATGGTCGGCATCGCCAGGAAAAACGAAAACTCGGTGGCGGCCTTGCGCGACAGCCCGAACAACAAGCCGCCGATGATGGTCGCGCCAGAACGCGAGGTTCCGGGAATCATCGCCAGGCATTGTGCGCAGCCGATCTTGAGGGCGTCGCTCCAATGCATATCGTCGACCGTCTCAACCTTCACGAGGTGGGTCCGTCGCTCGGCCCACAGCATGATGACGCCACCGACCACGAGCGCGGTCGCAACCGTGACGGCGTTGAACAGGTACGCGTGAATCAGGTCGGCGAATGCGACACCAAGGATCACGGCGGGGAAAAAGGCGATCAACAGATTGCGGGTGAAATGCTGCGCCTGCCGCTCTTTCGGCAGGCCAATCACGATTTCCAGAATTTTGCGCCGGTACTCCCAGACCACCGCAAGAATCGCTCCGAGCTGGATGATGATATTGAACGCCATCGCCCGCTCGCCGCCGAAGCCGATGAGGTCCGCGACGATAATCTGGTGTCCGGTGCTCGAAATCGGCAGAAACTCGGTGATGCCCTCCACCACGCCCAAAATAAAGGCCTGCATGGCCGCCCACAAATCCATCAAAACTCCTCTACGCGCAGCATCACCGCACGGAAAATCTAACGACTGCGCGGCGACGTACCGCATTTTTCTTTCAGCTAATACCAAGGAGCAAATCGACGGCAATGTCGAATAGCGCTCAGGTTTGCCGACTTCGGGCCGAAATGCTATCAGAGAACTAGGCTCTTTCGGCGTAACCGCGTCATTCATGCCGTCGGTAGTCGAACACAGGCGTTCACCAAGGGCCGATCCTGGCGCCGCTTGATCTACAAATAGCTTGCCCCCGAACAATAAAAACTGGGAATCGCCCCTATGAACAGCCTTCGCAACCTCGCTATCAGTCGCCGCCTGTTGCTCATTCTGGTCGTCGCCATTGTCATGCTGTTCAGTCTTGGTGCGCTGATGCTGCAGCAAATCCATGGCGATCTGTTCGCAGCCAAAGCGGAAAAGACCCAGCATGTCGTGCAAAGCGCAGCTGGCATTCTCAAGCACTACCACAGCCTTGAAACGGCGGGCATCCTAAGCCGTGACGACGCGCAGAAGCAGGCGAAAGATGCCATCCGGGGGCTGCGTTACGCCGGCCAGGAATACTTCTGGATCAACGACCTGACGCCCACGATGATCATGCACCCGACCAATCCCAAGCTCGATGGGCAGAACCTCTCCGGCTTCAAGGACCCGGACGGCAAGGCGCTGTTCAACGACATGGTGCAGATCGCCAAAGCAAAAGGCGCTGGGCAGGTTGATTATCGCTGGCCAAAACCGGGCTCCAGCGAACCGGTGCCAAAAATTTCCTATGTCGAGCTGTTCCAGCCATGGGGCTGGATCGTTGGCTCCGGCGTTTACACTGATAACGTAGACGTCGAGTTCAAGGCGCAGGCGCTGCGTGCGCTTGGCATCGGCTTCGCGATCGCATTGCTAATGGGCGTGCTAGTAACGCTGATCGCCCGCAGCATTGCTCGCCCCCTTCAAGAAGCCGTCGACGCCATGGCCAGTATCGCCAGCGGCGAAGGCGACCTCACCCGTCGCCTGGACAGCGCAGGACGCGACGAGCTGACTGCTCTTGCGGGCCATTTCAATGCCTTTACCGAGAAGCTGCGATACGTCATTCGCCAGTCGCTGGAATCCGCCGGTGCGCTGGATCAGGCGGCACGGGGACTGGGCACCGTTGCAGACGAGGCCCGGCAACACAGCCAACAACAATCCCAGCAGATGGAATTGGTCGCTACTGCCGTCAACCAGGTGACCTACGGCGTGCAAGACGTGGCGAAGAACGCCGAGCACGCATCGACCGAGGTGCGCACCGCTGAAGAGCAAGCGGCCCAGGGCCAGCAGAACATTGACGCCAGCCTGCGGCAGATCACTCAGTTGTCCGGCACCATCGATCAGGCGGTTGAGGTAATCCAGACCCTGGCCCAGGAAAGCACGCAAATCGGTAGCGTCCTCGAGGTGATTCGCTCGATTGCCGAACAAACCAACCTGCTTGCCCTCAATGCCGCCATCGAGGCCGCCCGCGCGGGCGACCAAGGGCGAGGCTTTGCAGTGGTGGCCGATGAGGTTCGTTTGCTGGCCCAGCGCACGCAGCAATCCACGGCAGAAATCCATGGCATGATCGAGCGCCTGCAGGGCAACTCGGAGGCAGCGGTGAAAGTCATCAATGAAAGCAGCCGTGCTTCACAACTGACCATCGAGCAGGCCAGCCAGGCCGGGCAAAGCCTCAGCCAGATCACCCAGTCGCTGCGCAACCTGACTGGCTTGAATGCTTCCATCGCCAGTGCCACTCTGGAGCAGTCCCACGTGGTCGAAGATATCAACCAGAATGTTACCCAGGCGGCCGGCCTGGCCCATAACAATGCCATGGCTGCCGAACAATCCAGCACGGCCGGCCAGCGGTTGGGGCAACTGGCTGAGCAACTCAACAAGCTACTCGGTCAATTTCGCGTCTAGGGAAAAGCCTGCAGCATGGAACATCAAGAAGTTGACCTCAGTAAGCCGCAAAACCAGGATCTTATTTGGGACATGGACAACATCGCTCGACGCGAACTCGCCGAGCGCTTTATCAAGCTGTTCGAAAATCGCCTCTGCGTATATTCGGAGTCGGTGCGGCAGCTCTACACCAACTACAACTTGCACTTCCCAAGCGATATGGGCCGCAAGATGGTGGTGTTGCCCAACCCCTATGCCTTCCACGACACCCTGCATGGCATAGAAATGCACGCTGTGCGCAAAACCGGACTGTGCGTATTGCCCGGCGCGGTGCTGGGTAAACCGGGCCTGTTGCTGACCACCCACATAAAAGGTGGCGGCCCCGCCCCCAAGACCATGCCGTTCAAAGCTGCGCTTGCACAGATCATCAGCAATCAGAAAAAGGCCGGAGATGTCTTTCTGCCCATCATGATGAAGGGCGATTTGCGCGAGTTCGATCAACAGATGCCTTATATCCACCTTCACCGCCTGCAGGTCAGTGCCCTTACACGACTTTCCAGCTTCGAGCGCGACGATATTCAGCAAAGCATCACCCATAAACTGCTCATGCTGTACCGCCAGGCAGACAGCCTTAACTGCTGAGTGGATATGCGTGGTTCAGGGGCTGATTAAGCGTCGATGAAAGCCAAGCGGGTTCAATCAAAGGCCACCGCCGCCAAATAATGGCAGCTTGCCATTGCGCGCTTCTATTGGCATAAAGACCAACAATAAAAAGCTACAAGGATGTTTATATGCGCGTGCTTCGCTCGGCCCTTTATGGGCTCATATTCCTCGTGGTTGCAGCTCTTGGTGTTGCCTTGTACTTCGTGGCCAACCCCAACCTGCCCACTTACCAACAACCGGAAAAACTCCATTACCTGGATCAATGGAGCTCTGAGGCGCGCGAAACGTTTTACTACACCCCCCAAGGAACTCAGGTTAAAGGGTTGCACTATGAGTGGTTCGCAGCTCTTGAAATGCCGATGAGTGCAGATAAATTTGCCGACCCTGCGTACCTGGCCCGTTTCGGCTTTCTCGTTGATCCACAACAACAGGCGTCCGCGCTCAACCCTGCCAATCTGCCTGTCGGCTTCACCCGTCACGCAGACAACGAGAGCGGCATCGAGTACCTCGACATAAGCTGCGCGGCCTGTCATACAGGACAGTTGCGCTATCAAGGTCAAGCAGTACGCATTGATGGCGGTGCAGCGCTGCATTCCCTGGCGTCCACCGTGCCGACCTTGAAAGGCGGCAGTTTCGGCCAGGCACTCGGCATGAGCATGGCATTCACGTACTACAACCCGTTCAAGTTCAAACGCTTCGCCAAAGCGGTGTTGGGTGATCAGTACGAGATAGGCCACGCCCAGCTCAGACGCGACTTCAAGGTGGTGCTGGATCGTATGCTGGGTACCGCATTCAACGATTGGCATCGCGGGCTGTACCCTACCGAAGAAGGCTTTGGCCGCACCGATGCCTTTGGTCGCATCGCCAATACGGTGTTTGGCGATGCAATAGATCAAAGCAACTACCGCGTCGCCAATGCGCCGGTGAGTTACCCGCAGATCTGGGACATCTGGAAATTTGACTGGGTCCAGTGGAATGGATCGGCCATGCAGCCCATGGCACGCAATGTTGGCGAAGCGCTCGGGGTTGGCGCGACTGTCCACCTGCTCACTGCCGATGGGAAACCTGTCGCCGAAGCGGACCGTTACGTCTCCAGCGTACGCCTGCGGGATTTGTACACGCTGGAAGAAACGCTTAAGCAGCTCAAACCGCCGAGTTGGCCGGAGGCGGTTTTTGGCAAGGTCGATATTGAACTGGCCAGCCAGGGTCGAGCGTTATTCAATGAAAACTGCGCCTATTGCCATGCGCCGAACCCGAAGCCTCTCGATAAGCGCTACGCCCCGCAGCGCGATCCCGAGTGGCAGATGCGCGTTGTACCGACCACTATCGTGGGCACGGATTCAACCACCGCAGACAATATCGCCGATCATCGCTTCGACATCAGCCGACTCGGCTGGAGCAAAAGTGAACTGAGCAATCTGGATGTACGTTTGTTCGGGTCGACGTTGGATGATGTCGATCTGCGAAATGTTTCGAGCGCGAAGGGCTTGGCTTACATCACTGCCTATGTTGAAAACCGTGCCTATCGGGATGCCGGTATTCAAGCTAATGAACGCGCGCGCATGGACGGCTTCGGCCTGCCCATCGGCGTACAGGAAAAGCGCGGATACAAAGCTCGCCCGTTGGACGGTATCTGGGCCACTCCACCATTTCTGCACAATGGCTCGGTCCCTACCTTGTTTCAGTTGCTCTCCCCTGTTTCCGAGCGACAGTCGCAATTCTGGGTTGGCAATTTTGAATTCAACCCCCGCCAAGTCGGCTTCGATACCGGACCTTTTAAAGGTGCCTTCTTATTCGACACCTCGATTACCGGTAACAGCAATCGCGGCCATGAGTTTCGTGCAGGTTGTCGCCAGGATGGCGTTATTGGCAGGGCGCTACAGCCCCATGAGCGCTGGGCGCTGGTGGAGTATCTGAAAGTATTGGGCGATGCCAAGCTAGAAGCGCAATTGGCAAATATCGAAGGGAAAGCCTGGTCTCCAGGCCCAGCGTGTCAGTAGCGCAACTCAACAGTTGGCGTAACGGACAACCACAAGGATTGCTCGACATGATCAAAAAGCTCTGGCTCTCGTTCGGCCGCTTGCTCGGCAAATTATTACTGGTGCTTCTTTTTATCGCCTTAGCAGGGTGGGCCATCGGGGCAGCCTACTACGCCTGGAAGTTCTCCGGGCCTGTTTCAAGCGAGGAACAGATTCCACCGGAAGAGCCTGCGCTTACACAAAGCATCATCGAAGACGCCATTCGCGTCGTGGAACAACACCGCGATAACACCCGGGTACTACGCGATGCCCACGCCAAGGCGCATGGTTGCGTAAAGGCGCAGGTAACCGTTAGCGCTGACATAGACAATGCGTTACGACATGGTGTTTTCAGCGAACCCGGCAAAACCTGGCAAGCCTGGGTCCGCTTGTCCAATGGCAATGCGTACCCGCAATTTGATCGCGCGCGAGATGCTCGGGGCATGGCTATCAAGCTGCTGGATGTGCCTGCTTTAAAACTCACTCAAAGCGCTCGCCATGCTACTGAACAAGACTTTGTCATGTTCAATCACCCGACATTCTTCGTTCGCGATGTCGCGGAGTACAAGAGCAACTTTGCTGCTCAAGCGGAAGGCAAGAAGATTCTCGCCTTTTTGCCTAGCTGGGACCCGCGTAGCTGGGAAATTCGCCACTTGATCATTGCGTTGAAAACCCTGTCACCCGCACCTGAAAGCCCTGTTCTGACAACCTACAATTCCATCGCACCCTTTAAACTCGGTCCTCTTAATATCAAGTATCGAGTCATCCCGACTCCGGAAAACTGCCCACGCTACGAGCTGGCAGAACAAAACCGGGATCTACCCAATTTCTTGCGCAATTCGCTGTATCAGCAACTCTCTCTTGATCGGATGCCGGCCTGTTTTGCTCTGCAAGTGCAGCGGCAAAACGCCGCTCATTACATGCCTATCGAAGACCCAAGCGTTGAATGGGAGGAATCGATTTCCGATTACCAGACAGTCGCCGACATTCGACTCCCAGGCCAAGACTTCGACAGTCGCGAGCAAAATCTCTTCTGCGACAACCTCTCCTTCAACCCTTGGCACTCGTTACCAGAACACCGACCAATTGGCGGTATAAATCGCTTAAGGAAGGCTGTTTATGAAGCAGTGAGTGCCTATCGGCTCGACAGAAACAGCCAAGGCGCATCTGACTGACCGCGGTAAGCCCATCCATTGGTTAAAGCAGCGCCCTAGCTGGTAATATTGCGGTCTATCGAGCTGCCTCTAGTGAGAGGCGTATTTGCAGAGAGACCATTGTGGAACTGTTCAAAGAGTTTATTTTCGAGGCAGCTCATCGCCTTCCTCATGTCCCCGCAGGCCACAAATGTGGGCGCCTGCATGGTCATTCGTTCCGCGTTGCGGTGTATATCGAAGGTGAAGTTGATCCCTACACGGGTTGGATTCGCGACTTTTCAGAGATTAAAGCAATCTTCAAACCGCTTTACGAGCAGTTGGATCACAACTATCTGAACGACATTCCCGGCCTGGAAAACCCGACCAGTGAGGTGCTTGCAAAGTGGATATGGCAGGAGCTCAAGCCTCTGCTCCCAGAGCTTTCACGCATCCGAATACATGAGACATGCACCAGTGGATGCGAATACCGCGGCGACTGATGGCACAGCAAAACAATAGCCACCCAAGGGTGGCTTTTTAACGCCTCGGAAATAGCTAAGTGTAGTCGAATCTATTGCGGCATTTTTTCGCAGCCCAAAGACAAACCCCCCATCTGCGTAAGCAGATGGGGGGTTTGGTGTTAGAAGCTTGACGATGACCTACTCTCACATGGGGAAACCCCACACTACCATCGGCGATGCATCGTTTCACTACTGAGTTCGGTATG